>JAEZKP010000005.1 GCA_023436145.1 Fibrobacterota bacterium | reverse complement strand
AGTCTACTGCAAGGGAGCTCTTTGCATATACTGGTAAGTTCCGCTTTGATTTTTCGGGAGCACAGATGGCCAGGCATTTGAATGTAACCGAATCTGCGGTATCCAGGATGATAAGCAGGTTTGAGAGTATAGAGTGTAAGGAATTTTTTATAAACATGGTAAATGCAGAATTTACATAACTCTTTTTTAAGACAGAAAAACACGAAACAGATTTTCCGCCACCAAACAGATCTACTTAAAGTATAGAGCAAATTAATTATTGTATATTTTTCTGCATTTTGATATTTAAAGGCCTGTCCACCAAGAGTTACAGGAAAAGAAACCCATAATGATGGAAATTTTACATGGAAACTGGTATAGTTCGAAAAACGCTCCACTCTGCGTTCTTCTTTATTTCCCCGGAGGTGAATTCTTTACAGAGAAGGAAATCATCTCCGGGGAATCTGGAGGAATGCCGAGCTGGCGCAGAAGATTGATTTCACATGGACTTTACTTCTGAATCTACTCTGCTGATATTGTGAGTTGGGGCAAGCAGTTAAAAAGGCCGCCGCAGCATTATCTGGAGGCGCATGAGTAAGATCCAATTGAATTAAAGTACGGGATAGATGAATTGAAGAAATTCATGATTAGCGCAAAAATTTACTGGTTTCTCAATGCAGATTTCACAAATATTATGCAGGAAAATTCTATTGCATTCAGCTTTTTTTAGTGAAAACAACAGGAATAGATGTTATTTATGCTGTTTCCTATTTGAGAGATTCTCAAATACAACAGTGATCTCTGAAGCACCGGTTTCCCATCAATCTTCCACTTTCCTTGAATTCTTTAAATACTGTTTCGATATCGCTTTGGCAACCTTCTGAAAACCCAACTCTGCAGGCACACTACAATCCGAAGCGGCTTTTCCCCAGAGGTGAATTCTTTACAGAGAATGATTTCACCTCCGGGGAATCTCCTTCAGAGCTTGCCGGATTTTCCCGGTTTTCAGTGCATAGGAAATCCTTACAATTTCCATTTACTACCGATTCTCAATTAATTATTCCTGAAATCTTGCATCCATTCTTTATATTTTTATCAGATTATTTCGTATTGCAAATTTAATCAGATCGACAGTGGTGTGCATTCCCAGTTTCTGCATGATATTATTTTTATGGGTTTCTACTGTACGAATGCTTATAAAAAGTTTTGCTGCTATTTCGCTGTTTTGTAGACCTTCACCCCATAAGGACAGGATTTCCAGCTCTCTTTTGGATAACTTGTCCACGTTTTTTATTTTAGGGGATTGCTCATTTCTGATTAAATCGGTGTAGTTGCTTACTAAGAGGCTGGTGATTGCAGCTGAGTAGAAATCGTGACCATTACGGACAGTGAAAATTGCTTCCCGGATCTCCTGTGGTGATGCATCGGCTGAGATAAATCCCTGAGCACCACATCTTATTCCTTTAAAGATAGAATCCCGGGTGATTTGCATGGAAATTATCAGAATGCTCACTGCAGGTGATCTTCTGTTAATTTCGATAATTTCGTTATATTGGTCATCGTCAAGAGATTTTACCACAAAGAAAATGATTTTCAGGGCATTCTTTTTTATGGTGGTGTGCAGCAGTGGGTCCTTGAAATCGATATCGTATAATTTGACTTCGCTTATTTGCTGAAGCGTTGAATTCAGACCTTCAGACACCAGCGTTTTATGTTCTGAAAAAATAGCTACTTCAATTGTTCCCATATCATTCTCTGGAGATTAAGGCCTGTTTCCTTCTGCCATCAAGCTGGACACTTAATGGTCTGCTGCTTCTCAGCAATTTGAAATATTTCAGATCTATTATACAATCCATGCTTCTGAAAGCATCCCAGTTTATAAATTCATCTTTTCCGGTATTGGTTATGGCTATGTAACCGGTCTTCATAACCGTGATATTATGGAAAAAATGGGAACCAAGTGAGGCATCCAGCGGAAAATTATTCATGCCGATTTCAACTACTATCTTGGCATTACAGATCTGAGACCAGCTGACAGGGATCCCAAGACTTTTATCTCTTGTACCCCACCTACCCGGGCCTATAATAATATAGCTTCGCTTGTCTGCTATCTGCAACCGGTTAAGATAGTCAACCTCATTGACCATTTCATCTGTTTTGCTCGGGTTGAAATTTTCAGTTTTTATTATTATCACATCGGTTAAGGTGTCTATTTTACCATTGCCAAGAGAATTTTGAGAATAGAGAAGACAATATTGTCTGTCAATGGTATCGATATTTACCTCATGTCCCAGCTGCTCACCGCTAAGAGGTCTGACCTGTAAAAGATTGAAAACCGGTGTTGAATCGTAACGGTTGCAGTTATTTACTGCAAATTCTATTTCAACCGGTGTTCCCATATAGGAAGAGAGCTTTTCAATGACGTTTTTTACTGTTTGTGCCAGTGGTAAATAGCCATATTTTAAAATATCCGCAAAATCTATGATTCTGGGACCTGGTAAACTCAGATCAGGAGTAATCCGGTCATTAGTGTAATCATAAACCGATGCACAGTGGTTGAGAGTCCCATTATTTTCGGCTACTTCGATATCCAGAAGATCCAGACCTGCTTTTTCACCATGCTGATTGAAATCAAGAATGTCTCGCTTAAGATTTACTGCATAGAATTGAGTCTGAGATCCCTTTACCAGGTCTTTTATGGAACCAAAATACAGTTCCGGATAGGCTGGTGAATACCGTTGTCCTCCCCTTCCTTCAACAACATAAAAGCCCAATCCAAACGCCATCACCGCAAATCCATCTTCTGCTTTCATGTGGCCCACAGGATAAAAATTATAGGAACCGGCAACACCACTTATCTGTGGATAGTAATAGTCACCATGTTTTGAGCCTACTAATTTCTGCAGCACTATCGCCATCCGGTCCTCTTCTGCTCTTTTTCCTGTGTGAGAAAAATATAACTGTGCTTGGGGTTTAAATGGTGAAGCATAGATACGTTTAACGGCTAATAAAAGCTGTCTCAGGCGTTCAGATGGATCAGGGTGGCTGTTTGGAATAATATAGGTTTCAAAAGTTCCGGCAAAGGGCCGGTAAATCGAATCCTCAAGAAGACTTGATGATCGTACCGCAAGTGGTGTGTTGATTGTTTCCACAAACCTCTTTAATGCATCTACTGTTTCATTTGCGAGTTCTATTGCGTCGAATGCTTCCTGGATTGCGTTAAAATCATTACTGGCAATTACTTTCAGGATTTTTTCGTTTTCCAGAATCCGCTCATATTCATCGCTTCTTATTATCAAAGTGAGAGGGATGGCTGTCTGCATGGTTGTATCAGAAGAAAAAATTGACTTGTAAGATGTGAGTGAATGCAGAAATGCTATATTTCTGCCTTTACCTCCCAATGATCCTGTGGAGACAGTGGTTATCACCTTATCACTGATACTGCCTTTGGCACCATATTGGACTATGGGCGGATAAAAATCATCTTCACCTGCACTATTGAGCAAGTTGTAAAAACGGTTATGCGATTCTGCAAAACTCAGGGAGGAAAAATCGGTACCGGTAAGTTTGGTGACAGAATCAAAATGACCTTGTATTTTAAGCCAGTTTAAAAATCTGGGATTTCTGGTCAGCTCATTTATCAAAGATGGATTAAGTTCCCCTGAATAATCCCGGAAGGCTTCAAAGTTATCGAATGTCCTTCTGTTTTCTGTTTCGGAATCTAAATGGAAATAATGGAGATACCCGATGTGGTCGCATAAATTTTTGTAAAAAAGGGGAGATCCTTTATAGAGAAAATCTATCTCTTTTTGATTGGCTTTTTCAGCAAAGGATTGTTCTGTACTATGAAGAATGTACTTGGTGTCAGGAGAGTATTCATTAACAATATCGTACAGTTCAAAACCGGCGTTTGAATAAAGAGAACCATTTTTGCGGAATTCAACATCTGAAAAAACGGCTACCAGAGATTTTGAATGTACAAGAGCGGTGTGTACAGAGTCCTCATAGTTACATGTCAAAAGCATCCGCATTCTGGTAATAACAGCCCGCTTGTCAGGAGTGGATCTGGTCCTGAGTCTTTTAAAAACGGTACTATAAAAATCAAGAATTATCTGGGTATAATATTCCGGAGAATCATCAACCAGTAATACTGTGGGTGCCATCACCTGATCGCAATTCACAGAGTCTTCATATAATTTACACAGGTTAATAATAAAATCAGGATGATCTTCATAGGTGAAGAGTGATGTTTTGTACTGACCTTCCCTGAACAGAAAAGACTGTAGCATGGAAATCTGTTCCGGTGATTTCGTAACCAGAAAAAACTGAGTTTCAGTGTGTTTTGATTTAAGAGACTTATAGATATCCGTAATATCGTGGAATGGTGAGAAAGCAATTATAAAGACAATATCGAAATGATCATTGTTCAACTGTACTTCTGCATCATCTGCGGAAGATAAAAAGGTGACCTGAGGAGTATTCCAGATATTATTCTGATAGAAAGGGTCAGTGAGATGATCATGGTTATACGATTCTACTGCCAGAAGATAAGCATCCTGAACTGAAGATACTACCATTACATTTCTAAGGGTATAACCTGCCTTTCGGGGCTTTATATTTGAAAATAAATTATTCTCGACACTGGGTTCGTTAATGCCACCTTTTGGATGGCTGTTTTTTGCGGGCTGTTTATGGACAGCAGAACTTAATATCCTGCGTCCTTTCTGATTATTGATGTAATGTGCGATCAGACGGGCAATGTTGCACAGAAGCTCTCTTTCTTCTTTAAGAAAAGGACCTTCTGCGTAATAAGGCAGTTCTCTCAGATAGTAAATTTCCACAGTCCCTGACTGATTATCAATAGTAACAAATTGCTCCCGCTGTACATAAGGGGTTATATCGAATTCTCTGGAGACATATTCGTGGTCTTCAAAAATGATTTTTGCAGCTGCATGTTGCGGAAATTGCCAGGAATCGGGTAAAATATTGCAGATGCTCTGAAGGGTGTCATGAATCGGTTTACCCTTCATAATTATAGCAGTAGTCCGGTTAATTGCCATCAGCTCCTTGAGCCGTTCTCTGTTCTGATAAATAAGCTGTTCATGAATTTTACAACCTAAAGCAACTGACAACAGATGGGCGATATTGTTTAGAAAGTAGCGTTCTTCTTTTAAAAAAGGTCCCTCATCCTCTTGAGGGAATTCTTTGGTGTAATATACCTCTACACATCCTTCTGCTCCACCGGGAACCGAAAAAGACTGCGTCTGCATCCAGGGGGTGCTTTTAAAATTATTGCTTATAAAAATCGAATGATTGTATGTCAAACGGACACATGCACTTTCGGGATATTTCCATGATGCAGGAAGAACTTGACATATCTCCTGAAGCAGGACCTCGATGGTATCGTTTTTTCTTAAAATCTGATTAACCCGGTCCAATCCGCTGAGTTCTTTATTCCGTTCAATATTCTCCAGTAAAATCTGCTCAAGATCATCCCTGGTGATCGACCCGGAAATCAGTATGGCAATTTTATCCAGAAATGATCTGTAGTCCTTTAGATTAGCGGAGTCTTCGGTCCATTGCTTCTCTGAAAGGTAACAGATCTCAATAAACCCGCTAAGAGATTCGGGAGTGGTAAAGCTTCTGCTTATATTCCAGGGTGTTCCATTATTTCCGGATGTGCTGAAGTGGCTCTCCCCTAATTGCATTCTCACTATTGTGGTTTGAGGATATCTCAATGCCTGGTTAATAATCCTGCAGATCGACTGACAAAGCTCTTCTGCAGATAAGCGGCTATGAAGCAAACCGGCAATCTCGGCGATCGCCTGATATTTTTTCTGACGCTCCAGTCCTTCTGATTGCTGATTGCTATTCATGGGTTGTTCTTTTTTCTACTATCACATTTCTGCCAGAGAATGGATCAGTTTTCGCCTGTGGTTTTTCACAAAAATTTCAAAAGCCAGTTAGAATATAATAAAAAGAACATTTTCGTTTCTGTTTCAGAGCGTTTCTCAAGTTTAAGAAAATTTGGGCTCTATTCCACTTAAAAATAGACTTCCTGAGATTTGCAGAGCACATAAAAAGCGGTATGTTTTTTGTTAATAAAAACTTACCCCAAAAAAAGGAGGTTCTTATGAATACGGCTGTTTTCGGTACTTCTTTTGATAATTATAATGTAATGCACATTATTTTTGCCGGAGCCGTTCAGGAGATTCCAGAAGAAAAGCGCAAAAATGATATGAGCCATTTCTTCAGGATCATTACCAGGCAAGGTTCAGCATTTTGCTATTTTAAAGGGATCGAGTCTGCCAGAAAAGCCCGTGCAATACTGGAAACGATGATCGAATCGGTCAAACCTCATCTGTTTCGTTCCGGGTTCGATCTGATAGATGCAGAATCTGTCATCTCCTACGGAAGGGTGGTAAAGTTAAAAAACAGTGATGATGGAAAGACGCACGCTTTTACGATAACACTGGATACAGTGAATGAAAAGAACAGTCAGATCTGGCTTTCTTTTAAAACCGAAGAGAGTGCAAAAAAAGCCAGAGCAGTTCTCTGGAGTATTATTGAGTCTTCCTGTGGTAAGAAGTATAATCCTGTGCCCGAAGAAAAAACCGAAACCACAGTAGCTGAATGTGCTGTGGAAGTTGAGCAATAATTCAGTGGAGAAGTTGGGCACATTTTTCTGTGCCCATCCTAATTTCCTTTTACTTCGATACAGGGTGTCAGGGGTTTGAGCCGGAGTGAAAAAGCCCTTAAAATCATGTAGCTTTTATTATTTGGATCCCTCAATTAAAAGCTTCATCCTTCATTTAAGAACCTTTATTAAGATATTATTAAATGAGTTCACATTGAGCACAGGGGAGTTTTTCTCCTGATGACAATGAGAGCGCTATTGTTTATTTTGATCAGATACTTATCAGCTTTCAAATACAAGGTAAAATCGAGGTATCATGAATTTTATAGTACATGGTCAGATATTTGATTTTTTAAAGAGTCCTTCAGATTGCAAAAACAGAAATGACTGTTACCGTTTATTCAATGATGGTGGTTTAGTCATTGAAAAAGGTTATGTCAGGGATATTGGTGATTTTGAAAACATGAAATTGAAATATCCTCATTTTGAGATTGCTGATTATTCAGACTATCTGATTATGCCCGGTTTTATCGATACTCATATTCATTACCCCCAGACTGAGATAATCGGGTCTTATGGAAAGCAGCTTATAGATTGGCTTAACGAGTACACTTTCGCAGTTGAGCAGAATTTCAATGGTAAGGAATATGCTCAGAATGTCGCCCGTCTCTTTATAGAGGAACTGTTAAAAAACGGTACCACTACCTGTATGACATACGCAACACAGAGCTCTGTGTCCGTAGATTCAATATTTGAAGCTGCCTGCGTGGTCAATTTACGGATAATTGCAGGTAAAGTAATGATGAACAGAAATGCTCCATCTGCCATCTGCGATACAGTTGAAAGTGCCAGAAACGACTGTGAATATCTGATAGGTAAATGGCATCACAACGGAAGGAGCCTGTATGCTGTTACACCCAGATTTGCTATTACATCTGATATGGATGAGCTGAAAATGGCAGGGGATCTTCACCGGAAATACCCGGATACCTACATTCAGACTCATCTGGCAGAAAACCTGGCAGAAGTACAATCTACAATGGACTTGTTTACTGACTGTAGTGATTATCTGAATATTTATGAAAAGGCCGGGCTTGTCGATGGTTATTCATTTTTTGCACACTGTATTTACCTGTCAGAATCTGAGCGCAGAAGGTTGAAATCATCCGGATCGGTAATTGTCCATTGCCCATCCTCCAATCTGTTTCTGGGCAGTGGTCTTTTTTCAATGAGAAATGCAGTGGATTCAGCGATTAATGCCTGTATAGCCACCGATGTAGGTGCAGGAACATCATTTTCCATGCTCAGAACCCTGGGGGACGCTTATAAAGTCGGTCAGCTAAACGGTTACACTATGGATCCATTGGAAAGCTTTTACAGGATCACCTCAGGTGCTGCAAAAGCATTAAAACTGGAAGATAAAATCGGAAGTTTCAGAGTGGGAAATGAGGCAGACTTTGTAGTGCTGGATTATAGAAGTCCTGATATTCTTAAGCACAGAATGAATTATCTTATAAAAGGTGGGCAATGGGATATCCAGAAGTTACTGTTTGGATTACAAACCATGGGAGATGACAGGAACATCAGAGCAACCTACATAATGGGTACACTCAGGTACTCTGGCGAATAAGATTAGGGTATTCTTGACGATTATATAAAAAAGGCCCATACCTTCAAAGAGGTACGGGCCCGCAGCCGTTAAGCAATTCGCAAGAGGCTTATTTTTTTGCAGAACCTGACTTTTTAGTTTTGGATGCTTTGGCGGTTTCTTTGGGTTCCTCACCAGTAATTTTGGCAAGATCCTTGTTTAGCTTGTCAAAGTCATACTCGTTGACTAAAAACACATGTTCCTTTCCATCTGTGCGGACACGATACTTACTGTTTGTGTCTTTGGATCCGAAGGTGATTTTCCTGGTGGCATCGTTAGGAAAACTGATAACCACCGTCAGTTCTGGCTGGGAAAAACCCATCGCAGAATCAGTGGCACCGGATTCATCAAAATCGAATGCATTGAGACGGTAAGTGGTGTTAAGAATCTCATCGATCTGGTCTGTTTTAGCCACGGCCTGAGTCGGTTCCACTACATTCCAGGTGTTTCCGGTGTCTGCCTTGGCAATGGCCAATGCGGAGCCATCTTTTCTGATCAGAGAAATTCTTTTTACAGAGGATTTGTCGAAGCTGGTGATGGTTTTATCCCGCCATCTCTTCTGGTCGGAGAAAAAGGAGTAGCGCAGTGAACCGCTGACCATATATACGGAATTGGAACCGGTCATACGCACATAATTGCTGCTCCAGTCTGCTCCATTTTTGCCGATACGGAAAGAACCGATTGATTTCCCGGTTGCATCCCAAAGCTCAACCAGAGTTCCTTTGGCACTATCTACTTCGAATAGAGATTGTTTGGACTGATTATCGGAGATCAATACACCCTTTTCCATTTTGAGAACTTTTTCTAAAACGGAGGTGATTGATGCACTGTCCGCCTGATAGGTTTTGTTGCTGGCAGCAGGCTTGGAGGAATCGCCTCCTATCGATAAGCCAGCAGAAGTGGGTGCTGATGACTGATAATATTCAACCACCCAGATATCACCTTTACGTCTAATTTTAACAGAATCATTGGAGTCCTTTATGGTGATTGCAGAGATGGAAGACTCTGATAATCCGGGAAAGAATTTCTTCTCAGATTCTGAAGGTGATTTATTACTGATATTCTCACTAATCACTATGGTTAATACTGCTATAACCAGTATAACAACGGCGTAGAATAGTTTGTTACCCTTCATTTGCTTGTATTCTCCGATTTGTTGTTGGTTGCTACAGTTACAGGAATATGTTCTCTTCTGTTAATAAATATCAATAGCCCGGCAATAGCTACCAGCAGTGGCATACCGACTACATTAATCAGACGGATGATATTAGGTGCTTTTGAATCATTCTTAAGAAGATCTGATTCAATGGTGCGATCCTTAAGAGAGCGGGAACGGATTGAGATCAGATTATCATCCAGAGATAACCAGTCAACCAGATTCAGCAACATGGCGACATTACCGGGAGCGCTGGCATTTTGACCGGAAACGAAATCCGCATCACCGATGACCACCAGATGTCCATTAGTACTGGATGGTACGATTTCACGGTTGGCGTCCTGGGCTGGTTTAATCTGGCTTAATGTGTCACCTGCGTCTGAATTTACTGAAGGGACAGGTTTTCCTGTGAAATAGCTTTTAAAATTTCCACTAAGATAGGCAGCAAGGTTATACTGTTTGAGATTATTAACCGGTGGAGCCCACTGTTGTTGTGGATTGAGATCAAAGCGTTCAGACACTGCCCAGCTTTTTGCACTTGAATGAGCTAGAATTGATCCTTTCACGCTGTCCTGAGTTGAAGCAGAAGCTGTGGAGTCTGCATTCTGTTGATCAACCATAAGTGTCAAACTGCTGGCCCAGGGGAAAACAACATCTGAAAGTGTAGATACTGCGGTGATATCCTTTTTGAAGCCATCGGCTCCGAGTCGTACAAAATAGGGGTAGGGGACTGCTACATTCATGGTAAATGGACCGACCTGCTGTGGAATGCTTACCTGTGAACAGGCGTGGTCAAGAATCAGGTTTTTCTCCACTCTTACCCCATAGAACTCAAGCAGATCAAGCAGCTTAGATTGGCTGGGAAATGCATTGGCACCGTACTGCAAATTGACAGTAACAGCATCGGCCAGTACAATGAGATTTCCACCTTTCATGAAGAACTGGTCAATTTCAAAGAGTTTGCGTTCTGTCATGTTCTCGCCACCAGGGATAATCAGCGTTTTGATTTCAGAGTCAATTGGAGTGCCGCTGGAAAGGTCCACTGTGCTTACATCATAATTGGTTCGAAGCTGTTCCAGGACTTTTGCCAGCTTTTCTTCGGTTGACTCAGGGTTTTTCGGCATTTGCGCACGGTACTGCGGCGGTAAAGTTGGAAATGTATCAGTTTTCAGAACTGCAACTTTAGGAACCGATGATCTGGACACTTTCATTATAGCCATGGTAAGGTCGTATTCCAGATTCTGAAGATTCTGTACTACCGGTATCGATTCTTTTTTGTCTGCATAAAGGATACCGATTCCCAGGTATGCTTTGATGGCCTGAACCTTATCTTTTTCGAAAGTCTGAAGCTGTACTTCGGGAATTCCCAAAGAGCGGGCCAGTTCCGTAGCTTCTTCGCTTTCTGCAGGATCTTCCCAGGAGATTCTGAGGTTTTTCCCGGCGTAAGCGCTGTATTCAGAAAGAATGTCTTTTACATCCGTGACAGTTTTACTGACATTGGGAGGTAAATTTTTAGAAAAGAAAACTTTGACCGTAACGATATCATCCAGTTTTTTCAGAATTTTTTTAGTGGCAGGAGAGATGCTGTATTCCTTGCCTTCAGTCATATCATATCTTTTGAAAATACGGACTCCGAAGTAGTTTACCACTACCAGTATACCCAGAATCGCAAGAATAAAAATTAGAAATTCCGAGCGGTTTTTAATCTTTTTTGCTTCCATAATTAATCCCATTCCAGAATAGGTTTATTCCCATTTCCTGCTTCCAAGAGTTTGTACATTGAGAAAGAGAAAAAAGCCGATCACCGATAAATAATACAAGATATCTCTGGTGTCAATGACACCGCGTTCTATACTTTCGAAATGATTGCCCAGTCCGATGAAATTGAGTACTGGTACGAGTATAGAAGGTGCGGCCATAGTCACAAAAGGATTACCCACAATAAAGAGGGTAAATGTTATTACCACACCCAGGATAAAGGCGACTATCTGGTTTTCAGTAAAAGAGGAGATCCAAAGACCTATAGCCAGATATGCAGCTCCCATAAGCAGTGCACCAATATAGCCGCCTATTATTGGTCCGGGATCGGGTGAACCCAGAAAAGATACGGTAATGGGTACTGAAATTGACAGAAGAATGGTAATGGCCAGAAAGCTGAAGGATGCCAGAAATTTACCTGCCACCACCTGAAAATCACTGATAGGCCAGGTAAGTAGCAGTTCCAGTGTTCTAAGCTTTTTTTCTTCCGCCCAGCTGCGCATGGTGATAGCAGGAACAAAAAGCAGGAAGATCCAGGGTAGCAGGCTGAAATAACTTCTCATGTCAGCCTGGTTTATAAGAAAAAAACTTTGGAAGAAAAGAAAATTAGTGACTACCAGGTAAACCACAATAAAAATGTAGGCTATTGGGGAGATAAAAAAGGTTCTGAATTCTTTTTTGAATATGGTTAAAATGTTATCCATGATTATTTCCTTGTCAGTTGTGTGAACACTTCTTCAAAGCTTGCAGATTCGCGTTTAAGCTCTGCAAGGCTCATCCCGTTTTCAACAACAGCTTTGAAGATCGCCTCTCCGATGTCTTCTTGAGAAGTCATCACTTCAGCTGTCACCCAGTCTGATGCCACATTGAGAATGTTGACACCAGTGGCTCCGGAAACAGAAGAGAGTTTGTTTTCGATTTCGAAACGGTCTCCCCTGATTCTTACATGGTAACGGTTGCCTTTCCCGGCATTATTGACTAATTCATCCGGAGTGCCACTTGCAACCATCTGACCGTCATTAATGATCAGGATACGGTCACAGGTCGCTTTTACTTCTGAGAGGATATGAGAACAGTAGACAACTGTTTTCTCCTGCCCGAGATTTTTAATAAGATTACGGATCTCTACAATCTGGTTAGGATCCAGGCCGGACATGGGTTCATCTAAAATCAACAGATCCGGATTATGCATCAGCGCTTGTGCCAGACCGACTCTTTGTCTGTAACCCTTGGAAAGGTTACCAATCAACCGCCCAGACATTTTACCGATACTGCACACATTGAATAACTCATCTATTCGTGACTGTAAACGGCTTGCTTTAATCCCTCTTATCTCTCCGACAAACCGCAGATACTCCAGTACGGTCATGTCATTGTATAGTGGATTATGCTCTGGAAGGTAACCAATTTTTCTACGAACCTCCAGACTGGAAGCAGTTGGGTCCAGCCCTGCAACCCGTATAGATCCGGAAGTCGGAGGGATATAACAGGTTACCATACGCATCGTAGTGGTTTTGCCGGCACCATTTGGACCTAAAAATCCGAAAATTTCACCTTTCCGGATTTGGAAGCTCAGGTTTTTGACAGCATTAAATAACCCGAACTTCTTGTGAAGGTTTGAAACCTCCAACATTGTTGTACTGTTAGTAGGACTCATACTGTACCACCATTATTGATTTAGATGATAGGTTGAAATGGTTATATTGTTATCAGGTTGTATCATTCTTAAAAGGATTAATCAGAGTTCAAGGGTTATAATACGGGCAGGTAAAAAAATTATTGCCACAAAATAAAAAAGGGGATTAAATCCCCTTTAATGTATCATATATGCTGGTTTTATTCTGCTTCAGTTTCACTTTTTTTGGAATCCTGAATTGCTACGCGAAGGTCCTGAGCAATCTTTTTTATATTCTGAAGGCTTTTGCGAGCCCGTGTACCAGCAGACTTGTTACCACGTTCGAATTTTTCGTATTCCTGCTTGAGAATTTCTACTTCGTCCAAAAGATTCTGAATGCTCATGATTCCTCCTTACAAGATATATAATAGATGATGTCGGTAACACGAGATGTACCTTAATTTTCCACATTTAATATTATTCCTGACAACCACTTTTGGCCAGTGTAATTTGCTTTTTTTGCAAAATTCGACAATTATTCAATAATTAATCGAGGCTCAGAAGATATTTGGCGCTGCAGGGGGCAAGATATGTGTATAACTGGGGAAAAACACGTACTATCCCTTCAATTAACCACTCTCGAATGGGCGCAAATTTTTCAGTTTGTTCGACGATACGAGCATTTGGCCCGGCACCGGTTATTTGGCGAAGATAGGATAAGGCATCCAGATAACCTCCCAGTGAATCAATCAGTCCCAAAGCCTGAGCCTGTCTGCCGGTAAAAATGCGCCCGTCAGCAAGATTTTTAATCGAATCGCGATCAATTCCTCTTGCTCTGGATACATCATCTATAAACTGATTATGAGTGTCATCAAGAAGCGATTGGACAATCTTCTCTTCACCATCAGACATAGGACGGTAATGGTTGGCAATATCTTTGAATTTTCCAGCTTTTAAGGTGCGCATTTGAACACCAATCTTTTCAGCAAGATCTTTGTACAAGGGAATGGTTAAAACCACCCCTATACTGCCGGTGATGGTGCCGGGATCTGCAAAGATGCATCTGGCTGCGCTGGCCACGTAATAGCCCCCTGATGCAGCTACATTACTCATGCTTACAACCAGCGGTTTGTTTTCCTCTCTTATGCGTAAAACCTCACTGAAAATCTCCTGAGAGGGCGCAGTCCCACCTCCAGGGGAATCTATTTTCACTATAATTCCTGCAATACTTTTATCTGTTCTGAAAGAGTTTAATTGTTTAATTATGTTTTCCGAATTCATAATTACCCCCTCAATTCTTACTAATCCCAGTTTCTTAAGGGAAGCAGACGGGACTACTTTATGAGCTCCGGAAATGAGCACAATACCAATTACAACAGGCAAAAGTAATATGATAATGATTATAAGGCGTTGGAGATTTTTCACAGCTCACCTGTACGGACCACTTTTATGGTATCTCCCGGCATCAGGACTGAATCCGGGTTAAGATTGTTGTATTTATAGAGACTCTGCACTGTAATCCCAAAAGAGTTTGCTATTCTCCACAGGTTATCACCTTGTTTGACCTCATAAAACACTACAGCAGATTCTTCCAGACCGGATGATTTTTGTAAAGAACCGGAAGGAATAAGAAGTGTGTCTCCGGCTTTGATGACAGATGATTCATCCAGATCGTTTAATTTGCGAAGCTCCTGAACCGAGACTGAGAAAAGACGTGAAATTCCATAGAGAGTCTCACCTGTAGAGACCTGATATCTCGTTGAACGGCTATCACCGGAAGTTTTTTTAGGAGCTGAAGTGTTTTGAGAGACACTATCAACCGGTTTTTTTACAATCAGATAATTGCCGGTGTAGATGACTGGACTTTTACTATCCAGATTATTTAAAAGCAGCAGCTCATCCACACTCATGGAGAACTTTCGGGCAATAGACGAAGGAGTATCCCCAGGTTGAACCCTATATTCCATTTGACCTTCAGAAGGTTTGGGATTTTGATTATTACCAGGCTTCAGACTGCTCTGAGCTTGGTAGAGAGTCAATAACTGCCCGACTCTAATCCCTGCATTATCATTCAAATTGTTCCATGAACAGATCTGGTCAGGAGAGACTCCGAAAAGCTCAGAGATTCGCCAAACCGAATCTCCGGCTTTCACCTGGTAAATTATTTTCTTTCCATTGTTCATTGCTGGATCATTCGCGGGAGGTTGTTTTTTTACCGTTTCCTGAATAACCTCCTCATCAGGAGTGGATCTGCTCACAGGGATAGGAATGAAAAGATACTTGCCGGCTATGATCCTGGTATCCTTTAATCGATTTATGGACCGGATCGGCTCCACCGGAACCTTGAAATGCCTGGCTATGCTTCCAATATTATCTCCGTTTTTTATCTTATATCTGTACCATTTTACTTTTCTGGAGTCTGGAATTGTGGCATGAAAGTCTTTAAATGCTTGTGAGTAGCCCTTCGGCAGGTAAAGAAGAACATTGCTCATGTCCGGTGGTGTGCACCAGTGAAGAATATGAGGGTTAAACGTACGTAATGTGTCGTAGTTTACACCTATCCCTTCTGCAATATCCCTCAAATCCAGACATTCGCTTATTCTGACAGTGTCAAACGAGAATGTGGCTGAATCTGAAGGCTTCTCAAGGTTGAAACAGGAAGGGTTTTTTGCTATGGTCAGAGCAGCAAGAAAAAGGGGGACATAATTCATTGTTTCACGGGGAAGACTAAGATCCCAGTAATTTCTGCTGTTGCTGCGGGAGATTGCTCTGGCCAGACCACCCTCACCGCAATTATAGGCAGCCAGAGCTAAATGCCAGTCATTAAACTCGTTATATAATTTTTTAAGATACCGCGCTGCTGCTATTGTCGATTTCAGCGGATCGCGCCTCTCATCCAGCCAGTAATTATTCCTTAATCCGTAAACCTTTCCAGTGGATGGAATAAACTGCCAGATACCGGAAGCGTGTGCATGTGAATATGCTTTTGGTCTGAATCCACTCTCTATAAGAGGAAGGTATGCCAGATCCTCAGGAAGCCCATGCTCTGTCAGAATACTTTTCATAATGGCCAGGTATTGGCTTGCCCGGGGAATCCAGTGATCAATTGTGCTTTTACGGTTTTTATGGTAATAGTAGGTGGCACGCATGACCCGCTCGTTCCAGGCTATCGGCAGGTTATAAACAGTGGATTTTCCACATAGCAGACTCTGCATGAAATTACTGTCGACAGAAGTGAAGTTTATGGAATCCAGAGCTTTAAACATTTTCTGTTCATTAACCAGAGTGATGATTTCATCAGGTATCTGAAAGTCTGAAGGCATAATTTCTGTATAGATAGCCAGAATTTCGTCAAGGTAACCTTCAAAAGAAACCGAATCAGAACTGAGCTCCCCAACAGCTTCCAGTGCGATTTTTAAAACGGAATCTGCTTCCAGATATTTCTGCCCATCACAAAGCGTTTTCGCTACACTGATAAGCTCCGATGGGTTGCCGGTAATATCATTATATTGAACTGAAATCATCTCCGGAGCATCGACATTAGTGGTAATGACAAAGGACTCCGAATTATCGACTGAAGCCGAATTTCTGGAAGAGCGGGTGATGGCGCAACCAGAAATAAGTAAGAGGATACCGCTGGTCAGAAAAAAACGAAAAAAAAAGCAGAGAATGTCTCTCACCAATAACCCTGTAAGCATGAAAAATGTTACTGCGAAAATTGTGACAAATTAAATGTTCTTACAGCGGTAAATTATATCATGGTATGGTAATAAGTGCAAACAATTCTAAGGATTTACCGGGTTATGCCGCTTGTCTGGCTGTAAGTGGTTGCAGTTGAATTTTAAATCCTTTGGTGAAAAGAGAACCTCTGCGGCTTCTGCATTCAATTACTGCACTTCGAACATCCTCCTGCACTCTCTTTAAATCTGAACCACAATAATTAACAAATAACCTTGTCTTTTGTGAACATTCCTGATAATGTGAGCACTGTGTACAGGATACTTTTAGAAATTGCATCGTTAACTCCTGATTAGTGGTTGATTACCAGTGTATCAGTTATGATATAAAGTATAATCAACAATGGGTTGTGTGTCAAGGGAAATGTTACCCAAGTTGTTGTGGCAGAGTGATTACCTGTTGAATTGCTGAGAGTTAAGAAGATCAGCTGAAGTAATAAAAAAACGGGGAAAAAAACTGCAGCAAATTGGGAGCCAAGCCCTTCGTCTCATATCCTTCATTGTTTCACAGTAAGGAATCCACACACAAGAAATCGGAATGGATTCCTACACTTCAGAAGTAATAAAATACCTGGGTTATAGCTCACATCTACTACTCAACTGTCACACTCCTGGTGACTGTACTCAAGCCATTCGTGCCTGTTTTGGCTGTAAGCCGGTACCCCATAAAGAAATAGCATGAGGAGGACAAATATTAAGACAGATTCCGCAGCCTATACATTTTTCTTTGTCTATAACATGCCGCTGCCCTTTTTCTCCATTTATTGCTCCGGCAACCGGGCAGACAGTAACGCATAACCCGCAACCATCGCATTTGGTGTCGATATTTGCTTTTGATCGGATCTTGACCAGATCTGTGAAGCAGTTTGACGGGCATTTGTAGACCGCAGTAATAAAATTTTCATCTTTGGTATAATCCAGTACAGGAAGATTATTTTCCATAGTGATTGCACCTGATGGAGTAGCTTTGACACATAAGGTGCAGGCAGTACATCCGACAGAGCAATATTTTTTCACTTTAGCCCCTCTGTCATGATTGGAGCAGGCAAGAAAAATTTTATGCACCTTTGGAATCATTGAGATCACTTTTCTGGGACAGCTTTTGACGCATTTACCACAACCGGTGCATTTTTCAGGATCGACTTCAGCAATCCCATTATCATTTATGAAAATGGCATCGAAAGGACAAGCCCTTACACATGTACCCAACCCCAGACATCCATTCTGGCAGATTTTAGAACCATTGCCGATTAGCGTAGCTGCGTTACAATCCTGGATTCCATTATAAACTGCCCGTTCTGCAGCCTCTTTAATTCCACCTTTACAATGCACTACTGCCATCTGTGGTTCTTCAGTAGAAGCAGCTACTCCGAGCAAATCTGCAATTGCATGTGCACATTTTGATCCTCCCGGAATACATCCGGTAGGCGAGGCTTTCCCTTCTGCAACAGCTTTTGCATATCCACTGCATCCTGCATAACCACATGCACCACAATTGGCATTTGGGAGCACTTCCAGAATTTTTGGTATTCTGGGATCGACATGCACAAAAAGCTTTTTGGAAGCAAACCCCAGACCTACACCAAGGAATGCACCTATTGAACCGACTATAAGTAAAGGAATAACAATATCCACATCACCCTCCGACAGGCGAGAAGAAGTTAAGACCGGCAAACCCCAGAAATGCTAAAGCCATCAGTCCTGCTGTAATAAAAGATATAGGAAGACCTTCCAGCATTTTTGGAATATTGGAGAGTTCAAGTTTTTCCCTCAATCCGGCCATTAAAAGCAGTGCCAGCATGAAACCAACACCAGACATCACACCGTTTAATAAACTTTCAAAAAAAGTATAAGGTTCACCGGTAAAAGTATTTACACCGGTATTTATTAATGCCACACCCAGAACTGCACAGTTGGTGGTAATCAGAGGTAAATATATCCCCAATGCTTCGTAAAGAGATGGAGAATATTTCTGCAGGGCCATTTCTACCAATTGCACTAGTGCGGCTATCACCAGTATAAACACTATGGGTTGCAGATAAGCCACATCAAACTGAATAAGTATAAATTTGTTAATCACCCAGGTAAAACTGGATGCTATTGCCATCACAAATACTACTGCCATCCCCATTCCGGTAGCACTGGAAAGTTTCTTGGATACTCCAAAAAAAGGGCACAAACCCAGAAACTTAGAGAGGATAAAGTTGTTGATAAAAACTGCACCAATTGAAATTGAAATAAGATTGGCAAGGTTACTCATGCTTTTACACCTTTCCTGCGATTACCCATATACCGAACCAGTGCCATAACTGCGGCAATGGTGAAAAAACCTCCCGGTGCCAGTATAAAAACAGTCATAGGATTATAACCGGGGAAAAAATTCAACCCCATAAGTTTATTACTTCCAAGAATCTCACGTATGATGCTTAGCAGACAAAGTGAAGTAGTAAACCCTAAACCAATCACTATGCCATCTATAAAAGATTTAAACGGATTGTTTTTCGAAGCATAAGCTTCAGCACGACCCAAAATGATGCAGTTTACTACTATCAATGGCACAAATATTCCCAATTGCTTATCAAGAGCAGGAAGATAAGATTTCATAAGCAACTGAACCATCGTTACAAATGCGGCAATTACCACAATAAAGCAGGGTATACGGACTTTGTCCGGAATACCTTTGCGGATAAGAGAGATTATCACATTTGAACAGGCCAGCACAAATGTTACCGCCATGCCCATCCCGAATCCATTTTGAACAGAGGTGCTGGTTGCCAGCGAAGGGCATAAACCCAGTACCAGAACAAGAAGCGGATTTTCTGTGATTATACCACGTTTTAATTCTTCTTTGAGCATATTAACTTCCCTGTAAAGCATTCAGATAAGCACGAGCCTGTTTTTCAAGCCCAGCTGTTATTGCTCTGGTTGAAATAGTGGAGCCGGTTATCGCAGTTATACTGTTATTAGATAGCAGTTCTTCTCTTTTTTGATTATCCAGTTTATGCCATTCTCCAGCTGTTTTTTCGATAATAATGCTTTTGGTTATATCGATACCTTCAAATTGTTTGGTGAACCAGCTAAGACCCTGCTCCTTTTTCCCAAACAAACCATTCCAGATATACTTTTTGGAGATACTCTCAGAAACCCGCGCGCCTAAACCAGGAGTTTCAGATTGTTCCAGGATGTTCATCCCCATAATTTTCCCATCACTTGTTACACTAACCAGATATTGGATATCTCCAGCATAGCCTCTGCTGGCAATTTTGAAAGCATAAACCACCTGGCCATCTTTTTTGGCACTCCAGTACTGAGACGGACATCCCTCAGAGCTGGAGTGCATTTCAGTAATCTCACTGTTTGGCGGCATAATCTGCTGTAAGGCATTTTTTTCAGTAATCTGGTTCTGAGCCAGAATCCTATCTTTTGTTTTGGAGTTGGTAAATGCGATCGCCAGGGCCGCAGTTACCGAAACAATCGTGAGGACAACCGTTAATTTTATAATATCAGCCACGTTTTCTCACCTTTCCATAAATTGACGGTCTGGTGTATCTTTCAATCAGAGGAACAAAAAGATTCATAATAAGAATCGAATAGGAAACTCCTTCGGGGTAACCTCCAAATTTTCTTATGATAAAGGTCAGAAGGCCGCATCCCAAAGCGAAAAAAAGTTTTCCTGATGGAGTTATAGGAGAAGTAACCATATCTGTTGCCATAAAGAATGCACCCAGGAATAGTCCACCAGATAGGATCTGGAATAGAGGGATGAAAACTGCAGTGGATGTGAAAAGGTTTCCGGTTCCGTTAAACAGCCAGAAAAGAAGGAACACTGTTCCTATATAAACAACAGGAATCCTGAAACCGATTATTTTTTTATACCAGAGGATGATTGCTCCTATCAGGAGTGCAATGGCTGATGTTTCACCGATACAACCTCCGATATTCCCTATAAAGAGATTCTGCAGCACTTCCTGATAGTTGAGGTTTGCAAATGAGCCATCGGCTACCGCATTTTTAAAATAAGCAAGCGGTGTTGCACCTGTCACTCCGTCAAATCCGGAAAGTGTTCCCTTAATGATTCCCTCAGGTATAGTCCAACTGGTCATGGCTGCCGGATAAGAAGCCATCAGAAATGCACGACCAGCCAGTGCCGGATTGATAAAATTGGAACCCAATCCCCCGAATGTCATTTTGGCAACACCAATCGAGAAAATGGAACCTAAAGCCACCATCCACCAGGGCAGTGATGGGGAGACATTGTATGCTAATAAGATACCGGTGATTACAGCACTGAAATCACCAGTAGTGTTTGGCATCTTCATTAACCGGACAATCAGATATTCGGTTAAAACCGCAAAAATTACGGAAACACAAGTCAGGAATATTGCCCGCCAGCCAAAAAAGAGAAACGAGGCTATAAGTGCCGGACAAAGGGCTATTACTACCCACCTCATTATATCAGGAACGGTTTGAGTGTGCCTGATATGGGGTGATGATGATAAATTGAGCTGAGTCTGAGAAAGCTCAGCACTAGTCACCAGCTTCTTTTCACCGGTTTCAGTACTTGTGATGGTCTGACTTATCATTTTGCTATCGATTCCTTATGAAAAATCATTTATTGGCTGCTGCCGCACGTTTTGTTTGAACATAAAATTTGCCCAATTTCATAAAATGCACCAGGTTAATCTTTGAGGGACAAACATAAGAGCAGGAACCACACTCCATACAATCCATGACATTCCATTGCACTGCTTCGTCGATATTTTCTTTTTCAATAAATTTGGCTAGTCTTGAAGGAACCAGATGGATCGGACAGACTTTTACACATTGTCCGCAATTGATACAGGGATACTCCCTCAGACCAGGTTGCACTTTATCATAAGCTAAAAGCCCTGAAGTGGACTTGATTACCGGAGCATCAAGATCCGATTGTGCGATACCCATCATCGGACCACCCATTATCACTTTGCGGGTAGCTTTCAGATCGGCTTCACATGCCTCCAAAAGTGATCGGATCGGTGTACCAATTCGGACCAGAAGGTTTTTAGGATTCTTAACAGTAGGCCCGGTTACAGTCACTACACGTTCATATAACGGAGAACCATCAAGGATCGCATCTCTCACAGCTAACGCAGTACCTACATTCTGAACAACACAACCGGCATCCATCGGCAGACCACCAGATGGTACAGAACGGCCGGTTACCGCATTTATCAGCTGTTTTTCACCTCCCTGAGGATATTTTGCCTGAAGTCTGGCTAATGTCACATCTTTATAATCGCCTTTTAATAGCTGATCAGCTATCAACTTGATTGCATCAGGTTTATTCTCTTCAATGCTGATAAAACATTTTTTGGCACCCAGAATTTTTTTGAGAATCAGTACACCGGTAAGAAAATCTTCGGTACGCTCAAGAAGCAAACGGTGATCAGCAGTCAGATATGGTTCACATTCAGCACCATTTATAATAAGAATATCAATGGGTTTGTTGCTTGGAGGTGATAGTTTCACATGCGTGGGAAAACTCGCTCCTCCCATACCTACAATTCCTGCAGCCTGAACTTTCTGAATCAACTCCCCTTGAGCTGCTTCCCTCCAGGGTTTATCCAATGAATCAAATGCCTGCTTTTGATCGGAGCCGTCGTTTTCTATCTCTACCGCTATAACATGCTTTCCCATCGGATGGGGGAAAGGACCTATAGAGAGAACAGTTCCAGAAACTGATGAATGCACCGGAGAAGATACAAAACCACCAGCTTCACCTATCAGCTGCCCTATGCTTACCCGGTCTCCGCGTTTAACCACCGGTTTCGCAGGTGCCCCAATATGCTGTTGTAATGGAATAATTACCTTGCCTGGGGCAGGGAATATCTCGATACACAGACTCTCTGTCTGAGCTTTGCTGTGTGGCGGATGAATTCCACCTTTAAATGTAAATCGCCTGGACAATTATGTCTCCCATTTTTGCAGTCGTGGAATAGCTTAGAAGGCAATCTTTTCCTGTCCGATATTCTGTATATATTTCGAAGAGCTAAAAAACTACTAACGGCGCTTTATCCAGTCAAGTCCAATCTGCAACAGATCACACAACAGACTATCCGGGATAAAAAACTATTTTCGTTTGCCGTGAGCTATATTTTTTTTCCAAAAAGCCCCTCCCGATCCTTGGTATGGGAAATATATCAATAAACCATAATTTTTTAAAGGTGTTTTTTTATGGGTATCGCTTCGATTCCACTACCAGTAAAACTGGTCATAGCAATCACTTATAATCCTCTGACAATAGATCTCACCAGAATTGTGGAGATTCTTGATAAAAAATTCGGTGAGCAGGAATTCAGCTATGGACCGCTGCCATTTTCCTGGTCTGAATACTACAGTGATGAGATGGGACCCTCTTTAATGAAAGTTTATTTCAATTATCGCACATTTATCGACAGAGAGCAACTCATCGGGATTAAACTTTTCACCAACAGTATCGAGCAGCAGTACTCAGTTGATGGAAAACGAAGTGTTAATATTGATCCGGGTTATCTGGCCAGAGATAAATTCGTGTTAGCCACCACAAAGGACTTCTATCACCGGTTGTACCTGGGAAATGGTATTTATGGTGAAGTAACTCTTCATTACCGAAAAGGGAAATTTCGTTTTTTCTCATGGACTTACCCGGATTATCGACAAAAACCACTTTATGAATTTCTGGAAAAAGCGAGAGCCACATTGGCGAGAGACCTGAAGATTTAAGATTTCAGATATTAGATTTCAGATTTAGGGAATCGGAGATTTTAGATTTGGGGAGTCGGAGATTTTAGATTTGGGGAGTCGGATATTTCAGATTTGGGGAATCGGAGATTTTAGATTCTGCTGGTTTCCTATGTCTTTTATCAGATCAGATATTTATTTATGACTAACTCTGACTGCTTATTTTTTCTCCTATTAACTCTGATTGTTTATTTCTGATTAGAAAGTTGTTTCTGTTGGATAATTTCCTGGATAGTTTCGATTTGAGATCCGGTGATTGATAATTAAATTTTCTCAGACACTACAGTTTATCTCCTTAGCTCTTCTTCTCACGTTCTCCACATCAGAAGTACTCCAGTAAGGCAGACAGGTGATAAAAAACGAGTCGTTATGCCATAGCGGATCAGTTGCCAGCGCAGGAAAAAGATCAAGATAATACTGGTAAAGCGATGTTCCCGGAACCGGTGAGATAAAAACCGGTTTCACTTTTATTCCCTGCGCTCCCACAAAATCCATTTCATTTAACATTTGCTGAGGAGTTTGTTCTCTGAGTCCTCCCATAATGTAAACACCGACATCCTGTTTATCTGTACAATATCTTTTTAACAGTTTTATTTTATCCTCCAACTCATCACGATTTACCTTGGCAGAAATATCCTGCAGATATCTAAGATCACTGCTTTCGTAACCAAACCTGAAAGTGGTAAAGCCCGCTTTAATCATCAGGTCTAATAACGGTTCATTGATAAATCTAAGGTGCATACCATTTGGAGTGTGGAAACGGATGTCATATTTCCGTTCGATTATTTTCTCAAGAAAAGGAATAAACACTCTTTGCGGATTACAGAGCAAAGCGTCATCGTAAAATGCAAAATCTGTAATTCCAAATCTGTCAACCAGAAAATCGATTTCCTTAAGGATTAGTTCCAGAGAACGGTATTGGAAGGAGGGTTGCAGTATTTTTGATGCACAATAGCTGCATTGCATCGGACATCCCAGAGTAAGCAAAACCGGACCGTGGTTTACTGGCTTGTCCAGTGCTTTAAAACCAGCCAATAAGGAAGGTTCTGGTAGCTCCTTGATTTCAAGTAGTGAGGAAATTTCAGGATCGGAAAGATTACCGGAAATGCAATTATCAGATGGACGATTGAAAAAATTAGGCATGAGTCGGGCAGCGATCCCTCCCACCAAAATTAGGGTCGACAGATTTGTCTCTCTGATAATCTTTATTGTCTCAACCACTCCAGTAGCCCAGTAAGTCATCATACTGCCAATGCAAATGAGATCCGGTTGTGGGATGTTTTGCAGAAAACTCCGAAACTCCTGAACCGGTTTTCCATAAATTTTAAATTTACGTTTGATGTTACTGTACAATTCCGGTTTGGAAATCTCTGAAAAATTAAAACTACCGGTTCCATATTTTCTGGGAGATGCGCTATAGCTATGCAGACAATTGAAATAACTTACAGCATGCCCGTTTTTCTCCAGGATATCCATCAAAAAATACAAACCTGCCGGGTGCATCCATTCATCGTAAAGTTTGAAATCAGTCACGTAAGGATTTATAACCAGTATTTTTAAAGACATATGCAAAAATATTACTTTCAATAAGGTTGTGTTTTAATAAGAGTCCCTGGAGAAATCTTATCCGGAATAAAGAAAAATTAAATCAGTCTGATCTTAAAGCGTATACCTGGAAGAAATATGGCATTTAGAGGATGGGAAAAGGTAAAAATAAAAAGGGATGATGGTGAGTTGGTTGATGGGATTGCCCCGTTAATCATCTCTGCCAGCAGGGCAACCGATATACCGGCGTTTTATTCAAAGTGGTTTATTGATAGGTTGAATAGGGGATATGTGAGGTGGATTAATCCATTTAACGGCAAATCTCAGTTTATATCATTTCAAAATGTTCGTCTGATTATGTTCTGGACCAAAAACCCATCTCCTCTTTTACCTTTGCTTAGCAGAATTGATGAAAAAAAAATCAATTATCTGTTTCAGATGACCTTGAATGACTATGAATCTGAAGGTCTGGAGCTGCGATTACCTCCTTTAGAAGCACGGATAGAGAGCTTCAAGCTTTTGTCCGATAAAATAGGAAGAGAGAGGGTCTCATGGCGATTCGACCCTATTATTCTTACAGAAAAAATTACTGCAGAAGTATTGCTGGGAAGAATTGAGCGGATTGGAAACCAACTTGCAGGATTTACAAAACGACTCACTGTAAGCTTTCTCACCCGTTATGCAAAGGTTGACAGAAATTTGAAAAAGGCAGGCCTGGTGTTAGGTGATTGTGATCCGGAGAGTATTCAAAAAATGGGTGAAGGGTTACGAAGACTGGGTTTGCGATGGGGAATAGAGGTAGTATCCTGCGCTGAACAAATTGATCTTTCGGATTTCAATATTCATAATGGAAGTTGTATCGATCCGGTAAGCATTGCCAGAAATTTCGGTGATGATACAGAGTTAAGAAGATTTTTAGGGTTGAATGAAAAAATAGACATCTTCGGTCAGGAAAATTTTACCTTTAAGTCTGGTTTAAAGGATAGTGGTCAGCGTAAGTTATGCGGTTGTATAGTGAGTAAAGATATTGGAAAATATGACACCTGTCCTCATGGCTGTATTTACTGCTATGCCAATTCATCTGTGGAGAAAGCCATGAGCAATTACCGCATGGAAAAGATGGATCAGCTATAAAATATTTTGCCCCTATAGGAGTGAGGGTGCATGTTATCGGTTGTAAAAATTCCATTCTTGAAGCAGCTGCTGAGCAGCCACTTCGTAAACATCATAGTTCAGATTTTTGGGTTACCTGAACACCTGAATTTATTCCTCATCAAAACTGTCGGTCGAAGTCTCTTCATCAAAACCTATGTCTTCTGAAGCAGCAGCACTCCATTGAGGAAGTGTGGCTTTGGTATACGGTTTAAGCTCTTTATCGGAGATGGAAAAGGAACTTCTTTCCGGTTTTCCTCTGCCACCCTTTGATTCAATCAGCTCGGCAGCTTCAGTCTGATTAGTGCGATAAGCCCGGGCCAGTGCGGTTTCCTCATACTGATCGATTGCATTTACTTTAGCACCACTGTCAATCAGTATTTTTATGATTTCTTTGTGACCGTTTTCTGCAGCTAACATTAGTGAGGTGGTTCCCCGTACTTTTCCCCTGGCGTTTACATCGGCACCATTTTTGATAAGAGTTTTCACCAAAGAAAGATGCCCCTCTTCAGATGCACGCATCAAAGCAGTATACCCAGCTGAATCTGCAGCGTTTACCTCTGCCCCTTTCTGAACCAGAAGCTCGGCGATGGAAGCATTTCCGCTCCATGCTGCCTCAATAAGCGCAGTTCTTCCATGCATATCTGTGGCGTTAACATCAACGCCTTCATTGAGAAGTTTTTCTACTGTTTCCAAATCACCTTTTGCACTCGCGCGCATCAGATTCATACTAGCTCCTCTTCTTGTGTTCCCTAAATAAAGATGATAGTTGCTGGTCCTTGCATTGATAGATTCAGTTTAATAATTGCAAAAATGGAACCAGAGTGACCCTTTCGACACGCAATTATACTTCTGGTGACAGGGTCGAAGCAAGCAGAATTTTGCAGATCTGATTTGACCAGATGGTCAACCCGAAAACCGGAACTGCCAACTCAATTATTTACTTAATGGCTGATCCGTTGTTAACCCAGGATTAGTTCCTATCCCCATAATATGAAGGCAGGCTGATACTCAATTAATTCTTGACAACAACCAGTGAAAAGGATACTTTTAATGAATATACAGCCACCATTTTAAAATTTTCTACAGGAGGATCTTATGTCAAAATGCAAAGATAAGGGAGTGACCAAAAATAATAAACCAAAACTTTCGGTTAAAGAGAAGAAGGAAAAGAAGAAGGAAAAGCAGGCTGCAAAAAGCGCCTCTTATTAAAGAGAACGGGCGGGAGAAAGATGCCCGCCCTATTTTAACAAACCGGCCGAACTGGTTACCCCAAGTTGATCATAAATCTGAACCGTTGCATTCGATCGGTTGAGAGTATAAAAGTGAATCCCTTTGACTCCATTGTCCAGTAAATCGCGAACCTGCTCGGTTGCCCAGTGTATTCCAACTTTTTCAAAATGCTTATCATCCTCAGCACGCGCAAGAGCTTTCAGCAGACGTGCCGGATAGCGGGTCCCCAGGGCTAATTCAGACATCCGTTGCATCCCTTTTCTGGATGTGATGGGCATGATGCCTGCCAGGATAGGTATTTTTATTCCAGCCAGTTCACATCGTTCACAGAAATCATAAAAGTCACGATTGTCAAAGAAAAGCTGGGTACAGATATAATCAGCACCAGCATCAACTTTTCTTTTGAGAAATTCGATTTCCTGAAGCCGGTTGGGAGTCTCCGGATGCCCTTCCGGATAACCAGCCACACCTACCCCCATCTCCGGAAAATCCGATTTTATTAAGCTGACTAATTCTGTGGCATAGGACAGACCATCGGGGTGTTTGCAAACGGATGGATTGTTGCGTGGCGGGTCACCCCGGAGTGCCATGATATTACATATTCCGCTGCTTTGATATTTTTCCAGAATCGCATATAATTCGGCTTTTGATGATCCCACGCAGGTAAGGTGGGAAACTACTGTCAGATTGGTTTCTTTCTGAATGCGCATCACCAGATCGTGTGTCAACTCTCTGGTCGATCCGCCCGCTCCGTAAGTAACACTCACATAGGCCGGTTTAAGTGGAACAAGTTCGGAAATAGTAGCATATAACTGGTCCGATGCAGCTTTGTCTTTTGGAGGAAATAGTTCAAAACTGAATGCTACTTTGTTACTTTTTAAAATATCAGCAATGTGCATGAACGGGTCCTATCAAAAAAATTAAAAATTAACAGCGGGTCGAATAATACGTATAGGGTAGTCAAAATATTGGAAAAAAAGGAGACAGGATTTCAAATCCTGTCTCTGTAGATCTACTTGGAAATACCCAGTTTGGCAATCATGCGGGCACTACCTAAGGTTTTGGCCACTGCAGACCCATAATACTCCCTGTAGATTACCATCTGATAAACTCCGGGAGCCACCGGCATTTTTTTCTTACTAAAACCATTCCAATAGATATCCACATCATGCATTGAACCAAGATTGCTTCCTACGGCCGCTCTCAGACTTTTCAGAATGTCCTTTTCTTCTTTTGAGTGAACCAGATTTCCCACAGCATCATAAATTTTTACCTTTATTCTTACCTTAGTTGAGTCATCATCTCCATCAGGAATAATCACTGGTATCGAGATAACCACACCTGAGTTTTCACGGAACACCCAGTCACGTGCATTTGGTTCATGTTTGATAAAGAAATCACCTGGGGCAACATGTATGGCATTGGGCTTTGCCGGGTTAGGAACCGGATCAACTCTTTTAGGCACTGGACCAACCACTACAACCCGGACCTTTCTGTTGTTTACCACCGGAAAATTACCTGAACCCTCAGCTGGTTTATCAGTGATAAAAGAGTATACAGAACCGGATGAATCCTGGAAGGTTCTTATGTTAACCAGATGCCGCGAGGTAAGATCCAGCCCGTTTGTGGTTTTAAATTTGACCACCGCATCGCTTATGAAAGTGAAACCGTCAATATTCACAAGGAAACTGTCAATTCTGGTGTATCCGGTAGAGTCATTACCCTGCCATATATAAAAGATAATAGATGGAGTATCAGAAGTAGAGAGGGTCCGGGCTCCGGACTGCCAGACTGGTTCGCTGAATTCAATGATAACTTCATCTTCTTCCCGTGTTCTTAAAGTCGATCTCTGTTTGGTTACACGCAAGATAACCGGACCGGCTCCATCTGTACTTACCAGATCATTCACGTTACCGATTCCATAACCGGTAAGACCGCTTATGCTTACCTTAGGAGTCCAGCTGGTTTGAAGAACACCACTGGTACTTTCATCAAGTTCCACTACCCAAACTGAATCAAGTGAATCAGAATCGTTAACGATCTTTTTTATGGTGAATGTATTAGTCTCACCATATTGAAGTTTTATCTGCGAGAGCATCTCCTCTGTGAGAGCTACCGGTTTACTGAAATGAAGTTCGATATGGTCGAGATATCCATCACCATCCAGGTCACGGGTCACAGCATCTTTAACCATAGCCAGCGGGCCATAGATAATGGTGAATTTCTGTGCACTTATGCCCTTGACCGCTGTATCGGAGGGTATTGCGATGATATTACCGTATTCATTATCAGTAACGTTAGATGCATCATAATAGATTCCTTCGGTGTTTATAGCACTTTCAATAGGGTGGAGTGTGGAATCGGTTGTCCAGTCGGAGCGCTCGTATCCCCGCCGGTTACCATATTTGTCATAACCAACTGCATAAATAATTATCTGATCGCTGGGATGGCTCAGTTCTATAGTATCTGGAAGAGCTTGGAAGTTTTGCCTCTCCAGAGCCAGTGAATCAAGAGCCCCCGGGAGCAGCTTGAAAGGAGGAGTTTCACCTTTAAGATTTCCAGATGAGAACTGGATCTGATGCAGGCTGTCTTTGCCGAAAGGTGCATTGTACAGATAAGTTATTGTTGTATCCACACCACCATTAAAACATTGCTTTCCGGTTTCTGAAATCCAGATGGTGTCTCCATTTACTAACATAAAAGGACGAGGACGACCTCCTGCTCCTATCGGATCAGCATATTGAACGCCATTGCCGTTATTTGGATCAAAGCAATAGGTACCCGGTACTTTTCCATCTTTATTGTATATGGTGACAACGATCTCAATTGGTTCACCTGCAATCCGCTTCTCCTCAGGAGTAATTATCTCCATTGTGATTGAAGTCGGCGGACCAACCGTGAACTCGACATCTAAAGTATCCGGATGAGCGGAGGTGTCATTGTCAAGTGAGATGTAGATCTTGCCATGCCCGGTATCTGATGGTGAAAATTTCCAGATTGTACTGGCTCCGGGTGCGGATGGATCGATCTTAAGATTATTACTGTTCTCCCACCTGGTGGACACGTCTTCCCATTCGCCATTATCGGATCGTAATCCCTGTGAACGTAAAATGGTATCCTGGTTGGTATTCATAGATAGAAACTGCGCGCTGGTATCATTACCCACTACGATTCGCAGGTGGGTATAGTGATATGCCAGGAGTGCAACATCAACACTGTCGCGTAAACCGCTGTTGTCTACTGCAAATACCTTTACCATTTTTTCTCTTACTTTGCGTTCGATTACACCTTCACCCAGGTTTGTATTACCATTGCGAACGGAAACTGCAGCAGTATCATTATTTACTATTCCCCATGTGGTAACAGTGCTGAACCGCACAAAGTTCCCCATACTGTCACGTAATACCGCAAAGCCGCTGGCGGTGGTCATATTCTCGGTGATTCGTATTACAGATATAGGGTTTGGTCGGAAGGGGCTGGTTTGCCAGTTGGTGCTTCCTTCAATAAACAGATTCTTTGCTTCTCCAGGTATAATAGCCAGCAATATTGTATCAGCATAGATTCGGCTGCCATCAGGTTCTTTGTAACTGACTACCACATAAACGCTCTGACGGGCCCTTACAGGTGTAAAGGTTTGTTTGTATCCGGATGTGCCGCTCAAAAATCCTGATGAATCGGTACCAGGAATCTCCACAATCCGCCATTTTATCGAATCGCGCTTTGAAGAGGTTAATTCGTATTCGGAAAGCCAGACATCATTTTTATCCAGAATCTTGGCAAAAATGGGGAGCGGCTGACCTGCGATAACATGGATGCTGTCTATGGGATCAGGGTATGGCGGGTTTGCAGGTGATGGTACACTTCCGTCTTTAGGATACAAAACCAGTTTCTGAGGAAGTCCGGGAATCACTTTTACACCAATTGTGTCAGGAATTGTACTGGAACCGCGACTCACTATAATTTTACCGGTTGCAGTATCAGTGGGTGCGAATGTCCACATGCGCTGTGAAGAAGCATTAGCCGAACCATTATTGGAAGTAAAATACCAGTCTCCATCCACCGGTACCCAGACACTGTCAAAAGAACGTAACCCCAGTACCTGTAAAATTGTATCCTGATCTGAACGGATTACCAGTGAATCGATCCTTACCGTGTCATTGACCACTATCTTGAGTGAGTCATATGAAACAGAGGTTATCCTTACCAGTACTGTATCAATCAGAGAGGTGTTATTACGGTTGTTTGCTATTACTCTGATCGAATCACCATTCGGTGCTTTTCTGGTAATTCTGCCTTCACCACCTAGCGCGTAACCTTCAGCTGCAGTGATCCTGCTGGTGTCCAGACTGGTCCAGTTTGTGCTCTGTGAAGGGCTGATGAAATTGCCATATTTATCCCTGAGAATGGCATACGCATTTTTAATATTATCTCTGCTGCCAAATTCAATCCAGTTAAGCGGATTGTTTCTCTGCAAATCTGCACCCGTGGGTGTGGGGTTACCTTCGATTACCAGATGGTGAACCGCACCCGGTTTTATGTAAAATAGTACTGATGAACTCAAGGTCAGAATCGAATCCCGGTATTCCGCAGTGACCCGGTAAGTGCTGTATGCACGAGTCGGTGTCAGACTTGAGGCATGTCCGGTGCGATTGCCAAGTGTATCAGCAGACAGATAACCGGAAACCATTACTATTTGCCATCTGATAAGATTTCTGCTGACAGCAATGTTTTCATATTCTGATAGCCATTGATTGTTGCGATCGAAAATCTTGGCAATAAGCGGATATGTTGTACCTGCAATGAGTGTGTCCACAGCCGGAGGAAGCGGATAGGGAGTCATAGGTGCAGGATTTCCGGTTTGTTTATAGATACGAACATGGTCAGGCCACCCTGCCAGGAAAAATGCAAAGACCGAATCAGGTGCAGCACCGCTTCTATTGACATAAATTTTACCGGTCCCAATCGAATCAGGAGTTACAGTCCAATTATCGCTCCAGGTCGGGGGAAGAGTGACTGTTTTTAGTGAATTACTCTTTGACCAGATCACCGGAACGTTATCCCAACCTAAACCATCTGAACGTCTGCCTTCAACATAAAGAGTCAGACTCTGGTCTGTACGCACCCTGATGGTGTCTATAAATTTTCTTCCATTATCAATGATGTAGATACGCAGGGAATCGTAGGTGATATCTGATAACGCAACGATAAGTGAGTCTTTGAATACGCCGTCACTGGTGGTGGCAATTACTCTGGTCTGACTTACCTGATCAGAATTTCTGGTAACTAATCCTTCTCCCATGAATACTCTGGAGGTGGGTTCTGCTATTACCACAGATGTGTCTCTGCTGTACCATTGAGGAACCTGCACTGCTTCTATCTTGTTATTGTACTGATCCCTTAAAATGGCATACAGGTTTGCAGATGTTTGATTGCTCTGAATATCATATCTGGTAAGATCAACTCCGGATGCGGAAGTATCTGCCTGAATTGTGATATGATGAGGACGTCCCGGAAGAACTGAAATACGCACCGTATCAGCAAAAGTCCTGCTGTTATAAGTAAAGCTTGCTATCAGATCCACCACATTATAGGCCCGTGTAGGAGTAAAGCTGTTCTGCTGACCTGTAGTTCTTTGAAATGTTCCGGTTGGTGGCGTCCCCGATACTTCCCGTACTCTCCATGAAAACGGAGCTGATGGACTGTCATACTGTTTGAGCCAGTTACCACGGCTGTCAAAAATCTTGGCATAGAGCGGGAATGGAATTCCTGCAGAATCCTGATAGTAATTGGGCAGCGAATTATAAGGCGAACCGGTTGCACTGGGAAAAAGAATAAGCGAATAAGGTGCACCTACACCCACCACTACTTTTATCTGTGCAGATAGTGAACTGTTTTCAATACTTATTACGCTGATAGTTCCTCTTCCGGTATCGATCGGGCTAAACCTCCAGGATTGGCCCGGGCGGGGAGGTGATGTACTGGATGTGAGTTGAGATGACATGGACCAGTTGCCGTTTACAATTTCCCATCCCAGACCATCGGTACGTCTGCCCTGAACGATCAATGTGGTATCAATGTCAATATTTATGATCAGGCTGTCGATTCTCTGGTAATTGGAACCCACCCTCCTGGCTATACGTAATGAATCGTAGGCAACGGATGCTATCTGAACCGGAACTACATCAGGACTGATTGACGGATAATCCTGACTTCTTGCCCTGACTTCGCCATTTCCTGCACCGGCATTGGGGTCTTTATAAACAAATCCCTGACCCTGTGTTTTGTTTCCATCTCTGACAGAATCGATAAATGCGGCTCCTGACACAATTGACCAGGTGGTACGCTGTGATGGTTCGATGAAATTTCCGAACCGGTCACGCACAATGGCGTAAATTGTACCTCTTACCATACTCGAAGTAATAATCAGAACATCCAATGGTTGATCGTTTCGTAAAATATCGGGGTTCGAGGATGGCGTAGGTACAGAAGCTTCGATAGTGATGTGATCAGGATCACAAGCTTTCACCCATACTGAAATAGTATCCCTTATAGGCTGCATACCACTGACTTGTAAGACACCCACCAATCTTTCCAGAACCCAGGCTTCAGTAGGAGTAAACCTGATGGTATCACCACGAAGTGAGCTTAAGTGGCTGTTATTGTTCGCACCATTATTTATGATATACCATTGAGTACTGTCGCTTAAATCCTCAAGCACATTGCCTAAGCTGTCTTTTACTTTGGAAATGGCGGTAAGGGTATGGCCCGCACAGACCGTGTCACTGGGAAATACTTCAATCTCTATTTTAGCAGGTTTAGCACTGATTATGTTGGTTGTTATTCGTATATGAGATTCTGAAGTGTGTCGTTCTGCGTAGAAAAAGTCCAGTGCATATTCCTGATTGTCGATCAGGCCGGGAATATTATTAAGATTAAATGAACCGGAACTGGCACTGTGGATACCACCCAGATCCATTCTGAGCCGCCCATCCACAAATGCCCACACATCATCATCACCAGTAAAGTTGAATGTAAGATTTGGAGTCTTGGTGAATTTCCAGTGCAGCTTCATAGTGAATGCAAAGTTATGGTTTTTTCCTTCATTGCGAAAGCCGCGGTTATCCAGAGGGAAAAAGCTATCGTTAATATATTCGTAAAAACCATTTCCCCGATGTCTGAATGGGAGTGAATCATGTATGACGATGTTTTTGAAAGATGTATCATGGTTTACAGTTTGAGGGCCGTCATAGCGGACATTGGCGTTATATTCAGTACCGGAAAGTACTGTGTAAAGCGGTCGGGTCTTGTCACCCTGGGCAGAATCTTTCCAGTCCCGATACCAGTATTTTATGTAATGGTTAATATGGGCCCCTGATGGATTTACAATTGGCAGCCTGTCTGCGTCCAGCGAATCCAATATCATATTCCGATGTACACCACCATTGTGGGGACACTCGAATTCAGGATTGCTTTTATCCGAGTGGAAGTCAAAATAGGTAACCGGTACCCATAAAGTCTCTGGAAAGATCTGAGCAAATGTCTCTGCAACACAGAGCAGTACTCCCAACAGTGCAACAAATGCTGCTGATTTTTTCATAAATACTACCCCCATTAATAGTACCGGTATCGGCTATTTAATCGAATGGAATGTTTCAACATTAATGATACAACTATGAATTTCAATTTAACAATAAATATAAATAGCGGGTCCTTACACCTGAATTAAAAAAAGGCACTTGGAATCACTCTGAATTCTTATGTAATTTTACGACTAATAGTGTGTTATACTATATGGAATATATATTGGATTATATGATAGTGAATCAAAAATGAAAACATTTTCTTTTTCTGAAGTTTCCAACAATTTCTATTCAACCAAACAGCTTAATCTTATAAAAAACATCCGCATCGGTATCGCAGGTGCCGGAGGTTTGGGTTCTAATTGTGCCCATGTTCTGGTAAGATGTGGTTTTGAGAAACTGTACATCGCCGACTTCGATACTGTGTCCATTTCCAATCTTAACCGGCAGATGTATCGCCCTTCTGATCTGGGAAAAATAAAAGTGGACTGTCTGGCTGAAATACTTTTGCAGATTAATCCTCATCTGCAGATAGAAACCTTTCCGCTAAGAGTCGATCGGACCAATGTTCACCAGATATTTGAGAATTGCGATGTGATAGTAGAGGCATTCGATAATCCTGAATGTAAAGCTATGCTGATGGAGGAGTTCTGGGAAAGCGGGAAGTTATTAGTGGCAGTAAGTGGGATTGGTGGCTTTGGTCCGCTTGATCGGGTGGTTACCAGAAGAATACGCGAAAATACCTTCATCATAGGAGACAGTAATTCAGAGGTCAACGACCGGATCAAGCCTTATGCTCCTTCGGTTATGATCGCCGCAGCCAAGCAGGCAAATGTTATTCTGAGCTGGGTGCTGGGGGAGAAATTTGAAGCACAGTAGCCATTTTCATTAATAACCGATTACACACTTTAAAAGGTTTTGCCGGAAGGATACTTTCTCCCAGGGTATGAAACGGCTATTAAAAAAGTATTTAATAAGAAATCTTTAGAACCCAAGTGCTGATTAGCAGAATTTGAGGCTTGGGTTTTTATTGCTAACCGACGGTCACGTAAGCTATTTTTAGCGGATAAGTTGAAAAAAAACGCCCCCATAGCTCAGTAGGATAGAGCACAGGTTTCCTAAACCTGGTGTCACAAGTTCGATTCTTGTTGGGGGTATTAACTATAAGCCCCGTAACTCTAATAAAATCAAGGGTTACGGGGCTTTTTTTGTTGCAGGAATCGAACAGAATTCTCTACAGGTCATCCAGAAATCCCCATAATACCGGACACAGACCGGACAACTTTTGATTTACTAACTTTTTTTGTGATTGCCAATAGATCTGTTTAATCTGGGAAAACCCGGGCAAAATGGGTATGGGTTTGTTTGCCGTATCGGGACTAAAAGCATTATCTGGAACATTCTTTGATGGATAAAAGTTGTGTAAGGCACATTTTTATTGCATAACCATGATATGACCAATTATTTTAGTATACGCATTAAAAAAAAACTTGCTTTTTTTGCAGAAATTTATTAAGCGCCAGAATGTGCTTTTAGAGACTTCCCTTCTTAATTGTATCAAGCTAGGGGAAAGAAGCTTGAAACAATCGTAAATGGTAGGTAAAATCAAAAAGACAGCGCCTTTGGAAATCGCAATCTTTTTGGTGTATTTCTATTCAATACTATGTAGCCTTTGATCGAATTTTTAGTGGACTCTAAATTAAAGCAATAGAGAATTCACAATAAATTCGAGAATATTTAGCAGTTTATTGAACAATTTGTATGGGTTTAGCAAGAACTATAATTAAAGTGGTATCTAATTATAGGTAGGTTATATCATGTCTAATCTAAAAACAGAAATATCCAATTTGATGTCAGAGCTTCGTAGCGATAAGAAGATATTTGAGAATTTTGAAATTGACTCTTGCTTTGCTGAGAAATATCAGAAAATTGGAGGAAATTCTAAAATTTTTGATTATTGGTATGACAAATTCAGCGAGGTAAAGGATAAGGTTGATGAATTTGATAGAATTTTAAAACAGATCAAAAGTGAACTGCAAAGCCTTTTTAATAACTGCTATGCATGCTTTACTGAGCTGCATCTTTCTTTAAATAATTTTCCTAATTATACGATTAGTCAGGCTAGAGCAAATATTGATTTTCCTAACGATCGCATCATTATAATGATTTTATTTAAAACTGTTGATAAAAAAATTCCAGAGGATTGCGCTGATTACTACGAATTCCAAAAGAACATCTATGAAATCCAAGAGCTATACAATGAAAAATTTCAACCACAAACATTTTCAATTCGAAGCCTGCATTGGGATGATAATATTAGCATCGATTGTATTACAAGGGACTTCCCAATATGTATTCGAAAATAGCCATTTAAAATGCCAGCCTTCGATGAACATACCTGTCAAGCACAACATAATATAGACTTTTTAAAGCAATTTATTTTGAAGCATGCTAATGATTGGGCTATAACGGTAATGTTTTATTCTGCGGTTCACATAGCAGAAGCAATGATATGTAAAAAGGTTTTTATCGATAAGTTAAACTCTAATGCCCACTGCTCTAACCATGGAGAGCGGGAGAGGGTTATTAAAGAACTTTTCCCGGAATACCATTTTCAATATACACAACTGAGTAAGTCCGCACATGATGGGAGGTACAAAGTTTATCGGTTTGATGAAAAAAAGGTGATATTTCACAGAGATAAATATTTCATTCCAATAATTCAGCATTTTAATGATTTCTGTACAAAATACAATTTAAATACTAATATAGAATTTAATTCTGAATCCTTACTTTTGTGATTTGCTTCATTGGTGCTGTAAATTTAATCTACTCCATTTCTTCACTTTCCGATCTGATACATCCGCTGTCATAGTATTTCTTATTTTACCCGTTTAAACCGGGTCGGCTACCGCTTAAACCATGACTGGGCAAAAAATTCCCCCCTGAGAGGGCAAAGGGTGTATGCTATTTTAAGATAGATAGGAGTGGTAGTACTTTTAGGAGATGATAATGAAGAGGATCACCAAATTTACAGGTGGTCTTTGTGAGAAGCCTCCAGATTATCATAGATTTGCAAGCATTTAGAACCCAAAACCTTATCTGAAATTAACGGACTGCACAAGCAGAAAATGTGCAATCCGGATAATCCTGTTTTAATGCAGTATTTTAGAACAAAGTACTATTCCGCTTTTTTCATTTTATATTTCGGTGGCACGACCCAGGTATCCTGCGGAGCAGCCATTTCTTTTATCTCGGTTACCTCATCAATGGTTTCGGTCCGTTTGTTACCCATTGCTGTTACGGACTTCGAGTAGACTACACAACCTTTTATCTTTTCGGCTTCTTTCTGCATTTTTCCAGCAATTTCCTGCATACCTGATTTGGCCATGAACTGTGTCGCAGAAAATTTGTCCAGAAGTTTCTTATCAATTGTTACATCCTCTGTGGCCCAGAGTTCTGAAGTGGTTGTCACGCCCATCATTTTTATAGTCTGATTATATTTAGTACAATTCCACTGTCCAATCTTCTTTGTTTCACTTGTGGGTTCAATCGTTACTTCCATCTTGAACATATTACCCATCATTGAAGAAACCATCGCGGATACCTGCTCACTCTCAGCCTGTGAAGTAGCTGACATTCCGAGTGTAGACGCCTGAAATGCGGTGTATGTCTGTTTTTTGTGGTCTAAAGTATAAATCGAGTCCTTATCTAAACGCATGAGTACCGATTCATTGCCATCATTACTGCGAAGTTTATCACCGCCAAACCATTGCATCATAGTACGCACTTCTGTTTCACCGTCCTTTTTATCTTTTTTGTAGGAATCGGTAGTAATTTTATGTGCCATATAAATGTCACCGCCAAATGCATCTGAAAATGACAAACTCAGAGTCACAGTTGAAATAAGCGCAAGAGTTCTTATCATAAATTCCTCACTTTGGTTAAATAAACGAAGGGGTTCAGCTAAGGATTTTTTTCATTAGAATATAGATTTCGGTAAAAACTAGTCAATACCGTAAACATCAGATTGCTTGGTTTCTAGTTGCAAGTGAAAACAGTTGTGATGCCTGGTTAATCGCCCGTTTTTGTTTCGCATTGGGGTATATTTCTTGAAGGATTTCAATTATCTATTCATGGATTACATACTTCAACAGGTCGGACATACTATTCCATCCGAAGGTGCAAAACCAATTTTGCAAAGCCATGTTCTCCATTTCTTCCGGCCCGAACTAACCATAATGGAATATTAACAAACTCCTATTATATAATTATATACAATCAATATTCAACATACCATCCATTTTCATATTCCGCATACTCCACCGGGCATTGAATCTCATTCTCAATCTCCACCCGAAAGAAGATGCTTCCGGGTATTTTCTGGATGTCGTGGACTTTTCCTTTCCACGCTTTTTCAACGTCCTTACTGCCATTGAATTTCTTTATGAAAATGGTTTCAGTACCGGATTTCAGCGTGTCTGGTTTTGCTTTTTTAATCATCTTAGGAGGGTATGAGGTAAGATTTCCCTTTATTTTGTCCCAGTGATTGGGAAAGTCGGTGACCATTATGTATCTCATTTTATAAAACCTGTTTTATGTTATTGATGCAACCTTTGCACATATCAATAATTTGGTAACCTTATTCCGGCTATAGTTCGGTATGTATCAATTGCAAAAGTATCTGTCATTCCAGCCACGAATTGCACGATTTGAAGAATCGCTTCATACTTTTGTTCTGGGATACCAATATTTTTTCCGATATAATGTGATGGCAGTAAACATTTAATTTTTTCCGTCTTCTTTGTTTTTCCTTGTAGTGAGTTAATAAATTCATGAAGTAAACCGCCAATTACCTCAAATCCGGCTGCCTCAATTTCCAACACTTTACGATATCGGTAAACCTTCTCTCTGCAAATATTTTCCATTTCTTGCAAAGCATTATATTTATTAATATCCTTTACCAGACATTTATCATATTTGCCCTCAATTATTTCTGTTAAATTACACTCAAAAACATCTTTAATCTGGTAAATGAGACTGTTTATTGCATTTGCACGAAGAAAAGCTACTTGCTCCCGTGGGTCATATATTTTATCATAGACTGGTTTGTTATAGTCCTTTGTTAATAAGTTGACAAAAGTTTCTTTTATCACTTTTTCTTCTATCAATTTAAGATTATATCCATCTTCAAGATCCATGATCAGATAGCTGATATCATCTGCAGCTTCAACCAGAAATGCAAGTGGATGTCGATAATATGCGGAAGTATCTTGAGTACTTTCTTTTCTTTTCATGCCAAGCGTGTCTGCGACTTTTTTAAAAAGTTCTTTCTGACTCTGAAAAAAACCATATTTCTTACCACTCGCTCCTGGAAGCTTGTTTGTCATAACCTCACAAGGGTATTTTAAAAAAGCACCCAATGTTGCGCATGTAAGATTAAGGCCACCTTCATTACCAGAGACTCCTGGCAATGTATATCCAAGAAGCCGGAAACCCATTGCATTACCTTCAAAATTCTGAAGATCCATTTTCTGTAATGGATTTAAATCGCTTATAAGTTTTTCACCTTCAGGGCTTTTAAAAAAATCGCTTATTGCATCTTCACCAGAGTGACCAAACGGAGGATTACCAAGATCATGGGCAACTGCTGCGGCAGCTACAATTGCTGCAAAATCGTGTGCTACGAATTCATTTTTTAATTTTGGAAACCGCTCAAGTATTGTCAGGCCGGCATACATTCCTAACGAACGACCAACCGAAGATGTTTCGAGGCTATGGGTCAACCGTGTGTGTATAAAATCATGCTCCGGTAATGGAAAAACCTGGGTCTTCTTTTGAAGGCGACGAAAGGGTTTGGAAAAAATTATCCTGTCATAATCACGTTCGAAAGAGGATCGGTCGGTCAACGCAGCAGAACTCGACTCGCGGATGCGTTCTCTTGATAGCAATTTTTTCCAGTCCATTACTACTCCTGTAGTCATTTGTTTAGAAGCAAGAATATTTCCTTTGTGATCGATAACGCTTTTTTATAGTTGGTAACAAGAATTGACCCGACATCAACTCTTCCACCACCACCAAATGATTGACATATTTCTCCAATGTTTTGGGAGGAAAAGTCTATCCATGGGTTTTTACCCACACTTATTGCATTGGCTCCTGATCGATTGTAGACAGCTACGGAATACTTTGCATCAGGTTCAAAATAATAGGTCATGTAGCGCTGAAAAGGTATACCATGCTTAACATAATCAAAAAAGATTACTTTATCATGAATTTTCTGGTATCCATCCTTAAAAGCCAGAAGGTATTTCTTCTGCATTTTAAGGACATTATCGACTTTAGTCTTTACAATTTGTGACTGTACAACTTCCGCCGGTGAGTACATTTTGGCAGCCATTACCAGATGATTCAAATAATCATCATCGATATCGCTTGTTATAGTTTCGTTTATTTGTAAACATGGATGTTCAAGTTCAGCTACCTGTGCAGGATTTTCATACTTTGCATTATCAATAATATCACTCCATTGAATCCACTCCCTGAATCCATCAATGATTTTATCGTACTCATCTTTGGTAAAAAACAAGGAACTGGCAATAGACAAGTTTTGTTTTATCAAAGCAGCACAGGAAGGCTGGTTGATATCCCAAAACTGTTTTTCTGAATTCTGGTAACTTTTCTCATGAGCGGGATTTAAAAAAGTCGATACGTGGTGATCAAACCACCAGTCTGCTTTAGGGTGATAGAGAAAATCTATTACTACGTTTGGGCGTTCGAGTACAGTTTTAAGCCAGGTCTTTTTAAGCTCGTAATTCACAGGTCTAAGAACAATGTTGTCAGCACCGAGTAACTGTGTTTCCTTACAGATTCTCAGAAACAGGGCAGTAGCAACAAACCCATCAAAATCTTTATGAAAATAGATGTGCAGATTCGACATTATTGATAATTCAATCCTTTTTAGTAAATTGTAGTTCATTCATGATTGGGGTACGTGTTGGATCTGAATTTTCCATCAATTCAAATCTATGATAGAGAAAAATAGATATTTTCGAGTTCTTGAGGTTGAGTTTTGGCTCGTATTGGGGATATTTTATCTAACGCTTCAATTTTGGGTATTTTAAGTGAATTATAAGGTAAATTCCTTTTCATTGATCGGGAAAGCCTGAGGCCATTACAACAACTCATTTTGAATAGCACTGGTTTCACCAATTACACGTCATCAGCATGGCGCATGCTGACTGCATGGCAGGCAAAAAACACCTTATTAAGTTGGTAATTGTCCTTATAAATCCATTCAGGATGTCGGTCGATAGTATTTTTCACTTCAGGAAAACGCTTCAACAGGTCATCCATTTCAAACATTCCCGATACCCGTGACATTGCAGTTTTTGCCGGTAAACGCCATTTCAGTACTTTAGCATTAATACCGGTTTCCGATATTACATTTGCAGCAATCTTTCCACAACACACTATTTTTTCCGGATTGAGTACCTCAAGCATCTCTTTCCATAAGGATATAGATCTTATCTGTAATGAAATGCCAGGGGTGATATTCTGTTCCGAGCTACCTCTTTGAGACCACAATACTGCATTGGATACCGCTGTCTCGGATGCTTTTACTCCCAATGCAGCTTCAATGGCTATCTTGACAGAACCATCATCCCAGGGATAAACCCCAACGATACTGTCAATTGGAAATCTCTTATTCAGGCGGTCGCATCGCCAGTCCTCATTGTTTCCAATCAGAGTATTAACATACTTACTATTGGTATCTGACAAATTTTGGCTTTCAGCAAGAACCAGAATCCTATTCCAGTTGTCCGGAATGTACGGAATGTATGGCTCTTTAACGACTATGCTATCAGAATCCGTAAGGACATGTTGTTTACAAATTGATATGAGGCGGTCTTTGAGCATCAGCTTTCCTTTAATTTTAATTGTTTAATTCCTTTGCGATCATCTCTGCCTGTTTCAGCACCGTATCGGTTGCCAGTTTCTGCATGTCAGGAGGATATCCGTACTCCCGCAGAGTCCGTTTTACAGTAACCCGCAACTTGGCTTTTACACTTTCCTTTATTGTCCAGTCGATGGATGTATTCGACTTTACCCGTTCATAAAGAATTACCGCGAGTTCCCGTAATTTTTCTTTTCCCATCACCTCAAGGGCACTTTCATTGTCCGCTATTGCAGTATAAAATGCGTATTCATAATCTGAAAGACCCATTTCCTGAGGTTCTTTGTCCATCTTCTTGATATCTTTACTTAGGTTGATCAATTCCTCAATCACTTCGGCAGCAGTGAGTATTTTGGAATGATATTTCTTTATGGCGTTTTGAAGCATCTCCATGAGAGTTCTGCTTTGAATAAGATTCTTCCTTAAACGAATCTTGATCTCATCGCTGAGCAGTTTTTTGAGTAGCTCAAGCGCAATATTCTTGTGCTTCATGTTTTTTACTTCCAGAAGAAACTCCTCTGAAAGAATTGAAATATCGGGTTTTTTAATTCCTGCAGCATCAAAAATGTCGATAACCTTCTCAGATATCAGTGCCTTGTCTATTACCTGCCGGATTGCAGTTTCAAGTTCTTCATCGGTTTTACCAGAACCAGTTGCATCAAATTTAACCAGGCGTGCTTTCACTGCCTGAAAAAAAGCAACTTCATCTTTGACATCCATCGCCTGTTCGTGTGGAATCGCAATGGAAAGTGCCTGGGAAAGAGCGGTTACTTCATTGATAAACCTTTTTTTTCCATCTTCAAGCCCAAGAATGTGCTCTTCAGCAGCAAGTATTAAAGAAAGCTTTTTTCCTGTGTCTGCGTCGAAATATTCTTCATAAGGGAAACCATGGAACATTTGTGAAACGATTTCGAGCTTTTCAAGCAATACAGTAACTGCTTTTTCCTGAGTAATGGCCGGATCTCCTCTACCGCCACTATCAGAGTAAAACGAAAGTGCCTTCTTAAGGTCGGATGCAATGCCCAGGTAGTCAACGACAAGACCGCCTTTTTTGTCCTTGTAAACACGATTAACCCTGGCTATAGCCTGCATCAGGTTGTGACCTTTCATAGGTTTGTCAATATACAGTGTATGAAGGCATGGAACATCAAAACCGGTAAGCCACATATCACGTACAATTACCAGTTTAAGTTCGTCATCAGGATTTTTCATCCGTTCAGAAAGTATTCTTCGTTCTTCTTTGGTGGTATGATGTCTTGATATTTCCGGGCCGTCTGAAGAGGCTGAAGTCATAACCACCTTGATACCACCTTTATTAAGGTCGTCATCATGCCACTTTGGCTTAAGCGCGATAATTTCTCTGTAAAGATCTGCTGCGATTCTACGTGACATGCAGACAATCATTGCCTTTCCGTAAAACACCTCCTGACGGTCTTCAAAGTGAGTAATAATATCCTGTGCCACCTGTTTTATCCGGTCGTTGCTACCTATAAGAGCTTCAAGTTGAGTCCATTTCGCTTTCGCCTTTTGTGCATCGGTCAGATCTTCTTCATTAAGGTCGCTGTCGAAAGCAGATACAAGCTTCCTGCCTTCTTCACTTAATTCAATTTTAGCAAGGCGGCTTTCATAGTAGATCCTTACCGTCGCACCGTCTTCAACTGCCTGTGAAATGTCATAGATATCGATATAGTTGCCGAAAACTGCAGGGGTGTTTACGTCGTTACGTTCTATTGGTGTGCCGGTAAAACCAAGATAGGTCGCATTGGGAAGCGCATCACGGAGGTATTTGGCAAAACCATAGACTGTTTTTTTTCCGGTAATGTTGCCTTTCTCATCCTTTGCATCAACCGTTTTTGCCTTGAAACCGTATTGAGTCCGATGCGCTTCATCAGCAATGACAACGATGTTTTTTCTCTCTGATAGTGTTTCGTAAATGTTTCCTTCTTCAGGTTGGAATTTCTGGATTGTGGTAAAGACAATACCACCGGATGAAACCTTGAGAAGTTCCTTGAGTTCACTGCAGCTTTCCGCCTGTACTGGATCCTGACGAAGGAGTTGCCGTGATGCCGCGAAGGTATCGAACAGTTGATCATCAAGATCGTTGCGATCAGTAAGAACAACGATTGTGGGGTTATCCATTGCAAGTACGATTTTTCCTGCATAAAATACCATTGAAAGTGATTTTCCGCTTCCTTGTGTATGCCATACGACACCCGCTTTTTTATCACCAATTGGCTGTGATACTACATCAGGAAGTCCCAGATTTGTGGGAGATTCTTCGAAGAAACTGACCTTTGGCTCGGTTGGTACCGGATATTCTCCGACGGTTCCATTTTTATACTGCCCAATCGATTCCATTGCTTTATTCTTGCTGGAAGTGAGTAGTCCTGATGCTCTCAACGTCGACTCCACAGCCCTGTTCACCGCATAATATTGATGATATGCCGCAAGCTTCTTCACCGTCTGAACACCAAAAAGCCCGGTTTCCTTATCCTCTATTTTAGCCTTTTCAAATACAATAAAGTGGCGAATCAGATCAAGAAGGGTTTCTTTATTGAGCATTCCTTTTATTAGTGTCTCAAGCTGGCCGATAAGAGGTGATGCTTCATTCTTGCCATCCGATGATTTCCAGGCCATAAACCGGGTATAACCCGATGATATGGTACCTACTTTTGCCTCCAGGCCATCGGAAATGACTGTCATCCCGTTATAAGTAAATAATCGAGGAATTGCCTGTTTATAAGTTTGAATCTGATTGAATGCTGAATGTATCGTTGCATTTTCATCTGCAGGATTTTTCAGCTCGATCACCACAAGTGGAATACCATTTACAAAGAGAATGATGTCTGGTCGCTTGTTGTTATTGTTCTCGACCACCGTATACTGGTTGATAACGTGAAAGTCATTATTTTCAGGATTGTTAAAATCTATTAACCATATATAATCGCCGCGGATGTTATTGCCTTTTTTGACATTTACTTTTATTCCTTCGGTGAGCATCCGGTGAAATGCTTCATTGTTGGTAATAAGTTCGGGTGAATTGAGGCGGAGAATTTGTTTGATTGCATCTTCGCAGCAATCTTGCGGAATATCGGGGTTTATTCTTGCAACCGATTCGCGTAGACGGTCGATAAGTATGACATCTTCAAAGGATTCGCGTTCCGGGGTTTCACTGTCCGGAGCGATGTCGGGGCCATAGATAGGGTGGAAGTCCTGTTGTTCGAGAAGGTCGATTGCGTACTCTTCTATGGCAGATTCGGTGATTTTTTGAGTGACCATGTTGCTGCTAATTTCCATTGTCTGAACGGGATTGTGGGACTACAGGATTACCTGGATTTGGCGTAACAAGTTTTTTATTATATACACGTTTAAACTCAAGACTCTTTGCGCCGAAGTTTATTAGAAGTCCATCAGCGATATTGTAAGCCTCACAATAATTTATTGCCTGGGCTTTGTGAACATCTTCCAGTTTTTCTATCGCTTTCAACTCCACCATTACTGCGTTTTCCACAAAAAAATCAACCCTTCTTGTGCCTATGTTGATTTCACGGTAAAATATCGGCATTTCCTTTTCTCGTTTAAACGACAAACCCTGAAACTGTAATTCAATAGCCAGAGCACGCTGATATATGACTTCCTGAAAACCATTGCCAAGTGCAGAGTGTACTGCCATGGCACAACCAATAATTTTGTGAGTTATATCATTTACAGTATAATTGCTCATTTTTCGTGCATCCCTTGTCTTGAACAGGATTTCATGATTACAGGATTGCCATGATTCCTTCTTCAATTATTCTCTATTAATCGTGTCCATTCTGCAATCCTGTAAATCGTGTTCAGACTTTTACCTTATCCCTTGTCTTGAACAGGATTTCATGATTACAGGATTGCCATGATTCTTTCTTCAATTATTCTCTTATTAATCGTGTCCATCCTGCAATCCCGTAAATCGTGTTCAGACTTTTACCCGCACTTCCCCCGACATCAGTTTGGGAAGAAGTGTATCGCGGAGTTTTTCAATCGTATGAATTTGTTCTTTATTTAAACGAATCTTTTTGAAGTAGTTTGAAACTTCTGATTCAAACCTTTTTATCAATGCTTCTGGTGGAATTGAATATTTGATATCCCGAAAAGTATTGGTAGTAATAGTATCAAAAACACTACCATAAGCAGATGATTGCAACAAGTCAACGACATGATTTATAAGAAGATATGTGAAAAAAAAGCAGTTTTTAATTTTCGGTAAAATGCCATAATTTGACTGACTGAATGTCATGGGTTTAAAGACAGAATTTACCTACTGTTCCTCGGGCAGAAATTACAGTTGCAAATTCGGGTAACAATTTTGCCGAACTGTTATTCAGACCTCGTTCAGTTATTGTCTTGTTTGAAAGCCAAATAAATGATTTATGGTTTGAAGCAATGTCACCCCCTGATAACCAAGGAATATTACCATCCCAATAATCAGCTATACTTGTTTTTGGGGTACCCCCTCCAACCAACTCAATCAATGACAGAATACTATTTTCTTCCCACCCCTCCTCCGCCTCTTCTACAAACCACTGCCTAAACAGCGCCTCCGCCATAGCTTCGAGTGTTTTATTTTGTCTATGGAGCAGGTCGATTTTATCGTCGAGACTGGAGAGAACGGAGGCTATGGCACGTTGTTCGGGAAGAGGGGGTAAAAGAATATCTATAGCTTCAAAAGTCTCTCTTGTTATTGTGTCAAAGACACCACCATGTGCTATTTGTTTAAAACCATCAATGGAATCTTTTAAAAGATAGTAAAGGAAATTTTGATCAGTTCTACCTTTAACATTTTTCACACCGTAACATGATTGATTAAAAGCCATTTGATTTTTTAATACTGCAATTGCTCCAATAGTTCCTCTTGCTGAAATAATTATATCATCTCTATCCAATATTTTTGTGCTACTGTTTTCTAAACCTAAATTAGTGATAGTTTTTTCTGTACTTTCCACATATTTTCTTCCTGTGTTGAAATCAACAACTGAAAGCCACGGAATATTTCCATTCCAGTATTCAGGAATTGACGTTTTAGGAGTACCACCACCAATTAAATCTAAACATTCGCTGAGCTTACATTCCTTCCATTCACTCATACCAACTTCACCTTCCCCTTTCTTGAACAGGAGTTCAAGATTGAAGGAATACCAGAATTCTTTTTACGATCATAATCTTTTAAAATCGTGTCCATCCTGTAATCCTGTAAATCGTGTTCAGACATTTTTCACCTTCTTCAAATTCTCCAAAATCGCCTTATTCAGCCTTTCCTCTTCCTTCAACTGCTCCATAAACTCTTTTTTAAGGCTGGTAAAACGCTCATTGAAATCGAACTCATCCTCTTCTTCCGGCAGTCCTACATACCTTCCGGGAGTGAGCACGTAATCGAGTTCCTTTACACGTTCAATAGATGCGGAATTGCAGAA
>JAEZKP010000081.1 GCA_023436145.1 Fibrobacterota bacterium | reverse complement strand
GGACAGGATTGTGCCAGACTGGAAAATTTCTCTGTGACCAGGTAAAGAAGCTGAGAATCGGCTCCACTGCAGGTCTTCCGCTTTTCTGCAATCAAAGCCAGAGCCTTGTCCGCTTTTTCTGCTATATGATTTACATCAACATTTTTTATTATATGAGAAAGATCATTAAGCGCTCTTATGAGAGACTCATCTCTGAGTGCAGAAAACGTGTCGATACTGGCATTTTCCGATAGCTTTGCCAGTCTTGAAGTATCTGCACTCTCTATAAGATCAGAAACACCATCAGCCCATTGATTTATCTGATAAAAATCTTTCATATCTATAATAGGTTTACCGGGTGCTTCATACGCACCATAATATACCGCCATCAACTGTATATTTTTTGTCTTCTGGATAAAACTCAACGCCGCTGACAGAACTATTGAGAAAGCCCGGTATCCATGGGTCATGTCAAACCATACCTCATCGTTAAAATCTACCAGTGACAGTATAGTTTCAAACCATTTCCATTGATCATTTATCAGATCATCAGAAATATTCACCATCTGAAAATCGACATCCGGAGTCAACCGCTTCTCAAGTTCCTCTTTCAGCAGTACCCAATTCTTATCATAAGAATCTTTGGTAACCAGAATCCGGATTTTATCGAAAAAAGCACCTCCATGCTTTTCAACAATCGCTGATTGCACATACCGGGTTTCTGTAAGAGTCCCATTTTCATACATCTCCAGAGAATAATTACTTTTTCCAAGAAAACTGATAAATACCTTGCTCATATCATATTAACCCCTGTGAAATTCCGTTTACTGCCACTTCAGATCATTCAGTGCATATTTTCCGAATCCGAATGCAGTATTTTTTCCTACCGACAAAATCTCTCCAGCCTTTAGAAAGGGCAGGAAAGTTCCAATATCACCAATCAATTTTACCTCTCCGGTGAATCCATCATAGTCAATCTCTCTTTTCTGACGTGTACTGTAACGTTTATTTTTAACCTTTTCCATGGACACTTCGTATGTAATTGAGTTTTCCCATTTCTGAAGAAGCGCTTTGCAATCACTAAAGTTTTCTCCATCACAATGGATAGCATAAAGAGTGGTTATCCGGCGAAGAAGTGTGGCAAAGAAAGCATAATTGTCGTACTTGTCCACCATTTTGCCCTCTTTCCGTAAAAGTAAGGGTGTGTAAAAATTCACCGTGCAACATCCCTTAGCGGCTTCACCTTCTCTGATGTGTTGAAGGTCCGGTTCAAATTCCATGAAGACATCATTTTTTCCATCCTCATACAGTATCTTATTTTCTGCCTTTACATGCAAAAGACGGTATCCGATATGACTTCTACCCAACCCTTGTGTACCAAGCTTATTAAGTGTGTAGATGAAATAAGGAAGCGATTTAATCGCTTTTCCGACCAGTACCAGACTGATATTCACAGTATCTACCTTCTGCATACACCAGAGGGTAAAGGGGTGAGGTATAGCTTTATACTGCCGCAAACGGACAGCATCTGAAGGTGGTACTGTTTCAAAAAGATAGCAGTAAATACAATTCTGACGAAGTATGCAGTTTAAACAGGCAATCTCGATTGTAGGACAGACCAGCTTCCGCAGCGTAATACCAAACCCGCCCCGTATTGTTGCAGCAGGGAATTTGGATATACTGTTTTCTTTGGAGAGTTGCAGCAAAATATCGAACTGTTTGTACTTTATCGTACAATCAAAGCTTTCAGAGAGGTAAGCAGACATGTTATTCCTGAGTCATTTAAACGTTTAAGGGCTGTGAGGACAGGGCAGTATTTCTGAAGAAAAGGCCTGTTTTCATTGGCCCCGGATAAAACTAATATCATAAATAGGGCGATTTCCATTCGTTTAATAGGTAAGCAAACGTCCGAAATATTTAAAATATACAAATATAAGTGCCTCTGGTATAGCTAATTTAGCACAAAACTGTATTAAAATATTTTTTATTGTAGTATCAATGCAGAATTCAAAGAGTTCCATTTGCCCCATATCTGTTTATGCAATAAAATTAAGGGGCTAAAAAGGGGTGCGAAAAGCTCCTTAACTGGCAAACACTGAAATGTTGACCAGTGGCATAGGCAGTCCCCACCATTCTCCAACAATAGATTAGCCGGAAATTCAAACAGGCGTTAGAAAATCTTTGCTTCTCAAAAGTGTGTATTTAATAACCTCTTGACCTAACTGGAAATTATGGAACTTACGTGGGTTATCCTTGGCATTAATAACATTGATTGATTGCAAAGATATATTAGATAATTCCGAGGCATTTTTCGTAAAGTTAAGTAACTTGAAGCTGTATATCCTGCCGCTGTTTTTACCATAAACAACGATTATGTCGTTTTGCTTCTCTACTTCTTTTGGTTCTGAGCTGTTGTATTCAATCGAAATAGTAAGTTTATTAAGCTGCTCATCATAATTGAAGTCAACAAAAAAAGGAATATCTCCTGCTGGTACAATAAACTTTATAGTTATGGCATTTGGATCAGAACATGGCTCTTTGTTCTTTAGTTTAACATTAAAGCGCATTTTCCTCTCTCCTTATTTTTAATAGGCATTATAACTTAAATGCTGAGATTTTTTCCAGTATTCTGGTGTAACCAATCAATCGATCATTCAAATCATTATTAGTATTGAACGTCTGATTGGGGCTATTATCATCAAACACCAATACACCACACATTTCTTGATTTTCATCCAACACAGGCGTTCCCCATAAGTTTGTAGAAAGCCTATGGAAAGTCTTTAGTTTATTAAAATCAGCTATTTTTCCCAATCGCATATATCTTTTAACAATGGTCTGATTATTTTTGCTGAGGTCTCCAATTTGTTTGGCGTTTCTTAAATCAATGTTAGAGATATCAGGCAGTTTTACATGGAGTGGAGATTGCCTCAACCAAATCAATGAAGCAATGCCATCTACTTCCTTATCTGTACAAGCAGCAGTGAAAATGGTACTTGTTCCTTTTGAATATGGTTGACCTTCTCGAGTGTAGATATGAAGATACTTTCTAAAAGGACTTGGAATATTTTTAATATAGTAACCAATACACTGTTTCTTCATATGATGTCTAAAATTTATTATCAGGCATTTCCAAAGATAAATGAACAAAGTCTCAAAACCGTTTTTTTGCTGAAAAAGTGTAATCCTATTGTGATAAGTATCACCTCCAAATAATTGGAACAATATTTCCTTCAATACACTTTTGATTAATCTTTTCTTTTTCCTGTTTGGAGGAACCCAGTTTAAAAAAATGTTTGTCAATAACAATAGTACAGCAATAAAAATGCCAATCCTAACTTTGTAAGGGAAAATCAATTCGTTATATATAGTGTTTGAGGCTCCCTCATCTGAGAAAGGCCATATAGGTGATGGCGTTAGCATTTGAAGATACCATAATGCTACCGTTAAAATGGCAGAAAATACACTAGCCCAAAATTTTCTTGATCGCAGAAATGTGAACATGAGGTTTTTAAAATAGTTTATTAAACATACAAAGTGGAATAATGTTCTTCTATTATATTATTTATTACAAATGATATTGAAAAACTAATGGGAATCACTGAAGTTTCTTAATGCTTGTTTCCATCCTTCCATTTGGCCCTACCCTAAGCATTGCCCAGACCCTCTTTTATTTAATTTCTCACTTTTCCACTGCTATTCCCCCCGCTGCACCAACTAAGAATACCTCTCCATTCCACGCCTCAAATCTGTGTATACGTTTAAATGGAAGGTGCTTATCGTTTCTTGTCTAAAAAAGAGTGCGAAAAGCTCTAATGGACACAGTGAGAAGCTCCTTAACTGGCAAATACTGAAATGTTAATTCTCTTTATTAAAAATATATTCGGACGTAAGATAGGCAATACGCAAATCTATTTGTATAGTAACATGGTAGAATAATTCAAATGAGTTTTTCGGAGAATCAGGTAATAGAAATAATATTAAACAAGGTATATGCAAATATGACTGTAAAGTAACATGAAAGAAAATCCAGATATCAGATTTTTAATGAATTAAATGTATTTTTTCCGTGTATTTCTGAGTCTCCTGGTGACTCCGCAGATCTAAGATAAATGGTTTGTAATCTTGAGGTTATGTGGTTCTATGCCACTGGTTCCTATTCGAATTTCAGGATTTAAATTTTGGAATTTTCTTTTTCGTATGGGTTTCAGATTTATTTCTGCAGATTAAAAATCACCATCAAATCCTCCGGCTCTATCCGGTAACGCGAGCCTCTTCCCTGATAAAAATCATGCTTTTCGATAAGATTGATACCCATAGGAGTTATAATAATCTCTTTACCGCTTTTAGAATCGGTTACCACCACTTCACCTTTTTGGAACAAACCATCACCACGGAACGGAGAAGGGATCTTACCCCTTGACTCATAATGCACTGCAGATACTCCGGGCAGGATTTCCACCGGGTTACCAAGGGCTTCTACCGCCTTTTGAAGAGCCTCTTTCAGGGGTTTAATCATTTGATCTTTGGTGAAACCAGCCTGCTCAATAAAAAACAGATCTTCTTCAATGATCGTTTCCGGTGAACGCTGATCGTCACCCAGATATCCATCAGCGCTGAATCTGGATGGTCCAAGCAGATCTTTCAGATTTTTATGTCGGGGTAGCTTTTTCATAAAGAGATCCTTTTTTTCAGGCAAATTTATCGTAATAGATCTTTTCTGCCTTCATTCCGTTTCCGGTAAGTGCCTTGATACATGCATCGATCATTCCCGGAGAGCCGCAAAGATATGCCTCGTGGTCTGATGTGTCAGGGATATGCTTTTTGACCACTTCGGTAATGATCCCCCGCTCTCCTGTCCAGTCACTCTCATCAGGCTCTTTTGATAACGCCGGAACAAACCGGAAATTTGGCAACTCTTTTTCCAGCTGCTTCATCTCATCCAGGAAAAACAGATCATTTTGGGTTAATGCACCAAAGAAATAATGTGCCTGACGGTTGATACCCTTTTCCCGCATGTCCCGGAGCATACTCCAGATAGGTGCCATTCCGGACCCACCAGCAATAAAAAGTACCGGTGCCTCTGTCGGTTGAAGCCTGAATTCACCATAAGGCCCGCTCAATGCGATCTCCTGCCCCTCTTTCAAATAATCAAACACCCAGGTGGTACAAATACCGTTTGGGACCCTGCGGATTATCAGTTCAACTTGTTTTTTATCTGAAGGTAAAGATGAGATCGAATAGGCCCGGATAACCGATTCCCTTCCCTTATATTCTTTTGATTCCAGCTGGACGTATTGACCAGCAGTAAATTCAATCTCTTTTGGCTCGAGAAGCCCGATCCGCAGCTCATAGATATCGTGCGTTAATTGCCTTTTTGAAATGCACCTGCCCCGGTATTTCTTTACAGAAAAATATTCTTTGGGTATTTCTATTCGTATATCGTTACGCACCTTCACCTGACAGCTTAACCGGGTTCCGTTTTTCCGTTCTTCGGCAGAAAAATAGGGTTCCTCCACAGGGCTGACATTCCCACCACCATCCCTGACAATAACCTTACAATATGCACAGCTTCCACGCCCGCCGCAGGCAGAAGGAATAAAAATCGATTCGCGAGCCAGAGCGGAAAGAAGCGAACCACCGCCATTTACCTGCAGTTTTTTTTCACCATTATTAATATCAATTGTACAGGGACCGAAATTAAGAATTTTCTTCTCTGCAATCACCAGCAGTCCCGAAAGAAAAACTCCTGCAACCACCAGAAAACCGGTTGAAAGTAAAACATTGGTTAAGATATTTTCCATAGTTTTCCCATTTTCAGACTTTAATCATTCCGGAGAAGCCGATAAATGCCAGAGACATTATACCTATAATAATCAGGGTAATTCCCGGCCCTTCCAGACCCTTGGGCAGTGCACTTTCATTGATTTTTTCCCTTATACCGCCGATAATGGCAATAGCAAGAAACCATCCGAACCCTCCTCCTGCTCCATAAAGAAATGCCTGAAGAAAGTTATACGGTTTATTGACCATAAAAAGACTTATACCCAGAATTGCACAGTTTACAGTGATTAAGGGAAGAAAAATTCCCAGTGCATTATAAAGAGATGGAGAATAGCGGTCTATAATCATTTCTACCAGCTGGGTAAATGCAGCTATGATAATGATAAATGTAAGAAGTCTTAAAAAACCGAGATCCAGGGGTATAAGCACAAATTTATATACCAGATAATTGAGAGCTGCTGTTACGGCTGTCACGAATGTCACGGCAATACCCAACCCGACTGAGGTGTCTACTTTCTTTGACACTCCGATACATGAACACATTCCCAGAAACCTGGTCAGAAGAATGTTATCTGTAAATGCTGCCGAAATAAAAATCAGTATCAGACCGCTAATGCCCTGAGTTGCAGTTGTCGCATCCATCATTTCGTTCCTTTCAGCGAAGACATTCTCGCTCTGGCGATCCAGGTAAACACTGCCAGCATGAAAAATGCCCCGGGAGCCATCACCATGATCGTCCACTGATGCCACCAGTGTTCAAGGCCGGGAAGTTTATATCCAAGAATTGTTCCGAAACCCAGCGGTTCTCTTACCAGGGCAATGAGAATCAGTATCATCGAATAACCCATTCCCATGGCAATGCCATCTACAAATGAGATAACCGGTTTATTCTGAGCTGCAAATGCTTCGGCTCTTCCCATAACAATACAGTTTGTAATAATCAGACCAACATATGGGCCGATAAAATTGTGGATGTCAGGATTTACCGCTTTTATGATAATATCCACCATCATCACATAAACCGAAATAATCAGAACCTGTACGATCATCCGAATTCTGTCGGGTATAAGATTTCTGAGTGCACTGATAGTAAAACTGGATAAGCCAGTGGTAAAAATCAGACCAAAGCACATGAAAAGTGTATTGGCAAGCAGGTTTGTAACAGCCAGAGTCGAACAGATCCCCAGCACCTGAAGCAGAATCGGATTATTTTTCCAGAATGCATCTGTAAAAACTTTTCCTGTTGAAGCCATTTTTTATTATCTCCATGCCAGCTGAAATTTTACTGATTTTCAGATCTATACAACTGAATGAAAAGTTCCAATTCACTATTAAGAATCCGCTGAAAAGCAGTGGTTGTCTGTGTCGCTCCGGTAATTCCGTTTATAGTTTTTCCGTTTGCAGTTTCAGAACCAAATAATAAGCGTTTGTCTGCCGGTTTTTTCCAATCCAGCAATATAGAATTGAACTGTTCTTTAAACCAGGATTCTGCAATACGTGCTCCCAATCCTGGGGTTTCTTTCTGATCGAGAATTTCCACACTCTTTATTGTGTCCAGATCCGGGCTTAAAACCAGAATACCTGAAATCTCATCCCAGAATCCCATACCTCTAAAAACAAAACCGATATCCCGTGGTTCGGAATTTTTAATATACAGCTGCATTGTCCCGGATGGCCCTTTTAACTCTTTTTTACTGATTTCCTTACTGACAGCACTCTCAAACGCATCAGCAGCAGGAGGTTCCACATTCAGATTAAATGCCCGGGAGATGCTTCTGTTTCGTAGCATCCTTTCATTTTTCTCCAGCGTAGGAAGAGAGAGATAGTGTACAGCTGATATCGCTGCACCAAAGACCAGTGATATTATGGTGATGAATACTATCACATATGCAGGTGAATTCTTTTTCATGATTTAACCCCGGTCTGTGCAGATACCTTTTGAGCCTGAGGTTCTTTTACTGTGGATACTGAACGTGACTGAAACCGTTTTATCCACAGGTCAAGAGATGGAGCCAGCATGTTTCCAAGGAGAATGGAAAAACCCACCCCTCCGGCAAAAGCAGATTTATATCGGAAAAACACTATCATGCATCCGATAAAAAGGCCATATATCCATTGCGAATTTTTTACCTTTGGCGCACTTACCGGATCTGTAACCATAAAAAGTGCTGCAAACATCAATGCTCCTGAAAAGAGCGAAAACAGGGGAGCCGGCACACCATCCGATTTAAGCACGTAAAGCAATACGACATTTAATCCCATAGCCCCCAAAAGTGTGGCAAAAGAGAGTCTGAACTGTGCTGTTTTGGTTATAAAAAGATAGATCCCTCCTATTAACAAGGCCAGCACACTGACTTCACCGATAGATCCCGCAGCCAACACTTTAGATTCAGTGCCGAAACTAAAAATCTGCCCTATATTACCTAAAAAAAGATTTAATAAGTCGGTGGAAAAATTAAAGTCTCTCAATGACCACATCGGAGTTGCAGCTGTTAGTGCATCTGTAACCGAAAGGCCCGCACTGCTCAGATTTGATGGTAGCTCTTTAAGGCTTTCAAAACTCCAATGCACAAACCCTCCGGGAAATCCACTGAAAACCGGTACAAATTTACCGGTCATCTCAACCGGAAAAGTAACATACACAAATGCTCTTCCCACAATCGCCGGATTAAAAACATTTTTCCCAAATCCACCGAATACTTCTTTTCCAAAAAGGATGGCGACTATAATTCCCACCGCACAGATCCAGAGTGGAACAGTTGGTGGAAGAGACAAACCATACAATGCAGCTGTCACAAAAACTGCATAACTTACCTTACCATTATTTTTCTGACATTGCATGATCCATTCGGTCAGAAAACCAAACAGTGATGCGGTAACCAGAACTGCAGCAACTCTCCAGCCGAAATAATAGATACCGGCTGCAATCGCAGGAACCAGTGCATAGAGCACTTTAACCATGTTTTTTTGTTTTAGAAATACCGGTTTTGATATTTTCATGTTTTAATCCGAAACTGAGCTACTGGGATAGTGATAAAGCCTGGAATTATCTGCAAATAGAATATAACTATTTAACATAAAAGCAGCAAAGTTTGAAGCCGGGAATACATAGCAAAACATTTTGGGCAGAAATAATCGGTATGGGGCAGTAATCCCGGAGATGGCTGGTTTTTCCGTTAAAAGCAGCTAAAGCTTACCTTTTTGATTTTTTTATCGACAAATTTAAAGCTGCTTTTAAGCCTCCGGTCATTTTACCGGACTGTGGTCCTGACGATTGACCACCAGCAGGTTTCTTTTCGTGAAATTGTAAGGGAACTATCCAGCTGAAGATCATTTTACAATCCGCTACTGGTTTATTATACAGAAAAGCTATTTGCGGAAGAAATAAAATACCATTCTCATTCCAGAACTTTTTCTCTCCCATGTCTCTATAATAGGGAAACAGAATTATAATCTCCTTTTTGCTCAGGGAAGAGCTTCCAGAAGTGGAATAAATATGGGTACGAAGTTGCATATCCAGACTGAGCCGGTTGACTTGCAACAGTTTCGATACATTGAAACCGGTTTCAAAATAAAGAAGACGGCAGTCGTCATAACGGTAAGCAACAGGATAGAAAACACTCCACTGAGAGAATGGGGCCAGATCAAGAAATCCACCTGGTGACTGCATTGACATCACTCCACCTTCCAGTAGTATTGTATGATGCAAACTGTCTTTAATTCCCATCGATGCAAACAAACTGTTTATTCGTAAAGTGTCGGCCAGAAAATAATTAAACCCGTCATAAGAATTGGAATATCCGGAACAAAACCCGCCACCTTTTAACAGATTCACTGACCAGGCTAAATTTCCTGCAGTCTTCCCTTCGTATTTAAGCTTATAAATGTTCAAATTCAGCTCTACAGGCATCTGCATTTTTGAAGCAGCATCATTGTTATTTTTTACTTTTGATATAGACACTTCGCTTCTGTTGGTAATATTTCCGGTTTTTACTTCTGTAGAAGCACCTATGGATTGATCGGTAAAAAGCAGTGGAAAGGATCGGAAATGGTCAGGCTGACGGTTAAGCTCCAGGCGGGTATACCCATAATGGAGGGGACTTTTATCTATATAAAGTAACACTTTCATATTTTTACTATCAATCCTGCTCATCAACCCATACTCAAACAGGCCAGATTTAAGATATCCGGTTATAGAATTATCTGCTATAGTGATCTGATCACTTAACGGAATAATAGAGCCCGCTTGAATGCCAAATCTCATTCGTCTAACCGAATACCATAAAAGAGATGTGACCCTGTGTACTTTCTGGCTGGAAAACGATCCGTATCTGGCATCATCAATTCTGACTGCACCACAGTAGGAATCATATCGGTAGGTTGTGGTTGATTGTACTTTCGAATTACCTAAAGATATCTTCCCACTGATATCCATAAAGTTAAGAAAAGAATTGAATCTGTCTTCATCAGATCTTCTTTTCTCTTTCAGAAGCGGACTGTATGAGAAACTGAAATCAAATATCCTGTTGCTATCAGATAACAGGCAGTCCGGCTTATCCAGAAAAAATCCTGACAGAATTTCTCCTGGAACAAGATCATTTGCAGAAATGTATTTCAGATAAGTAAAAAGAAAAAGACCGGACAGCAAAATGCCCGGTCTGATTAAAAGTATCCATGCTTTCATTTATTTATAGAACTGGCTAATAAAGTCGATCCAGGAAGTTCTGGTCGTCATCTTTGGAAACAAACCGTTAACTGTATAATCATTAAAATAGGGAAAGCATTCCCGCAGTACCTCTACATCATCATACCCATCGATCATTTTCTCAATTGGTAAATTGTTTCCAGAATCATTAATCAGAAAGACTGGAGTGCAGTAGATAACTGAATCTATCGTCATAGTAACAGTGTAATCTGTGTTCAGTCTAACGTACATGCAATCCGAATCTACAGTAGTACTGGCTATCATTGATGGAGGAATATCAATTACATCATTAGTGTGTGCGTGAATACTGCTTCCACCCCAGTTATCGTAATATTTCTTTGCATAAGAGGTAACTCTGTCCTGTTTCTGAGGCAACCGGTATTTAGGAAATAAAGCTTTCAAATCACTGACCGGATTAGTAAACCATTTTGAAAGGTCAATAGTCATTGAGACATCATATCCCTCGACTCTTTCGTTGAAAGTGAATTCTTTGGTAAGTATTTCGGTAATAAAATCCATTAACGCTTCAGGAGATGCAAACTTACTGGCTAATGACGGTGAGATCCCATCCTCGTACATTTCATTACTTATATCAGCCATATCTGCATTCATACCAAAGATTTCTCCTGCAGGTACAAGATCGTCTTCCTGTCGATCGGTTTCCTCTTTCATCGCTTTCAGACTGGCTTTAATAAGCTCCGGGACCTTTTTCAGATCATTATACACCCAGTCATGGTTTGCCTGACGGATCTTAAGAAAATCGGATCTTTGCAAATTATATTGTACCACATCTGCGAATTTTGAAGTGTGTTTTTCTGCATTTGAAACGCGTAGACAAAAAAGTGTATCATTCCGTAGTTTATAGTTATACTTTACCTCAATCTCATCGATATCTTCATATTCTTCAATCAGTTTTATAATAGATGATCCATCAGTAGATTGAAGATCCATGTTATAGGTGGTAAAAATCCCCAGTCCTGCCCGGGTAAGCCTGACAAGAGCCTCTAAAAACAATATATCACCCAGATCAAGCTCGAATGTTTCTTCAAAAGCAGTTACCATCAGTGATAAATCGTTCTGTTCCAGTCTATTACATGCAGCAACTATCTCATCAAGTTTTGGAATTATATCCTCTTCAATTGCTTTCTGAATGAAACTGACAGTGACAAAAGATGGAAATGCCGGTTTTGCAGTTTGAGCAGTGATAATTTTGGCAGATTTTGCCCAAAGTACATACCCCAATCCTTCTATCCCTTTACGGTCAAAGATATTTTTAACCAGGGGTTTTTTGGAAGTCTCTTTTCTCAGGACAGGAACAGGTGTATTTCCAGCTTGTTTGCGTTTTGCAAGACCTCTATCAGGGAGATCATCGTAAAAAAACGGCTCCTCCAGATAATCATAGTTGTCAACATCTTCAATATAAGCCTGGATAGAATCAACCACCTTTTTGATTTTTTCACTGGTGTTTATGGCGCCTATTGCAGAAATTATAAATCCGTAATTTGCTTTTGCATGTGAGGGTTTTTTTGATATTGCAGTTGCAAAGCCTTTTTTAAGCGACAAAAAATCAGTGTTGAAAACGTCATCTGAATTTTCAACATTCTCCATACTCTCCACTCTCTTAATCAGAACATTGAAAAGAGAATCTATGCTGCTTTCACTGACAAGGAATTGTGGAATGGTATCATATTCATCAGGAAGAGTATCTATTTCCACATCATTTTCTTCCGGATCAGTATTCTCCTGTATATGCTCATTGTCATCGGACCGTGTAGGGAAACAGGAATTAAAAAGAAAGAGACTCAAGATTGAAAGGATTATAACTGACAAAAGGTGTCTTGATGCAGTCATAGTGTCTCCAGGTTGATTGTTTCGTCGGTGAAAGCGGATCTGTTTATTAATTCCGGTAATCAGAAGTGTACGGTTAATTTAACAAACATAAGATTGCATAAGAAGCAGGGCACATAGATAAATTTCAAATCACAAGCACCAAATCCTAAACAAATCCCAATTACCAATTATTCAAAAATCCAAACAATAAAAGAGCAGATAGAGGCCTCTATCCAGTTTCGAATTTCGAATTCTCTTTCATACTCCTATTCCTGTTTAGGATTTGGGTATTGTAATTTAGGATTTGTTTGGAATTTAAGATTTGTGATTTGGTGCTTTCTGGTCTGAAATTCTAAATCGCAAGCTGTTTTTTGCAATAACTTTTTGTTAAATTAACCGGACACTAAACTGTCCGTAATGAAACTTTTGAATATGCAAACAAAACATAATATAATCAGTCAAAATAAATTTTTGGAAACAGCTGGGCAATCCGAAAATGGCTCTACGGATGGTGTTAGAGAACCTTTCCATGTTGTTTTCCTCCGTCCTGGTTTACCTGACAGTAATCTGGTTTTATCTATTTTTGTGGACAAACATGTCACCATTTTTTAAAGCTTTCAACTCTGATTCATATTTCCCAATCTGCTTGTCACCTATAGCTTTATCCCATTCATTTTCAATCACTTAATATTTCATTTTCTGTTACTTATTGCCTCTTTTATCTGCTATGCGAGCCTTTATTTATGACGACCTCATTCTTTTTTTATTTATATTGGCAATATATTTGTCACCAGTGAGGACATTTTCGATCTTTTACCTTTAAAATAGGATATTTTATCATTATACCACTCAATAAAGCATCATCAAGGGAATAATTATGCATAAAAATCTCATTCTGCTTTTCACCCTGGTCTTTTTTTCATCGGCTTTCGCTCAAAATTCCGAATCCTTCTCATGGAGTACTGTTGCTATCGGTGGAGGGGGATTTGTTTCTTCAATCGTTGCCTCACCTGTAGAACAAAACCTTTTTTATGCACGGACCGATGTTGGCGGTGCTTATCGCTGGGATCAGAATTCAAAAAAGTGGATTTCCCTGATGGATTGGGTTGATGTATCTGAACGTGGTCTTTTAGGGGTTGAAGCAATTGCTGCAGATCCAAAAAATGCTGACAAAGTATATTTGGTAGCCGGGACCACTTACTGGAACGAGGGAAGGAGCGCATTTCTCCACTCTTCTGACCGGGGCAGATCCTGGACTGTTATTTACACCTGGGATACAACAGGTGCAAAAGGTTCTGCTGTCAGTAAATTTTATGCTCACGGCAATGGTATGGGACGTGGAAACGGTGAAGCCCTGGCTATCGATCCGAATAATCCGGATATCATGTTTTATGGATCAAAAAGCAAAGGCCTTTTCAAATCATCGGACAATGGTTCCACCTGGCAATATGTTAAAAGTTTCACAGATGCATCAGGATCAGATACCACCTGGAATGGTTCAGGTTTCTCATTTGTGACATTTGCACCAAAAAATTCCAACGTATTATATGCGGGTTTTCTGCGTGCTAAAAACAATGTTTTTCAGTCCACCGATGGTGGAAAAAGCTGGTCTCTAATCGCTGGCCGGCCTGCTCCTGCAACAAAAGGAGGATACGTTCCACCACTTATGCCCCAGCGTATTGCTATCACACCTGACGGATCTTTACTTTATATTACTTTCGGCGATGGTGCCGGACCACACACCATGGCTTGGGATGAAGGTTGGGGACCCATTAAAGACTGGTTCAACCGCGGTGCTGTTTTTAAATATGAAACTGCAACAGGAAAGTGGACTGATGTATCACCGGAAAATTTCATCGATCCCGGTGATAAGAATTACGATTCCGATTCCACATATGTCGCTGCGTATAGTGGTATTTCCATCAACCCATCCAATCCGCTCCAGTTGGTCGCATCAACAATAGGATATCGTGGTCCACAGTTCTGGTACAATCAATCCACTGGCAAATGGAAAGATGTCTGGGGAACCAACATCTATTACAGTGATGATGGAGGTGAAAACTGGGTCCCCTCTTTCCAGTATTACTGGATGGATGGTGGAGTTTATCCCACCACAAAGCAGATGAATGAAAACGGAATCGGCTGGATGTATTGCAGCTCAATCCACTGGTCCGGATGTATAGTCATGGACCCCTTTAATCCAAAACGTGCAATAGTTACTTCAGGAAATGGCGTATTTGCAACCGATGACATAACCGCATTTACAATAGATGAATCCGGCTCCCCTGCTTTGCAGCAGAAGACTGTGTGGAAAGTTCTCTCCCACGGTATCGAGGAGGTGGTTCCTCTGGATCTTATCAGTATTCCAGGAGGGCCGCTAATTTCCGTGATAGGTGATTATGATGGATTCCGTCACGATGATGTCACCAGTTACCCGTCAAAGCGACATGAATCCAATGTCAATGGTACCATGGTAAGTCTGGGCACCACACGCGCACTGGCTTTTGCACCAAAAAGTGGAAAATTAGTCAAATTAACAGATGCCCACAGTGCAAATCCTACAGGAAATAACGATGTTCCGATTTCACCTGTTCAGTTTAGTGTTGATAGTGGAAAATCCTGGACTGTTGCCACTTACGAAAGTGTTCCTTCCCAATACGCCAAAGGTGAGTGCGTGGCAATATCAGCTGATGGAGAAGTTACTCTCTGGGTTCCATCACATAAAATTACCAATGGTAACGAAGTGTCGGGAGCTTTTCCGGTTCAACGCTATGCTACCAGCGCCTGGACAGAAGTAAGTGGTATAGACGGGGCTTATGTGGTTGGAGATCCTGAAGATGAAGATGTTTTCTATGCGTTCAAAAAAAGTGAAGGTATCTTTTACAAAAGCACTGACAAGGGAATAACCTTCACCAAAGCAGGTACCGCTGGGGTAAGCGATTTTCGTAAATTCCGGCTGGTCCCCGGAAAAAAAGGCGATTTGTGGGTTCCTCTGGGAAAAAACGGTCTTGCCCGCTCCACAGATGAAGCAGTATCGTTTACTCCGATAGCCGGTGTTTCCTATTGTGAAGCTGTAGGCTTTGGTAAAGCCGCTTCAGGAAAGAGTTTCCCTGCCGTATATATTTACGGTACTGTTAATGGAAAAACCGGAGTGTTCCAGTCAATCGATGAAGGAGCGACATGGGTGCGTGTTAACGATGATGCACATGAATATGGAGGACTGGCTAATGGTGAGTTTGTGATTGGAGATATGAACACTTTCGGCGTTGTTTACATGAGCACAGCAGGCCGTGGAATCGCCTGCCGTCTGCCATCCTCAATGGTAAAAGTCGGAAAAATCAACCCAGTCTCTCAGCACGAAAACCGCATTAATTTCCAACTGAAAAACGGAACGCTGCATCTGTTTTCACCTGAAAATGAGAAACAGACAGTTACAATCTTTTCTTTCACTGGCAAAAGGATATTCCATCAGAGCTATACCGGTTCTGCACAAATCCTGTTGAAAAGGTTATTGCCATCAAAAATGGTAGGTGTGATGGTTATTACCGATGCAAAAGGGAGCATACAGAGAAAGGTGGTTGGTAGAGTACAGTAAGGGAAGAGAAAGCCGGGCGATGAGGTTCCTCCTGGGGGATGGAGGAACCAAGGGGGGATTTTAACTATTGACGATTGAATTATTTATAACAGGTTTCAAATTTTCTGAGGGCATCTATAACATAGCCAAGCTTTACAGCGACAAAATATTTCTCAGATTTTGTTTCATGTTCCAACGTTTTGCATCGTGGTTATCGTTTCTACTGACTTTTCAACATTTTTTTTCTTCATCAATTAGTCCTTTATAGCATTTATAATTTTCAATTTAAGTTCCTCGTTTTCATCATCACCACTAAGTGTTGCACACAGGATTTCGTGAAGTAATTCTTTACTTATTTTTCCTGCAGCCACATGATAACTGATGTTTTCCATTTTTCTGATAAACTGCCCGGCAATAAAAACATATCCTTTCAGCAGTAAAAATTGAGCGCTTAAAGAGATTGCAAGACGTTTTTTGAATTCCGGAAGGTTTTGTGGACAAAAAGTTAAGCACTCTTAACAAAATAATACCAGATTTTGTATGGAGGTGTGGACCGTATGGGATCCAAAACCCCGAAAAAGTATGATGCCGATTTTAAGCGCAATGTAGTTAAACTGGTCCTTAGCGTACACCATACAGCAGATCAGTAGAGCGGGACACTAGACTCCCTTAACCATTTGGTCAGTGAGTACAGGAAAAACCCCAAAAAAATACTGAAAAAATGGTCAATTTTTTGTGGCTTAACATGTCCACGAAACCTTCCTTAGATCACAACAAATCTTATTCATTTATCCTAATATGTATATATTTTAACAACATGTTTTAAAAGAGTTCTTTATTTTACTTCGCACAAAGATTGTTTCTTAGTATCAAGTAGCGCAATTAATACAATTCATAAACTGAGGAGGTGGTATGTTAAAGAATGCCTTATGTTTTATTGCGATTACAGTTTTTTCAGCATACACTCAAGCGATTAACTTGCAGGGTGTAGTATCCAATACCAGTGCAAAACCAATTCCTGGTGCTGTAGTTACACTGGTACTTCAAAATATGAAAGATACCACTGATGCAGAAGGAAAATATTCGTTTATAAGTACTTCCGCGAAAAAACTGCCTGCCATTGCACATTCAAATAATATTTCATTAAAAAACAGTGTATTGCATTTTACCCTGAACACTCAATCGACCATTAAGATTGAACTTTTCGATTTAAAGGGAAATCTTCTCAGGAAGGAAATAAAAATGAACGCGGTTTCAGGGATGTACCAATTTGACATTTCCAGAAATTGCCAGGCTACAAAAGTTCTTGTTGTCAGGGCTGCAGTTGGCAGGTCAGAAGTATCGTTTCGCTATATGTCCTTTAATGGGGGACAGTATGCAATTGCTCCAATCAATACAAAATCATCAACTTACAGCAACAGCGGTTTAACAGTAGCGGATGCAGTTGTTGATACGCTTATAGTTTCGGCAACCGGTTACAAGACAAAGACCGTTGCGATTACAACCCTGAATAATCAGCAACAGAATGTAACCCTTGATTCAACACCTGTTGGCAAGGAATGGCCCACTGCCAATCCCACCGCTGCGGGTCCATTCGAGGTAGCGACAGACAAGAATGTGGGACCTTTGGCTGGAGATCTTCCAGATCCGATCTACGATAATGATCAGCAACGCTTCAATGTGTACCGACCCAAGAACCTTGCGAACAGCGGCTACCTGCACCCCATTCTCATATGGGCAAATGGGTACACAGACAACCCCGAGCCCAATCCCCCAAGATGTATCACCGATGCAGGCCAAAATAAGTGGTGTGGACAATATTTACCTATGATGAAGCATCTCGCTTCGCACGGTTTCGTCGTAGTGGCTTCGCTCAGCACCGTCACGGGTAGAGGTAATCCACTCCCCACTATCGTAGGAATGAACTGGATAATCGAGCAGAATGAGGATCCAAGCAGCCCCTACTATCACCGTCTGGATACATCCAAAATCGGTCAGCTTGGTCACTCTTATGGCGGAATGTCAACCTGTATGTCAGCATCCGATCCTCGCTATAAGGCTCTTGCCACGATTTGCGGCACTTCTAAGCTTTCCGGTGTTCACACCCCGATGTTGTTTTTCTGCGGCGGGGAAGACAAGACGGTGAAGTGCAGCGGTGTCGAGGATGTATTTCTCACTGTCACTAATCAGCCTGCTTTTTTCCTCAATGAGCTGAAAGCAGATCACGGAAGCTGGGTGTACCAGGGAGCCAGTGGTGTTTCTCTTTCTGCTGCGGCAGCCTGGTTCAGAGTCCACCTGATGAACGACACTGCGAACCGCAAGTATTTTTACGGACCGAACTGCACATTCTGCAAAGATAACCGTGTGGAAGTAAAACAGAACAGCCTTATGGCTCAATAGAGAAACCGCTTTCTCTTTGCGAACCTGGTAACCACCGGCTTCGTGATGCTTTTTTCAGGCACACGTCGCCGGGTTAACTCCAGCTCAAAATGAATTGAAACACCTGCAGCGGAAGCTTGCACACCGGGGATGGTGGAACCAAATTAAACCTTCCATTGTCCTCCGCCACCAAAGAAGAAAGAGTGGTACTCCCTTCCTAACCCATTGAATTTAAAGAAATTTCACTCAGAGTATCCGCATCAATAAAAATCTCAAATTTCCAGAACAACACCGGGGGCAAAAAAGAAGCACTGATTTACCGATCACCATAAACTATTTTCCATTTGACAAAAAATCTCAATCCCTTTATAACTCTTTTATTTCAATTGTGTTAACCCATCTGTATCCACCTGGAGGAGGATATATGTTTTATAAAATAAAAGCAATACTATTTATTCTATCATTCATCTGCTATGCCTCAAGCTTCTCCATCTCCGACCAGCCCGAAGGATGGGCTTCACAGGCAGGTGGAACTACCGGTGGAAAGGGAGGTATAGAAGTTACAGTAAGTAACATGTCCCAGCTTCAGTCAGAAGCAAAGTCCTCCGGTAAAAAAATCATCTTAATAAACAAAGGCACCTATACCGGAAAACTGACAGTTTCATCCGAAAAAACTATTATTGGTAAAGTTTCTGGTGTACTGATAAAGGGAAGTGTAGCTGTATCCAATGCCAGCAATGTAATTCTGAGAAATTTTGCGGTACAGGGAGACAGATGCAACTCTTATGAAGAGTGTAAAGGAGGAGCCGATGCAGTCGGGATCCTCAATAATTCACATCATGTGTGGCTGGATCATCTGGATATTTCTGATGGTCAGGATGGAAACTGTGATATCACCAAGGGTGCGGATTTTGTCACAGTAACCTGGTGTAAATTCTGGTATAGTTATAATAAAGAGCACCGTTTTTCCAATCTAATAAGCAGTGCAGACAATGTGGAAGGTGACAAAGGTAAATTAAACATCACCTATGCCTATTGCTGGTGGGCAGACCGGGTAGACCAGCGCCAGCCACGGGGTCGCTCCGGTAAAGTACACGTTTTCAATAATTTATATACTTCCCAAAATGCTTCATATGCCTGTGGTCCGGGGGTCGACATACAGATGCTTATCGAAAACAACCTCTTTAATATTAAAGGAAAGGCTATTGAAGTGTTTGATGGTACTCCCAAACCTGCCTTTAAATCGGTGGGAAACATGGGAACCGCTAAAAATATGGATATGAATCAGGGCACGGTTTTTACTCCACCCTACACTCTTTCGCTGAGAATGAAAGCATCTGAGGTGGAGTCGAAAGTTAAATCAGAAGCAGGAAATACTCTGACTCTGGACATTACTTCTGCTTATCAGAAGACAAATACTCCTCACTTTGCTAATCGACCATTCATTAAACCTTACAGGTCAGGATGGATTCTTTACAATTCCACCAATTCGGTCCTGTCGGCTATAATGATTACTTTTAACGGAAAAACAGTGCTTCCGGCCACCCGGATTAATGCTGGTGAAAGTATCCACTTACCATCTGTAAGCTTTTCGACTGTTGTACTACTCAAAGGAGTCAACAATTCAGAGGTCATCTATGTGCCAGGGATAAACTGATTGGTACTTCCTGGTTCATAGTTTATTACTTTGGTGTCTTTAACAAATATTTTTTTCATCTAATAAAGAATATACCGTTCTCATCCACAAATCACACATAACTTTCAGTTTGATAAAAATGTACACACAAGACGTATCTTTTTACTTTTTCAATATTACTCCTTGTTATCGCAAATCTTATTTTGTACAATAATCCATATCAAGGCTTTGAATTGTTTTAACAAACTTCTGGAGAACAGGAACCATACATGCCACTCCTTTTACCATTATTAGTTTCCATTATCGTCTTTCCGGTACTATCTCAGCAATCCATCGGTGATTTCTGTCCCGACCAACTGGGCAATGTCTGGGAATACTCCTGGCAATTCGAACCTTACAGAAGACAGGACCCTTCGGTTAAAACCGGTGAGTCACTTTATGTAAAAGTTACGCTCAATGATTATGAAATTCAAAACAGTGATACACTTTACATTTTCAATATATTCGAGAAGGGGATTATTACTACTGTCTATGCAGACAGTACTATTCAAAATCCGGTCGAAAACCGGTATAACATCTCTGTCTATCTCCGGTTTAATGTTACAATGGTAGTTGAAGATGCCTTCTATGCGGTTATGCTTGAGAATGGAAAAGAGCCTCTTTCAATGTTACGCCCTATTTACAACTATCACTATATTTCTTCTGACAGCCTGGAAAAAATCAAATTTGGAAACGATTCGCTTTACCGTTATACAAAAGGTTCCCGTCAATATGTTCAGAATATCGGTCTGGTATACGATTCCACCAGATCTTTTGGTAATGCAGTCAATAAACTCCGTCTTTTGTCATTTAATAATGTCAGTTACAGCTCACCGATCAGGAAATATTCCAGTAAGAAGACCTCTCCGTGTAACTTATCACCGGATGGTGCCGGACATAAGGTAATAGTTCTGAATAGAAAACCCGGGGCTGAAGGTACCATTTTTTCACCTCTGGGAAGAAGGATATCCGGGGATATTGCCGGCAGCACGTTACTGATCTTTAAACGCTTTTAACTTCTTATTTGGATAGCAACAGCACATTTGCATCGGCAAATCTTCCGGCTACAAGCCTGTAGACATAAGGACCTGCTGCCAATGCGCCTCCGCTTTCACTTTTCCCGTCCCATATCACCTGATGTACTCCGGTTCGAAATACCATGTCCGGTTTAATCAGCCTTTTAACCAGTTGTCCCTGAAGATTGTATATGTTCAGAGAAATTCTGCTGTCTTGCGCCAGCGCGAATCGGATAATAGTGGCATTTCTGAATGGATTTGGGAAATTTCTGAATAAAGCGAACTTTACAGGTAGTAATCTTCTGGGCATAACCTGTACCGGACCATAGATTTTTTCTTTATTTGAATAGTCCAGAGCAATCAGTTTATACTCATAAAGTATCTCATTTTGAACATTATAATCGATATACATATAATCGCGTGGCCCCATAGAAACTCCCGAGTTGGCCCCAGCTATTAGCTGATTATTTACCCGTACCCACCCGGTGTCCTGGAGATTTATAATTTTGTTCTTGAAAAGTAAACTTGTCTCAACAGAACCTTCACCTTTCTTCTGTAAAACATCAATCAGACTGTCCATAAATTCGGGTTTGATTCTGCGGCATAAATAAAATCCCAGGTTCTCCTGCTCACTTTCTGTTCTCCATCGCAAAGTATCACATCTGTCTCCGGGAGCCGCGCTGAAACTGGAAAGTGATACTGCCAGAGTTCTGTCATTTGAAATAAAAATACTGGTGGTGTCACAAAAGACGCTGTCGATCTGGATCACCAGCTCTTTTTTTGACTTATTGAGAAAAGCATTATAATATTGTCCTTCAACCAGTGCGATAGTGTCATTTCCCCGGTAAATGATTACATATTGAGGTTTTGACATAGCGGTATAGCCGGTTATTCTTAACACCGGTTTGAATCTGCAAGTGTCTCCATGTGCAGGAAGCCTGAGATGAACTTCATTATTATTTGATTTTATAACATAAGCACCTTCACGTTCATTAAAACCATCACCGTTGAGATCGCCTTCTGTAGCATTGGCTTCTGAGAGAAGCGAACCGGTTATCATGACCGGTGTCTGCGGATACTGGGCAGAATTGGCCACCGAATCCACAAATGATGAATTCATATCCGGCTTTTGAATGTCAAGATATACAACTGTCTGTATATGTGATGAATTCCATGCAGATGTAGTACTCATATCGCCAAAATCCAATCCGACCCTGTTGCCCTCCCGCCAGGTTAAAATCGTATCACTGTTAAATGGTTGATCCTGAAATCCGCTGCTGTTTTTCATGGAGAGCCACGCATGAACAAAGTCCTGATACTTACCAGAATAGATCACCCCTCCCCTTTTTTTAATCTTATTGGTGTAAAAAGATGAATATGTGGTATCATCCATGCTGGCATCGATATAAACCTGTGATGGCTCTCCACTGAAACTGTACAAACTGTCCCATTTATAAAACTGACCTGTGGGATAAATAGTCCATCTGGTGATGATATTAAAATAGCTGCCAAAACTGTTTGCAGTTCTTTCATTTATCCGTAATACAACCCGTACACTGGAACTTTCCTCCACCGCATAAGTAAATGGGGTAAAAACATGATCAGAGGTTTTAGGAAAATAAGAACCTATTTGAAAGCAGTAACTTCCCCATGATTCATTATACCCGTCATAACCCGGTATCAGATTAGTCATGAAAGAAGTATCGATCTGATAATATGGATTGGTTACAGAGCTTGCCATAAACCACGGGTCACCATCTTTTCCATAATTCTCGCTCATTTTCCAATTGACATACCATTGTCTGGAAGAATCCGGACCAAACCCGTTTTCCTGGAAATTTTTCACCCATATATAATCAACCGAACCAATTGTGTTTTTTCCGCTTACCATTTTCGGGGTGGTCCTATTTACTGACCCCTTAGAACTTGCATCATCTATGAATAACCTTACTGAATTGGACAAAACAGTTTTATTAATACCGATATAAAGAACATTCCATACATCCATAAGATCAGCAAAGTAATCCGTCCCCTCTGTTAAAACTGTTCCATTCAGTTTGACACATCCTGGAGCAGGCTTTGTGCTTGCCCAGTAATTTGCGATTCTGAATACCGGGAATCTTCGGGGGATGTCATCCCCATCAATAAGAACATGCAACGTATTATCATTATTTGCCCGGGTATCATACACTCCTTCCGAACTTCTGATACCATTTCTGTAAATACTTTTTAATGTATTTTCTGTTATTGTGTCACCGTAATACCGCACATCATCGATTATTCCACTGAAACCACTTCCGATAATCACATTTGCACTGTTATTTGTTACTGTATAACTCCCAGAAAAAACCTTATCGGCATTTCCATTTACATAAAATATCACCTGTCCGGAACTGTTACAGCTTACTGCTGCATGACACCATTCACCGGTACCTGTTGGGGATGTAGCAGACATTGTTGTTCCATCAAGAGTCAGTGCCAATCTTCCTGATCCATCACCGGTAAATTTCCATCCCTGTGTTCCATTGTGCTTACCTATAATTGTTGAACCCGCAGATATTGCCACAGATGGCTTTATCCAGGCCATCACCGTGAATCTTTTATAAGGATTAAAATCTGCATCGTTTTGCACAGTTACATTCTGGGACCCATTGAGTTGAATACCTCCGGCCAGCCTTCCATCTTTCCAGCTTCCACCGCTTATAATTCCATATCGATTATTTCCGGAAGCATCCCTGGCAGTATCTACTGCCCCTGTTTCGTCAAATTTCCAATGTCCATAAAGATGCTGTTCCCAGTCCCTCTCCATTGCCGGCGTTCCGGCGATATAAACCAGGCTGTCCGGCTTACGGTAATCATCTACATACTTCCCGACTCCATTTGTATCATTCCAGCTCTGATGATTGAAATCAATCATCAACTCCCAGGATTGCCTTTGTCCCGAAGGAAGACTGAAATTATTACATTCATATCCGGCATATCCAGTTGACGCATTGTTATAAAATCCGGTGGCACTATTAGAAACACCTGGCGAAGCGGTCCATAAATCCTTGATGGATAATAAAATGTCATTCTGTTGAGAAGCATTTGAACTCAAAAGAACATACGGTGCCTGATCTGCACTTGCATTACCGATTAAAACAGCCATGGTAGCTACCGGATTTCGTTCGCATGCAAACCGTATCGTCTTTGCCGATACGCTACTGCCAGAATTGAAAACAGTCGATTTTATGTAGATCCTGCCTGAACCGTGAACCGTATATTCATTTGTATAATCAATACCGGCAGCCAGGCTTCCACTCTGGTGAATTGTAGTTCTGAATGACCCGACGTGCTTAACAGACCAGTTTCCATTCTGTTTTGAACTGGTTCCGTTATATTCCAGAAAATAAAGATTCTGCGATCCACCAATCTGATTTCCCTGACCGTGATGCAGCCCATGAATACTGTCTGTGAGAGCTTTTATCCCTCCACCATTATTGTTATCAAATACCAGTGTCCATTTAGAAGTGTAAACAGAACATGAAGGTTCAGACTGCACCACCGTTAAAGGCAGCAATTCTTCCTTGGAGATTACATGCAGGATTACTTTTCCAGCACCAGCCTCTATGCTGTAGCTATAAGAGCTTAAGGGGAGTATACCGATGCTGAGTGTATTATTTGTAATAGTTCCTGTATAAGTCATCAACGTGTAATCACCCACATCGAATCCACCTGCATTCGTAATGTATAAAACTCCATCCAGTATCAGATTTCCATTTACATTTATCCGGTCAGAACTTGTACCCAAATCAAAATTCAGGATCGAGGAGCTGTTTAAATTTAATGAGCCAGTAGTAAGCGTTCCGGAAGAATTGCTACCCGGATCGATTATTCCCCCGTTATTAATTGTTACAGAACCGCCTATAGTTCCGTTTCCACTGATTTTTCCTCCTGATTGCACAGTAACTGCACTGGCAGTCGAAGTGGAGCCGTTTATCCTCAGTTCTCCTGCAGATACGGTTGTTGCACCACTGTAGGTGTTATTACCTGCTAAGTTTATCAACCCTAAACCGGTTTTGGTTATTCCCAGAGTTCCTGCGGTATTTTTTATCACTCCGCTGAAATTTGAATTGGCATTATTAGCACCAATAGTCAGAACTGGTGATCCTGAAGCGCTGTTATTAACTGTGCCATTCCCATTTAAACCATTTATTGTTTCACTGTATGAGTTAAGATCAAGAGTACCATTTACAACAACATCCCCTTTACCGGCACCATCAGGGATTATATTTGCAGCTCCCAGTTGCAGGGTGCCTGAATTGATTGTTGTTGTCCCACTGTATGTATTTGCACCAGATAGAACCAGCGTTCCTGTTCCTGCCTGGATCAGATCGCCGCTTCCAGCTATGACCTTGCTAAATGTACAGGAATTAGATCTGTTAAATACCAGTATCCCATCATTTACAACAGAACCATTAATGGCTCCTGATGTTCCAGCATTTCCAATCTGAAGTGTCCCTGCATTTATTGTCACAAGACCAGTTGCGGTATTATTTCCGGTTAAAATCCATGATCCTGAACCGGATTTGATTAAAAATGTGGATGATCCACTGTAGTCAGTCAATACTGTAGAGAGTACATTTCCATAACAGCTTCCAGTCAGGGTCAGTACACGTGCTCCAGTTCCGGAAAACCCCACAGTACCGTTATTGGTAAATCTCAGGTATCCGATTCCGGACCCGTCAATAGTTCCGCCACTTGTACTAATTGTAAATAACCGGTCGCAATCCTGATTTACTCCGGTATAACGCAATGTTCCACCATTAAATACCAGATTTGCTGCACTGTTTGAAGATGAGCCGATGTTACTGCTGTTGCCTCCATTATTGAGATAACTGGTAGAAACCACTCCTTCGTTGATGACAGTCGGACCGGTAAAGGTACTTGACCCGCCCAGCACTAATGTGCCTGAACCATACTTGGAAAGTCCTGGTGTTCCGGTAATTTTTGTTTCTATTGTGCCAGTTTTTTCAGCATCTACAAAAATTCCCGATTTCGTACTGAAATTCAGCGAAGTACCATCAGTCAGGGTATATCCGTTTTTTACAAAAGCAAGGCTGTCCACATTTTGAGTTCCATTAACGGTAATCGTCCAGGTTCCGTCACTACCGATAAATGTTGCAGATTTTCCGGCACCCGGCCATGCAACCAGCGTTGTTCCATCAGAAGTCCAGTAGTTATTTGTACCCCAGGTTCCATTTCCGGCCTGGTATCCTGCTGAGGTACTTACATCCCAGTAATAATTGACAATCGCGTCATAATTCCAGCATCCGGCATCATTACCTCCGCTTCTGGAAAATCCCCCCAGATCAACTCCCGGAGCACCAGTTGTTGTCCCAATATCATCCGCCGGAGTCCCATCTTTCAATTTCCAGTCTGAAGGATTGTTTCTGGAACCGGAAACATATTGAGGAGTACCGTTTGAAACACAACCGGTTCCGTAACCGCTCAGCCCTTCTGATGTCAGCGAATAAGAAGTTTTTCCCCGTAGTAAATTTCCTCTGAATGTAGTTCCATTGCCACTGAATATGCAGTTTTTCAGGGAGAAATTTGTACTATTATCTTCATCTTCATCCCAGATACTCGTATTGTTGTCAAAGGTGCAATTGGTAATAGTAAAGATTGGTGATCCGCCCCAGTAGTTAAGGTCAAAAATATTGGTACAGGTGTTACCCTCAAATAAACAGTTTTCAAAGATTACTGTCCCTCCTGTATTACCTTCCAAATGGAACGCGTATGTTCCTGAAAAATCCCTCATTACACATTGCCTGAAAGAAAATGAATGTGCGTTTTGAGCCAGATTAAACCCTTTTGAACCGGTGAGAATTACTCTCTGAAAATGAGCATCTGTTTTGTTAAATAAATTATATCCATCCGCCGAGCCTGAATGATTGATTATGGGAAATTTGTCAGGATCGGTTTCTGCACCTTTAAAAACAATATAACCCAGCGATTTATCAACAGGAGTATTCCAGGAATAAGTGTGCTGATTGGAACCGATGAATTTCACGGTATCTGGATCGATTGACCCTGCCTCAATTGCCACCAGAACTGCATCAAGCGAACTATAGCTGGCTGGACCATCTGCATCAACTGTTACCACATTTCCCGGATTATTATCCACAACCGTAACATTTACATTTCCTCCCGACACGCTTATCGAATAATCAAAGCCAGAAGGGACTGATCCCAGTGATAATGTGTTATTGGTAACTGAGCCGGAATAAGTCAATAAGGTGTAAGTCCCTGCTCCAAATCCGAAAGCCCCACTTATATTCAAAGTTCCATCCAGAGTTAGATTTCCTGACACCACAATCTTATCGGAACTGCTACCCAGTTCGAAATTCAGAGCTGAAGAGCTATTTAATGTCAAATTACCGGTTGATAATGTTCCCGTATTCCCATATCCGGGGGCAATTTTTCCTCCATTGGAAATAGTAACATTTCCTGGTACAGAGCCGGTTCCCGAAAGTGTCGCACCGGATGCCACTGAAACCGCGCTTGCTGAAGCCAGTGAACCGTTAATGCATAAGTCACCTGCCGAAACAGTGGTATTACCAGTATATGTATTTGCCCCTGCCAGAGTGAATTTTTCCGATCCGCTCTTTACCAAACTTATTGATCCACTGATTAGGTAGCTGTAGGTATATGCTGTAGAGTTGTTTACAGTAAGAGTAGCAGCAGAACCGGTATTGGTTATCTGTTTTGTTCCACCTGTTGTACCACCATCGGCAATACCCCCGACAGTCTGACTGTATCCGTTGAGATTGTAGGTGACATTATTTGCATCGTTTGCCCCCATAACCAGGACTGTAGCAGCAGGAAGACAATTGGATGCACCATTTCTCAGTGTTCCATTATTGATACACGTTGCATTCCAGGTGTTACCGGTTGAATTGATTGTCCAGGTCCCACCTCCATCTTTTAATAAATGTACAATCCCTATTGACACCGTAGAATTAAGAGTGCCGTTTCCGCTTCCATCAAGATACAAAAAAGACCAGAGGCCACCGCTGCCACTTATCGCTCCCTGAACATTTAAGGTACCATCACTTATGATCTTATTATAATAATTTCCGGCATAATTGACAGTCCCGTTCAAGGTGGCTGTTCTTCCTGAAGGTAAATGTATCTGGGATATAGCTTGAGTCAGTGAGTCCGATTTCAGAGTGATTGTTTCTCCAGTGATAGTCACATTTCCCAATTGCAAGACGACCGGAGTCGTGCCACCGTTAAGAGTCGTCGTTCCGGTAGTATTTCCCAGAGCACTGTTATGGTTGGCAACCAAAGTACCGGCGTGGATAGTTGTGTTTCCGGAGTAGGTGTTTGAACCCCCAAGAATAAGGGTTCCTGATCCATATTTTGATACACCTGGAGATCCGGAGATCACTGTATTTATGGTGGCCTCTTTTCCACTTGCCACGTAAATACCGGATTTGGATTCAAAATTAAGTGAAGTTCCTCCGCTTATGGTATAACCGTTATTCAGAAATGCCATGCTGTCCACGTTCTGAGTACCATTCACGGTGATAGTCCAGTTGCCATCAATACCGGCAAAAACAGCGGAATACCCGGCACCGGCCCAGGCAACCAGGTTAGTACCATCTGCAGACCAGTAGTTATTGGAACCCCAGGTCCCATTTGATATCTGATAGCCCGCACTTGTGGAATTGTCCCAATAAAGGATGTTTCCCGAACCAGACCCACCGTTGCCATATTCAAACGCTCCTATATCATAAGTGCCCGAACGGCTTCCTCCGGTTATATCGTAAGCCGGTGCATCAGTATTGGTGGCTTTGTCCATTGCTGGAGAGCTGGAAGTAAGTCCAAAATCCGAAGCTTTTGATGGAGTGCCATTTATAAAACCCGGATTATCGTTATATACACTTCCGGTACCCCATCCGGTTTGGCCTGAAGGCAACAGATTATATGTATAAGCGGACTTTATATCATTATCAATGACAATTGTAGAATTATTTTTAAAAATACTGTTTTTTATTACTACAATTTTCTGATTTAAAACATCGGTTGTTGAAACATTATCCTCAGCATTGATAGTCTGATTACCATAAAAGGTACAGTTGGTCACCTTTGCATAGGGACCATTAACATTATGTAACGATGGTTTTGAAAAAATGGTTGTATTGTTGTTCCAGAAAATTGTATTGGTAATGACAAGATAATAGAAATGATCACCGCTCATTATAAAAACAGTGTTCGTAAAATTTTTTACAATACACCTGTCAATTACGCAATTCCTTTGATTGTTTAACAGACTTATTGAAGACCAGTTATTTAAGACAATCTGTTTAAATCGGGTCGTAGCAACGCTACCGTTTTGCCAGTAGTTACCCCAGTCACCTCCGGAAAATCGGACAACCGGGAAACTGTCAGGATTGTTAGATGCACCCATAATAGTCAGTTCAGGTGACCGGTTGCTGGGCCAACTCTCATCGTAAGTATCTATATCAGAACCCTGAATATATATGGTATCACCGGAAGATGAAGCATTGAGAGCGGCACTGATAGTAGTATAGGTAGCTTGGCCGTCTGCATCAACTGTCAATTTTTTTGCAAAGGTATCATAAGGCAGAAAAAACACTGCTATAGCAGAAAAAGCAAGAATCAGACAGGATGTTTTCGGCAAATTTCCACTCCGGTAATTTTTTCCACAACCTAAATCATATATCCATGTTCAATTTGCCTCTCACCTAATCCCTAAGTGTGTACGCTTGAATTTTTGTGTACTGCCTGAATGTACAGTGTGTGTGTAAATGTGTGGCCGTATTACTTAATTATACCCCGAAAAGTTATTATTGTCCAATAAAAAGAACGCAGCCAAAGACATGGGACATAGCTGCATTTCTCTATAAAAATCAGTCTGTTACAACTACTTTTCAACCTGAATTCTGCAGTTGTTACGCAGCATCTTGCCCGGGAAGCTGTTTTTGCTCATTATAGAAGAATCAGATGACTGGCTCAGTAATCAGATTAAAAAAGAAGCAAAAGCAGCGGTATAAAGCCGGCGGTGTAACACAGTTATTGGAAGTTTTCTTTGAAACTACTGAATAATATCGGGTCGCATGTTGCGGGCTAATTCACTTGCAGTGATTTTCTTTTCGTGAATACTTGCAAAAAAAAGCCTGTATTTAATACAGGCTTTTATTAAAATATGAATAACAAACCAGGGCTCTAATTTTTTACAAAAGGTACAACGATTTTACTTCCATTTTCCAGTTTTCTGGAAACCAGATATACTCCTTTTGCCTTTACATTACGCATTGCGTTTTCGGTACTTATTTTATCAAAAGTTTGCAGAACATGGCCATCGAGTGTATAAATACTGACTATACCTTCTGTTGATTTCAACATGTTTTTATGTTTTTCTGCACGGGGATAAACTACTCTGGTTGAATCACCTTTTCTAGGCACAAACTCAGGGTCTGCCAGACTCAAAAATGCCCTTGCATAACGTCTGCCGAATTCACGGATACCATCACAGGAGAAATGCAGCCCCCAGGTATCACCACTTCTGACTTTAAAATCTTTTGAGGATGCTACAGCGCACTTAGGAATCTGGTTTGGGAGTTTATTCACAAAAGGATTAAGGTTTTTTGCACCTTGATCGGCTGGTGGTCCATCCTGAATCAGTTCCCCGGCAATGAATGGAATATCACCCAGACTCAAATCAGTTTTCAGGTCAGCTACAATTTTCTTTACTTTGTTTACCCAGGCATCACCCTCGCCGGAATTGGCTTCACCCTGATGTAACAGAATCCCTTTAATAACACCGGATTGCTGTGCAAGTTTAGCGCGTTTCACCATCCATTCATATCCGCCACTGCTGATTTTTTTGCTACCATTGGTTGGTTGTGTATGTTGATCGATTGGAGCATTCTGCCCTTTCATAAACACTTCTATTTTCTGGCCAGACAAAGCGCAGGGCACAAAACCGATTGAGATATCTTCTCTTATAGAGTCCAGAAGAGTCTTACCGAAATAGTCGGCTGGTCCTATGCCTTCATGACAATTATGGTAAGGTGGAAACGCGGTATACCAGGTATCGAAGGTTCTTTTAAGCGGAAAACCACATGGTTTGGATTCCCGGTTACAATCTCCCCAAGCAAGAACTTTTACCCTGTTGGTAGTGTCACAATCGGCCGGTTCAGGATCCCTTGCAGCAGCGGTTGCATTGTCGTTGTTGCATGGCCCCGCCATATTGGACTGCCCAAAAAGCAGGTATATATGAAAATTTGGGTCCGGTGCAGCAAAAATCTGAGACACTGAAAATCCGGCAACTAAAGAAAATACAAGTGCCCTTTTTAAAATAAACATAACGACCACCTTCAATTTTGTTTGGATTTAATCACTATAATATAAAAAGACGAGAACTGAACTGGCTGGTCTTTCTTTTAAGTTTCGTGTACAAAATGTGTACAGGGAAACCCCTTTTTCCCAAAAAACTGCTGATTTAATTTATCACCAAACGGGATACCTTTGTAATGGCAAGCAGCTTTCATTTAATAATATGTAGGTTTAATATTTACATATCTGAACATGAGTTAATATTATATTATTCAGAGAATGTTATCACAGCACATAACTATCGGAATTTCCCGATGGTTTGCTGTACTTTTAAAACTTCAAAATGGAGTAATTATGCATTCCAGGTTTTATCTTAAATCTTTATCATTAACCATCACCATTTGCCTTTTTACCTCCTGCCTTCCTCCGCCTAAATATGTTGATTTGACGCAGAAAGCCAAAATAGCAATAGTAGGATTTTCTCTGGATCGATCCATAACATCAGAAAACAGTGATGAGGTCGATCAGGG
>JAEZKP010000067.1 GCA_023436145.1 Fibrobacterota bacterium | reverse complement strand
AATACCCTGCCTTTATGCGGTTCGAGGATTTCGACCAGTAATTCTACAACGCTCCGGGGTGTATAGAATTGTCCGCCCTTCTTACCTTCGGCAAGCGCGAATTCTCCAAGGAAATATTCAAACACATGCCCAAGAACATCGGCACTGCGGGCTTTGGCATCACCCAGAGCGATGTTTCCAATTAAATCGATTAAGCCACCAAGGTTAGTGGGATCAAGATTACCTCTGGCGTACACCTTAGGAAGCACATCACGGAGCGAAGTGTTTTCCCGCTCGATGGCATCCATCGCATCATCGACAATTTTTCCGATAGTTGGCTGTTTAGCTTTAGAACACAAGAAGCTCCAACGGGCAGAATGAGGAACAAAGAAGACGTTTTCGGCTTTATACTCGTCCTTATCTTCCGGGTCTGCACCTGCATATTCCCCTTTTTGGGATATAAGTTTCTGGTGCAGATCTTCAAATGCATCAGAAATGTATTTAAGGAATATTAATCCTAAAACGATATGCTTATATTCGGCGGCATCAATATTTTTACGGAGCTTGTCAGCAGCTTTCCAGAGCTGTTTTTCGATGGGTTCTTCCTGTGATTTTACTTCCTTAGCTTTTGCCATTATTCCTTCTTACACTGAGAAAACGTTACAAATTGATAATTGAACAGATTTTTAAATTACATTAATTTTGCATTCTTTTTGACAAAAAAATGCAAAATCCTGGTAGAATTCAAAAGAATTCTGTGGAAGGTAAAATGTTCCTTTCCTGCAGTCTTAATGAAGAGATGTGAATTTCGCCACATCTTCCATAATTATCCTTGTGGTTTTTGAAGTACCTGCTGGAAATTGGCAATTATTGGCCTCGTCTGGTGTGAAGGAAAAAATGAAAAGAATCCCCTTAACCCTGATAATATCAAAAGCTACAGAGTTTATTGCCTCCAAAACACAATTGTCTAACATTTGCTGTCTTAAACATAATTATATCGAAAGGGGGTTTCATGCAGAAGGTAAATATCAGAGATTTGATGCATAATTTTTCCAGTTATTTAAAACAGGTGAAAGAGGGGGAGCGCGAAAGAAATAAACCTGTTGTCGATATTGTTCCTCATAATCCTAATGTGCGATACCCAGGATGGAAGCGAACCATTAAAAAACGATCGATTTCCGGAGAAAGTTCTTCTGAATCTGTAGTAAAGAACCGGGAGAGAGATCTATTACGGATGCCCGGTTAAACAACTCGGGCATGATGGATTTAGGGCATCTTGAGCAGAAACTAAACAATGCATTAATGTAAATAAAGAAGCTCATTGTCTGAACTTCTGTCCGATTCAGATTGAATGAGATAAATTCCTTTGGTGATATTTTTTAGCGGGACTTCGATCAGACTGGTTTTTCGTGACAATAAACTATAATTATTCGAAAAAACCACTTTCCCATCAAGGGAAAACACTTTTACTTTCATAAATTTTAAATCAACTGCTTGTAAGTAAAGAGATTTTTTTGATGATATGTAAAACAATGATGGTTTTGTGTCTGATGGTTTTTGCGTCATCACTGATGGAACCCCATCAAAAAACAGCTTGTCAACATTAGGTCCATCTGCACCATTAACTGTTTCCAGAGTAATAATAGAGCCACCTTCGGGCAGTGGAACATCCAACTGCTTTGTTTCCCAGTTTGTCCAGTTCCCTGTAGTTTCGAAATCGATAGATTCTATCTGCCTGGTACCATTTACAAAAAGAGAGAGATTCCTGGTTGTATCTGAACCGTTGGAAAAAGTAATAAAGAACGTACTGCCGGCATAGACTTTGTAAACAGGAAGCTCGACTGAAGATCCTTTAATATTTGAAAAGTTAACATATCCGGTGCCGGAAAACCCGGTGTTTTTTGATTCAGTGTTGGCTTCTTTAAGGGTACCATTTTCTGCCTCGAAAACATATCTGTTATCAGGACTGAAATAGGCTGTAACTGAAAAGTCTTTGTTTAAAGAGGGAATAGTATATGGATTCAAGTTGCCACTATAGTCACCATCCCAAAAGTTTAAATGCCAGTCTTTAATGGCGGCAGCAGTAAATGTTACTTTTGTACCTTCAGGAAGTCTTGATCCTTCCGGTACCTGAGTAATGGAACCTCCGACTGAAGCTTTTAAATTAATTGTATAATATGTTCTTGTATCCCGGATAAAATTTGCAGATACTGTTTTGTTGCTAGTCATTGTTAAATTTGCAGGATTGGTATTTCCGGTAAGATCGCCATTCCATTGGTCAAACATCCATCCACTGTCCGGTATAGCAGTTATCATTACACTCTGGTTATTTGCAAAACTTCCGCCTGAAGGTAAAATGGAACCATTTCCTTTTGCCACTGAAGTAGTAAGACTGTAAAGAGTTACAGATGCATCAATGACATTTGAGCTGGCACCTAAACCACCCATGGAATTGGCTGCCCGAACAGTGTATTTTGCTTTTGAATCAATATCACATTGTGCAGCAGTTACACATTTAAAAAATAAATTGTTTTTAAACACAACCCAGCACATTGCATCTTCATCATCATTCCACCGAAGTGTTGAGCCCTCCAGTGATACAATCGGAGCGTTTGACTGTTTGGTTAAAGATGCCGGTTTCCAGTTGTCAGATCCACTCAGCACATTTTCTACTGTATAATTGGCAGCCTGAGAAGCACTCAAAACTGGATTCAAATTGACTGTTGTTCCATTTTTTGTGTATGTGGTGCGACGACCGCTAAGATCTATAAGTGTTCCGGATGCGGTTTTGCTGTTATATTCGGCAAACAGCGATGGCACAACATTCATCGGATCACCCCATGCCTGGGAAGTAGGCTGTTTTATCATGGTGGTGTTGATAAAAACACATCTGGGTGAATTATTCCAGGGGCGTCCCAGTTGATAACTGTTAACCGAACCATCGATGGTACAGTTCACAAACACATAGCCCCAGTTTGAACTGGTTGCCGGTGCGGTTATGTAACTCACTTTATTAATATATAGCAAGACTTTATTGAAGAACACATCTCCACCACCGCAAATAAAATCGGTGGTCCCATGAATTTCTCCATTTTCCCAGTAGGTGCGGGTTCCTTTTGTATAGTATGTGTCCTGAGTACTTAATAATTTGACATTTTTATAGATTATTTTATTTCCCTGCTCCATAACCGCAACATGGCGTCCTGTTTGCGAATAAGTCGAGGGCTGGTTCCAGTTGGCCTTATTTAAAATCGATAAATCCTGAAGATAAAGATTGTCAGCTTTGTTAAAATAAAGGGTAGAAGTAATACTTATACCCTCATTGATTGATTTATTAAAGATAATGGTTTTATCTGCACTTTGTCCGATTAATGATACATTTGAAATGGAAAATGTGGTCATCTGATTGGAATTGCCAGTAAGTGTTCCTATATCGTATTCTCCATCGGGAAAAAAGAGATAAAAACGGTCTTTTGATGATGCAGCAGCTGCAGCTATAGCATCTTTGAAATTACCATTTACACCTATTACAAAATCGAATGGTTTCTTTGTTAGAGCAAATAAAGCCTGAGTAGATGATAATACCAAAACAATAAAGAAAATGCAGTTATATTTTGGTTTTTCCATTATGACCTTCACAGGTATAAGAGGTGATTCAATCGATCATAGCAATAATATACTTAAATTTGTAATAAATAGAAGGGTGACCTTTAGTTTTGAGCTCAAAAATACCCTTTGCTCACGTGCTTCGCAGTAGCATTCAGTTTGGGTGGAATTCGCAGGGAAAAAGAAGCTGTGATTAAATCGGGAAATTCTCTTAGCTGCAGTAATAATATGCGGTTACCCTCATCGATGCAGAGGCACATTCTGACATCCTCAAAAGTCCATGATTGCATCAAAGGCTTTTTTGGGTCTAAGCTTTTTATCAAACAACAGAGGGTGATCCGGCCTTCCGGAAGAGAACTCTGAGAGCCAGGTGTTATCATCTGCAATCCCCCAGAAAGTCACATTCTGAATCTTGTCTGCATTTCTTCTGAACATTTCAAAAAATTCCCTGTACCTGGCAGCTAACCGGTTCTGATACTCTTCATTCAGATCAGTTCCGTTATACCACTTCGACTTGTCATCTGATGTGTAATCTCTGGTGTAAATAGAAATGTCAAGTTCGGTGATATGCACATCAAGGCCGAGCTCTGCATACTCCTGAATCTCTTTCTCCAGGTTTTCAACAGTCTGGTAGACTGACTGATTATTCAGTTTCTCTTTGGCAGGACTGATGTTCAAATGGCACTGGAGACCTACTCCATCGATAAGGTTCTCCTCCTTGAGTTTTCTTACAAAGGAAAGAATGAATTCCCGTTTTCCATCCAGATAATTCCAGAAATCATTATAAAACAGTTTGGCATCCGGATCTGCAGCCCTTGCAGCTCTGAATGCCTCAAAGATATGATCTTCACCGGCGATCTGATGCCATTTGCTGTTGCGATACCCCCAGCGTGATAGCTTCCCCAGATCTTCTCCTACATCCTGATCACTGGCATCGTAACCGACTACCGCTTCATTGACAACATCTCAGGCATACACCCGTCCCTTGAACTCCTGCATGACTCTTTTTATATGCGCTCTTATCCTCTGAAGTAAAAGTTCCTTTGAGGCCTGTCCACCGGATGTGTTTTTGAACACCCAGTCCGGAGTCTGATCAAACCAGACAAGGACATGCCCCCGCACCAGCATTCCGTTACTTCTGGCTGCATTTACCATGTTATTGGCCTGACCGAACTGAAAATTACCTTCACTAGGCTGCAGTGATGTCCACTTCATCTCGTTTTCACACACCGTAGCATTGAAATGCTCTTTCCAGATAGTCGCATGTCCATCTTTATATGAATTTCCATCAATCGCAGCCCCGATAGGGAAGTGGTTCTTGTATTTTTTATAAAGGGATGTTTCTTTGGGGCCGGTCGGCTCAAGCACAATAGAAAGATTCCTGATATTATATGAAGAAATGTCAACTGCTTTTGTAATGTAGCCATCTTTAATAATCATCAGTTGATCGGCTATTGCCCGGGTCCGGCCGAGTTGGTGTATTCTTTTAGATGAGAATTCACTTTTGGTGATATTACTGAGGTACATCTTTGCTGATGTAACCACAAGTTTGCAGATAAACATATTTTTGTCTACTGATAGATTAACGAGATATAAACCGGTTGAGAGGTCTGGAAGTTCTAAAATTTGTAATGTGGAACCATTTTTTGGAAATAGATGTTGCAATACACACTTTCCGCTTCCTGTATATAATCTCGCATCCACGGCAGATTTTTCATCAGGAATCGAAATGTAAAGCTGTTTTCCATTTATACGGACAGTAGAACTGCTTGTGGGCTTCCGGATGGCTTTGTTAATAATATCTGTTGTAGTTGAAAGGAGAAATGTCCCATTGGAGTCGGTAATATCTGTTAAATTGGAATCGCTGACCAATGTAACAATTGCCCCTTCAACCGGTTTATCCGCAGAGGTGACAGTACCAGAAATTGAGATATCCACTTGCTGTGCCGATGCATAAAATGCAGTGCATAATAGTAGAGCGATACTATAGCATTTAATCAAGTTCATTGTTTTCCTTGTTGTGTGGATAGCCCGTTTTAAGACCCCTTGTAGCAGAGCAGAAACACTACTGTTAACCAGCATTTTTCCGTTATAATATAGTGCCTTTGATTAAATACTGCAATCCAATGTATCAAAAAATACAGTAGATCCGGTAGTTGGACCGATGCAAAATAGCCATTTTGTTTTTAGGGTATAGGGAATATTCAAAACCCAGAAAACACGTGAACTTGTCTCTTCTCCAAAGATTGCTTCTCGACTGGCTGCAGTTTTACTTATCGGTATATTGCATCATGTTCTGGTTTCAAATCAGCCGGATTTTTCACCCAGGTACTTTCCGATTACCAGTTCAAAAAAACCTTTTTTCAACGATCCATTATTATTATTAATCTGGCAACTAATCTGGTTGAAGCCTGTGGATATTTCATCTGTGGTAGTCACATCGTGGATATTGGAGAGGGTATGGGGTTTGACAGTGTTTCCAAAAGCATTCGTATCACTGATACTGATATCGATTAACCTGGAATATTCAATTCTGCAATTGGAAAGAGGAGAATCAGATTCCAGTATAAACGGAATATGCTCAGGAGTACTTTCTGTAATGTAATTTACCGGTAAAATTCTTACTCTTGAAGAGATCTGGTTGCCAAATGGGACCGCACCGATATCAGCTATGCTTCCGTCAGCATCGCGAATTCCACATTCAGTCCAGCCATTGTCAACTACAAAATGATGCATTACCGAATCGTTCCAATCTGGAACCAGAAAATCATTACTGGATGGATCTGTGGATTTAAATTTTGGCTCCAGCCATCTGATATTTGCACTTGAGGGGAATGCCTTGCCTGTTGAAGATAAAATTTTTTCCTGGTATTATGACTTTAGAATAAAAAAGCTGAAACTGTACGCAAAGAAAGACTTTCCGGATCAAAATGCGCCCCCAAGAAAACTATTGATTGAAGCTGTGAAACAGCTGTAGGGTATTGTGTCTACTACCGGTTCTGCCTGTTGGGAAGCAGTGGGGCACTGGTCTGGAAACCTGATAATCCAAATTGTGGTATTCACAATAGTTTGCATTTGTTGTGAAAAGTCTCAAATGAGGAGGTGGGAATGAAGTTTGGCTGGGTTATAGATGTGGAGAACTGTGGGGAGGCAGGGGGGCTGACGCATTTTTCACTCGGGTGACGGAGGAAACTTTAACAGGCTGCTAAAGTTTCCTCCGTCACCACTGGGACGAAAATGCCACCGGAGACGGAGGAACCAAAGCAACTTTATATTGTTACAAAGTATCCTCCGTCACCCAAAAAATAGCTAATGTAAATAAGTTGTAAACTACTGAAGTTATATCGAAGATAAATACATTTATTCATGCAAATTTGTACATGAACTTATTAAGAGGTTATAAAGAAACATCTACAGCATAGAATTTGTCAGTTTTATACTGATAGTTGTCTGGACAATCTTATTCACTATGGGAGAGGGAGTTCTATTTCTAATTTCTGAGCGGTTGTTTTGCCCTGTCTGGCGAGTCTGGCCACTGCAGTGCGGCTGACATTAAGTTTTACCGCTGTACTTAAAGTGCTCATTTCCAGTACCCTGACAGCAAAGTAGCAGTATAATTTACGGGCATCAGATATGGAATTCATCCTCCCTCTTCTTTTAAGCTCCTCTACAGGAACTGAGACTCTGGAACACACAAATTCTGCTAACCAGTGGTGATCATAGCCATATCTTTTGTAGGCGGCCATCTGTATTCTTCTTTGCTTATCAAGCTCAAATGCATCATTTACAAATTTCTGATCACCTATCACCCAGTAACCAGGTTTAAACATATTCTGTTTATCCTGATTAGAAGCTTTCACCGATTCCAGAAAATCCTGGTATGATTCACATTTTTCTATCATTTGCACAATGGCTTTACGGTAGAAAATATTTGGATCTGCAATGGAGCTGTTGGAGAAAAGTTTAAGCAACTGATCGACATTCAGATTCGAAAATTTACAGTTTCCCATAACTGCAGAGTGAGTACTATCTTCGAATCTATCCAGTTCTTCGATTGTTTTACACAAGCCTGCTCTTACAGGTCCGGTGTGAAGATAAGCGATTAGATTCTGAGCCTCCAGACCATCCTGCACAACCTCAGACTTCGGTCTGCCTTGGAAAAAATAACCGTTATGGCCATGTCTTTTATTATAAAAGCGGGCGTAAGCGGAGTGAAACCCGCGTAGAAGATCTTCCAGCGGACGGTTATTTATTCGTAGAGCCATGTGGTAATGGGTGGGGTAGAAAGCGATGCCCAAGAGTTCAAAACCGGTTTCGATAAGGAAATTATTAAAATAATGTAGGAATTTTTCTTTATCGATAAGATCGTAGAAAAGAACCCGGTTATCGATGATCTTTGAAGTGATATGGTGAATGGCGTAGGGGACACATAGTCTGAATTTTCGGGCCATATTTTTGCCTTTTGGTTCTGGTGGTGAAGAGATGATGGTGCTTATAAGGGGGAGAGGTATCAAAATTGGGACCAGGTTTTTTTGGGGGACGGAGGAAACTTAAAGACTGTCTTTTTCTGGTAATATTTTTTTTCCAGAATATCGTTCTACAAAAATCAGCCGTTGTTTTACTTTTTTAAAACTATTCCGGTTATCAGTCTTCACTTTCAAAATTTAATCTTGAAGAGAAAAAATCACTCCTTTAGGCAGAAACCTCAAAAAATATGAACATTTACTATGATTTATGATGAGATCTGAGAGGAGGTGAGGTGGTAAACTTTCAGAATGAGGAAGAAGTGAAGATAAAGGTGCAAAGTTTCCTCCGTCCCCCTTTTGGGATGAAAGCTCCGCTTCGATAATAAGTAAGGATTCTCTTTATTCACTCGTCTTTACCATAATGAAAAACAATTCCTATAATACTGGTTCCTCAAACGGGGACGGAGGAAACTTAAAGATGGTCTTTTTCCTGGTAATATTTTTTTTTCCAGAATATCTGTTCTTCAAAAATCAGCCGTTGTTTTACTTTTTTAAAGTATTCCGGTTATCAGTCTTCACTTTCAAAATTCAATCTTGAAGGAAAAAAATCACTCCTTTAGGCAGAGACCTCAAAAAATATGAACATTTACTATAGATTTATGATGAGATCTGAGAGGAGATGAGGTGGTAAGCTTTCAGAATGACGAAGAAGTGAAGATAAAGGTGCAAAGTTTCCTCCGTCCCCTTTTTGGGATGAAAGCTCCGCTTCGATAATAAGTAAGGATTCTCTTTATTCACTCAACTTTACCATATTGAAAAACAATTCCTATAATACTGGTTCCTCAAACGAGGACGGAGAAAACTTTGCAATCATAGAAAATTGATCAGTATCCCGCCTCTTCCATAATTTGTGATAAAATTCACAAAAAGCTTGCGTGAAATGTGAAATGAAGGTATATTAATACTAAAAATGGCCTTTTTGATTAAGTGAATGATAAAGGTGAGTCAAATTATATTGTGAAAAAAATCTCAAAAGGGGGCGATTATGAAGTACGAACGGGTTACCAATGTCGCGGAATTACAAAGCTGTATCAGCAAAGTGGCCAGGGCGCAGGCCGTCTATTCCACTTTCACTCAGGAAAAGGTAGACAACATCTTCCGGTCTGCTGCGCTCGCCGCCAACGATGCCAGAATAAAACTGGCAAAAATGGCCGTGGAAGAAACCGGGATGGGTGTGATTGAGGATAAGGTGATTAAAAACCATTTCGCTTCAGAATTTATTTACAATGAATATAAAGATGAAAAGACCTGCGGTGTTCTTGAAAAAGATGAATCCTATGGAATTACCAGGGTTGCCGAACCACTTGGGGTTATTGCCGGAGTGATTCCGACAACCAATCCTACATCAACTGCTATTTTCAAGACATTATTGACACTGAAAACACGCAACGGGATTATCTTTTCTCCTCATCCACGGGCTAAAAGATGTACTATCGAAGCTGCAAAGGTGATCCTTGAAGCAGCTGTGGCAGCAGGTGCACCTGAGGACATTATTGGATGGATAGATGAACCCACAGTTGAACTTTCGAACCATCTGATGCGTCATCCTGCAATAGCTATGATTTTAGCAACTGGTGGCCCGGGAATGGTTAAAGCAGCATATTCTTCGGGTAAACCGGCAATAGGTGTAGGTGCAGGAAACACACCGGCAGTTATCGATGAGTATGCACATATAAAAATGGCCGCCAACTCGATTCTGATGAGCAAAACATTTGACAATGGAGTGATTTGTGCATCTGAACAATCGGTAATCGCTCATGAAAAAATATATGATCAGGTTAAAAAAGAACTTATTGATAGGGGCGCATATTTTTTAACTGATCAGGAACGTAAACAAGTCGCTGACATTCTGATAGTGAAGGGGGCTCTCAATGCCAATATTGTCGGTCAATCTGCTGTCAAAATAGCTGCTCTTGCCGGAATAACTGTAGCTGATGATACAAAGATTCTGGTTGGGGAAGTCACAGATATCTCTGCAAATGAGCCTTTTGCCTATGAAAAACTCTCTCCGACACTGGCGATGTATAAGGCAGTCAATTTCGAGGATGCTGTTGAAAAATCGGTAAAGCTTGTGGAACTTGGTGGTATCGGACATACTGCTGCTCTCTATACCGATGCCAGCAGGAACAAAGACCGGATCGACTATTTTGGAAACCGTATGAAAACCGGACGCATCATTATAAACATGCCTGCTTCTCAGGGAGCAATCGGTGATATTTACAACTTTAAACTCTCTGCATCGCTGACACTTGGTTGTGGATCGTGGGGAGGTAACTCGGTAAGTGAAAATGTAGGAGTAAAGCATCTGATGAATATAAAGACAATTGCAGAGAGAAGAGAAAACATGCTTTGGTTCAGGGTACCCCCGAAAGTTTATTTCAAATACGGTTGTTTGCCTGTTGCCCTGCGTGAGTTGGAAAATAAAAAGAGGGCTTTTATCGTTACCGATCGTGCACTGTATGAGCTGGGGTATGCTGAAAAAGTGGAGAAAATTCTTGATGAAATGGGTGTGGAAAGCCAGGTCTTTTCCCAGGTCGATCCTGATCCCACTATCGCAAACGCTCTTTGTGGTGTAACGCAGATGAATGCCTTTAAGCCGGATGTTATTATTGCATTGGGTGGGGGGTCTCCTATGGATGCAGCAAAAATCATGTGGGTTCTTTATGAGCATCCGGAAGTGAAATTTGAGGATCTTGCCATACGATTTATGGACATCCGCAAACGTATCTATCAGTTCCCAGCAATGGGACAGAAAGCTATGCTGGTAGCGGTTCCAACTACATCAGGTACAGGGTCTGAAGTTACTCCTTTTGCAGTGATAACAGACGAGAAGACTGGGATAAAATACCCTATTGCTGATTATGAATTGACACCCAATGTAGCTATAGTAGATCCTGAACTGGTATTGAACATGCCCAAAGGATTAACTGCCTTTGGAGGATTCGATGCACTGGTCCATGC
>JAEZKP010000108.1 GCA_023436145.1 Fibrobacterota bacterium | reverse complement strand
TTGGGTATTGTAATTTGGGTTTTGTTTGGAATTTAAGATTTGTGATTTGGTGCTTTCTGGTCTGAAAATCCAAATTCCAAGCTGTTTTTTTGCAGTAATCCTTTGTTAAATTAACCGGACACTACTGTGAAATAGTATTGTCTATCAACAAAGAATGAAAACTCTTCAAGATTAACACCTTGTTTTGCTCTAATTAATAAACGTTGGATACCATTTTTATCAATTAACACTCCATAATTATAGATAACAATCAACACTGGCCAAATCACGCAAAGAGCAAAGGTCCATTTGATACCATCATTATGATAAAAATCCTTAAAACTTTCATATGAAATAAAATCCATAATAATTGAATAAGTTCCCAAAATAACTATAATCGAAAATATAAATCGCACTATTAGAGAAAACTTTACCTCCAGCTCATCTTTTTTTTTCATCATATCTACCTGTCATCAAATCATAAACCTTACCAGTTATTTCACCTGCGACATAACCGATAGCCATACCTATAACCAATGGCCATCGTAAAATCTCTGGTATTTTCAATCAGTTACCACAATTATACTCACCATTCATAGTCAGTTGTACATTCTTGCCAATTTGGTTTTTCAATAGCATACTCAATCACTTGAGTAGGAGGTGTAAAAAAATCATCCTGAACCAGCATACAATCAAAGCCGATTCTTTCCCGCTACTTCCATCTCTTGATTTCGGTGACCTGAGAAATGCACATACTTCAACACTGGGTAATTCATTTTCCAGGTTTTTCTTTAACTTATCTATCAAATGAGGACAGAGTTTAAAATCCCCCAATGCGATGGGATATAAGCTCCTTGTAATTGATTTAAAATGGGTTCGGGCCTGATAACCTGAAACAAATGGTAAAGTGAATTACAGATTATTATATTTATGATGACCAAGAAGTGACTTCTGGTAACACTCCCTTTTGCCAATATTTTTTTAATTTAAATGCAGCTTTTAAGTAGTTACGATTTTCATTATCATTTTCCATTTGCCTTATATTAGTCGCTTCACCTGTTTTTGTATTTAATTCTAACAAGCCAGAACGACCATCATCGCACGAATACTCATAAACTACACTTTGTGTACATTCTTTTTTCTTTTTTATATGTATGTATATAGCCATTTTTAATTACTCCAAACCTGATTTATACCCTGCTCTATTTGCTGCACTATGAGCAGTTCTGTAATTTGTTTTAAAAACTCCTTCAAACTTTGACTCAAACAATTCATGTTTTAACAATTGTATATCCTTACATGTAAACGAATTTTTTTTCAATGAACTCCATGCATTTGCTATTTCAGGTGAAGCATCGAATCGTTGTAATCCATCATCTAATAAGTGTTTCTTATTAAAAAGGTGATCTTTAATCCTTTGAACACGCTCTAGCTTAATACCAGTATTTTTAGAAATTAAAGCAACATCATCTTGGTCCAACCTAATTGACTCGTAACTTTTTTCAGCCCCTTCAAAATCCCAAAATTCTAAATTATCACTTGCACCAGTTTGCTTTATTTTTATTTTTAATGTAGGATTATATTTAGCCGGTACGATCTGATTTCCCAATTGGCTAAACATAATAACATTACCTGCAGCAGTAGCTACTGCACCTGCAATCTTCGTAGTGCCTTCTGCATAATTACCCTGAGTTAAATCATAAATACCCTCACCTAAATTTTCGCCAGCTGTAATAAGGCCAGTAACATCACCAAGCTGCTTAAGCCCCCCTTGTGTATTACCAGTAACAAGTTTTCCCGTTCCTTCACCTAAAGCAGTTGATGTATTATCCAGAAATTCAATGAAATTTGCCCCAGCATTTACAGTAAATTCTGATATAAATGTTAGCGCTGTGCCAACAACTCCTGTAAATACTGCTGCACTTTGTATCCCCGAATCTATTTGATCCTTTGATATGAGACCTGCTTTCTGTTGCTTAGTAGCTGACTCTCGGGCATATGAAATCATATTATTTTCTAATGATTCAATCCCCTTATATACCATTGACTTAAAACTATGAGCATCTGCTACAATGATATTCCATTTTTCCAGGAAAGAGGAGCTATCCTGCCCATTGGCATCGATAAGACAAACAGGTCTATTTTTGACATAAATATATAAACTCAGGCTATCATTTAGAGACGGATCACACCCAGTCCACCGTCCTAACCAGCTTGCATAATACCTAGCCCCATAATAATACAACCCAGTCTCGTCATCCCGCTCTTTACCAGTATACCGATACCGCTTCGCACTAACTTCAGCACCGGAATTCACCGAATGAAACGATGTACTCCCGAATGGATAATACTCTTCATATGAGATAACTTGAGCACCATCATTAAGCTCGATACCTGACGACCCCAGATGATTGCCCAGCTGCCATCGGCAACGAATTTGGGGTGATCCGGCAGAATTGTCTATGTCGACAGTCTTAGTTTCAAAGAGCAAAACAGGTTTGGTATCATCACTAACATGCAGCGTTTCACGTTCAAGTGATAGAGTAGCCCCGACCGTCCTGCGGTAGATCTCATACCCACCAAGGTAAATACGATCTTCAACAACACCGCTGTGTTCATACACCTTACGGGAACGATTACCGCTACTGTCGTAACAGTAATATACAATTCCACCCCCACCTAAGTCAGTCGATTGCAACTGCTCTGCATAATTCCAGTTTAACTGGGAAATATGGGGCATGGTGATCATGCTTCCATGGGAGTTATAGGTATATGTGTTGGAATAGGTTCCCGCTGAATCTCCAGGGGCGCTAGTACCTATAAGTTTATTGCTAGCGGTGCTATATTGGTATCCTCTGTTCCAATTATTCCCAATTGCCGTATGGGACATTTTGATAATATTTCCTGCTTCATCGTATTCGTATTGTTCTGTGTACCTAAGTAAAGCTTGAAGATCATTCTGATGAGGTACCGTTCCGCGCACGGGATCAGTATGTGTTGGTTGCTGGCCGGGATGTTCGCGCCCGGTGGCCTGAACCAAACGGTAAAGAGGGTCATAGACATATTGCCCGTCACCTGAAACCGGCTGTCGTGTAAACAGATGCGACCAGTCGCTATTATCCCGGAATACAACAATATTTCCTACAGGATCAAAAGTGTACCGGTAATCCTGCAATTTCATCGAATCGGAACTTCGCGTGGAAACAAGTCGGGTCATACGGAACGTAAATGGATCGTATTCATACGAAGTTTCAACTCCATTCGCATATTCAATAATAGTCCGCTGGCCACGGGCGTTGTAATCGATATTATCCACAATCGGGGTGAAAGTACCTCTTCCCCGATGGTTCAACTCTAAACGTTCCAGTAAATTCGCTTCATTGTAAAACGGTCGTGTAACACTTCCATCCGGTGTCGTGGATCTCACTACCCGATTGAGCGCATCATACTCAATGTTACCAGAGTAACTTTGTGATTGGAGCGAGTTCTGTGCTGCTGTCCAGACTGCATTTACATCAGTTAGCCCGTCGATCACATCCCAGTGTGGTGTCTGATGGTATTCATTAGCTACATGCCTTGTACTGCCAAGAAGATTTCCCTTGAAATCATAAGAATTGTTGGTCAAAACCCCGGCACCATCAAAAACCTGATACACTTTCCCCCTGTGATTTCCATTTACCGGATCTGCAAGCGATTCACCATAAATAGTGCGGATCATCAGATGTTCGGGATTTACTCCCTGCTGCACATAGGTGTGCGTTGACCTGCGCAATGTATCGTAGGTAAACCGTTGCACCTGGTCTCTACTGTCCCAGGTACGAAGCGGATTTCCCATTGTATCTATTAAAATAAACCGCTCACCTGCATCAGGATTATTGGTATATACCTGTGTTCCTGCAATATCATACTGATAGGTAAATGCAGTAATTCCCCGCTGATCGGTAATGGTCAACACAATTCCTTCAATATCCAGAACCGTTCGGGTTTCGTAATTTCCATCCAATCCATTGTTTTCAACAGATAAATATACCCGTCCCAGAGAATCAAGATAACTTACTGATGGAGTATTTGCATGGACCTGTGTTTGCACCGCTGCAGTTCGCTCATCTGCCGGAGCACCGGCTTCAAGTCTCTCTGTCAACCACCGTGAACCATTGACACAGTCATTCTGGTCCCAGTTTTCCTGATACCACGCATTAAATACCACTCGTGATTCGGTGCCATCCGGAAACTCTGTGTGAACGATTCGACCCAGCGGGTCGTAATGCATAATCGGTGTTACACCCCATTGTACAAGGTCATCTTCATCCTCATACTCGTACGTACTGCTGAAAAACGGCTCGTATTTTTTAACCGGGTTACCTTTGTTATCATACACGGTCCTTCCAGTCCCCACCCATCGATTGTCGGTGTGAGTGATGACAAGATTCCCGTCTTCATCATACACCAGATTTCCATCTGCATCTCTTTCAGGAGCTTCACCTGGCTCTGCCTGTACCTTGGTCATTGCCTCATGTCCCAAACCATCGGTATACAGATAAGATTCCTGCCACCTGGGGTTTAAAGCACCATGCAGCTCACGCGCCAGTGAATGTACATAGGCAGGTTTCCACTTATCACCAATCAATTCAGCGTTGAAATATTCGAAGCGCATTGTGGGATCATCGATAGTATCACCATCACTACCACCGGACTTCCCCATAACCGCAATCGCAACTACCCGCCCCATCGGATCAAAAGAGGCTTCTGTTCGGTTACTGTTGGGATCAGTAACCAAGTCAGGTGCCATGCACCGGTAATCAGAACTTACTCCAGTCTGATTACCAAGTGCATCCTCGATACTCTCGACGAGTAAGGAATACCGGTCCCAGGTACTGGTAAACTCTCCACCAAAGGGATCGATAATTTTTACTGGCTGATAAAACGAAGAGGCATTATATACAACACTGGTAGACTGAATCCAGTAATCACCATCAATAGTCTCGTATCTGGCTTCACCAGTCACCATGGCCGCTTCCACACGGCTTCCGTAAATAGTGCTTATTAAAGTGTCAGTAAGGGCAAGCACATACGACTTATATGGAAGTGCAAGTGATTCAACATCTCCAAACGTAAGTGGTCCGGTAAGATCATTTTTCATATACCGTTGCTTTATTGCCTTTACACACCTTTTCTGCAACTCATCCTGGTCAGGAGATGTCTCATAGGTAATTTCCGCAGCATTGGTGAACCATGTGCGAGCAGCATCCGGTGTAAGTGGTGTACCGTCAAGGATTTCAAGGCCGGTCAGTTCCCAAATTGACGATTCATACGCAATACCTATTCTGCGCCAGTATGGATCAGTATCTTTATTTATAACATTGTTGATCGTGTAACTTACCCATAGCCTTTCCTGTTCGGAATCATGCGGAGTAGTCTGACGCGGGTATGCAACTGATGCTGATTCGGTTACTGCACCAAACTGGTCCACTGCAAGTGTAAGTTCATGTGTAATGCGGGGATCCGTTTCATTACGCTCATAATTGAGCGTCAAGGTCTGATCCGGATGAACAAAGAATACTGCATAACGGTTTTCTTTTAATGGCTGCTCCATCCGCACTCGGAAGCTTTGCTCAGTAACTACGTATGGTTTATCCGCCTTTTCGGTTCCATCCTCGGCGTAAACTTCGGTGCGCAGAAGACTTCCACGCAATGCCCTGTGTGCCTCACGCATTTCCTGACTGTTAAGACCTGCCGGTATCTGAGTGTCAGGAAGTATAAACCCCGCGCCAATATCAAAGTATTCCTCAGAAAGCTTACTCTCAAAATCCGATGCCTCCAAAAAAGCGCCTGTGTGGAAATAACTGACCGTCCTTACCGGAGGAAGGCTCAACAGCTCATCGGATGCATGACTTCCACGCCCTGATCCGCTGTCAGCGTCGAAAGATTCGGTATCCCACTGCTCCACCTTTGCGAATCCGCGAAACTCCCGCTCTTCTCCGTCAAAATAGCCATGATGATAAGCATAGCGGGTAACCAGCCGCGATTTACTTATCGCATCATAGTGTTCCACCCGTTCCAGCACATGTACCGGAAAAGAGAGCCGGGTTATCCAGGGGGTACCATTCTGAAGACCTTCCAGGTAGAATCTTGTTGAGGGCGCATAACTCATCGATATTTCAGCGCCGAAATTATTGACAATACGCGTAAGCAGGTGCGGCTTCCCGTTTTTCATGAGCTCGATATACCGTACAGGCTGCATATCGGGTGAAGGAAGTCCCGAAGACCAGACCAGGCATGCAGTTCCATTGCCCAGAAGATCAAAAGCGGAAACCTGCATGTTATCATCAAAGAACACAGGAAGCTGCAACTGGTGAGGTTCTGCAAAGCGGTTTCCCGAGAGGTTGAAATAAATTGTTACGGTATTACCATTATAGTAGATGATATCAGTCACACCTGATCCGTCAATATCGGCAAGCAACATACGATTGGGGTTAAAAAGGTCTGTGTTGTCAAATACCGGTGAATTGTCCATAGTGATTTTTTTACCGAATTGACCATACCCAAGATTGGGCCAGTAGCATACTTCCCCATTTTTTATCCGCACGATATCGCTTAAACCATCACCCGACATGTCAGCAATGAAGATCTTCTGTTCCAGATCTGAAAAAAGCACTCGCGGTCCTTTCTCTTCATCGAGAACTGCATATACTTCACGGGCGGATTCGAAACCATCTTCGCCAAGCGATTTGTACCAGGTGAATACGTTTCCTTGAGTGATGAGTATGTCGGTAAGCCCATCACCTGTCAGATCGATGAAACGAAGATCCGGATCACTCCAGTCGATATTCGGTAACATCGAAAATGTGCGGAAGTTTCCCAGTTTAACATTGTTTTCGATTTCACAAAAGCCGCTATCTTGCTTATCAAGTATTACCATATCGGGATGCCCGTCACCGGAAAGGTCCATGAACTTTAATTCCGGGTTTCGTGCCATGGTTGGCAGTTCCATGATTTCTGCTGCAGGCCCGAATGATGCGCTCATCTGCCCGCTTTCCCCTGAATCAACCGGGGAAAAATTCCGTTTGTAGTACCAGCAGCCATCGTATTGAGCAAGAATGCCTGTTAACCCTTCACCGTAAAAATCGTGCCATTTTGCGGCATTTCCACTGGACATTTTTATTCCACCGAGTTCTTCAGTGGAAATTTCACATATCCGGTTATTGATTATTGCAGAAGAGTATTCAAAAAGAAGCGGTGGAAGAAACTCACTTCTATAATTGCCAGATTCCTCTTTGATATATCCTCTTTGCCTGATAGATGAGATGCGCGAAAAGCAGAGGTCGCCCGATGCCACTCCTCCGCCACCTTCTGTTACACCCAGGTATTCCAGATCTAAGGAACGGACCAGACACCCTTCACCAATATTAGTTTCATCTGAAAAGTTATGAAACATTAGTACGCGCTTACAGCGGCGATAGGTACGGATCTCAAACCCACTGTTATACCGAGAGAATGGGTCTGGACGAAGCTCCCACTCTCCGGTATCATCGGGTTGAGGCGTATTTTCATCATGCTCTCCGTAGTCGAACACAGTTTCGAAATGCCATACTGATGGAAGTGGTGGTTCTACATCAATCGCATCTTCGTAATTCGCAAACCAGGGATAAGCATTGGCGTAACATACCCGCTTTATATATCGGTTTGCACTTCGGCTAATGATGGTGCGATTCCGTTCATTCACAGCGTTCTCATCGATTCCATCACTGTTTTCAGCCTTGTATTCGTAAATAATTACATTTCCCTTTCCGTCAAAGGAGCGACAGACATGCCATGCGAATACATGATCAGGGTGGTCAGGATCGGCTATCCTGGAATCATTTGTAAGTCCGTAAATGCTGGTAATGTTATCTTTTGTAATAACCCGCCAGTGAGTATGGCCATTTTCGTTTTGTTTCCACTTCTCAATTCGTGCAAAATGTCCTTCGGTACGTGGCTGATATCGTTGAACCGTGTAGATATTTCCATAAAGAGTCACATCTGTTTTGATGTCAGCAACCCAGTTGTCACCATCTGGCAATAGCTTTGGCACCAGGTCTTCTGCATCGGAAAGAATGAAAATGTCCGATTCATCTTGATCATTGTATTGAGGTATTCCTTTGGAAGTTTTCCTGGTAATAGACGGGAGCGAGAGCTGCCACCCCAGACCGAAACTGCCATTTCCACCACCGGAATCATAGGAGAGTGTAATTTGTGGTGTGAAATTGCCCCTTCCTGGTGTAATCGGAAGCGCAATAGTCAATGAGCCTGTACCAGTAACCGGGTTAGCACTGAATTTCTCGCCAATGCCCCGTAGCGCACCACCGCCTTTGGGTAGATTTACTGAAGGAGGACTGAATTGGGCAAAGGTACTCTGGATGTCGGCTCTGTTACCTTGCGATACGGCTTTTGTGCCATCTGTTCTTTTGTTTCCATTTGAAATGGTGTCGGAGTGGCTTTTATTTTCTGTCATAAGAACCGGTCTTTTCGGTTGAATGAGACTTTTTCATAATGTGTAATGTTTATACCAGCTATACATCCAGACAATCGTTAATTTTAGACAAAGACGGAGCTTCTTCTTCAAGTTTCACAAAAGTGTCTTTCATCCGCTGCAAATTACGTTTGATCACCTGATTTGTCTCAGCTTCCATAATAGCTCTAGCCATTCTTTTTTCATCAAGATTGTCCAATAACACAATGGTACCAATCCTCTTTGCAAATACCCGGTTCGCATTTTCCATCTGATCTTTACCAAGTGGAATTATGATCGGAGGCACTCCGAGAAGTATGCACTCCTTTATGCTGGCTAGTCCACCATGAAGCACTGCGGAAGATGCGATTTTCAGTTCACCTGTCTGATAAGCCCAATTAACAATCTGGATTCTAGGTTTATTGTTGAAATCCTCTTCAAGAGTATGCCCCACAGCCATCCTTAAATACCGGTTCTCCATACCACCCAGACTTATTGTCCGTTCCAGAACTTTGAACATATTCCTTGCACTCTCAAGGTAATCCCGCACGCGGGACCCGGCGCTGGCATAAATAATTTTCCATGAAGAGCCGGGGCTGACAACACCTCCCTCATCAAGAAGTATCGATGGCTCTACATAATGAGTATTGGGAAGATGGACAAACTCATCGTAGTCAAATTCTCTTGGACAGGTAATAAGCTCATTGACATCATTTATAGGCTGAGTAAAATCCTTCATCTCATTGAATGTTCCGGTGTAGTTTAACCCAGTCGTTTTTTTCATCAGACGGGTGGTAATTTCCGGCGGATTTGCAGCAAGAAATCGTAACGACATGACTGCCGGGCTATTTTCCGGATGCCGCAGGTAAGTGGTTGTTATCATGTATTGAAGATTGTACCGGTATTTTATCAACTGTGCCTCCAGAGAAACAAAATATCCGGCAAGCAGAAGGTCAGGGCGGAAATCAGTTATTATATCATCTAAATACCCATCCGCAATCTTCACACAATGATCAATGCGCGAACGTATCTCTTCGGGCTTTTCAAAAATGAGTGTAGAGTAACCTCTTGGATAATACTCTTCAAAAATAGGTATACTATCCAGTCCGTATCCCTCGATGATGCTTTTGCAGTCAGGGGTGCAAAGAAATTTGACAGTATGATTTTTTTTCAGTTTTTTGGCCATGGCCATTACAGGCCGCCAGTGCCCTGGTTCGAAATTAATGTCCGGCCAAATGAGTATGTTTGCCATAATAATCTTCCTTTCAGAATTAATGTGCCATTGTTGGTTCTAACACTTCAGCCATTGAAGGATAATCAAAATAGAGATACAGGTTCTCTATTTTGTCGCTTCCGATTCCCTGGAGCCTTCCAAAATTCCATTCACCAATCGGCAATCCATCTACTTCTTCTCCATTGTTATAGGTAATTTTAAAAACCCTGCCGGAAAAATCGGGTGAGAATCCGGTGGGATCCATATAATCCTCCCTGACTGTTTCTGCTTCGTAGGGATCGCCGTTCTGGTCGTATAGACTGATGGTAAACGTAGGATTTCCGACTATTTTTTCCTTGAGCACCACATATAAACACGCATTACGCAAAACCGGAGGAGTGTTCTCATGTGTCTTTACATAATCCGCCACAAACGGATGTAGAAACCGTTCGGAGAGCGGAATGACAGCTGAAGATCCACTCAGTATGTTCATGTATTGCGCAGCAAAGCAATCTTTGATACTGATTAAGTTGGGCATATTGGCCGCATTTTGTACATAATCCATAAGATGCGCCTTGACAGCTTTTTTGAATGCCAGATCAGTTGACTCCCGTGCAGTATAACTTATATGAATAACCACATCAGAAATTGACTGATAATCAAATTGCCGCAATTCATCAGGGAGCTCGAGAGTCCAGTCACTTATTACTCCGGCTCCTTCAAATGGCAAATACCTTTCATCCCTGAAACTCAGCTCGAACATCCCGGAATCCATATTTGCACTGCCTGTGGCAATTGACGTCATGGTAACCGGATTACTTACAAACCTCCGTTCAGCTATTTCACTACCGGGTGTATATGCTCCGTTAAGCAGGTCCGTAGAAACTCTTACTTTGTTGTTAGTAATACGCAAGCGAGCGCAGATACTGGTGTATGGCCCTGTAATACATGGAATAGTAACACGCACAGATTTGATTCTGCGGAAGAAGTGACCCGGAAAATCAAGATCAAAGAGCTCTTCGGAAACACTGAAAGAGCAGGTGCCAGTCTCCCGCAGACGTAAAAGCGAAAGAGGATCGATTGATCTTAGCGAGATTGTTTTGGTGATCTCGAATTCGCGTTTGTTGTTTTCCAGGTATGCCATATCCATCTGACGTAATGAGAGCATGAGACGTTCACCTGCAAGCAATCCCTTTTTTGCTGAATTCCAAATCTCAGGCTTAATAAATGATGATGCGATATTACCCAGTTCAAACTGGTACACCCGTTCCACCTTTTTAGCCATGCGTAATGCCGTATCGTAGATTGCATTGTAGGTAATAGTAAGCTGCTCTATCATCCACTGATAAAGCTGCTCGCTGGAGAATTTTGATTCCATAACCTCTTTTAATGCCTGCGCCTGCTCGATCTGTTTTTCGTGGTTCTTTACTTCCAGCTCAGTGATCTGTACCCGGATTTCCGCTCCGAGAATCTGTTTATCAAGCTGCTCCAATTCCTTTTTGGCAAGTGACTCCTGAAGTTTCCACTCTTCCCACCTGCGTTGATATGATGCCTGGGTTCCCAGAATTCCGGCGGTGCGGTCAAGTATGTTGGCGGTCTGAGCAAGACCTGATGCCACCTTCGCGAGCCCTCCACCAGTTTTTTCACCACCGGCTACTTTTGAAAGAGTGACACCACCGGGTAAAGGACCAGCAACTGCACCAAGATACAGATCCGGTATCAGGGAGACTTTTCCAGATGCCATAGTCATAAACTGACTGACCAGGTTTACCACTCCTGCCGCACCAAGTGTAACGAATTGTGCATATTCCAACGGACTTATTTTCTGAATTTCTTTATAAAAATTATAACGCGTTTCGGTAAGTTCACGCGACTTTCTAAGTCCATCAAGAGTCTTCTGAGCTTCTTTAACTGAGTTGTTTTTTACTTCAGATATTAGTTTGTAGAGCTCGATTTCCTGTGAATTCCTTAAAAGCATTATTTGCTCAGAATCCTTTTTCTCGATTGCCGAAAGCAGTTCGGAGCCAAAGGATTTCAATTCATTGCACAGTTCGACCGCTTTCTGCATCAGTACAGAATACCGGTAATGGGATGGTGCCACCTGCATATCACGAATGACACTACCGATATCGACACCAGCAGAAACTGCGCGGGCAAGCAAGCCCGGATCAATAGGTGGTGCAAAAAGAGGGATATCGCGTTTGACACCGTCTATGTTGAGACTGTGACGGATCTTGAACAAACGGTCTTCCACAGTATTCCAGTACCCAATCAACCGGTCATTTTTGGGGATACAGAAATAGTGCATAGCTGTTGCCATGCGCATGAGCTGCACCGACCGGTATGGAATCGTTTCCACAGTTCTGGTTGTGGTGTAGCTATACCGGTTATAATAGTGCGAACTTGTGGTTCTTGTCCTCCACAGCCGCACCTTCACAGGTGGAACAGGTGGAATGTAATTTTCCAGCTCGATAATCGCATTTGAAAAACGGTCGAGATTCTCTTCCTTAAGTTGAGTGTACGTCAATCCAGGCACTTCATGCAACGGAGGAATTATTTTCGGCTTTTCACCAAGTATTTCTGATGCATACACATACAGCTGCAACGCTTCATTTATCGATTCCATGGTATCGACCCTGAAAAGGCCATCTCCCCAGGAAATCAGATTGTCAAGATATTTCATGACAACCGATTTTTGATAAGCAGCGATTCTGTTCCGGGCAATAAGGTGTGGTTTGAATGGGTTATTTTTCCACTCTTCTATAAGTATACCAAGCCTGGTATCTTCATTGGAGCCACGCCTGTACGATAGCATTTTGTACAGGGATTCTTCAGCTCCCCGGTTAGCAAAGAACGGAAGGAAGTTCCAGAATCGTGCAGATGCAGGAAGCCCAAAACAAAATGCCTCTTCATCATCCAGTATTGTATCATTGGTAGGGTTGAATATGTAATTTAACCATCGCATTGCGTCTTCATGGCGAAAGTCGCGACGTAAATGGTCAGCGATAAGAAGAGGAAGATGGAAAAAGAGCTCCCAGTTATAAACACCATAAGCAGAATCATTAGAAAAATCAACTATGGGAAGCGGATACCTGCTGTTGATCAGATGTGTCGGCTGATAGATACTCTCAAACCAGTTAGATCCAATATAGTTTGCATACGAATTTTCAATAATTGAATAACCAAGTGGTTCATCGTGTATTGCGGAAGCTTGTGTTGAACGTCTGAACAGCGAATCGATGGACGCCACGTTTGCCTTCTTGAACAACTCTATTGACATAGGGTGATTGAAATTTTCAATCATCAATATCCCAGGTTGCTGACCTTCAGGTTTATAGGGTATGGCATTTTCAACCAACGGCCTGAAATAAAAACTCTTTCCTTTTTCCTGATAAAAGAATGGTACAAATATTTGATTGAAATAAGGTGGATAAGGATGAGCAATCCTGAATTGATCAGGAACCGCCTCCAGAAGTGTGGGATCCGCTGCATGATCAACCGGATACTGGAGTTTTTCAGCCTCATCATTAAGCAGGAAGTTATGGCGGAGTCTCTGGCCATTAGGTACATAATGTGACATGGTGCTGTATGCTGAACCTGCTTCTACCTTTTTCTGATTAATTTCTATACTGTTGTCAAAATAGAACGTCAGTATTCCCAGGCTTGAGGTATAAGAATCGACTTCCGAAAGTGCAGTTGTATTCGTATACTGATTCACATAAGTATTGAATACAAATGTCTCGATTTCGATCTTGTCTTTTTTCACCAGAGCCCTGAAATTGAACAAGTCGTAAGGATTTTCTTTTTTTAAGTCAGATAACCTCCATGCAATAATTTCAAATTTAAGGCCCTCCTTTGAAATACGCTTTGCACCCCAGGAGCCGTTTATGTATTCACTCCAGGAAAACTTTATATCATATTTAACAACGTTTATGGTCCTGTCATCTTTGATGGTAATATCCTCCTCCGTCACTTCGATAATGGGCCAGAACAGATACAATTTATTATTGAAGGGGACCGGCAATACTACTTCCGAGGAAATATCAAGATCCACTTTTTCCCACGGTGTCCAGAAGTTTCGGCCACCTGCCACAGAATGATGACAACGGTAATAATATACGTGCGGATGATGGAAAGTTCTGGCCACCACATGATGAATATTAGTACCCTGCTCAGTGTCATTATTTGATGAGTTCCCCTGATTACCGTATTGTGTGGTGAATCCTCCATATCCTGTATTGATTATGTTACTCGTAGTGGGCTTTTTGACTACTGATTTCTCATAATGGTTGCCGACTACCTCAAGATTGGCAATTTCATTAAGTCCACAGACATAGTTTCTGACAACACCCTCAACGGTTTCGTTGTCAAGGTCCTTCTGGAGAAGAAGCGATTCCATCTCTTTAAAAAGAGGTGTTTTATCGTCACGCAATTCCGGTTCAAGCCAGTTTTCCGGATAGAGAAATATTCTTCTGTTAGCCTCCCATAAGCGGTAGTTTTTCATCCACATCCACTGCTGGCTCATTTTATCATTGAGCTTGATACCCTCTTCAAGATTAAGCTTGGCCCGCTGTACCAACATCTGTATTGAACAGTTTGCCTGGACGATTCTTGTAGTTTTTACACTGGCAGACATGTCTACATCGATAAGGTACCATGCATAAATTGCAGAGTTATTTATAAAATTGTGTCTTCCATCAAGTACATTCCAAACATCTTCGTTGACTGTGTCTCCTTGATACAGGCCGCATAAACTGCGCAGCCTGCTAACTGCTTCACTTACTTCACTGGTATACGAGTCACCTTTAAGATTGGTTCCTAAAGTGTGATTCAGTAATAGAATCAGATTTGCAACATGAATAGAACGGTCATTTGGACCTAATGTCTTTTTGCGACCGAGAAGATAAGCGCTCAAGGCATCGCGCTGAAGAGTGCGCATGTAATCACGTACTGGTTCCGCAGCTGTTATCCAGTCCGTTCCAGCATACTGTTTCCTTATAGAATCGACAAGAGCTTCAGCCTGCAGAAAAGTATTGTCATTTGTAGATATTTCATAACCGAATTCAGCAGTTATACCGATTCTATCAAGCAGCCGTAACGCATTAGAGAGGATTTTCCATGTTGACGGTTTACGATAATCAGCAAACTGGAAATTGAATGTACGTGCGATCGTCTTAATGTCTTCAATCCACCAACCGGTCTCCTTTTCAATGGTCTTGAGGTACACGGAGCCCAATCTTCCTGGTTTCAGAGCTTCCTTCCACAAACTGAAAAGTGTGGTATCTTTTCCGGTAAAGGAGAGCACTCTGTTGAGTGTATACATATCGAACAGAGAAGAACATTGGCTCCAGGGTATCACTGACCCCGGTACCACCGGGATATCGTTGAGATCGAAAACGCCAAGCTCAACATGCCGCGAAGTTATGTAGCGCAACTGATCGGAAAGCATACCGAATTTTTGCACGATGAATGCACATTTGTTAAATTGCTTCATTCCGCACGATTTGGCAAAAAGAATGTTACGCGGTCCTAAAAGTTCTGCAACCGCATCGGGATTATCAACCCGCTTCCATAAAATTGCAAGATCAAGAATACCGATATCCGTGCCACCTTCGGCAGCTTGCCACTCAATGGTAACCGAATAATCACCATTTTTTACGAGTTGGCAATCTGTATAATCGTGATTTACAGTGGTTTCAACCACCTCACCGCTATCCGGATCGATGCTTCGAATGGTTTCTGTGATCTCTATGCGAACCTTTCCTGGTTCTCCCCCCGGATTTGCAGTCCGCAATTCATATCGAAACGAGTATCGGCCATTTTCGGAAATGATCAGAGTGCCATCCCATCTGGCAGATTTTGTTCCGGAAGGCAGTTTTTCGTATGTTACATCACTTCCATTGACCACCTTGACCGAAGGTACTTTTGAATATGCACCAGTAACCGGTATTTGATGGTTACGATCAGAATAGAAGGATGCGTTCCAACCTCCACTGCAGACAGCAACCCAGTCGTCAATACTTGCAGCACCGGAAGCAGTTGTTCCCACCAACACTTCTTTAAGCAATATGCCAGTAAGGTCAGGGGCAATTTTGCCAATTGTTGCCAGTTCGTCAATTACATTCTGTTCCTGTGATTCCCGTGTGATTTCAGCATCGCTATACATCTTCTGATGAATTTTTATTATTGTTTCCAGTTCCTGATCATCTTTGAGACTCCAGCTGATCCCTTCCTCACCAGTATCAGTTAACAGATACTGTAATTCATCAGCGGAAATGCCGTATTCCTTTATTTTAGAAGCCGCATCTTTGCACATGTACATGAGTGATGCAGTAAACGGAGCTGCCGGATTCCGTGATGTCACCAGGTCCAGTATTGCATAGTAATCTCGTACTGAAAGCTTAAGAGTTCTGGCGAAATCAGCGGCTCTATACATTTTTCCAAGATTTCCTATGGTAACTGGAATATTCTGAAGCATAGCACGTGCATCAGCATCCTCTTCATTGCCTGTGCGTTTGAATTCACGCCAGATTATTCGCGAGAGATCTTTGTAATTCACCCTGAGACCGGCAAGAAGTACTTTAATGTCACCACCCAGCTTTTCATTCTCTTCACCAACGTAAAAATTTCTGATATCAACATCAACAACAGTGTTAAGCATCTTTTTCCACAGATTTGCACGTTCGCCAGACTCGAAATGGGATATGAAGAGCTGTTCCAGCTGGCTTGATGGGCCGCGACCCAGGTTTATGTTGTCAAGTTTTCCACTTAACCATGCAGCTGCCTGTAGCGGAGAAACCTGGAATTCACGGGCAATTCTCATGACCGGCAACAGATCAATAAGATTGGTAAATGGCATACCCTGAGAAATCATATACAAAAGGCGATCAAGAGTGAATATATCAATCTTCAGATGACTACGAAGCCTCAGAAACCTGGCAAGAAGCTTGAATGACTGTTCGCGATTATTCTCTGGTTGAATCCAGAGCAGATCGAGATCGCCCTCTTCAGGGTTGGCACCGCTTTCCCACTCCAGGCTGATTGTCCCGCAGCTCTGCGCTGTTCTGGTGAGCATAAGACCAAGCAGTTCGTCAAACGATAGTCCGGTTCTGTTAAGAAAAACCGTCACATTCGCCACAATATTATACCATTGCCACTCTCCAGCAAGCTGCCTGGCAGATCCGGGAATCTGATATTCATTCTCGGTTTCATCAAGGCCCCACAACTCCCAGGGTGAATCGGTATCATTTGCAATAAGACTATACTGCTGATGTGTCATTTCAAAAAACGAGCAAAATGAATCATCTCCAAGAGTGAAAGCGTCTGTCCTTTCATGAAGCACATGATATAATTCATATCGCTTGCAGTTCCTGAGCTCCAGAAATTTGTTGATTTCAACAAACGGAATATTTACAGGAAGAATTGATGGATACACTGAGTTTTGAAGCAGTCCATAGGCATGTTGATGTGTATGTTCGGGCTTTATGCGGCGAAGTTGTGCATCGCTACCTGTCTGAGGCCATGGCTCAACGGAATAGATTGCGGTTCCCGGACACTGTCTGACCAGATACCGCCATAAATTGCCGGTTATATACCATCTTCCTTCGCATTCCTGAACTGTGTAGCTTCTGTCAATTGGAAATCCTCTGGCTCCAAATATATTTGCCACATATTCAGGGATATTGTCCAAATTTTCGGCTACCATCCCCAGAAGACTGGCAAAATCACCTTCCTCATTATCGGTCAGAAAGAATCTCCGGATGCACACCGCGTTTTCAAGAACTTCATTTACAAGATCTATATAGGAAACCGGACCATTGGTATTTCTACATGAAAGATCCGTTTCAGCCAGATCGGTTCTGCGGGAAAACAACACGCTTGTTAGGGGAACTGTGGCAGCATTTCTGTTTTCAGAACTATTGAGAAATTCAAGCAGATCAACCATGTAGGCAGAGGGACTGAAAACTGACTGACACTCTTCACACTTACAACCGTTCTGATTTCCGAAAAGAGTGGCAAGGTTTGGCCTTACCGACTGGGCAGAGAAATTCGATTGTGTATAACCTGTTGCATATGATGTTATTGGTTGGTCAAACCGGTCGCTGAGCACTGGAAGCGAATCACCTGTAAAGTCTGACTGCCGGTTGAAAGTACCCATAAGGAAGATGGTCTGGCTTGCGGCATGAACAGCAGCCTGATGAAGCACCAGCGCATCATCGACCCCATCAGTAATGTCTGCGTTTGCACTTATGAAATCATCTGTATTTGTCCGGGCAATCGAAAGAGCCGATGTGTATTTCCTTTCGATAAGCTTTTCCACTACTTCAAGACGCGGCATAAGCCGATATAATCGCTGAATCGTTAATAGCTTGGCACGTAAAACTGAAGGAACTGAGGATGGCACATCATCGATAAAATCAAACTCTGGATTGGAAATAATAAATGGCTTTACATCATCCCATAAGCTGTTTGCAGATCGAAGCAGTTGATGCCTGAACCGGACCATTGGATATAAAGAAATGATCTTTTTAAACATGATTGTTGCACAATTGCTTCGTTTTTCCATAATGGTTTCACCAGGAATCCCATCTGGCCATTCGATTTCTGGTGAGTACGTGATACTGTCTATAATCGATTGCCAGACGTCTTTTTCGATGGTTGCCAGCTTTGAAATTGTGTCCATGTTGTTGAAACGCGCAAACTCAACAATCTTTTCAGCAAGAAGATCAAATCCATCAGCAAGTTCCAGAGCGTCAAAAGACCGTTTCAGCCGGTCTATGGCAGCCCTTTTGTCCGGATCTGGTACACCAGTATCGGGATCAGCCAACGCCTGTTCAATTTCAGCAAAAAAAGTGTTTTTGTCATGAGCATGGTTACTGAATATCTGCTTTACAGTTTCATCAATGTCTTCAGGAACTTCGGACCATATAAACAGCTTTACTTCGCTACTGGCACCTACAGAAACGGACAGTAGCGCCTTATATATCGATTGCCATTCAATCGCTATCGCCTCAAGTGAAGTTGTATACGCCGGCGAAAGAAGCGATCCGGTTATCGAAGCGACAAGAGTACTATGGAACCGGTCTGGTGCAACCGACCGGAGTTCCACAAGTGTAGATATTTTAATTGATTTTATGATGGCGTAAATAATGATTGCGGTAACAAGCCGTGGAGTAACTGAGGTTTGTGCAAGTATCCCATAGAGTTCATTCCTTAGCCTGATAGCTGTGCCACATAAAAGAATATCGCTTTCGGAAAGCCCTGTTACAGATGCTGCATATTCCAACTTTTCTGGTTCGTCTAGCATGGCAAGTATGACCACTTCCGAAAAACCGGCATCTGATAGTTTTCCGAATACCATGGATGCATTGGAGGTGTCAGCATTTGATGGCGCATCAACTGTGAGGTCAACTGTAAGGATACTGCCAACATTGGAATGAAGCTTTGATTTTACTATTACCGTTTTACGACTGTTTTCGATCCTTGAAACTGTCACTAAAATGTTAATGGGACGGAGATTCTGACGTTCTGGTAACAGATCGGGATTGTATGACAATGAATATGTGCCGTTTGAAGCGGTAATAGCTGTGCCGATCACTGTTTTCTGGAAAGCATTATTGATATAAAAGACATCAGTCACTGCAATTTCCACGCCTCCTACAGCAGCCCCAATCGTATTAGTAACGGTGCCTTTTACAGTATAGATTTCACCCACCTCGGTAATATTGATGTTGAATGTCTGATCTTTCGAAGGAGGGGATGAAACAGAAAATTGACCATAAAACGTTCCGGAGCTGTTATAAACTTTAACCGTCAATTCAGGATAAAGACGAGGGCTTCCATGCTGGAACTGGCTTTCCAGATATGTAATCTGGTAATATCCGCATTCATTGAGAATGGCTGCCCCCAGAGGATATTCATTTCCCTCAAAATTATCAAAAAGCTGAACGCTTCCGGAGGTCAATGGTGCGGAATCAATCGATACAATTCCCGATATACACCATTCACTGGAAAAGACATCAGCTACCAGATCTACCATCTCGTTTTGTGATGGAGATGGTCTGGTTGCTTCGGCAATAACTGTAGTGTCATTATTGTATGCTCTGACGACCAGATTGGGTGCGTTATGGCTTGGTGTTTTACCGAACGTTTCAGAGGTGAAATTTATTTCATATGTTCCGGTGTTGCTTATAGGCTGCTCCCCAAGAAGCCGCTCTGGTGTATAAAAGGCATCGAAAACTTTTACCGTTCCACTGGTTACCGGTAAAGCGGATGAATCCTTTACTGTTCCATATACCCGCCATATGTCACTGATCCCTCCACCTATGGTAATCGGGATGATCGAATTATTTATCACATCTGAAAACTCCTGTGTATGCAGCAGTTCCCCCTGGTAGTTGAACACCTTAATTGTCAAAGTAGGATTCGTTCTTGGAGGGTAAAATTTTTCTCTGCCAAAGTACAGAGTACATATGCCATTCGCTCCCACTCCGGCACCGCAGAGATCCTGCATAGCGTCACCATAGGATTCAAACGCAAGGACTTGTGAAATCTGTTGATTTGTAGGTATACTTCCATCGGGCCAGCGTAATTGGACGTGTACAGTCCAGGAATAGGGAACGCTCATGGCAATTTACTCCCTTCAATAGTTCTTCAACCTGTTTATTTTGGTGATCATGTCATTAATAAGTCTACCGTTATGTTTCAGTCAACTTTTCGATTCATCATAATCTGCTAAACTAGTCGAATCCTGTTTCCGCAACTTAAGAAAAAGGATTATAGACTCTTTTTCGGATTTTAATTTCCAAAAACAATAATTAGTGAAACGTATTTCAGGCAAATCTGAGCTTTTAGCTGGTAACCGTTATGCTTTGTTTTTACATAACAAGTACACCAGTTCTATATACTATAATACATGTGTCAGAAACCCATGCATGCAGACCTGGTTTGCTGAAAAAGACCCTTAAACTTAAAAAAGTATAATACTATAGGTTTTTCACATTGCAAAAACGCCAGCAGGTTTACTTTACCAATCAGTTCTTTTACTGGTTCGTCATAATGGCAAAGTAACAAGCTGAAAACAATGTGTTCATTTAACACTATATGTTACTCAACAATAATATTAGAAGCTGTTAATAATCGGTGAATGATTCTTAGTGAAGCTTTTCTCATTCCCTGATAAACAATAATAAATGTTTGTTGAAGGTAAATGCAAATTTTTTTTCAAAATAATCTTTTTCCTTTTAAGGGTTACTCATATATAAAAACATTTACCGGACTTTTGCATGACCTTTAATTTCTGAAAACCGACTGACGAAGATTACAAGGTAATCTGGTTCTCTTTTTTCCAGATACATAAATAACTGGAATTAAAGGTATTTACAACAGCAATAGATGCACTTTTCAGGACTGATTCTGAATTAACTGTGAAAACAGAATCTTATATCTATGGAATAGTAATGCAAGACTGAATTTCTTGTGATATAGTCACTGTCGTTTTTCCCAAAATGATGCAACCGATTTATTTGGTCCCTCTCAGATCCAGAGTTTATTTATATTTCCAGTTCTATAAAAGTCATGTTTTCTCTAGTGGGAGGTTTCTATGCGGATTATGCTTCATTTAACTCTCTTTTTCACTTTATCCTCTTTTTTTTCTGCATGTTTTGCTCAGTCCGACTCTATCGGTTTCTCCTGCACCGTTCTTCACCCGGAAAATGCCGAGAATTCCGAGGTCACAGCCTCTGCTGATTCCGTAAAATTCCGATTATTCTATGTTGATGATGCCTGTAGTGATTTTTCATACAATTTTAAACTGAAATCAAACATTTTGCTGGTGCAGCGGACTTCATCGGATCCACAAGTTTGCACTTCCGATGAACAGATTCTTTATGGAGTGGAAGGAATCCTGACCAATGTTCCAAAAGGCAAATACATCTTTGAGCTTCAAACCGGACCGGATGAAAAACGGCAGGAATCGATCTTCAGGGAAATCGTCAACATTAAAAAATAAGGAATGTTTCTTATCTATGCTCCCCTTTTTTCTCAAAGAGAAGAGATTATGAGTTTTGCCAGCAATTACCACTTCTCTAATACATTTATAAATTAGTTTGATATTATTAGTATCACCCTGGATATCCTGTTGAGACAGATTAAAGAGAGCTCATTTTAGTTAAAAATTGGAAAACCTAGGGGATGGTATTATTTCAGCACTGCCATGGCTTTAAATTTAATTGCCTGTGCTGGAGCAATTAATTACTCTGAACCTGCATTTTTATGGGCTTTTGCCGGAAGTGAAGTCTTTAACATAATGACAATAGTTAACTCGCAACGTTTCGTTGAGCACAACTCGTATAGACATGCCAACTTGTCCAACATGACATTATCAATTTCTCCAACGGTTACCCATAAAGATGGTGTGGGATTGAGAATTTCGGCTAACTTCTGATTTTGGGTTTGCTCCTATAAGGGTATAATCGATAAATCACCTTGTCATGGCAAAAAAAAGTATACTTGATTGGTTCCCTGATAATCAAAAAAGCAGTTGAATTTATATCATTTTTATGAAAATAATCCAATTTGAATATCAGAATCCTTTTTGTTTTTTCGTTCCCGGACTGATTCACACGTCCATAGTTTCTTAGAGATCCTTTTCTTAAGTGTGTCAGCAGTAAACAGAGTATTGAGGTTCTCCCGGAACGAATTAAGATATTCACGTTCTTCGTTTATAGCTTCAAATCGCTTAACGATATCGTCAACCGGACCAATCTCAATGCCAATCCACTTTCTTTTTTTTATTTCAGACACAATATAAGTCGTTCCAGATCCACCAAATGGATCAAATACCAAATCGCCCTCATCAGTTGACAGCTCTATAATCCGATCAAGAAGTTTTATGGATAATTCATTGGCATCTTTTCTGGCTTTATATTTAGAATGCCTGACAGGAGGTATATCATACCAGACATCACTGAGATTAACCCCCATCGGGTTCATTTTATCTTTGTAACCACCATAATCAACCAGATCATCTGCGCATTTTGGACAAACTTCCATTGGTAATCTGTCCGGATGAAATTTTGAAGGCTTTTCACCTTTACAGTAGTAAAGTAAGCTATAATGTGAGGGATATAATCTCGATTGAATTGGAAGACTATATTTGATATCGACACTGATCCAATGTCGGAATGTTAAGCGATGGTTCAGAAAAGTGGAAATGTAGGTATTCCATTTTGGAAGATTCCATGTAAAAAGACTGCCACCGTATTTTAGAACCCTGCAACATTCATGCAGCCATTGTTCACACCATTGAAGATACTTTTCAGACTTTAAGTTATCGTCTATTTTTGAAGGATATAACTTATTTAAATTAAAGGGTGGATCAGCAAAAACTAAATCAACCGTTTCATCTGGCATTGTAGAAAGTAAATCGATACAATCACCACAGTACAATTTCCCTAATGGTGTACTCATAACCGGTTCCATTACATTCTTAATTTCTTTATTCAATTTCCCGGATGTTACCATACTGGAAATTGATTTCGCATTTTTTATAAGCAGCTCAATAACCGTTTGATCGATTATTCCCAACATAAGTTTCAAGACTGTTTCGTCAATATTGGCTTTCTTACATATTTTCTCCAGAACAGTACCAGTAGGTAAAAGCCGGTTTTCATTCAAATACCTTAAATACTCATTCTCTACACCAATCTCTTCAGCAATTTTTTTTGAATCACTGCTGTTTCTTATACCTAATATCTGAAATAGATTGTTTTCCATCTCTGCCTTTCAGTAAAAAATAAAGATAAAAATAAATTAATCACATTTAAGATTCCATTTAATTTCAGACTATAGTCAGTAGTTTAAGCGGTTTAAATTTTATTATCTTTTTTCAATGAACAACTCACCAGAATCAGAGTTTAGTATAGTACTACGTGAATTCAGGAACAAAAAAGGCATTTCACAAGAGAAATTAGCTCTTGAGTGCGGTTTAGATAGGACATATATATCCTTGCTTGAACGTGGATTAAGACAACCTACAATTTCAACTCTTTTTAAAATCGCTAAAGCCTTAGATATCACACCATCCATGCTTATTCAAGAGATAGAAAAAAGAAGCTAATGAAAATTGTTAAGGAAGAATTTATTATCAAAAAAGGTGCCTTCTCAAAATCGCAAGAATTGAGTATGATACTCCAATACATTAGAAGAGCTATCAATCTGGTAACCTGGCCGGAAAATAGTTCGAGCTTTTTTATTAACCCCACCCCTAAAGGAAATGGTGTAAAACCGATTAAAGAAAAATGCATGAAATATCTACAACAGCAAGGCTGGATTTTAGAAAAGAGAATCAGTATTACATCTGAGAATAGCGCCGGTCCAATAGACGCTTTATTAGGAATCGGGAATAAATTCTTCGCAATTGAATGGGAAACAGGGAATATCTCATCAAGTCATAGAGCTCTCAATAAAATGGCAGTTGGAATGCTTTCAAATGTGTTAATCGGTGGGATTCTTATTCTTCCATCCAGATCACTTTACAGATATTTAACAGATCGCGTAGGAAACTTCAGTGAAATTCAGCCCTATTTTACGGTTTGGAAATCATTAAATATTAAAAATGGCATCCTTGGAATATTCGAAATAGAACATGATAGTACATCATGTGATGTACCATTAATTCCTAAAGGTACTGACGGCAGAGCATTATTATGATAATAAGCTTTTGATCTTTCCAGTATCGATTCTAAATTTGCCCAAAAAATACTCTTTATATCTGGACTGTTTCTCATCTCCAGCATCTTCTCACGATTATTCCAGTAGTACTCAAACTTGTAATCTGGAACTCTGATTTCCACTCCTTTTTGTACTCTTTTACTTCTTCTGAATGATCTTTTTTCCATTTTTCAGTGGTGTTCTTTCCACAAACCCGACAGATTGTATGGTAACCATCAGGCTTCATTTTGTCATTTTTCTATAGGAATTTTAAAATTCGGTAAAAGAAGTCATTTTCGACCGAAACAGCTGCATCCCCACTTCAATCCGATCTAAAAACCAATCTGTTGAAAAAAGCAAGTTTTTATCTTGACAACTATATTTTATATATATGTAAATAATAGCCCCAGAACTTTTAACTCTGGAGCCATCATTCGTCCAGAAGTATAGTCTTTACAGAAAAGTGCACCAACTTCGGGGAATCAAAAGATCATTTTTTATATGATCTGTTAAATTCACATCACTATAGAAAGGAAGTAAAATCATGGAAGTTACGATGCTTTTATTAGCTGTATGCTTTTGCAGTTACATTAAAATCGTAATTACAATCAATTTCAAATAATTTTATTCAATCCAAACGAAGCAAAAAGAAGGTCGTTAATATGGCTAAGATAGAAGAATTAGGGCAATTTTACTCCGGTACATCTTGCCCCTTCTATTTCTCTTACCTTTAGGAACTGATCCCAGACTACTATCTGTTTCAGCACAGAATCCAAAACTCAACACTTACGATCACCTGTCCAATGGTCAGGAGCAAAGGAGCTCGAAGACTCCACCTGTTGCATATTCTCTAAGATGTTTGACTCAATTCCCCATCCACAGTTTCCTGTCCAGACTCCTGTACTGAATCGCCTCCGAAATATGAGCCGCTTCGATACACTCTTTACCTTCGATATCTGCCACGGTTCTGGCCACTTTCAATATGCGGTCATAAGCCCTGGCAGACAACCCCAGTTTTTCGATGGCATTTCTCAGAAGCCCCTGACAATCCTCGGTCAGTTCACAATATTTTCTTATGTGTCTGGATTCCATGTGGGCATTACAAAACATCTTCTTATCGGATTTAAACCTGCGCAGCTGAATCTCCCTGGCCGCTGAAACCTTCTCCCGCAAAGAAGCACTGTCCTGACCTGGAGTTTTCTTTGAGAGTTCATCGTAGGTTAATGCCGGAACCTCCACATGGATATCGATTCTGTCCAGAAGCGGCCCCGATATTCTGGCCATATATTTCTGTATCTGCTCCGGTTTACAGGAACATTTGTGCCTGGTGTCTGTATAATAACCACAGGGACAGGGATTTAAGGCCACTGCCAGCATAAATCTTGCCGGATAAGAAAGAGACATCAATGCCCTGGAGATTGTCACCTTTCCATCTTCCAGGGGCTGACGCAGGTTTTCCAGCACATTTTTACTGAACTCCGGGAGCTCATCCAGAAAAAGTACCCCATGGTGACTGAGACTTACCTCACCGGGTCTGGGGTAAGAACCTCCTCCTATAAGACCTGCATCGGAGATGGTATGATGAGGGGAGCGGAAAGGACGAATCGCCAGAAGCGGTGTAGTGCTGTCCAGAAGCCCTGCTACGGAGTGGATCTTGGTGGTCTCCAATGCTTCGTCAAGTGAAAGGTCCGGAAGAATTGTCGGTAACCTTCTTGCCAGCATGGTCTTTCCAGAACCCGGAGGTCCCAGCATTAGAATGTTATGCCCTCCGCTTGCGGCTACAAGCAATGCCCGTTTTATATGATCCTGACCCTTTACATCTTTGAAATCTATGGCATAGTGACGTGCCTGATTGAAAAGCTGAGAAAGATCAGTGGTGAATGGTTCTATATCTGATTCGCCAGTGATAAAATCCAGAGCCTCATTCAAAGTGTGAACCGGATAGATCTGTACCCCTTCGGCAACCGATGCTTCCATGGCGTTTTCAAAAGGGACTATCATCTTTTTTATACCCATTTCTCTGGCCTTTATAGCCATGGCCAGTGCTCCCTTAATCGCTTTTACAGAACCATCCAAGGACAATTCTCCCAAGATGATAAAATCGTCCAGTTGGATGTTTTTTACCTGTCCGGAAGCAATCAATAAGCCTATGGCTATGGGAAGATCATAACCGCTACCTTCCTTTTTCATGTCTGCAGGAGCCATGTTTATGGTCACTTTGCGGATAGGAAATTCGAATCCGCAATTCTTAATGGCAGACATCACCCGTTCCCGCGATTCCCTTACTGCTCCATCTGGTAGTCCCACGATGGTTAACCCCGGAAGCATTTCGCTAAGATCAGCTTCGATACCCACCGGGAATGCATCTATACCCAAAACTGCCATAGAATAAACTTTGGCTAACATCTTTTCCCTTCGGAATATTATTAGTTAATTTCAACTGCAGTCAGCTATTTAGTGAAACAAAACATCAGAAAAATAATGGGAGATTGGAATGAGAGAATGGTAAGAACTTATAGGAATATAGATTTTTGGGCAATGATAGGGTGGAGAAAAATGAGAT
>JAEZKP010000019.1 GCA_023436145.1 Fibrobacterota bacterium | reverse complement strand
CTTATAATGGATATACTCCGCTGGGGAGAGATGGCAGAGGTGATGAGCCCACCAACACTACGCCAGAAAATGGAGGCAATTTTTGAAAATTGCAAAAAAAAGTATGACAGTCGCAAGAACTGAGAGTAAGAGAGAGTATGTTATATAAAAGATCGCATGTATTATGCCTGATGTGTTGGTATTATGGGCTGATTTTACAATGACTACTAATAAATAAAGGAAGGAACTATGGAATTTCTTGCACGTGAAAACCAGTCACTTCAAGAGCACATTTTAAACACTGCAAATCTTATAAAAGAATTTGCTGATGTTTTCGGCTGTGCCGATACAGCTTATATTACTGGTCTGCTTCATGATCTGGGAAAATATACAACAGCCTTCCAGGATTATCTTACCCGCAGCTTAAGAGGGGAGAAGGTAACTAGGGGTGAAGTCATCCATGCCTTGCAAGGTGCAAAATTCATTGCTGAGTCAGTAAAAGATCCTGTTATAATGGATATCATCGGTAACATTATCGCATCTCATCATGGTGGCTTGTTTGATAATATCACAGATGGCGATAGGACACTATTTCATAAAACCAATAAGAATGAAAATTTGCTAAACTACGAGGAAGCGAAAAGGATATTTTGCCCGAGCATCAATGAATCTGATATACGATCAGAACTCATCAACTTTTGCCAAAAATGCCAGACTAAAAATCTAAATACTCATTTTATGTTACATCTGTTGACAAAGGTGCTATTTTCTTGCCTTATTGATGCTGATCGTTGCGATGCAGCGGGCTTATCGCCTAAAATCATACAACCTGATTGGGCAATGTTGATTCAGCACTTGGAAAATTTTCTTGAAAGGATTCCCAACAAAAGCACTCTTGATAATATCCGGAGTCGCATTTCCGAGCAATGTAAGGAGATGGGTAGCAGACAGCCTGGGATATATACGTTATCCATCCCTACCGGTGGAGGAAAAACCTTATCAAGTTTACGTTTTTCTTTGGAGCATGCCAGGCTAAATGGTATGAAAAGAATAATTTACGTAATTCCCTACCTTTCCATTCTTGATCAAACAGCCAAAATATTTCGTGAAATCTTCATGGACGACGAGTTGATCTTAGAGCATCATTCCAACATTGAAATTATGAACGATGAGGAGGATGAGCACTATCAATTATTGACTTCGCGGTGGGACAGTCCGATTATTGTGACCACTATGGTACAGTTTCTTGAGACTATTTACAGTAATAAGTCATCTAAACTGCGCAAGTTTCATAACATGTCAGAAGCAGTTCTCATATTTGATGAGATCCAATCATTACCGATAAAGTGCATTCATTTATTTAATGAAGCAGTAAACTTTCTTCATGTTTTCGGAAAATCTACTATTCTACTCTGTACGGCTACTCAGCCGAATTTTAACCATACAGCAAAGCCTATATTATTATCAGAGAAACCAGACATCGTAAGAATTACACCTGAAGAAAGTAAGACTTTTAAGCGAGTACAAATTAAAGATGTAACTCAGTCAGAAATGGACCATGAACAGATTGCGAAATTTGCAAAAACACAAATCGAAGAAGGTAAAAGTACACTTGTTATTTTAAACACAAAAAATGACGCCAAAAGCGTATATGAGCATTGTAAAGAAATAGAATGTGAAAAGGCATTTTTGACTACTAAACTTTGCCCTGCTCATCGTCTACAAGTTCTCGATAGAATAAGAAATAATCTTTCACCCGAAACAAAGAAATTAACTCTTTGCATTAGCACGCAATTGATTGAAGCTGGTGTTGATATTTCTTTCGATTGTGTTATTCGAGCAAAAGCAGGTCTTGATAGCATTATCCAAGCTGCTGGACGTTGCAACCGTAATAGAGAAAAAGAAACAATGCAATCGGTATTTGTCATTGATGTTAAAGATGAAAATCTCTCTCGTTTGCAGGAAATTAAAGATGCAAAAATTATAACAGCAAGAGTATTTCGTGAATCTCAAAATACAGATTTATCAAACTATGAAACAGTTTCCAAGTTTTACCAGTATTATTTTTTTGATCAAATAAATAAAATGGATTATAAAATTGATACACCCAATACTACTATTTATAATTTGCTTAGTGACAATTTTGTAGATACATTTGCTTATAAAAACCGACACAATGAAAATTACACTGGTTTGCCTTGCGCTTTTAAAACTGCAGCAGATTCATTTTCTGTTATTGATGGTAATCAAACTGGAATAGTTGTTCCTTATGGTGATTCATTAAAGTTAGTAGCTGACTTTCAAAGTTGTTTTGATCCTAAAGAAAAAATTCGGATTCTTAAAAAATTACAAAAATATACAGTATCTGTATATTCAAATACTTTGCAAAAAATTGGGAAAGCTATTAGTACTATTGATGGAACTTTTTATTTGTTAGATCCTGCTTATTATGATTCAGAAGAGTTTGGATTACTGTGCGAGCCAAAATTTACCCTTTTATGTATATAATAGATCTGAAATCTTTCTTATCAAAGAGGTTGCAATGGAAAAAAAACGCAATTCGGTGGAGTTTAAAATCACAGGAAAGTATGCATTGTTTTCCGATCCTATTACAAGGGTTGGTGGTGAAAAATTTTCTTACCAGATACCAACTTACCAGGCATTAAAAGGAATTCTGGAAAGCATTTATTGGAAACCTACTTTTATATGGTACGTAGATGCTATACGTGTAATGAAAAAGATTCAAAGCGAGGCTAAAGGAGTAAAACCCATTAAGATGAGTGGGGGTAATGATCTCTCCTACTACACCTATTTGCGTGATGTGGAATATCAGGTTCTTGCTCATTTTGAATGGAATGATTTTCGTAAAGATCTTGAAACTGACCACAACGAAAACAAACATCATCACATTGCTAAACGTTGTATTGTGAAGGGTGGTCGACGTGACATTTATCTTGGAACTCGTGAATGCCAAGGTTACGTCGAACCTTGTACCTTTGGCGAAGGACCCGGTTATTATGATAAATATGGCGAACTTGATTTCGGTATACAATTTCATGGTTACGACTATCCAGATGAAACTGGAAAAAATGAACTCACAGTACGACTTTGGAAAGCAAAAATGAAGGATGGAATAATAAAATTCCCATCACCGAAGGAATGTGATCCATCATTAAGTCGTTATATTCGCAATATGACAGCAAAAGTATTTGAAAAAAATCGAAATTTTACACCCATTACTGAAGATATTAGTGTGGCCGGATTGTTAATGGAGGAATAATATGAGTTTCTGGAAAAATCTTGTAGATAGCTATAATAAAAATGCCGATATTTTATCTAAAACATATCCACTTTCAACAACTTCAATTTCTAACAATACTGATTTTATCGCTGTAATAATTATTGATCAAAATGGCAATTTCAAAGGGACAGAAAAAATTGAAAAAGCCAAAAGGGGCGATAAAGGAACAATATCCAACATATGTATACCTGTCTCAGAAAAAAGTATGGGTCGTTCGAGCGGCATTGCACCATACCCTGTATTTGATAAATATGAATATTTAAAAGGTATTGGTGATAAATTTGAAGCTTATCTTACTGAACTTAAAAAGTTTTCTGACTCGAAATTTGCAACTCAACAAGTTAAAGCTATTTATAATTATGTTTTAAAACGAACGATTAAAGAAGATCTGAGGTCAATTGAGCCAAAAGATAATACTAATATTTTATTTAAAGTTGAAATAACCGATAATCCACAAGCAAAAGTATGGGAAGACAAATTTTTCTTTGACGCATGGCATCATTACTATTTATCAGAAAAGTCTAAATTAGTTGATGAAAATCATTCTGGTAAAAATGAATTGGAAACGGTTGAAAAGAAGAAGTCAAAAAAAGATACGGAAGTAGTTGGCACCATTTCTCTTGATTACATTACAGGTGAACTTCAGCCATTAGCAATTTCTCATCCTAAAAAGATATCAAATTTTTCAGCTAATTCTAAGCTTATTTCTGATAATGATGATATGAATTTTACTTTTCGTGGAAAGTTCGACAAATCTTCTGAAGCATTTTCCATCGGTTATGAATCATCACAGAAAGCACACCAGTTTTTGAGATATATAATAAATGAACGAGGATATTACTGCGGTGAGCAGGTCATTTTTTCTTATACAATTGGATCCTTTGAAGATTTGATACCACCACCCATTGATGATAATAGTATTCTATCTTCGTTTCTATTATCAAATAACCTAACTGATAATGATAAACAGATTAGGCTTCGTACAGAAACAGGTTTCGATTATGCAGATGCATTAAAGAAATCTCTTGAAAGCTATGGATATAGTAAAGCGTTGCATAATCATCCCAAAACAGCAGTTGTTGCGTTAGATGCTGCTACAACAGGACGATTTTCTATCAAATTTTATCGCGAGTTGAGCAGAAATGAATACATCGAAAACATTGCTGATTGGCATAATGACTGCAAATGGAATCAGCGATACTGGAGCAATGATAAGCAAGATTTTATTCATTATACCAGCGCTCCATCTATGGATAAAATTATAGAAGCTGTTTATGGTAAACCTCGCGGAAATAACGATGCAAGCTATATTAAAATCAAGAAAGCAGCTAGAGAACGATTATTACGCTGCATTTTTGACAAGGCATTTTTGCCTAAAGATTATGTTTTAGCTTCTATGCATCGAGCATCGAATCCATTAGGTATTACTTCTGATGGTAAATTCGACCGTAACATTTATGAACAGATCCTTTCAACTACCTGTGCATTAATAAGAAAAGATTACAAACAATATTCAAAGGAGGATTTTAAATTGAGCATCGAACATGACAGATCCGACCGCGATTATCTGTATGGCAGATTGCTTGGTGCCGCAGATAAATTGGAAGAATATGCCCTTTTTAAAAAAGAAAAAGACCGTGTAACAGCAGCGATTAGGCACATGCAGACGTTTGCTCAACGTCCATTCAGTACCTGGCAAACAATTCATAGTTGCTTAAATCCATACATTAAAACTGTTAAAGGAGGTTTTGCTTTTCAAGAAATCGAACAAATTAAAAACAAGTTCCTTTCAGTTGAAGATTTCCGCAAAGATACCCCTTTGGATGGTTCGTATCTTATCGGTTATTACCATGAGCGTGCTTATATCGATAACCTTGTTAATGTAAGCAAAAAGAAAACAACTGATAATAATGAAAAGGAGGATAATAATGACTGACCTCAAACCAATCACGAATAAAATTGATTTTGCAGTAATTATCTCAGTTAAACGAGCGAATCCGAATGGTGATCCTCTTAATGGAAATCGGCCCCGCCAAACATACGATGGGTTTGGTGAAATATCCGATGTTTGCCTAAAACGTAAAATTCGAAACCGCTTGCAAGATATGGGTGAATTAATATTCGTCCAATCAGATGACAACCGAATTGATGAATTTAGATCCCTAAATGACCGCTTTAAGGCTGCCAATCTTAGTAATCCTAAAGAAGATGCATGTAAAAAATGGTTTGATGTTAGGGCATTTGGGCAAGTATTTGCGTTCAAAAAGAAAGGTTCTGGGAAAAAAGGAAAAGACGAAGAGGATTCAGGAGAAAATTCTGATTCTGTGTCAATTGGTATTCGAGGCCCTGTTACTATTCAAAGTGCATTTAGTATCGTACCAATTGTGCCAGAAAGTCTTCAAATTGTTAAAAGTGTCAACCTTGAAACCGATAAAGTTGATCCTAATAAAAAAGGTGGCGATACAATGGGGATGAAGCACCGTGTTGACAAAGCAACTTACGTTGCTTTTGGTTCCATCAACACGCAGTTAGCAAGTAAAACAGGATTCTCAGATGATGATGCCGAAAAATTAAAAGCCGCATTACGTTCATTATTTGTTAATGATGTTTCTTCTGCCCGACCTGAAGGCAGTATGGAAGTCGTTAAAGTAATTTGGTGGAAACACAACTGCCCCACTGGGCAATATTCATCAGCCAAAGTCCATCGATCATTAAAAGTCAAACCAGACGGAAGTTATACCCTAGATCCTCTGGATGGTTTAAAACCAGAGGAATGCGAACAACTTGAAGGTAATGAACTTGCGAATGTTTCAATGATGACTGCTTAATTAAATTTCAGCTTGTTAATATTTGTTGTAAGTAACAAACAATGTTCTTTGACAAAAACCTTCTATGATGAGAACATATTAAATAAGATTAGACCGGTATTGCAGAAACAATACCGGTTTATCTTACAATAATCAGTTGATTTCAAATTTTAACCGAGATATCTATGTTCAAAAAACGGGAGTAAAATGAAGTTGTAAAAATATCACTTACAAACACTGAAATTGAATATCAAAAGCATTATGTACTCTGAATCCGACCTTCTCCCCATCTCTGCCCTCCAACACATTATCTTCTGCGAAAGGCAATGTGCTTTAATCCATATTGAAAGGCAGTGGGCAGAAAACCGACTGACTGCCGAAGGTCATATTCTGCACGAACGAACCGATAAGGAAGAGGTAGAATCACGCGGTAATCTCCGGATTTCCCGAGGCCTGTACATTCATAATTTGGCTATCGGATTATATGGTAAAGCCGATGTTGTAGAGTTCCATAGAGGCAATGAAGGTGTTATGCTTCCTGGTGTAGAAGGGTTTTGGAAACCCTTTCCCGTTGAATACAAGCGGGGTAAACCCAAAACTGATCGATGTGATGAAATCCAACTGTGTGCACAGGCGCTATGCCTTGAAGAGATGTTAGGTGTATACATTGCAGAAGGAGCACTCTATTACGGTACACCACGCAGAAGAAACTTAGTTATGTTTGACAGCACACTCAGAGAACAGACTATAACAGCAGCTGAAAAACTGCATCTGTTGATCAGAAGCGGAAAAACTCCTCCAGCAGTTTACCAGAAAAAATGTGATAATTGCTCATTAATTGAAATATGCTTACCAAAGATCAATAAAATGAAAAATGCAGATACTTATATAGATAATATGCTTACAGATCTGGAACAGGATATTTCATGAAAAGACTACTGAATACGCTATTTATTACTACACATGGAGCTTACATAGCAAAAGAGGGAATGACTATCACCATTCGCATAGAAGGTGAAATCAGGATGCGATTGCCGATCCATACATTGAATGGAATTGTATGTTTTGGAGGAGTAGCGGTTAGTCCGGATGCTATGGAGCTTTGTGCAGATAATAATGTTACCATTAGTTTTCTTGGTGAATTTGGCCATTTTAAAGCAAGAGTGGTTGGCCAGACTCAAGGAAATGTTCTATTACGTCGTGAACAATATCGCAGAGCTGATGATCAAAAGCAAGCTTCTGAAATTGCCCGGCTTTTCATTATTGCAAAAATTGCCAATGCACGTAATATCGTGCTTAGAGCAATAAGAGAAAAAAATGAGAACGATAATACCAAAGAGATGGAAATAGCAGCCCGAAAAATGCTCAATGTAATTAAACAATTAAAAGAGCCTATTGACAGTGAAACACTATTGGGTAAGGAAGGCGAAGCTGCAAGAATCTATTTTGATATTTTTAATGAAATGATTTGTGCACAGAAGGAACACTTCACTTTTAACGGCAGGAGCAGGCGGCCACCGCTGGACCTGGTTAACTCAATGCTATCTTTTGTTTATACATTACTGGTTCACGACGCAACAGCGGCACTGGAGACTGTTGGTTTGGACCCATATGTCGGCTTTTTTCATAAAGACCGGCCTGGACGACCCGGCTTGGCACTCGATATAATGGAAGAATTCCGTGGATATATCGCTGATAGACTGGTTTTGACACTTATTAACACCCAACAAGTCAAACCGGAAGGATTTACAGTTACTGAAAGTGGCGGAATCCTTATGGATGAACAAACCAGAAAAACGGTTATTACAGCATATCAGAAAAGAAAACAGGAAGAAGTGAGACATCCGTTTCTGCAGGAAAATATACCTTTAGGTATGCTCGTTTTCAGTCAGGCAATGCTTCTGGCTCGCCATCTTCGGGGAGATCTTGGAAAATATCCTGCTTTTTTCTGTAAATAAAGGGAGGTGATACCTAATGATGGTTCTTGTAACCTACGATGTCAATACTGAGGATGCTATTGGAAAGAAGCGCCTTCGAATGGTGGCAAAGGTGTGTAAGGATTATGGGCAGCGGGTACAGAACTCAGTTTTTGAGTGCCTGGTTGATCCAGCCCAGTGGGTCAGTTTCAAAGAAAGTCTTCTAAAGATAGCAGATTTGGAGAAAGACAGTCTCAGATTCTATTTTCTTGGAGCAAATTGGAAAAAGCGTGTTGAACATGCCGGTGCTAAAGAATCCTATGATCCAGAGGGCCTGTTGATGCTTTGAACTCCCTAATACTATATTTTGTCCATCGCGTACCTGAAGTGACCATAAATTCTTAGGCAGCATCGCGAACCGTGTAACTCGATTTATTTCAAACTGTTATGAACGCTTTAATTACCATCTGCAAAGCTACATTTCCTCTTTTCGTTCCCTTCGCGGAAACCAACATAAATGCCATTGATTTAAATCAAGTTACAATGGAACTGTCGCTCCTTCACGGGAGCGTGGATTGAAACCCATATCTTTATCTGGGCTTTATCTTTGAGCCATTTGGTCGCTCCTTCACGGGAGCGTGGATTGAAACATTAGTCCTTTTGTGTACTCCAACATACGAATTACAGTCGCTCCTTCACGGGAGCGTGGATTGAAACAGCAATCAATTAACTACTGCAAGGCGGTCTGGTTGTCGCTCCTTCACGGGAGCGTGGATTGAAACCAGTTTTGCTGAACCAGCTGACATCTAAAAAACCCGTCGCTCCTTCACGGGAGCGTGGATTGAAACATCGGGAACCTCTTTTTTGTTCAATCAACTCAGTGGTCGCTCCTTCACGGGAGCGTGGATTGAAACAGATCAAGCGTTGACAGTCTCACCAGCGGCTATTCGTCGCTCCTTCACGGGAGCGTGGATTGAAACAGCCGTGTCACTGAAATATTGGTCAACTACCTTAGTCGCTCCTTCACGGGAGCGTGGATTGAAACAGAAATCTGCCCGGTCGAAAAGGAGCTGCGACTTGAGTCGCTCCTTCACGGGAGCGTGGATTGAAACACATCGCATCCTTTCCTCCTGAGCTGCAGGTTAAAGTCGCTCCTTCACGGGAGCGTGGATTGAAACCTCAGGGTGATTGGTCAGAGTAGCAATTTTGCAACTCGTCGCTCCTTCACGGGAGCGTGGATTGAAACGGTAATTCGATAGACCAGCAAACCCCTGAAGATATTGTCGCTCCTTCACGGGAGCGTGGATTGAAACAGGAGAAAAGAAAATGAAACGTTATTTTTATGCAGTCGCTCCTTCACGGGAGCGTGGATTGAAACAGTCTCAAAATGTGGGGAAAGCATGAGAGCAACAGTCGCTCCTTCACGGGAGCGTGGATTGAAACTGTGACCAGTTTCTTATATGTTCCTAAGTCCTGAATGTCGCTCCTTCACGGGAGCGTGGATTGAAACAATCTCCTGATAATAGTGAAAATTGCTGATATAAGTCGCTCCTTCACGGGAGCGTGGATTGAAACTGTAGTTGTGCTTGCAGCTACAGGGTTAACATTGAGTCGCTCCTTCACGGGAGCGTGGATTGAAACCATACGACCACATATCGTTTATCTCTTCGCTAAAAGTCGCTCCTTCACGGGAGCGTGGATTGAAACCAGCATAACGGCATTTGCGGCCAGCTCTGCGGCTTTGGTCGCTCCTTCACGGGAGCGTGGATTGAAACTCTCTGCAGAATGATCTCTGCTGCAGTAGTGGCGTAGTCGCTCCTTCACGGGAGCGTGGATTGAAACTGCTTTTGATGAAGTTTGTTTCATCGATAATAATATCGTCGCTCCTTCACGGGAGCGTGGATTGAAACTTTTGTAGAACCTGAGAGCTTTTTCCCTCTCTAGTCGCTCCTTCACGGGAGCGTGGATTGAAACGTTTACGCTAACATGCAATGCATTATAAGGAGTTGTGTCGCTCCTTCACGGGAGCGTGGATTGAAACTGGTTGATATGATTCGTAGATTTTGTCAAAGTATTGTCGCTCCTTCACGGGAGCGTGGATTGAAACAAATAAAAAGTGCGATAAATTGGGATTCTTTACATGTCGCTCCTTCACGGGAGCGTGGATTGAAACAACACGAAAAGTTGATGTTTCACGCAAGAGAAAAGTCGCTCCTTCACGGGAGCGTGGATTGAAACGACAGATTGGCTATGAATGGTCAGGGTTACGGTGTCGCTCCTTCACGGGAGCGTGGATTGAAACACCCACTGTCTCTTCGTCCCATTCGGCAAACACTGGGTCGCTCCTTCACGGGAGCGTGGATTGAAACGATCGGTTTTGCCTGGGCGTTATACGGCCATGCAAAGTCGCTCCTTCACGGGAGCGTGGATTGAAACACTCTCCCCAGATACAAAGTTTAATCACTCCCAGAGTCGCTCCTTCACGGGAGCGTGGATTGAAACTGGCTACTGAACCAGAACCTGAATATATGAGTCCCGTCGCTCCTTCACGGGAGCGTGGATTGAAACTACAGATGTCCATGAATTAAGGCAGAATGGCTAGTCGCTCCTTCACGGGAGCGTGGATTGAAACTGTCGCATAATTAAGCACGAAGCCATATCTACCAAGTCGCTCCTTCACGGGAGCGTGGATTGAAACTGGATATTTAAAACCAGTGATTTCAGCTGGTGAAGGTCGCTCCTTCACGGGAGCGTGGATTGAAACTGGGGTATGCCTGATAAATATTTTCGATCTGCTCAGTCGCTCCTTCACGGGAGCGTGGATTGAAACGGGAAGATCTGAGAGTTTCATATATTTCCTCCTCGTCGCTCCTTCACGGGAGCGTGGATTGAAACATCGTATCCTGCGAATTCGTCAAGATCTGCAGACTCGTCGCTCCTTCACGGGAGCGTGGATTGAAACAGCCTTAACGTCTGCATATTCGGTGAGATTTATCGTCGCTCCTTCACGGGAGCGTGGATTGAAACACATCTGGTACCACGTGATTCCAATTCATCACACGTCGCTCCTTCACGGGAGCGTGGATTGAAACCAGCCTTGAATAAGCCCATTAGGATCTGTCAGGCTGGTCGCTCCTTCACGGGAGCGTGGATTGAAACAACCAGCTCGTGGAAAGTGTCACTCATTGAATTTAGTCGCTCCTTCACGGGAGCGTGGATTGAAACCAGAATCGTGCAATGGCACAAGAACCTATACAATCGTCGCTCCTTCACGGGAGCGTGGATTGAAACAGCTTGTTTGAAAGCTCTTTTGAAATACGGGTAGCGTCGCTCCTTCACGGGAGCGTGGATTGAAACTCGAAGCACAGGAGTATAATTTTACTTCCAAAAGGGTCGCTCCTTCACGGGAGCGTGGATTGAAACTCTCATTCTATCACAGATAGAACTGCCCAAAACGTCGCTCCTTCACGGGAGCGTGGATTGAAACCCTATTCTGAGAAGCTGGAGCAACATAGAAACTCAGTCGCTCCTTCACGGGAGCGTGGATTGAAACTGGACTCGATACTCCGGACTACCTGAATTGGTAAGTCGCTCCTTCACGGGAGCGTGGATTGAAACCTAAATGCAAATAGATATTACTATTTTGGTGGGTTGTCGCTCCTTCACGGGAGCGTGGATTGAAACTTGTGTGCCGTTGATTCTGTTTTTAAGTTTCTCTAGTCGCTCCTTCACGGGAGCGTGGATTGAAACGTGACTTGTCGCGTATAAAGTTGCAAAGTTCGGAGTCGCTCCTTCACGGGAGCGTGGATTGAAACACTAAAGGGGTTATCATGAAAGTAGCAACCAGAAAACGTCGCTCCTTCACGGGAGCGTGGATTGAAACTGTTGTCCCAATATATCTCTGATGCAAGTACTTCTTGTCGCTCCTTCACGGGAGCGTGGATTGAAACTAACAGGCTTGTGCGAGTTACAGCTGGGGATAATTGTCGCTCCTTCACGGGAGCGTGGATTGAAACTGTAAATCCTTTTTTAAGTTTTTCGTCAGTCGGACCGTCGCTCCTTCACGGGAGCGTGGATTGAAACTATAAGAGCAATCCCTTTCTTTTCAGGAGTGTTTTGTCGCTCCTTCACGGGAGCGTGGATTGAAACATTGTAAGTTTATGTGTGTGAAACCGTCGAAAAGTAGTCGCTCCTTCACGGGAGCGTGGATTGAAACTGAGCAGTCTCTGAGAAATTCATCATTTAAGACAGGTCGCTCCTTCACGGGAGCGTGGATTGAAACAAGAAAGGATTAAGTATGCGTAGAAAAGCAAGCAGTCGCTCCTTCACGGGAGCGTGGATTGAAACTTCATTTTCCCATTCAGAAATTTTGGAATATAAATGTCGCTCCTTCACGGGAGCGTGGATTGAAACAAGTGTGTACCAAATTCAGAAACCTTCTTTGCCAGTGTCGCTCCTTCACGGGAGCGTGGATTGAAACTTTTGACTCTCCAGATTCAAGAGTCACTTTAACACAGTCGCTCCTTCACGGGAGCGTGGATTGAAACTTTGCTGACCGGGTCGAAGATTACATGCAAGAAAGTCGCTCCTTCACGGGAGCGTGGATTGAAACAAACTGGTTGAGGGAAGGGCTGGCGCTCGTAAATGGTCGCTCCTTCACGGGAGCGTGGATTGAAACCACAGGTGGCTCGATGACTATAAATTACGGAGCGGCGTCGCTCCTTCACGGGAGCGTGGATTGAAACAAATCATAGTTTGGTCAGCTCAGTTCATACGGTATCGTCGCTCCTTCACGGGAGCGTGGATTGAAACTCAAAACACGCGGAACTGGACAATTAATGAGCTGGGTCGCTCCTTCACGGGAGCGTGGATTGAAACCTATCAGTTTGTTAATAGTAATCTAACTATTGATGTCGCTCCTTCACGGGAGCGTGGATTGAAACTCCTCTATTTTGACAAAATTCTCTTATTCTTGCCTGTCGCTCCTTCACGGGAGCGTGGATTGAAACTGCTCGATCGATGATACCAGGATTTCGCCACATTTAGTCGCTCCTTCACGGGAGCGTGGATTGAAACTGGTACTAAAGCCTGTTGAGGGCCTGGTTAAGATTTCGTCGCTCCTTCACGGGAGCGTGGATTGAAACTGGAAAAAGTGCAGGGCTTGTGGTATGGAGTTTATTTGTCGCTCCTTCACGGGAGCGTGGATTGAAACATTTTCGTTTCTCCTTAAAAAATGTTAAAGAATAAGTCGCTCCTTCACGGGAGCGTGGATTGAAACTTTTCTCCTGAAAAATGTTGAAATTTTAAATTCATGTCGCTCCTTCACGGGAGCGTGGATTGAAACTGGTACTAAAGCCTGTTGAGGGCCTGGTTAAGATTTCGTCGCTCCTTCACGGGAGCGTGGATTGAAACAAGAAAATAGAGGGTGATAATGACCTGATTATTAGTCGCTCCTTCACGGGAGCGTGGATTGAAACTTCAATTGGAAATGGAACAAACGGACATGATTTAATCGTCGCTCCTTCACGGGAGCGTGGATTGAAACACAATGGACCTGAGCCAATGGGGTGTAATAAATTGTCGCTCCTTCACGGGAGCGTGGATTGAAACTCTTGTTCTTTTTAACTGATTGCGGTTTAGTTCTGGTCGCTCCTTCACGGGAGCGTGGATTGAAACCTTACTACCCTTTACCCTATCCCCTTTTACTACGAGTCGCTCCTTCACGGGAGCGTGGATTGAAACTGCATCTGCTATAGTTAAGACTATCCCCTCCGGCTGTGTCGCTCCTTCACGGGAGCGTGGATTGAAACAAGATTTGTCAAACGCATGAATGGCGGCCCAAAATGTCGCTCCTTCACGGGAGCGTGGATTGAAACATAAATCTTCAGGCGACCTCATAGAGGTGGTGCCTGGTCGCTCCTTCACGGGAGCGTGGATTGAAACTAACTTGGGCAATAAGCAATGCGGTCACTCGCTCAGGGTCGCTCCTTCACGGGAGCGTGGATTGAAACTGGTGCTCCGGCCTGAACCACCTTTGCATAAAGGCTGGTCGCTCCTTCACGGGAGCGTGGATTGAAACCTGATGGCGATTTTTTATTTGTATCTATAAGTCGAGTCGCTCCTTCACGGGAGCGTGGATTGAAACTAACCATTGCGCCTCCCAAAGAGACACTTTGCAAGTCGCTCCTTCACGGGAGCGTGGATTGAAACTGAATACGCTATTGGCAATAGATAAACTGTTGAGTGTCGCTCCTTCACGGGAGCGTGGATTGAAACAATTTCCAGTTCGCCACTGTTTATCATGCCAACGTCGCTCCTTCACGGGAGCGTGGATTGAAACTGAAAAGTCCATGCTTTGTTGCATTGTGCAGTTGGGTCGCTCCTTCACGGGAGCGTGGATTGAAACACTAATGAATGTTCTGATATCGCTGAATATCGGGGCAGTCGCTCCTTCACGGGAGCGTGGATTGAAACTTCTTCTTTCCCTGTTTTTAGGGAGATGCGAGCTGAGTCGCTCCTTCACGGGAGCGTGGATTGAAACCTGATAAGCACTGGCAGCAGTATGCAGTTGATCTGGGTCGCTCCTTCACGGGAGCGTGGATTGAAACCCCAGGTCAAATTTGTTATCGAATTGTAAACATAGTCGCTCCTTCACGGGCAGCTTAGAAATTATAAGAAGCGTTTGCAGCAGAATGAGCATCGTTAACTGCCGTACAGGCAGCTTAGAAAATGCGGATTATCAACAAACCACTGCTGCATCCAGATACGAAGGCCTTCACACCAATCAATCGTCCGAATTAGTTTCTTTTAATTTCACGCTCTACTATTTCTAAAACTCGCGGTGTTAGTGTCATATATTCATCTTTAAAGATTTCAAAGTTATACTCACAGGGAGCATATGCTCTTGGGTTTTGGCCATTAACATCAGTTACTTCCCATGGGTATTCACAATTTGTAAGATTTTGCTTATCAACACCATAATGTGCTGGTGCAAGAAGATCTATCTGCTTACAAAATGATCGTACATTTCTGATCTTTATATCCATTGTTTTTTTATCATAAGTATTATGGTGATGATCTTTAAATAGTTTCTGTTCAAAATGAACGAATGCTAATTGATCTGGAGCTGGAATCTATCTTTTTCCTGTATTCTTTAGGATGGATGCCCGATAAAACAACTCGGGCATGACGGATTTAGTGCATTTTGAACAGGAACTATATAACTGTAACAGATGCCTGAATAATTAAAATTGAGTATTTACCAGATACATCTAACATTCGTTAAAATAATAACTGATGTCATATCATTTTTTCAATATAAATTAATCCAATGATATGTCCTGTAATTTTGGTAGATCAGAGCGGAAAAATTAATAATCTATAGTGTACCGGTTTGTCTGAAGAAGATCTCTTCTTTTAGTCAACTAGAGAGAATTGGGGTCGGACCTTACTTTTCTCCATTCGTCATATGATACATCGGTAAAAAATGTTCCTCCATAACAGACTGTTATACGGACCATATTCGCTTTGAGAGATAAATATCACATTTAATAAAGTGTTTGATTCTGCAATATTTTTAAATTCTTCGTATCCTTCACATCAAGACATAATATCAATCCCTTAAATAACATTTGTATTCATTGCTTTCAAGTGAATCTTTTATTTCCTGGTGATATGCAATCAAACTATCAGTAATAATCATAGTGTACCTGCCATAAGAATTAGTTTCTTCGTTGGTTATAAACATCGCTGTGTCGCAAGTATTGATTCGAATGGAATCATTTACAAAGAGCGTTTCTGCCCACCAGAGGAATTCATTATCGGCAAATCCTATACCACCATTATTTGCAATCAACACTGATTTGCCATTTGGTATCTTACCTGTTTTCATGTAAAGTTCATGTGATCGCCAATACAGTTTATATGCAATAGTATCTTCAGTATTATTCGCTAAATAATAATCGCAATTATAGCCAGGATCGCAACTTATGAAGATCGACGCATATAAGAATACCATAACAATTCCACTTCTTATAATCGTGGAAAGAATTTTCTTCCAAGACTCGTTGAAAGGTTTCCTTTTATTTGGTACAAGGGAAAGACTTCTCCTCGAGGACTCGTCGAAGGGACATGGAATGAAGGTCGGTCGAAGGGACAGAGAACGAGAGTCCGCCGAAGGGACAGGAAACGAAGAGTCTTCGAAGTAATCAGAAAATCCCTTCTAAACAACTATATCAGTAAAGAAGTGCTCTGAAATTACTTCAGAACAGGTGAACTTTCCTGGAAGTAATCTGATTTTTCGATATCATCTGAATCGTGTAAACTCCTTTTTTAAGCTTACCTGGTTTGTTGTTTAAAACCAGAGATTCTGAAACCGCTTCCATCTCGATGACCCTCTTTCCAGACAAGGTATAAATTACTATTCTGCGCGAAGGATCCTTTGTACCAAATGACAGTTTAAAGACACCATTTTGAAGATTATACACAGAAAAGCAGGAAGATCTGTTCACCTGCACGCCTTTGCAGGTTTTTACCGGCATGTCCTTTCTCAACAACCGCACATAGTACACTCCACCTGCCATACCGGTAGAAGCCTGGAATCTGACAGATATCGCGTCTTTACCGGTAACCATACTGTTTGGTATGGGATATTCCTGATTAACAAAAGCATCTTTTTTCCACTTGCCGACAATGTTTTCAGTAACGAGCTTATCTCCATCAATCAGGATGTCAAACGTACGGGTGCATCCTTCGTTTCCCCAGTACCTGACCATGAGTGAGAGATCAGTTTCTCTGTTCGTAAGAAGATTGTAGCTGAAGAAACCGCCATTTCCACCGCTGCAGGTCCCTGCATCCCGGTAAAATTCACCCAGATGACTTCCGGTTTGCGAGTTTGAAGATTGCAGTTGATGATCTACTTCGGGTTGCTGTTCGCCTGGCGCTACCCTGTCGATAGTTCTCCTGTCAAGTATTAACGCCTCCTCTTCATTATCATTGCTGCCGGCCTCTGTTGCCCAGTATATCATATAACGAGAATCATGAATGCGGAAAAAGGGTTCAAGGATAAGCTGGGGACCTGTCCAGTTTCCAACAAGTTCCGTTGCAGTAAAGGACAATTGTTCAGTATTACTGCGAACAAGCTTCTGTGAAATCCTGGTACGATTTCCGATCAGGATCGGTGCAGAATTCAGCGGGTAAAGACTTCCACTTGCAATGTGTCCCCATCTGCCTTCATCGGCCACAAGGCCTGTAAGATCGCGGTTTTCTGTCTTTGCTCCCAGTAAAATCGGGCCATGCATTAAAGCAACATATTCAGGTACATTCGGCATTTCCTCAACTACAGTATGCATTGGTAATAGTACAGTAACAACAGTTTCACCCTCATCCCATGTCCTGTCAATTTCATAATAGGTAGATGGCTGGGAATTTGATGGGAGTGTGTCGTTTCCAACAACAATTTTCAGCTTATCAGCAGGAACCCACCATGGATGACGGATAAGTAGTTTGAAACGGGATGAAGAGCCTGCGCTGATTGTAAGTACAGTCTGTTCCTCATCAGGGAAACGGGTTTCCTGCTTCACTTTTACACTCTTTTCTTTCCAGTTGAGCTCAGATGCAACAAAAAGATTAATGAATAGAGAGTCGCTTTTATGAGTGTATATAAACTGGTTGTATTTGCCGTGATTTTCCATACCTGTTCCCACACAGCACCACATGGCCTTGTCAGGAGCAGAATATACTCTGTAATGACGGGGACGTGCCGGTGTGAAGTATACATATCCACCGTGAGTCGGGTGTTGAGATGAGAGTATATGGTTAACCATCGTGCGTTCATAATAGTCAACATACCTGGAATCATTTGTCATACGGAACAGGCCTTCGGAAAGCTTAAGCATGTTATGTGAGTTACAAGTTTCGGGACCCTCCCGCTCTGTGGTATAGTCGATACAGTCTGCAACTGATGGGAAATGCTCTCTTCTGCTGTTCCCACCGAATGCCAGACTTCTTCTTTCTGCTACTGTCTCAAAGAAAAAACGTGCGGCCTTGAAATATGTATTATCGTTATCCAGTTCAGCTATACGCTGAAACCCTACTGCCTTGGGGACCTGAGTATTTGCGTGAAGATTATCGAGGTTGTCTGTTCCGGAGGACATCGGGTTAAGTATTGTTCTATGAGAAAGCCTTTTGGCCATATTGAGGTATTTAATTTCCTTTGTCAGTTGGTAAGCATCAGCATAAACCTCGTTAATACCTCCATGCTCATTACCGAGCATGCTCTGAATCTGTGCATCGGACAAACCGGACAGGATGTTTATTCCCCAGTCACATAGTTTAAGAAACATCTGCTTTGAAATATCACTACCTCCATATACCCAAGCATCCCTGAGTCCTGCATAGGTTTTATGGATATTATACCAGGGGACCCAGTAGTCCCATATTTTACCTATGTTACCTCCTTTAATTTCCCGCCACAAAGGCTTTCCATTGGGGATACCGCTTACATAGCCGACAAAGTCGGGATCCTTTGCATTGGCATCCTGGCATTTCTTAAGTTCTGTTATCATGTAATCCAAACGCTGCTTGCATTGCACATCTCCAGTGGCAGCATAATGTATTGCCAGTGCAGAGAGGTAGTGCCCTCCCACATGCCCATCCAGTCCGGCCCAGTTGGAATAATTGGTAACGCCGTTAGTGGAGAGTCCGGCATCTGCCCGATAACAGTACAGCAGGCGATCAACATTGTACTTCAGTAAATGGATTATATTAAGATCCCTGGAGTGTTTGAATGGGCCATCCAGAAGCGTAACATCGCCCAGGGGAAATTCATTAGGGTAGAGTTTGTCTTGTGCTTTGGCTCCGAATGCTATCAGCAATGCAGATGTAATCACTGCATAAAAGTATCTGTTCATTATGTTTGCCCTCCCGTGCATATGTTAATCACTGATTATATGGAAAAGCAGTATGATCATTTAAGCATATATTTGATAATTCTGTTCAATCTTTGAACTCAACCAGTGCACCCTCTTTTTTCTGATTCATATAACAGAGCCTGATCCAGTCGTCACTCCGGGCTACACTTGACACCCGCACTTCGTCAAGCAATCCGTTGAAAAATGACCATCCCTGATAATAGGGGAGATCTATCGATCTGCCATGGCTTCCGATAGTGAAGTCATCCGCAGTGTTCCTTCCGTAATTGCCAGGCATCAATGCGGCACCTTCAACTACCATCTCACCGTTTATATAAAAACGCTGATCTGTACCAGATCTTACGCCTGTTAAGCACAACCATTCTCTGGCTCCCGGAGCAGGTGGAGTAGAATCTTCGGAATATTCCCAGCCAAGCTGGTCCTGGAATTCGACAAATTCCCAGGTGGCCCGGTTATTTTTCAAACACTTGAATTGCAGATAATACTGTTCGTGACCTTTGCCTGCTATAGCACGATAAAGAGAATCGATCTTTTCGGCATACACCCAGGAGGAAATCGAGTAATGTGCATCTTCAGTGAAATTCAAGCGGCTGTTAGCGGTGTTGGGCATGCTGATATATATTGAAATACCATCAAATGCTCTTGCACCGCCAATTACTCCGGCCACATCCGCATCTTCAACCTCCCCCAGTGGTATTCCATCATATCTGTTTAAGGTCGCATCCACGGCAACATCCGTTCCTTTACCTGAGAGATGCCACACTCCCTGGAAAGCATCGGCAGTATCAAATACAGCACTGCTTTTTGATTCATTTACTGCTTCTGAATTTCCCCAGTACATGACAATAAATTGTGAACTGTTATTTCCATAAACAGTATCAACTTTAACCCAGATATCTGCTTCCATATCAATTCTATTCCATCGTTCAATCTCATACGGAAGCGGCTTTCCACCTGCCTTTGTAAATCGCAAGTCACTTCCGTCTTCTTTTGCCTGGCTGAAATCGAAATTGTCCGACCGCAATCGTATCAGCACAGGGAAATTCACCACGTCACCAGTTACACCGACTCCCTCAGCAGATGTGTTCAGGAAAAGTCTTGCAGAATGATTCCAGAGCCTCTGGTGATAGAAATCAAATGTACCGATATGGGTGATTTCACCGGATCTTATAGTGATGCTGTCAATTTCAACAGACTCAGAATCAACCGAAAAAGAAACAGCACGAATAGTGTAAGTTCCTTGCGGGAGATCATAGACAGTGAATTCACCAGTTTCAGTATCGCATGTACTGATTCGTTCAAGTCCATAAATTTGTACATAGAGTATTTCCTGACGATCAACCGAAGAGGCAAAGATACCTGTAATCGTTCCGGTAGGGCGAAGTGTATCCGAAGGGAGATGTACTGTAGAATCACCTTCTTCAATGGTGCACCTTAACAGAACTGCATGTCCTGAACCATCATTGACTTCTATGGAATAATTCCCTGGGTCTATTGAATCGATAGAGAAAACACCGTGAGAATCAGTTCTGGTATCAATACGGGAAATACATGATTTACTGAGTGTTTTACCGGAGATATTGACAGTGTAATCGTGTGGCCGAAGATAAACCGATGCTCCGGAAGCGAAGCTGCCATCATTATTGAAAAGAGAGCAGGTTATGCGACCATTTCCGGCATGAGATCCGGTCCCGGCGACATTATCATCCGATACACATTGCAGCAAAGCAATTGCTGTTATAATACAGCAGAGTTTCACCGGTAACCACACTCCAGTTATCTTCTCTTGTAGCGCAAGAATAAGATTCATTGCGCCTCCTCACTCTTATTTGAATTATCAGTTAATGGAAAAAACTGAAAATTACATTGACATACCATTTCAGAAACATCAGTATCTTCTATTACTATATTCATTAATTCCTCTTTAAAGGAGCGAATCCGCTCTTTTATACGTTCGTAGCACTTCTGTGACACACCCAGAGTAAGCGAGCTTATTTCCCGTTGAGCCGGGTCAAAGCGTTCAAGCGCTTCCTTCGCGAGTGTAAGCATCTCAGAATGAAAATTTCTTAAAACCATGGATTTCATTTCATATTCAGAGGAGATCATCGGATCGGCAGGTTGGAGTTTTCCATTCTGGTCACGATATAAAATGCCCATCCGCAGCATTGTTTCTATTGACTTTCTGGCCTGAGCAGAAGTAATGCCGGGAACACACTTTTTAGCTATCCAGTCATAATCTTCCTTGAATTCAGGCAGAGTCACTAATTCCCGAATTGCACTATGATACCAGTTTCTGAAAAATTCGTAACAGCTTTCATCCAGTATTTTTATTTCGCAATTTCCACGTAAATGCAGCATGCGGGTGAAATGCAGGTTTTTTTCATCATTTGATTTACAATTAACGAACTGTACGACAGCACTGAAATACTCTGTTTCCTTAGGTTTTAAGTTCATCGCGACAACGTACTTTTGCATAACCGCGAGGCTGAGTCGCCGTCTTCCGGAAATAATATCCTTGAACATGCTTTGAGAAACACCGGCTTTTGACGCAAAAAAGCGATAAGAAAATGATTTCGACATCTTCTTCTGATAAGTGTAGTAGTCCTTTAACAGAGAACGATAGTCGGTATATTGGAAAATGTTGAATTTCTTAGATACTTTGGTTCCCATATGTACTGAATATAGCGAAAAAAAAGAGGTGGATAGAGAAAAAAAAGTTATAACAGGGAACTCAGACGCGAACAAATAAACTGGTAACGCATTGATTTTAGAGGGAATTAAAGTCAAAGAGTCATGCGAACATTAATTTAATTGCGAACAATTGCAAGAGGTATATGCACTTTATCAACAGGCCTGGCAAACATAAAAATTCACTACTTTTAATATTCAAAATATCCCCAAGTTGTCCATTAAATCGTATGTTTCTAATCGAAAGGACAGGAAACGAGGATTCGTTGAAGGGACGGTCCAGCAAAGCAGTGTTGAAATTTTACTTCCGTGATGCTTTATCCCCCAAAACGCAAAGCGTTTTTTCTCTGCGCTTTCCGTGTGCTCTGCGTTTTAAGGAAAAGGAATTTGTAGCAAGGAAAAGACTTCTCCGAGGACTCGTCGAAGGGGTAGAAAGGTTAATGAGGATAACGAACTTTCGGAACGCGTTTCTCTCAGCATTAATGCCACACAATGTTGTGCCCGGTAATTCATTTTATTTCTATATAATATCTGTTTCTCAATTTATTTGAGTATGAATTCCAAACCATGGTACAGCTTCAAACGTACTAACCTTAATTTCTTTTTTACAGAGTTACTTCATGGACTCCATCAGTTTATAGAAATACCCTGGCTCTTTCGTACTATACAACTTATACCAGGCAGTGACTGTTTCTTCCTTCATTACTTCGGTTCTTTTCAGTATTTCATAAGTAAATTTCAATGGTGCAAATCCGGAAGCAGTTATCAAGTTGCTGTCGCATACTGCCGGACTGTCGATATAATTATCGCTTCCTTTATATTCAGGACAAAACATTTCCAGGAATCCTTTGCCATTACTTGTATGCTTTCGATTATTTAAAATCCCTGCTTTTGCTAATGCAACAGTTGCACCGCATATTGCTGCCACAATAACACCTTTTTGAATCAAACTTTCAGCTATTTCAATTAAACTCTTATACTCTTCATCCATCCATGTATCTGCACCAGGAAGAATCAGCAGATCACCTTCAGAAAATTGGACTTCAGATAATTTCAAATCAACATTAATACGCATTCCACCCATTGAAGTCACAGGATTCAGACTATTAGATATCTTCCGGACAGGTACTTTTCGATTTTTAAGGAATCTTCCGCTGTTTAGTTCTGCTGTAATATGAGCTATCTCCCAATCAGCCATTGTATTCAACACATATAGATAGCAATTGTTCAACTTTGAATTCTGCATGTCATGCTCCTTCCAGGGTCGGACCCCGCTTATCTCTTTTCTTATCAACAGGTTAAATTGTTCATCAGGTAATTTTTAATCGCTTAATCTGAATAAAATAAATTATCGCTAACCATGGCTTCCATAGACTCCAAAGAGAAATTTATACTACTCATACCCATTTTAACCACAGCTGAAATTGATGTGCCCGGACTCTTAATTTTTCACTATATAATGTTAAATGAGAAGTTATCATTTACTTCAAGCAGAGTATCGAGAAAAATGAGATATTCGACCTTTTCTTTCCAGGCTTGAGCTTCTCATGGAAAACGCCATCATTTATTTTGTATGATCTGAAAAAATACCCCTTATTATCACTACACCACAATCAGTCCAACTCATTCCATGGAGAAAACATGAGGTTGTCCGCATTTTATTCCTTTATCGTATCTTTAATCATTGCCCTATTTGCATATTGCACTATAGAGCACTTCCAGCCTTTAAACCGACAAATTGACAGCGGAAGCGAAATTGCCCTTGATGCCAACAGTATGGTTACAAATGCAATTACGGTATCAGGGACGGCTGGTGAAATTCTGACTATTGACAGCGGAACTGTCATTCTCAGAAAGAATGCGGATGAAACCTGGGGGCCCCTGCCCTCAGAAGCCCGACTCACTGTTACACTGAGTAGCGCAAGCAAACAAACAGCACTCCCTTCCCAGGCGATCAGAATTGCATCTTTTACCATTACTGCTTCAATAAACGGTGAAAATGCCGAACTTCTCTTCATGTCCGGCTCTGTATCACCCTCTTCACCGATGCCTAACACCGGAGCGAGCGTAAAGATCAACCTTTCAGAGATGAATATTGACGACGGTTCCGAGCTCAGATTGTATAAGGTTTCAAATTCATCCACACTGGAATATGTCGGTTCATGGATCGTCAATGTCCCCTCCTTTGCACTTTCGAAAAGTAAATCAGCTTCGAGCTCACAGGATGCGTCCCTTAATCCGAGTGGCACCGGAGAATATGAGTTTATTTACGAACCGCTCCTTAATTCCACTTCTGCCACTATGCCAACATCCGGAGTCTACTGGAATACATACTCCAACATCCCTGATACAAGCTACAATGTAGGCGAATTGGTATTTGACGGGCCCTGTTTTGCCGGTTATGTCCATCTTACAGAACCAAGTACCGAGGAGATTCTTGCTTTGACCTCCTTTGCTGCAGACGTCAATTGCGTAACCTTCACCAGCAATACCGATGGAGTGCAGTACTGGGTAGAAAGAATTCAGGCCCCAAACGGTGGCACAAGTGCGATTAAGATTGCCAGTACCGCAGCAAATATCCCCTGGCTGACCATTTACATGTACTCGGTCAAATCGGGCAGATGCCATTATCGTGTTTACAATTTAAGACCTGATGGCGGTGTTCATACACCGGAAGGTGCTATACTGGATAATCCTTATGAAGACCCGGAGCTTAAATTCGGTGGAGACAAAATTCTCTGCTTCAAGGGTGATTATAAGCAGGGAACAGATATTAAATATAAAGTTCAGAACGCAGGGTATCAGGTTTTTTCACACAGGTTTTACAATAACTTAACCGAGTTTTCAGTAGGTTATACCAGCATTGGCAGGGCATATATACAGGAAAATGTGTTGAAAAAAGCGAACTGGTTTCCTGTTGAAACTAAAGGGAATAAAGGAAACTATGAACTTAAAGATACAATCATCATAAACATCGAATCCCATGACAATGAGCAGACTGTTTCAAACCAAAATGTAACTGTCAAGGGAACCATAAGCAACCCTTTTACCGACAAACCGATTAATGACATGCTGGTCCAGTGTATAAACGGATTAGAGAAGCGGGAAGTACACGCAACCATTAAAAATGATTCCACTTTTACCTTTGATATTGATCTGTTCGATGGGATTAATGTCTTCATTTTCAGTCTCAAGTGTAAGACTGAAGATGGTAAAGAAGAGAATGTCGCCAGATATGAACTCAGGGCAAAAGGAAATAAGATCTCTGCTTTTACTCTGAATTATGAAGGCAGCTGGATCGGAAAGTTGGACTTCACCCGCATAACCACCACAAGAACACGTGAACCTGACACCTCTGTATGCATCTATACAGAAAAGATCACTGCTGATCTCAAAATGGATTTTGTTGGTTCCAAGCTCTGGTATATCAAACAGTCACATGAGAATGCGGTGGAATGCTCAGAATTTGACAACTGCTATCTTTTCAGAGGCAGTAACAGCGGCGCTGTTACTGTCTCGTTGAATAATGAATGCAAGGAACGCAGCTGTGATGATAAACTGCCGCTTATCCCAATGATCAAATCTCAGGGACAGTCCAGTTTACCTGACTTTTCTCTCATTGTAGAGGCATCTTTATCACCATGGGAAGAGGGAGACAATTCCACATACCGTCGCTATCATTTGAAAATACGTGCAGGGGCATCCTTATCAGTTCATACAGACCCAAATTGGCCCAAAGGTGAGACTCAGAGATATGATTGTCTGACAAAGGAATGGGATAAAAGCAGTTTCAAGATTGATACCTATATATATTTGAATGATCCGGATGTTCTCAGTTTCACAAATCCATCGGAATTGGAAGAGTATACGGAACATCCCACATCAGCCAAAGCCTGGTCTTTCAGTAAAACGACGGTTTCCGAGGATGGACTGACAACAACTGAATACAGTGCTACACTGACGGTTCAACCGCAATAAGGGATGATGGTATGGGGGGCAGACCCTGATCCGGGGTCGGACCCTGCTTATCTCTTTTCCTATCAAGTGGTTAAATTGTATCATCTGGTAATTTTTAATCGCTTAATCTGAGATAAATTACCGCTAACCATGGATTCCATAAACTCCAAAGAGAGTTTTATTCCACCCACATCCATTTTAACAACAGCTGAAATTGAAGAAAGCATTATCTCCAAGCCTCCACCCAAACAGAAAATTATAACAAACATTTGCTTTTTTCCGGCAATCTGCTTATTTTAATGAACGTTGATTCATTTATCATTTAATTTGTTTAAAGGGCCTTAAATGCGTAAAAAAGAAGGAGATAAAAAGGCTGACATTATCTCTGCAGCTATCAAAATTTTTGCAAAGATGGGGTTTCATGACACCAAAATCCACCATATTGCAGATAACGCAGGCATAGCAACCGGTACCGTATACCTTTATTTTGGAAATAAGGAAAAGATACTCTTAAACATATTTGAAACTGTCTGGAAGCATATATTTGAAAATCTTGAGCAAATCAGCCAAAACCAGACACTTGAAACGCTGATTAAATTCGATCAAATGGTAGACTCACTTTTTAATTACTTTACATCAGATCCATTACTCGCCAGAGTATTTGTTAATGAACAGAACCGCCTTGTACAAAAGAAGAAGGAGCTATTCACCGTTTATTATCTGAAAAGCATCAGACTTATTGAAGATCTGGTCAAGGAAGGTATAGACAGAAAGACTTTCGATCCATCAATAGAACCACTGACTTGCAGCCATTTTATTTTTGGTGGTCTGCGACACATTCTCCTTCAGTGGTCAGATGACCAGAGCCGCTATTCTTTGGATACTATTCGTTTGAATATAAAAAATTATATCCGCTATGGGTTAACAGGGCCTAAAGATAAAACACCTGGCATACAAAGCGTTTGAGTGCATTATTTGATTATGGAAGGAAGACAGATTGTGGATAAAGAAAGTTTCGCAAAATATTTTGTAGTAATTCTTATTGCATGCTTTGCAGCATCTAAGATAGATGCTCAATCGCTTACTCTGCAAAAAGCTGTGGAACTGGCATTACAAAATAATGACAGAATATTACAATATAAAGAGAAACTTCAGCAAATGACTTTTGACAAAAGAAGCTCATTAGGAAATCTTCTTCCACAAATATCCCTCTCATCCAGCTATACACACCTGAATGATCCATTGACAATGGATCTTGAACCGATCCGCAGGGCGATGATATCGTTACACGCAAAGGATCAGGTATCGATAACCAGCATAAATTCTCAATTAGCCGGAGGACCGGCAATTAATGATCCATCTTCACCGGTTTATCAGACCGTTTACCAAAAAGTATATGCGGCATACAATAACGCTTTACCTGAATTTGTAGAAACTCTAAAAGAACAGAACTATCCATCACTTTCTATTGCAGCCGTTCAGCCGATATTTACCGGTGGAAAGATTAGAGCAGGAATTAAGGCTGCTGAATCCGAGAAATCTGCTGCCAAATTTGAACTGAAACAGATTGAAAATGAAGTAATTAAGGAAACTGCCGGATACTATATCGCTACCATACTGGCCCGTGATGTGGTTGAAGTACGTAAAGAAGTGCTTTCAGCAATGAATAAACACCGGGATAAAGCTGAAAAATTGTATTCTCAGGGAATTATTGCCAAGTATCATCTTCTGAGAGCAGAAGTTGCCGTATCTGAAGCAAACCGTAATCTTATCTCAGATCAGAACCGACTTGAAATTGTTAAGCTTGCACTTAAAAAGTGTATGAATTCTGATTCTTTTATCCCGGAAATCAGTGATTCACTTTTATATAAACCGGTCACAGATTCGCTAAATCATTTTCTCTCTGAGACCGAGAAACATCAACCGGTTTATTCCATTGTAGAAAGCAAGAGGAATCTGGCGCATCAGAAGACTGCATCACAAATCTCAGCGTTTCTTCCCAGTATAGCTGTATTTGGAAAATATGAATTTTTCAAGGATTACCTTTCAGCACTTGAACCTCAATGGGCAGTGGGAGTAACAGCGAATTTACCCATTTTCAATGGGTTTAAGAATTATAACAACTACAAATCATCACGCCATCTGGAGAAAGAGCTTCAGAAATTCGAATCTGCCATAAAGGATGACATATCACTTTTAGTAGAGAAAACCTACAGGGATATGCGTAACAACCAGGAGCAGTTTATTCTTCTCAGTGCTGATATCAATCTGGCAGAAGAGAATCTTCGACAGTGTAAAAGCCGTTTTGAAAACGGCTATGGAACATCATTGGAAGTTATAGATGCACAACTGGTACTTGAAAAAAACAGAATTGAACGGTTAATAGCATTACACAATTATTATAAATCCTATATAGATCTTTCAACTGCTACTGGCAATCTGGAACCAGTTCTTGAAATATGTAACTGAACGGAGATTAGTAAATGAAAACCATGACAAAAGTTATACTGATGGCACCATTAGGAGTTGCTGCCATATCTGCTGTTTTTATTCTAAACATTGGATCGAAGCCTCAACCGCAGATATTGTCAGGTATAGTTGAAACCAGACACATCGATGTAGCATCCAAAATACCGGGACGTCTTGATTCATTATTTGTTCAGGAAGGCGACACCGTTAAAAAAGGTGACATTCTGGCAATTATGGAAAGCAAAGAAATGAAAGCGAAGGTTGAACAGGCCCGTGGCGCAATGAAAGCAGCAAATGCAAAATATGATATGGCTAAAAACGGAGCCCGTCCTCAGGAGCTTTCTGCTGCTGAGAAAGCTTATTTACAGGCAAAAGCGCAGTTGGATCTTTACGAGAAAACGTATAAAAGAGTCCAAAACCTGCATACAGATAGCGTAGTAAGTTCTCAGGAACTCGATCAGGTACATGCCCAGTACACAGCTGCGCGAGAATTGACAGAAGCAGCCAAGGCAAAATATGAAATGATTAAAGAAGGTGCCAGAGCAGAAGACCGGGTTGCCGCACAATCACTTTTATATCAGGCTGAAAACGCTTACCAGGAAGCTCTGGCCTATGCAGAGGAACTGAGTATTAAAAGTCCAATAAGTGGTGAAGTCGAAAAAATTATCTCAGACCCTGGAGAGATAATCGGTGCAGGATTTCCTGTATTAACACTAATTGATCCAAATGATCTGTGGGTAATATTGCAGGTTAAAGAGAATCAGATGTCGAAATTTATCAAAGGAGCCAGATTCAGAGGCACTGTACCGGCTTTAAATAACGATACCCTGACATTTGCAGTAACCTACATCTCCCCCATGGCAGATTTTGCGGTCTGGCGCCCCACCAATCAGCGTGGAGAATTTGATATCAGGACATTCGAAATACATTTACGGTCTGATAATAAGAACAGTAATCTCCGTGCAGGAATGACTGTAAATTTTGTCCTTTAGAATAAAATAAGTCATGAAAAAATCGATTCTTAAATCAGGTCTACCCTACTCAATTCTCAGAGAAATCAAGAGATCATTTCGGGAACGTGAAACGATCGTTCTTACATTCATTCTGCCGGTTGTGATCTCTATTATTTTACTTTCTATATACGGTGATGGAAGTGTCCGCAAACTTCCGGTAGCTATCTTTGATGAAGACAGGTCTGAACTTTCCAGTACGATGAAACTTGCCGTCCAATCATCAAGTGCAATGAATGTGGTTTTACATGCCAGTAGTATGGAAGAAATAAAAAATGCATTCAGGACCGGGAAAATTCAGGGGGCATTTTACTTTCCATACAGAATGGAATCCGACCTTAAAAAGAACAGACAGGTATATCCGGTACTTCTTAAAAATTCACATAACATAATCAGCGGCAGTTTTCTTTTAAAAGAAGGTCAAACCATATTCAGGACATTCAATGGTGGAATACTTCTTAAGAAATTAAGATCAAAAGGATTGTCCGAACAGCAGGCAATGGAAACCATCAAACCTGTCAGTGTTGATGCAACAGTTTTGTACAATGCATCTTTTAATTACAAATTTTTTCTGAGCCCTGGTATTATATTCGCGCAACTGCAGCTTTTTTTCATGATTGCAGGATTACTGACAATCACCCGTGAAATAGATAAACGTTCATTCAGAGCAGCATTACAAATCAGTAATAAAAGTATCTGGACAGTTTTTCTTTCTAAAATCATAGTGCTTGTTTTATGGGCCACCTTTACAATATCTATCATAACCGGTATTCTTTTTAGAATTTCAGGTATTCACATTTTCAATTACCCGGTATTTCTCGCAGTTTGCATATTATACATAACTGCATCAGTTACGATTGGATTCTGTTTAGGAGTAATACTACGCAACACACTATTATCTGCTGAAATCGCCATATTCCTGAGTATGCCGGCATTCATGCTCAGTGGATATACATTTCCACAATGGGCAATACCCGATTTTCTAGTTGCAATATCAAACATTCTACCTTTCACACATTTCTATACAGCATATTTTAAGATATCACAGATGAATGCCCCGTTAAACTATGCTTTCAGTGAAATTAATAATATTTTCATAATTATTCTGATCTCATTACTCGTAACATTAACCATCTCTTATTTCAATATCAAATCGTTTACAGCAAAATCAAAACAAAAGAATTTTCAGAATACCCAATTGCAAAAGTATCCCCGGAATCTAGCTGGAATGATTAAACGGGAACTGGATATAATCGCAACAAATCCCTGCTTACTTATGATACTTTTTGGGGGACCACTGGTATACCCATTTCTTTACAATTCCATCTATTATCAAAAAATGCAGAGAGATATACCGGTATCTGTGGTAGATTTTGACCAGAGCGAATATTCCAGGAAACTGATCTCTGATTTGGATGCGCACGAACTGGTTCATGTGGCATTCAAGGAACATAATATAGAAGAGGCGCACAACCATCTTAAATCTTTGCGCAGCATGGCAGTAATAATCATACCTAAGGGATTTGAGGCAGATCAGAAAAAATTTAAACAATCAAGAATCCATACATCAATAAACAATACCAGATTTTTAGTGGCAAGTGATATAAACAAGGCACTCGGCGATGTTGTTAGCAATTATTCCAGCTACAGAGTGCAGTGTTTTTTTGAAAAAGCCGGTATAGGCCGTAAACAAGCATCGATTCTCTCTGAACCGATTCACCTGAATACAAACAATTGTTTTAACACGACCGACAGTTATGGTGACTCTCTGATTGCAGCTCTTTTTATAGTCATTCTCTCTCAGTCTTTACTTATTGGAATGGCTTTGAGTATGGCAGCAGAAAGGGAGGATAAGAGAATAGCAGAACTGATGACAAGCAGCAGAAGTTCAGCACTGAGAATATTTACTGGTAAGGGTTTGTTCTATATATTTTTATACATCAGCTATTCTGCCCTGTTTTTTACAATTCACAGCAGTATTTACAAGGTTCCATTTAATGGTTCTTACTTTACTTTATTTATTTCACTCACACTACTTTTTGTTTCTGTCATAGCAATGTCACTCTTTTTTTCCACCTTTTTTAAAAGCAGGTTTATGGCACTATTAGTCTTTATGGTATCATCATACCCGCTTTTTCTCATGTCTGGTTATGCCTGGCCACTTGAGAGTCTGCCGCCAGTACTTCAAAAATTAACCCAGATTTTTCCGTCAACTCCCTTTTTTCAGGCTTACGTGGTGTGTACGAAAATGGGAGGTACGTTAAGTGATATAAAGACACAGATTATCCAGATATCAATCTTATCCATTATTTACTACATTTTTTTTGCAGTACGCATCGGCCAGTTAAAAAGAAGTAATTTGTCTACTGACTTATCCTGATTCATAATAAAGCATGAACAACATTTTCATAATCGTTTCATGATTACTAAAGATCCTGTGGCGTTTTTACTATTAATTAAAGAGGTTGCCTTCCAAAAAATAAACCCCTGCGATACAGGAGCTTGTATACTTTGACCTTTTCGCAACCTGACCCGGCCAAGCTGCTTACCCTGTACATCAAACCACTGGACAATGCAGTCTTCAAGAGATCTGAACTCTAAAGAGCCTTTTGTTGTTCTTGATATTACCAGTGAGTTTACCGGTATCTTTTTTAGTTTAACTACTTTTTTAATATCAGTTACAGGAGGGCGCTCTTTATCCGTATAATAAAAAATAAAGCCATACGTGGAATAAGCAACTGTTCCATTACCACCAGGCCCTGCGCAGTTAAAATCAAAAACAGTCAAAAGGCCTGGTTCATGTTCCCAGGTAAGGCCATCATTTTTTGTATGAAGACCGATACGAGTTTGGCAAAGAATACGTCCGTCTGGTGTAACCTCCACACTGGACGTTGAAATCGAAAGCGGAGTTTTTTTCCAGGTGCGTGCAGTATCATTGGATACATACAGAGTATCATATTTATTTGACAATGCTGCCAGCCTACCCCCTCCATATCTGAGCACTGTTAGTGTTTCTGCCGGTGCAACCCGTTTCTGCCAGCTCAAACCATCATCATTGGAAACATACATCTGCAAATGCTTATCAATAAGCAATGACAACAGCAGGGTATTACCAACAGGAATAAGTGTCCGTGTAAAATCAAAGATTATTCCAGGGTCTGTACCCGGAAATGTAGTTACTTTTGACCAGGTTTTTCCACGATCACTGCTTTTTCTCCAGCCGCCATTCAATGCGATTTTGATATCATCATCAAACATGTATAACGTCGTATCTGCCAGAAGCAGCAGATCATCATTAGAGGTGACATGAAGTTTTTTCACTATTCCAACTGAATCACGAACACTGGCTGGTAAGGAATCAAAGATTCCATCGAATGACAGATAATAAATCATATTCCTGTTATTTACAAAAACAGCTGTTCCATCCTGAAAAAATCCATAGTCAACAACAGCGTTTGGTATCTCGGGCCCGTTAATCCATTCATAGCCATTGATGCTTTTAAGGATCTGTGTTCTATAGGGATCGATCTTTATTGAGGTTGCAACAAAACCTCCCTTTGAACTCCATTTTAGCTTTCCGGCCATGTACTGATCTGTAATTTCTTTGACCATGTACCAGCGGTGATGAGTTGTATCTTCGATCTGATAATCTTTTTTACCCATCATCCAGTCAAGAGCAGAATCACGACTATCCGAATCGATTCCGCAATGTCCACCATCTCTTAAAAGATCACTACGAACATCAAGTCCATACATATAATAAAGGAGGTCAAATCCCTGTTGTGAGGACTCATGGAGGAAATCACCCGTATTTGCAGCTATCCAGACTTTCCAGTCCCTCTTGATACGTGATGGATCATATCCGGGTTGCGGACCCCGCCAGCAGCCACATTCACCCAAAATTCCACCAGAGAGATTCTCAGAATAAAGTCGGAGAAAATCATCGAGAAAACAGGTACCCTGTGATGCTCCCTCGAGGAACACTTTGCTTTTATCAAGATTTATCTGTCCGTCAAGATTTGAGAGAAGAAAACTGTGTACTAATGGACCATCCAGATCACTTTTCCAGGCTCGAACCGCAGATCCATCATCAGACATTATGGTGTCTGGTGACATAATAACAACAGGAACAAGGTTTCTGGAAAATGCAGCACTCTTAACTTTGGTGATCCAGCTTTCAAAATTAGTTTCATTTGTTGAGGAATAACTTTGATTTCCATGGAAATACACCAGCACGCCACTTGGTTTATTCGGTTCATAGGAAGGAGGTAGTTCGTACGCATAATGAAGAACTCTATCATTGGTTCCACGGTACATTTTCTTGATAATAGCACCCTTGGATAATGTTGAAAAACAAAATATTAAAATGAAATTACATATAAGTATTCGAGAAAACATCATGCAACACTCCTTATGTACAATTGCCAATAAAAGCAGGGTATACTGATCACCTGTTATTGGCGAACAGGCCAATATATTATAGATATTTATGACTAAATAAACAATCGAATCAGGTGATGTAATGAAGATGCAGTGCAAAATCTGTTACGATTCTTGTGTTTAATATTCATAACAGAGTTTGATAACGATGCTCTTCGGCTAGCCCGGAATTTTATTCACTCGGGTAGTATAGTGGTATTGTTCATTACAGTTAATTCAAATAGCTTTAAACAGTAACGGAAATTATTACCACTGTAACAGCTTTATCACATTTTATTTTTTTTGTTGTTATTGTTCATCCTTTAATTCAATTTCAGAAAATTATATGTTGAGTTGGAACATGGCATGATCTCCTCCAGGTTTGCGGTAGAAACCGGAGGAATAAATCAAACATATTACCGATACTGGATAGATGTTGAATTCCGGAAGCTTTTGTGGACATAAGGTAATAACCATTGTAGCACTTACTTCCCATCCGACATCAAGAAATGCTACTACAAGATCAAGTCAGTTTTCCGATTCCAATAACTCAAATTGCCAAATCATAGATGGACATAATTCAAATCTGCTCTTCCTGATGATCCCTTGATCTTTCCAGATGGGACAAGGATATTCTGTCCATAAAATCGGAATCAAAGTGCAATAGTTGTTTAATTATTAATCACTATCTGGTACTTAAAAAGTTCTCATTTTTATATAGTTTTGCTTATAAAGGAATTATTAATCAGAGGTCCCAATTTATTTAATTCAATTTAAAAACGATTTCAGAATTGTCCGGTTAATAACAATAGATTGAGATTTGGAATTTCAGACCAGGAAGCACCAAACCACAAATTTTAAATTCCAAACAAAACCCAAATCACAATACCCAAATTCTAAACAGGGATAGGAGTATGAATAGAGAATTCGAAATCAGAAATTCGAAACAGGATAGTGACCTCTTTCTGCTCTTTTCTTGTTTGGGTTTTGAATAATTGGTAATTGGGATTTTTTTAGGATTTGGCGCTTGTGATTTGGAATTTATTTGCGTACCATGCTTCTTATGCAATCTTATGTTTTTTAAATTAGCGGACACTACTGAAACGATTTGTTATTTCTCATTTTCCCCAATATTTTGCAGAGTGGGACTTTGAATCCAATACTAAAGGGGCTTTTAATCTACTAAATCTCCATACAACTATGCACATTCTCACTTTTGTCATTCTTTTCCTTGAACACTGAATTTGAATGATAGTATAATGAAATTACCTAAAATAAATAACCAGTAAACCAATATCTAGTAACCATGAAAAAAAGGATCTCTGATGAAGCGTTCTCGTATCTTGTTTGCAGCGTTGATAATTTCCACAATCTTTTACTCCTGCGATAGCGACAATCCTGCTGGTCCAAAAGCTGACAGTGGTGACAGTGGTGACAATAACAACAATCAAGGAGAATTATCTATTACACTCTCAATTAACAGGAATCGTATCTGGTTGTCGACAGATGAAAAAACAGGTACTGTATATGCAGATATCAAACGCAATGGTCAACCCGTAACAGATGCCAAAGTGCTGGTTAATGGAAAGGAGCTTTCTTTTGAAGGTGTGTCCTTAAAACAGTACAAGGCAAATATTAGTTATTCGCTTCTTACACCAAACCAGAAGATAAAATGTTCAATAACTATTGACGGCAAAACCGCAGAAGAAGAGGTGGTGTTACCTGGAAATATAGGAATTTCAGGCGGTGGCTCACTTGTAACCTGGAATCATGAAGGTAATAGCGATTATGTCTACGTTCAGGAGGTAGGTTCTGATACAACCTATATGAGTTTAAATAATAGCAATGATGTCAATTCCATGTTTACCGTTCCTAATGAAGCATATCCCAAAACCGGTACACAATATGTTCTGAATGTTATAGTTCGTAACACTGTTAATAATGCCTTTTCTTCATTGTCACCAGAGTCGGCAATTATAACTGCATCTGATTTGTTTAGCATACTTGTAACCACTTCAAAAGAGTGATATAGTTGAAAATATTCCGGAGATTATGGAATGATTTATCCAATTACTTTTGTGATAAATAATTCCTCTTCTCCGGGGTACCTTGAACATCACCTGAAGAACCATACTTTAAAGCTATTCCCATAACAAAACGCCTGCTGTCTGGCGAAAAATTTAACATCAACGCCGTCTGCCTTTGGCTGATGGGCTATTCCACTTTCGGATAACTCTTTACAATCGCTTAATATCTCAAGCATTGCACATTTCTAACGAACCCTTAGGCTTACTCTGGTATTAAAGTAGCAGCTATGTTATTCGAAAGCAACACAATGTTGACATAATATTACAAAAAGGGCATATCAAACGCAAAATGATATATCGCAAAGTTTTATGCCTGAAACCGCTCGTAATAAACTCATCAAAATGATCCCTAACTACCTTGAAAAACAGAGTCCCATAATTTCGGGACCGATAAGACTGGCCAAGTGGCTTTTTTGCGTAGGGAACTGAGTTTGGCCGTGGGGGTTGTGCTGCCCCCGATCGTAACAAATGTCAAATGCCAAGGAATTCACGGAAAACACAGAAACAGAAGGCTTTTCAGTGATTCCCGTGGCTAATATTATGCACGTATTACCACTATGGAATATTGTTTACAATAATTTTCTTAAAACGAACCGGTCTTTATATCGCCAGATCGTTTATAATTTGCGATGATTATTCCATTAGGGGATGCCTCGCAATGAGTCAAATTAAAAGCTGCTGGAATCGTCCCTTCTCCAAAAATCTTTTTCCCTTTACCAAGTGTAATCGGGAAAATTTTAAGCCATAATTCATCAATCAGATCGTGTTTCAGAAGTATTTGAATCAAGTTACTACTCCCATGGACCTGGAGTTCCGGGCCATTACTTTCTTTAAGTTTAATAATTTCAGCAACGGCATCACCACTGATCTGAATTGACTTTTCCCAATCCGGAGGAAGTGATCGGTGTGTGACAACATATTTGGTAGCTTTGCTAATCGAACTGTCAGGAAATTTTGGCCAGTAATCGGCGAAAATATCATAAGTTTTTCTTCCAAGAAGGAGGTCAAACGAACGTCCGATCTGTTTATCCATCGTACCAGATAAACCATCATCCCAGTACCCGGCTGCCCAACCTTCTAATGTAAAATTACCGGATGGATCCTCTCCGGGGCCTCCTGGAGCTTGCATTACGCCATCAAGAGAGATAAACGAAAGAACAATAATTTTTCTCATGATTGTCTCCTCTTTTGAGGTGTGATGAAAAATCTGTCTTTTTCCGCCTTATTTAATTATTCGTTTATCGGGTAAATAAATTGCAACTACTTTACTTTTTGTATTTTAAATGTCACCTGTATAAGACGAATGAAACCAGATCCAAGACTGCATCTGATTTCTTTAGCATACTTGTAACCACTTCAAAAGAGTGATATAGTTGAAAATTATTCCGGAGATGGTGGAATAATTTATCCAATTACTTTCGTGATAACTAATTCCTCTTCTCCGAGGTACCTCCATTAATAAAGCCCGAAATGTCCAGTTAAACCTGGATCCGAAATGTTTCAAATAAAAATGAGGCTGTATAGGCATGATCTCCTCCAGGTTTTCGGTAGAAACCGGAGGAATAAATCAAACATTGTGCCGACATTAGAAAGATATCTAAACAGCAGATGGAAACTGATCAGCTGTTTTTCTTCTATATTGAATCAATTTTAAAAAGAAAATAACTGCGAGGCCTGTCAGGTAAAAGAAAACCAAATCTGCTTCAGGGACAGCAATGTGGCAAATAACCTGCTGCACAGGATACAATAAAATCTCCTCTTACATCTATAAGTCCGGTATATGGTGTATCAAAAGTATAGGTTACAATACCTGATCCGGATCTATATATTGTTTCGTAATTACCTTTTTCACCATTTACAGAACAAAGCGTTTGTGTGTTTGAAAGAAACGCACCACCTTCACCTGGAATATATGTGCCTAAATTCATGAATGTTTCAAATGCCTGATTGCAGGGCTGAAACGCTGCTCTCAGATTTTGAACTGCGATACAAGCGTTTTCAGGTTTGAAGACAGTTGTGATAATTCTTCTGAACTTGTTTTTACCTTCGCAATTTGTGATGCAGTATCGCGAATACCTTCATTTACACCACTGATAGTTCCGGATATTTCAAGAAGTCCCTGCGCGGACTCACTTACATGACGGGAAACTTCCTGTGCACCGGTGCTGACCTGGCTTACATTCCGTGCGACTTCACCTATCGTTGTACTCTGCTGTTCAACAGCGGCAACTATCGTATGGGAAATGGTGTTTACCTCTTCAATAACTTTTGAAACCATGTCAATTGCTGCTGCAGTTGATTCAGCACCTGATTGTATTGCTTCAACCTGCATTCTGATCTCGTTTGTTGAGTCAGATGTCTGCTTTGATAATGCTTTAACTTCACTAGCAACTACAGCGAATCCTTTTCCTGATTCACCAGCCCGAGCAGCTTCAATAGTGGCATTTAACGCAAGCAGATTTGTCTGGGCAGCAATTTTATTAATTACCTCAACCACCTTACCGATAGATACAGCGGCGACATTCAGTTTACTCATGGTATCTTTACTATTACGGGCATGGGTTTTTGCCTCATCTGCAATCCTGAGTTCTTTTTGGCAATTGGAAGCAACTTCATTTAATGATACGCTCATTTCTTCGATAGCAGATGCTACAGTAGATGCTGATGTTGACATCTGTTCGGCTGCTGAGCTGATCGTATTTATATTTGTTGTAGCCTCTTCTGTCGCTGAGGCAACGGTTGTAGTCTGCGAGCTCATCTCTTCAGCATTGGAAGCAACCTGAACCGATGCGTTTGAAAGATTTGACGCAAAAGTAACAACTGTATCGGCACTATTAGAAATACTTTTTATCATGTTCTGAATTTTCTCGATAAACTTATTGAAATAACGCGCCATATCACCGATCTCATCATTACTTATTATCTTCAATCGTTTTGTTAGATCACCTTCACCCTCAGATATATCTTTGAGCATCCTACTTGTTGAATTAATCTGAGAAGAGATTGTATGTGCAACGAAAAATCCCAGAAGCACCATTATTACCAGACCGATAACCATTACAGCTGTCATGATCATCAATGTTCTTTGGGTGCCCGCCTCTCTTTCCTTCCTGATTTTTGCGAGCAGGTCATCAATATCATCGGTATAAGCTCCAGTCCCTAGTACCAGGTCAAATGTCTGGTGATACAGTGAGTAACCTCGTTTTGGAAGAGCTGTTTTCTGACCCATTTTTGGGAAATAATAATCGGTAAATCCTCCCCCATTTAGTGCCTGGGAACGTAGCTCACGGATAAGATATTTTCCGTTTGCATCTTGTAAATCATCGCGGTTTTTCCCCTCGACCTCTTTCTTACCATACAGGACCACATTCGTTCCATCTTTTGTATCTGCAAAAAAATATCCATCCGTCACATCTGTTTTCTGGAGTCCATATCTGATATTACGCAGCAGATGTATACCGATCTTTTTTGCATCATCAAGTGAAATGCCACCCTCATCAGACAGTTTTTCCAGTTGCTGAAGCATTGTATGCGCAGTTTCGACCTGATAGCGAATATACAGATCAAAAGATCTTCTTAATTGTGAATCGAACTGAGCAAGGATTTCTTTGTTTGTACTGGCTGACAATGAGAAATAAACAAAGAGTAGAAAACAATTGAATACCAACGCGGAACTGCAGAAAAATATGATTATTTTCCATTTGAGTTTCATGATAAATACCCGGTTTTTTGTTCAGCGGCCAATTTTTTTAAAAGGATGGGTTAAGTTTATCATTTTTTTGCTGACAAGTCAAATTAAATAATCAGTAATACACTCCACAGTTTGCCTGCCCCCTTCTTTTTTTCTGAATTTTTCATTGCACATAACTCCTTTCAAAGTATTGAATTAAATTCTGATTCATCAGGATTTACGCTTACCGGATTCATAATACAATCCCATGTTAAAAAGAGGTTTATGTACTTAAAATAAGTGATTCCAATGACATTATGCGTTATTATACTTTGTTTTCAGAATCCGCACCCCTTAGTCCCAATGATTTCCTATCGGGACTAAGGAGTATAAACGCAGTGTAGGACCAATGGAGTTACTGCATGGTCAAGTTCAATAGTAGAGATTTGGATCAACTACGACAGTTCTGATAAGTTCACTGACAATTTGACCGCTTTTTGAGGCAAATATTAGTTTAAGAATCAAATTGGAACAGTTAAGAAAACCGGGTTTTGAGATTAATGCAATTCCGGTATAACAATAATCAAGTCTGGTGAATATATTTGTCACTGAAACCAATTTTCCTGTAAGCCATGACCGGAAAAAAGGAGTTACAACTAATGAAAACAAATTTATTTTTTTTCTCTGCAACTGGAAATTGTCTTATTATTGCAAAAGAAATTGCCGCAAAACTTCCTGAGACTCAAATTTTCTCTATCCCCAAAGTAATTGATCAGAAAATAGATTTGGATGCTGACAATATTGGGTTCATTTTTCCGGTATATTATTCAGGAGTGCCAAGAATTTTAATTGATTTTATTAACAAGATTGAACTAAGTAAAACACAGTATATTTTTGCAATATGTACTTGTGCTTCAGTCCCTTTGGGAGCATTATTACAAGTCCAAAATCAATTGAGAACAAAAGGAATAAGATTAAGTGCCGGTTTTTCAATTCCGATGCCCGGAAATTATCTGGTAAATTATGGTGCGTTCTCTGTTAAGAAACAAGAACGTATGTTCATTAAAGCAAAAGAGAAAGTCGCCACTATCACAAAAATGATTATGAATCAGCAACATAATAAAATAGAACAAAATAACTTTATAATAAATGGTATAGGGAATTTAGCTTATAAGGCAACGTTTCCCAAATTCCCGACTCTTGATAAGAATTTTAATGTTAATGATAAGTGTAATAGTTGTAATACTTGTGAAAAAGTGTGTCCTGTTCAAAATATAAGGATGATGAACGGAAAACCGACCTGGCAGGGAAATTGTGAGCATTGTCTTGCTTGTATACAATGGTGCCCTACAGAAGCTATTCAATATGGCACAAGAACTAATCATCGAAAACGGTATCACCATCCTGAAGTGCTGGCAAAAGAACTATATCGTTAATCCTGATAACATTAGTAAACATTAGTGTCTACCTACCCTGGTATCCTTAAAATCAGAGGCTTTATATAGTATTTCTAAGGACCTCTGCAGGTTGAATAATGATTTTTGACGCAGGCACTACGAACCCCAAATAATTTTTAATCGCTTAATTACGTCTAAATTTCACTAAAAACGACATCCCTGGATTTAAAAAATATGAAGTCCCATATTGAGTCATAAATGGCTTAACCTTCTCTTATCAGTATTCTATTTGCAATAACCGCACACTGAATTGTCCTACCTTTACTACCTTTCCTACCTTTCCTGCCTGCCTACCTGCCTACCTGCCTACCTGCCTGCAAATCCATAGCGTCTTCGCGAAGGATTGCAATCCATAGGCGTCCTCGGCCCTAAAAAGGCATATCGATTGCATCTTAATACAATAAAGTATATACCGGCACACTCTACAAATTAACCACAGATAAGGATCTTTCTTTGAATTTTAGAAGAATGCGGATTCTTGTGACCGGAGGTGGTTCAGGAATCGGTGAAGCTTTGGCTATAACTTTTGCCAGACATGGGGCAAGTGTGGCTATATGCGGTAGAAATTTAGAGAAATTGGAGAAGGTCCGCAAAAAAAATCCGAAATTACTAGCATACCAGGCGGATATTACTATTCCTGATCAGATTACCTCCCTTAAAAACTTGCTGGATAGGGAGATGAATGGTATCGATATTTTAGTTAACAACGCAGGAACAATGGTACAGTTTGACATAATTTATGGTATTCCCGATACAGTCAGAAATGAAATAGAGCTTAATTTCATTGCTGCTATAAACCTTGTCGACCTTTTTCTCCCACAACTGATGAATCGAAAGCAATCAGCAATTATCAACGTATCTTCCGGATATGCTCTATCTCCTGCAAAATCCGCTCCTGTATATTGTGCAACGAAAGCTGCCCTGCACTCCTTTACCAAATCTTTACGATGGCAACTGGAAAATACTCCGGTAAAAGTAATCGAAATATTTCCACCTGTTGTGGCGACTTCTGCTGCCACGGTAAAAGGTGGGATGGACCCACATGTTTTCGCGAATCTGGTAGTTCGTCAGATCGAAAAAGGAAAAACAGAAATAAAGATCGGTCAAGTCATGCTTCTGGCCATAGCCCGACACCTTGCACCTGGTATTATAGATATGATTCTGAAAAGAAGATGACCACGGTATGTAACAGGTAGCATAATAATATGAGTAGTAATTGTCATCAGTATACAATCATCGAAGCCCAGAATATGGCAAGATACCTCATGGCCTGGCGTGGTCAATCGCTACTGCTCCTTGGTAATGAAGGAGAACTGGATGGAAGTGGGATTTCGGGTTACTATTTCAGAGGCGCACGATATTTGTCGCTACTTCGATTTCAGATTAATAACCATAATCTCAAATTTTGTTCAAGTGGCAGAATCGATTTCAACAGGCTGGAATTTTTCTATATTTATCCTCCGGTAAGGGCAGGGAGTACAGGTGGCAGTGGATCGGGTATGATCAATAAGCAGGATGGCATTTCTGAACGAGGCCTGGATATTCGCTTCGTATATTGGGTTCGTCCATCCGGACTTGACATTTCCATCCAGATAACCAACAGATGGGATGATTTTGTCAAGTTCGAATTCCAGACAGTTGCAAAAAGCGATTTCCTGTCTATGGATGAAGCATATAGAGATATAAAAGAGAACCTGCCTGGTTCTGAATTTTTAAAGACCGACACAGGAATTTCATTCATCTGCAAATACCCTCAGGTACCCTTGAAAATGAATCTTACTGTGCCCGAAATTGCATCATGGAATGTTCAAAAGAACTTGTTAACAAAAAGTTATTCTATTCAGCGTGGCGAGATGAAGGAAGTTAATATACATGTCAGAACATTTGATCCATTCTACCCTTTTTATGATCATCAATGGCGGGAACGTGAGCAGCTGATGACCAACTGGAGTGCAAATCTGACAAAGCTCCGGTCAGATGCTTCCGTACAGTACCCTTTCATAGTAAATGGACTTATGGAATATCTGTGCAGTGCAGCACTTCTTGAGGGTGAATCAGACGAATGGCTCGCTCCTGCTGCCGGATATCCTTTATATCCTTTTCTCTTTGGACGTGATGCGCTCACCAGTGGATGGATGATGGCGATGTTTGATGGAGGCCAAAGTATAGATCACACTCTGACCCGCCTCGGGAAGTTGCAAGGTACTAAAGTTGATGACTTCCGGGACGAGCAACCAGGCAGAATCCTACAGCAGGTTCGAAATGATTTATCATCACGCACCGGCAAAAATCCTTTTGATCGATATTACGGTGATTACGCCTCTCCTTTTATGTTTATCATTTCACTCGCACATTTCTACGCGTGGGATGGACAGATTATAAAAATTAAAAAGCACTGGGACAGTTGCCGAAGAATTCTGGACTGGGCCGAAAAATACGCCGATATCGATGGGGATGGATTCCTGGAATACAAGACTAAGTCTCCATCCGGCCCATGTCATCAGGGCTGGAAAGACAGTCAGAATGCGATTGTTGATGAAAATGGATCACTTGTGGCTCCGCCCATCGCCACCTGTGAATTGCAGGGATATTACTATGCTGCTTTACAAGCAGCAGCGCTGTTTTCTGTTTTTAACCATGCCTATGGCGATGCCTTATCGTATGCAATAAAATCCCGTGATCTCAAGAAACGGTTCAATGAAACTTTCTGGGTTGATGATGGAGGTTATATCGCTTTTGGATTGGATTCCCAAAAGAAAGTGATCAAAGTGAAAACCTCAAACATGGGGCACTGCCTTGCATCCGGTATAATCGGTGATGATAAGCTAAGAAGAGTAGTGGATTGTTTATTCTCTTCTGATATGTTCAGTGGCTGGGGTATTCGGACTCTTTCGAGTGCCAACCCCTCATACAATCCGTTAAGCTATCATCTGGGAAGCATTTGGCCGGTAGAGAATGCCACAATCGCCTTTGGACTGCGCAGGTATGGTTTTGATGATGAAGCATACAGATTGATAGAAGCAAACTATGACCTTGCCTGCCTCTGGAAAAGCGGCCACATTCCGGAATGTATTGGAGGTTATGACAGATCAAAAACCGGGCACCCTGGAGCGTATCCGCGAGCAAATTCATTGCAGACATGGAATGCAGCGGCTTTTGGATTATTTACACATGTGATTCTGGGTCTTCAGCCGGTTGCGCCTATAAAAACTCTGTTTATAGATCCGATACTTCCGCACTGGCTTCCATCCCTTACCGTAGAAAAACTACAGATTGGTGGTGCAACAGTAAGTTTTCACTGCACTCGGAAAACTGATGGCCGGACGCGAACAAAAATATTGGAAAAGAGAGGTACAGTACATATAGTGCACCAGCGGCCGGTAAATGCATTGAATAGCTCAAGGTTAAAAAGGATTTATAACCTGGTTTGCGGTTATATAAAAGGGTGAGATTCAGCTAGGTTCAGACCCTTATTATCTCTATGCAGATCAAACAGTTTAGTCGTATCACAAGTTGATTTTTAATCTCCTGATCCTGGGACAATGCTCTGTAACTTAATAATTCCGGTGATTAAATACATGGCATCCTTGAAAATGACTAAAGAATTTGAACGCTCCCTCTGGATTCAGAAACGGATTGTATTCCGGAACAAAGAGGAATAGACATGATAAGTGCTGAAGTAAATGAATCCGAGCTGCTCGAAACTTTGCCCGTAACATCATTCAGCGTTAGTTTATCCTTTTACAAATATACTTTCTCTAGGCTTCTTCATTGCTATTGATAAATATATCCGTTCAATGGAAGTTGAACGGGTAGAGATTAATGGCATTTTGATTCATGAAATAAAAAACAAACTATATTCAACAGCCATAAGTATAGGTGAAATTAATTTTTCCCATAGCCAAAATGTTGAAATAAATAAGCTAAATGAAGAAGTTGGTCACCTTGTTTCATTAGCTAATAACATTCTTATCATTAACCAACTTGAGCTGGTGAATTCAAATTGTATCGTAAACCTCACCATATTTATGACTTGTGTATACTTGCTCAGGAAAAATATAATGCTCATGCGCGGATGAAACATCTAAACTTTAACATTGAAAAAACCAATACAAAATTAAATCTTGACCAGCCGCTCATATGCAGAATACTGGATAATTTATACCATAATGCAATAAAGTATTCTAACCCTAATTCTACAATTGACACTCTCTTCCAAACCGCTAAAAATGAATTTAGAATCGTTATTAAAAATTCTGGCCCTACTATTCCTTCTGAATATCATAAAATTATTTTTGAAAAGAGTTTTTTTATTGATAGACAAAAAGCAGATTCCAGTGGCTTAGGCCTTTACTTTTGTAATTTAGTTATGCAAAAACATGGTGGTCGAATTGAATACACTATTGATGAAAAGCATTTTAACGTATTTTCTCTTTATTTCAAATGTAATTAATGAGATGTTTTTTCCATCAAATGAGCCCTGCTCATAAAAATTGGTGGCTCCTCAATAGTGGAAAATCCGATTTTCCTGGCAATTCCAATAGATTTCAAATAAGCTAAATGTGACACATGTACCTTTGGTTCAACAATGAGATATTTACCCCCTACTTTAATCATATCGAATACATCTTGAAGAAATCTTTCCTTATCAGGTACTTCATGTAACATCCAGAATGAAAGTGCAAAATCAACTTGATTATTTATTGTTATTTTTCCATTTGTGACCAATTTAGTTACAATCTGTTCAGATACCCCCGCACTGACTGCCCTTTTACGTACACCATCAAGCATTTTTTTTTGTTTATCTATTGAAACGACCAGCCCATCTTTTCCTACCATTTTGGCCATAGGAATAGAGAAATATCCTTTTCCGCATCCAATATCGGCAACATAGTATCCTTTATTGATGTAAGATGAAAGAATACAGTCCGGATTATGAACAAGTTTTCTTAAAAAATTGTCAAATGACCAACAAAACCAGGATGGACAAACGTGATTAACTCTTAATAATTTAAAATCACTATGTCTCAACATCAAAACAGCTCCTTAGTGTACCCTGTGAGAAAATATATGCTTTCTGTCATTATAAATAAACAGAATATATGAATTTATGCCGACTGAACAGCGTTCTAAAACCGTTAAAAGAAGCACTTTCATCATTCTCAAATTAACACACCTATAACGCATATTGCCATGCCATTTGAAGCTACTTTCCTGGTTGTTTTCTTCCTTTTGTATATTAATATGCAAGAGAAAGAAAAACTATTCCATCCTAGGTCTGAAGATAATTCTATTTATACCCAAAATTCAGATAAAATTTGCAGTCATTAATACTTGAATAGCAAACGATAATCCTAAAAAGTCATTTTTCGTCGCCCAAAAACTTCCGCTATGGAATGTAAGCAACCTATTGGTAAATTCGTTGCCTATTTACAATAAAAGTTTATCCATATCTACCACGTTTAGCAAGCAATCATTTCCTCTAAACAGGTTTTTATTAAAAAAAGAATCTTCATATGGTTGCATATAAACCAGATTACAGAATATCCACTTTCTGAACTTAATGTCAGTAACCTTCGAGCCATGTAATTGAAAATGCTGGTTCAATTTGAAATGCGAATATTCTACCTACTGGAATTATCAGACCACCAGCAATCGGTAATGAAAACCCAACATATCCTCCAGCACCGGTTATCCCAAAAAGCGAAGCGTTTCCGCCAGAAGATTATGACTCGAATATACACGAAACAAGTTCAGTAGTTCAATCACATAATTAACTTTGCGGGCACCTGAAGTATCTGCTGCATCCTTGTATAACTGTAAAAGAAGTTCCCAGTTGGTAATCTCTTTGGGGGATACCTTGACCAGTCTTTGCCCCCAGGTGGTTTTATTTTCTGTGGAAGTACTGATGGAGTCCCTGATTTCTTTTTCTGAAAGAATATGGTCGCCGAAAAGGGATTCGTGTGCCCAACCTGCAACATTATCCTGACCTATAATATATATCCACTCACCCTGCTCATTTTCTTTTTGCACAGGAGTATTGATATCCAATTTGGCAATACGTTTTCCAGATGGTTTATCCCGGATATTGGCTACATCAGAATGAACATATAACTGCTCTGAATTGGAAAACGAGACACATAACAACGGTAATACAATTAATTTATTTTTCAACGTTGGCATCTGGTAAACAGCTCTCCCTTTCAGCGGGTAATGATGACATGGGCAAAATAACACACAACGGGGTTACCAAATTTTATTTGTGTGCTTTGACATTAGAACTTTGACTTGTTAGTGGCCTGTTTTCCATCTGCTTGTAAAAAAAACCAGAATATCAAAATAATATAATTTTACACACAAATATTCTATCTTATTTCACAAAAAGCTCTGCTGTGGAATCATTTCCAGCTTGATTACTTGTTGATTTGAGTCCGGATACTTAAATTTCTATTCCAAAGCTGTTTCAGAAATGATATTTTTAATTTTTAAAGAAAAAACAGGCTTGAATTTCTGTTGTAGATAGCGAAGGTTTGCACAAATAGCCAAACGGCCCAAAACTTAGAAGAGACAATTATGACAGATGATATAAGATGGAAGCAGCGGTTTAATAATTACCTTCAGGCTTTTCAGGAACTCAAAGATGCTGTGCAACTGGCAAAAACCAGAGATTTGAGCAAACTTGAAAAACAGGGTGTTATTCAAGGTTTTGAATACACCCATGAACTCGCATGGAATGTGTTGAAAGATTACCTGGTAGATCAGGGATTTCAGGGTATTGTCGGGTCCAAAGATGCTTCACGGCAGGCTTTTAAAACCGGATTAATTAGCGAAGGTAAATTATGGATGGATATGATAACCGCGAGAAATCTCACATCACATACCTACGATGAAGCCCTGGCTGATGATATATTCAGACAGATTATTGAATCATTTTATCCGGTCTTTGAAAGCTTTACCAATGCTTTTACGAAACTTTATAAACAGGGTGAGGAATGAACTTGCGGTTTGGTCTTTCTGAAAAAACAATAGAACGTATCTGTTCTGTTTTGGCATCATATAGTGCAGTACAAAAAGCTTACATATACGGTTCACGTGCTAAAGGAAATTTCCGGGAAGGATCGGATATCGACATAGCCATGTCCGGTGAGATTGACACAAAACTATTAGGTGATATCGCGTATGATCTTGATGAATTAATGCTGCCTTACACCATAGATTTATCAGTATACGAAAAGCTTAGAAATGATAAACTCCGGGAGCATATCGACAGAGTTGGAAAAGTATTCTATGAAAAGAATATGAAGAGTTGACAGACTTTATCCGGATCAATACTGTACACTAATTCCTGGGATTCCAGGATTGTGCAGTTGTCATGATTAACGCTATAAAAACCATCATTCCCACACCCAGAAAAACCTGCTGTTTAGAATCGAAAGTCCGCTTTACCAGATTCATTTTCTCCTTTTTATCAACAGTTTCTGCTGCCTGATGAGGATGCGGAAGCGTATCGGAAACCAGTGTGCTGTCCGGAGAATTACTTATCAATGTGTCTGCAGTTGTACTGTCAGCTGTGTCAGCCAACAGTATCCCGCAGTATAACAATAATATTGAAATAATCCGTAAAGTTTTCATCAGTTATTAATCAAGCAGTTTTGCCAGAATGGAGTTGATCTCCTTTGGATTACCTGCACCCTTTGTCGCTCTCATGGTCTGCCCCACAAAAAAGCTGATAAGCTTTTTATTTCCCTCTTTGTATCGCTGCACTTCTGCAGGATTATCATCCAGCACTTTTTTGATGGCACTTTCCAGAGCGCCAGAATCAGAGACCTGCCTGAGCCCTTGCTGGTCGATAATCTCTGAAGCCTCTTTATCCTCTGACTGCATCAGATCGATCACTTTTCTGGCAGCCTTGGCACTTACAGTACCATCCTGCACCAGTTTTAGTAAAGAAGCAAGTCTGGATGGGGTAATACGCAGCTGAGAAATCGATATTTTCTGATCATTGATAATTCTTAAAATATCGGTCATTATCCAGTTTGCCACCTGGCGGGCATCGCTGTAGATTTTAACAGTATCTTCAAAATAATCAGCCAGCAATCGCTCAGAAGTAAGCACTTCGGAAGCATTGGCTGTAATCCCATACTCCTGCTCGAAACGGGCACGTCTGGCTGCCGGAAGCTCAGGGAGGGTCTCTCTGAGAGCATCAATAAATTCCGGTTCCACAATTAGCGGCATCAGATCAGGCTCAGGAAAGTAACGGTAATCATGAGCATCCTCTTTTGAACGCATAGGGATCGAGCGGTTGGTGGAAGGGTCCCAAAGAAAGGTCTGCTGAATAATCTTTCCACCTGATCTCAAAACCTCCTCCTGGCGCTGCGCTTCATATTCCAGAGCTTTCTCCAGCCCGCGAAGAGTGTTCATGTTTTTGATCTCAGTCTTGGTCCCGAATTTTGTCTCACCTCTGGGACGTAAAGAAATATTGGCATCACAGCGCATAGAGCCCTCTTCCAGATTACAATCACATATCTGAAGATACTCAAGAATCTGCTTTATCCCTGCAAAATAGGCATAAGCTTCCGCAGGTGAGCGCATATCGGGTTCACTTACGATTTCAATGAGAGGAGTCCCGCATCTATTGACATCAAATAATGAATCTATATCCTGATCATGAATCAGTTTTCCGGCATCCTCTTCAATGTGTATACGGGTGATCCCTACAGCCTTTTTGACACCATTAACATCAATAATGATTTCACCTTTACCGCATACAGGCATGTCATACTGGGAGATCTGATACCCTTTGGGAAGATCAGGGTAGAAATAATTCTTTCGTGCAAAGATTGACCGGTTATTAATGGAACAGCCCACAGCCAGTCCCATGCGCACCGCCATTTCAACTGCCCGTCGGTTAAGTACCGGAAGTGCTCCAGGAAGCCCCAGACACACCGGACATCCATTGGTATTCGGTGCATCTCCAAATCTTGACCTGCAGTTACAGAATAGTTTTGTGTTGGTCAATAATTGAGCATGTATCTCAAGCCCGATAACTATTTCATATTCCACCAGAGAATCCTCCCGTAAAAAGGCGGTAAAAGCTTTTCTTTCGCTTTATTTTTCCACTACTGTATATTTCAATCCGGCTTTGGCAAGAGAATCTGCAGCAAATGTCAATGCTTCCTCTCTGGATGAAAAGGATCCTATGCGAACCCTGTAAAACACCTGCTCACCCGGTTTTGCCTCTACCACTGTCACATTTTTGAATTCTTTACTTAGTTTTTTCTGAAGATTAACAGCATTGTCTGCAGAACCGAATGCTCCAACCTGTAAAGTGTAAACTCCCATGGAGGAACTCACCTGATCCAGTTCAGATGCCAGACTCTTACCTCCCGATAAATCAGAACCACTGACCGCCGGTTCCATAACCGACAGTTCCAACAGATCTCTTTCCAGCAGGTTCTTCTGATAAGGCTTCAGTTGTTCACTGAACTCTTTGACCTTTTCACCTAAGCCCAGCCTGGATGCACATTCGAGCTTTCCTGCTAACGAAGCTATTGTCCAGTAATACTTTGGATCAGGCTTGCCACACTTCATAAATAAACTCATGGCATCTTGAAAATTACCTTTTTTAATCTGCAGAAGCCCAAGGTAATAATTAGCCATACTGGAGAATTCATCACCATATTCTAAAGACAAGGTATGCCATAACGATTGTGCAGCAGCACTGTCACCGGAAGCCATAGAGGCTAATGCCCATTTATGACGAAACACAGGGGTGCTGCTTTTTATGGCTGCCTGACGATAATGCTCAACCGATGAAGAATAATCTTTAAGGGCATAACTGTAATCACCCAGTTTGCACCAGGATATTGCTTTCAGAGAATCTGCAGCATTTTCCGATCTGGTAATCTCAGTATATAACCGAATCGCAGTTGAACAGGGAGCCACCCCAGCATATTCGATTTTTTGTAATATCCCGGAAGGATTTTTCCGGTATTCTTTTTCTATAGTTGCTGCATCTTTCTGTGATCCGGATGATGCAGAAGCAGCACTGAGCTCCTTAAAATTTACAAATAAACTCACCTGCAGCACAATTGTCATAAGCGCGATGAAACCAGATCCGCATTTTTTCTCCATCACTGCTCTCCAGCGCTTACATCCCGGTTTTCCTGATGGTTCAGAGATTGCTGATTCAGAGACTGTAGCTTCTCATTTTTACGCTCCAGTTCAGCCTGAAGTCTTTCAAGTTCACTTTTCTGATAGTTGAGTTGCTCTTCCAGAGCACCGGCTTCTTTACTTTTAATTCCAAGAAGACGTTTCTGAACAATAAAATAGTAAAGTGCCACCCATAAACCAATCAATAGCCCTGCTCCAAAAGACCCGGCCACATAGATATAGACAGGGATTGGAGGAGTCTGGTAAGCCAGTATACGTGCCGGAACCATGCTTTTAAAGGGTTCTTGCGTAAATGTAAAAATCAGAATCCATGCCATCATAAACGCAGCTGCGAATAAAAAAAACCACTTCAGGAATCTCATCTGTTATGTCCTTTCACAAATTAGGGTCATTCCGCTGCTTTTAACTGCCCGTACCTTAAAAATCATTCCTGCCTCCGCGTTTTCGCAAGAAAGCAGAACCCGTTTGCACCCCTGGTCCATCCCCATCCAAAGCTTGTCTCTTCTATCCTGCCTGCCACTTACCAGAATCTGAAGCTCTTTTCCCACATAATCCTCATAAATTGAACGGGTTATGGCAGTTTGATGCTCTATGAGCTCCCTAAGCCGCTCCAGTTTAACCTCCCCTGGAATATCATCTTCCATATCTGCAGCCCTGGTCCCTTCCCGAACCGAGTAGGCAAACATAAATGCAGTAGTAAAACGAACCTCTTTGACTATTTTCAGAGTTTCTTTGAATTCCTCTTCGGTTTCTGATGGGAACCCTACTATTATATCGGTTGTTATATCCGCATCCGGAATGTGTTTACGGATCATCTCTATTAGCGAGCGGTAATGTGCTGCTGAATATTTCCGGTTCATTAATCCAAGAATCCTGTCTGAACCAGCCTGAAATGGCAGGTGAAGATGCTTGCAGATTTTTGGTGTCTCCGCCATGGTTTTAATAAGTTTTTCACTGCAGTCTTTGGGATGCGATGTAGTGAAACGGATACGCTCAAGGCCTTCGATAGAGGAGAGCCTTTGCAGAAGGTCTGCAAAATCGGTCCCTTTATCATTGTAAGAATTCACATTCTGGCCAAGAAGGTTTATCTCCTTTATACCTTCAGATACCCTACTGATTATGGATTTCTCTATTTCATCTGCAGGTATGGATTTTTCGCTCCCTCTGACATAAGGTACTATGCAATAAGCGCAATAATTATTGCAGCCACGCATTACAGCTAAAAAATCACTGATTTCGTTTTTCTTTAAGACTCCGGTATGTTTATCAGCTCTCCCTGGAAAATACTGATCCAGAATTTCTTCCATCGAATCGACCGATTTTGCCCCTATCACCAGATCCACCCCGGGGATCTCCTTTCTCAGCGAATCCCCCAGTCTCTGGGCCATGCACCCGATGACCCATAGGGAAGCACCTTTTTTTTTGAGTCTGGCAAATTCGTAAATCCGAGCCTTAGCCTTCTGCTCTGCATTTTCACGTACACTGCAGGTATTCACTATAATCAGATCAGCATTTCCAATCTGATTTTCACAGATAAAACCACGGGAGACGAGTGAGCGTTGCAGATCGTCAGAATCTGCCACATTCATCTGGCATCCAAAAGTCTGAAAAAAGAAAGATGGCATAAGGAGTTTCAACCAAAATGTCAAAAAAAAGTGAAAAAGAGGCGATACCGTGGATTGAAATTACTTTTCGGGACCTGCAGATAGCCAGTGGTATGGTTACTGGAGGAAAATTGAATCACCGGTGTCAGAAATGACAGTTTATGGAGTGATATTTGTTAGCATTTGTGGAAGAACCGGCATTGTGGAAAAGAATTATTTAGTTCCTGTTCAAAATGCACTAAATCCGTCATGCCCGAGTTGTTTTATCGGGCATCCATCCTAAAGAATACAGGAAAAAGATAGATTCCAGCTCCAGATCAATTAGCATTGGTTCATTTTGAACA
>JAEZKP010000065.1 GCA_023436145.1 Fibrobacterota bacterium | reverse complement strand
TCACAAATCTTAAATTCCAAACAAAACCCAAATTACAATACCCAAATTCTAAACAGGAACAGGAGTATGAATAGAGAATTCGATATCAGAAATTTGAAACAGGATAGCGGCCTCTACCTGCTCTTTTCTTGTTTGAATTTTGAATAATTGGTAATTGGGATTTGTTTAGGATTTGGTGTTTGTGATTTGGAATTTATTTGCGTGCCCTACTTTCTTATGAAATCTTATGTTTGTTAAATTAACCGGACACTTCTGAAGTAATTTTGTAAAATCTGACTGCGGATTGCAAACAGGCGAAGTAATCTTAATTATTGAAATGAAAAACATCTCTTTTCAGTCTGATTCTATTAATATAGCGTTAACCGGAGAGTGCAGCTTTTTTCGGATAACAATTTCTAATATACCATCTTTATAGAATGCTTCAGCAGAATCCGGGTTAAGCTGTGGGGGAAGGTTAAAGGAGCGATGAAAGGAGCCGTAATTTCTTTCCAGGTGGAAGTATTGTTGCTTGGAGTTTATGAGGCTTTCTTTTTTATCCCCGCAGATAGTTAATACATTTTCTTCCAGTATGATTTCAAAATCAGAACGATCAAGTCCGGGAAGATCTGCTTTTAATCGGAAACAGTCATTTTCTTCCAGAATGTCTACTGGTGGATAATTGGAATTGACCCTGCGTCCAGATAACTTGAAATTGCCGGAGACTATTTCTTTAAATTCTTTATAGAAATCGTCTTTAAAGTTGAGAGTATCAGACATAGCTCAAGCTTCTCCTTTAAACCAGCGAGAGAAATTCCTGGAGACTTTTTGAAACATTCAAAGCTATCTTCAGGTTGATAATATCCTCATTGTTTATTATTCCGTCTCTATTTGGTCTTCCTTCCAGAAACGGTATGAAAGAGCTGTTAGAAAGTTGATCGGGAGGATCGCGGGGTTTATCCAGAATGTTTGGGCTGTCCATAATCGACTCCTTTTCGAAAGATTACCAGTATTCATCCCCCAGTTGCTGCAAAAGTCATGCCACCAATAGAGTTTAGAAAAATGGTAGTCATCTATTATTAAAATAGTGAAAAATGTATAAAAATGTAACTGCTTTCACATTCCCGTTTCCTTTTAGAACATTTAATGTATTAGAATGAACTAAGTGGTTGAGCCAACAGTAAAAGAGAGAATTATAAATTCAAATGAATTAGTGTGACAGATTTTTGAACTGACACTTGTGACTCAGACACTAATTCAGTACAAATAAACCAAGATTATTTGAAATAAAAAGGAGTTATCCGTATGAACACTCAGCAGTACGGAAAGATTTTTTTGTTAGTGCTGTTAGCCGTACAGATTTCAACGGCTGCAACATTCAGAGTTGCCCAGGACGGTAGCGCTGCCTACAAAACAGTTCAGAGTGCTATAGATGCAGCTCAGGCTGGTGACATCGTACAGATTGAAGATCTGGCGGTCTACGAGGAACAGGTTACAATTGACAGTACCAAAAGTGGTCTTATTCTGCGATCATTAAACCCCACCTCGTCTAGAAAACCTGTAATTAAATTTCAGGACACTAAGACAGTATTGCCTAAGACTTATGCACAATCTCAGCATAAGGATTCGATCAATTTTGATCAAAATGGTGCTTTACGGGTTTTGCATGCCAGAAATGTAATCATTGATGGAATAAAAGTGGATGGTGGTGGCGCCTACCCTTGGGAATGGGAAGGGGTCTGGGAGCAAAAATATGCTCTGTTTCATGGAAATGCGGCTATCACGCTTTGGGTTGCTGGAGATGTGGTGGTCAGAAACTGTGATCTTACCAATGCCTATTTCGGGATAAATGTCAAAGACCGCAACGAAGGCGGTATTTTTGCCAACGCTAACCCTGCAGATCTTGATACCTGGAATATTGTACCTCTGGCTGGTTTTGGAAGAACTGGAAACCATACCATCGAAAACAACAGAATCCATCATAACAGTTTCGGGATGTTCTTTGAATCAGTCTGGGATCAGGGATCAGTAATCCGTTATAATCTCTTTTATGAAAATCATCACACCAAAACGGTGGCTGCCAAAGTCGCAGGCTTTGCCAGTGAAGGCGGAAACCAACCCGGAGGAGCGCTCTTTTTTAAAGATCACATGCTCTCTCCACTGGCGATTTATAACAACACTTTCTGGCATAACCGTGCCACTTTTGTGGCAAACTGGCAGGTGGGAGGCCCGCACCTGATTTTTAATAACATTATCGCTCAACCTGACACAATAGCCAACGTACATCAGGATATTTCCAGAAAATTTCCTTCCAGAATGCACCATACCCTTTATGCTACACAAGGCCAGAGACCGGGTAGACGCACTCAGGACTACTATATAGGAATGCGTGACCCTGGTGATGGCAGCCATATTGATACCAGTGTCAAAGTAACTGCTTATGACCAGGTAAGAGTCATGAACGGTATGGACAAAGTTGAGATCGAGGGGCAGAGGGTTACTGTACAGGTACAAACATCTGAAGGTCTGGTAGATACTTCCTTTTTTGTGGACTGGGCTATTCAACCCGGTGCCCGAATCACCACCCCTTTTGGCAGAAATTCTACAGTCCGCTGGTTTGAAATGAAATTTCTCTCCACCGACACTGCCAGCCCCGATTTTCTGGTGCCTGACTGGGATGATCCTGATGTGGAAAAGCTGGTGCTTGATCAGGGATGGCCGGATGCGGGAATTCTTGATGCTGATGGAAGTCCGGCCGATCTGGGTGCGATTCCTAAAGCTGGAAGAGCTTCCAGTAATGTGGTAATAAGAGCAGTTAAGCCGGTTATAGTGAATGGTTCTTCTGCAACCATCGATTTTGATGTTTTAGGGCTGGAAAAAGCATCTTTAAGTGACTTGAAAATTAAGTATATCCGTTGGATTAAAAATGTCCCCTATAAAAAGGATTCTTTTGGGCCAGAATTTGACACTATTGGAGCCGGTGATGTTGTATCTGTAACTGCTCCCAACACTCCGATCAGAATGGGAAGTAACAGTTTAACTATCGATATCAAAAAGGCTCTTGGTGCTAATGAGCACTATGCTTTCTTTGAGCTGATTCTGGAAGGCAAAAACGCTGATGGTGAAACAGAATTAACCAGTGTGGGATTTATCCCTTACCGTAAGGTGGATTATGAATTTATAGTCAAGGTCCTGGATTTTGCCACCGGTAAAATAGAGCTGGATTCGGTTAAGGCTGGTGAAATGGTGAAAATTTCCATTACTCCCAGGAGCGTGGGTGGCACTACATTTAACAACGAAGTAGCACCTTGTACGTTGACCCTGAGTTCGGGTTATGTAATTTACACAGAGCAGGGTGATACACTGATGGTTAAAGCGGTGAAAGGTACCCTTATCAAGGAAGGTTATTTCACCAGGGTTCCATCCAGTGGCTATGACCGGATTTCTGTAAACGGTGCCTATGGTAAACAGATTTTCCTGGGTAATTCCAAATCGATCAGGATTTTACCGGGTGAGCCCGATAAAGTAACATTCCAGGATCCTCCATCAAACGGTTTTGCCATAATACCTGGCTTCTTTAATGACGGAGCAATTAAGGTAGAGGATAAATTCGGTAATGCAGTGGGAAAAGGAGTGCAGGTTAAAATCCGCAGTACTAAACCGGCTATCGGCGATGTTCTCAAGGATGACGGTTCTCCTGCGGAAGGTGCCGATGTAGTGAGTATCACCGATTCTACTGGTATAGCTTTCTTTGATGCAATTGTAACCGATGGTGATAAGGGTGATACTATTCCTCTGGTTGCCACACTGACTGTTAATAGTGCAACTGACAACACAAAGCTTATTGTGGGTAATAAAAAACCCAAATTTTTCATACTGTATGGTGACACTGCCAAATATGATATCTCTGAAGTGATCGAAGGTTGTGCAGGAGTAAAATTCCCGGTGACTATTATCGCTTCCCATCAGGGAGATTCCATAATTACTTCTTTGAACAATGACTTTACAATTGATTTGCCAAGTGGAATCGCTGCATATGCAACAGAGAGCAATGATGATACTGTGCGTATTACCAGTTCCGTCCTGGTTAACGGTAAAGCAAAAATCTGGATCAAATCTACTTCAGGGCAGCATAGCAATAAGAAAATTACTATCACCGGAAAAAGCGATAACACTATTATCGCCAATACCCGTGGGGGGATCTACTTTAATTTCTGTGGCCCGGTAATTGACAAAGCTGCTTACTTTGCCAATAATGGTGAAGGAAGGGTTGATAGATTGGAAATCTGGTATAAGGAGGAATTGAAGGAATCTGAAATACCGGACTCATTGCAGCTTTACTGGCCTGAGGACCAGCCCGGATTTTTAAGAGTGGTTAAAAAGTCCGATATCTCTTTGGATACCAGTGATAAACATCATCTGATAGTAAATATTTCACCGAAATTTGATCCGCAGGTAACATTTACCAATAAGACCAGGCTCGGTACCAGTTTCTGGAATGATCCCAATCAACCCGATGCCGCTACAGCTAAAAATCCCTTCTCCATCTCAGACAGCGTGGGGCCGGTGCTCACATATGCCAAAGTGGTGGAAAAGTTAAAAGGTGGCAATGACACTATGTTTATCAGGTTCTCCGAAAGTGTGCATCCTGACGTGGTCAAGGGAATTACTCTTGTTCTGGTTAAAAAGGATGGTGAGAAAATAAATATGGATATCCTGGAAGCCGACCGCCTTAACGACACCATACGAATCATCGTAAAGGATCTGGAAGGTAAATCTCCCAATGTGGGTGATTCACTTAAGATTCTTCATTCTGGAACAATTGAAGATCAGTATCACAATAAAGCCCATCCTGATAACCTGCCGGTACCATTAAAGCTTAAACTGGTTCCGCCTAATATCAAGCATGCCTATTATCTGGACAGTGATGGTGATGGAATTATCGATTCGGTTTATGTAAAGCTGGACAAATTTGTCAGTCGGGATATAATAGGTGCTACCTGTGTTTGGAATGACGGCAATAATACCACCAGTGCTTTAGGTAAAGCTGAAATTGGCCACAATCCCCAGGACAGTAATATGCTATGTATTTATGTCAATGGGAAATTCCGTTCAAATGAGGTAAAAACCGCTGGTGCGATGATGGTGAATCTGACAATTTCGGATTTTGATCAAGGTGCTATTTCTGCACCGGTGGCTGACAGTGCTGCACCGGTCGTAACAGATGCGGAATATTGCCCGGGTAATTATGTTGATGGTAATTTTGCACCGGACACTTTAAAGATTACCTTCTCTGAAGAAACCAACTATGCCGTGTCAGCACATTTCCCATTCAATTTTTATCAGAAAGAAACAAATACTCCTTACACTATCAAACTGCAGACATCACCCAGGAAATCCACCAACGGGTATGACTTTATTGTATTTGACAATAATAGTATTCAGGGGGTAAGATACCCGGAAAAAGGCGATTTAGTGCACATAAATACTGCTCAGGAACAGATCACCTTTCATGATGGGCATAATTATCAGGATAATAAAAATAACCGGAAAGTTCCTCTGAAAGTCAAAGGCGTGCCGACTCAAATAAGTGTCAAGGCCGGTCCTAATCCTTTTGTGTCAGACCTTCAGGAAGTGACCTTTTTTATTACACCTAAAGCAAAAATGGTAGAAAATGTAGATGTTAAATCTACAGTTGTTATCTATGATCAGATGGGTAATAAATTATGGCAGGAATCCGGCATTTCTGCTGACCGGCCTGACCGGGAAATTCACCTGAAATGGAATGGTAAAAATTTAAAAGGCAGAAAAGTCGGTCAGGGTTCTTATCTGGCCAAAGTTATCACTTGGTATGGAGATATGAACTCATCAAAACAGAAGAATGTTACCGATATTACAATCGGGGTAAGACAGAATAAGTAGTCGATTTTTTAAGCGGACCTCCACTACTGCTTATGAGTAGTGGAGGTCCTTCTTTTTTTATCCGCTGAAATCAATATTTGAACGGTTACACAAAAAAAGATTACTTTATATAAACCGGGGTCGCATTAGAAAAATTAAGAGGATAAAGGAGTTATTCTGTATGAATTCGAAAATGTTGAAAATGATATTACTGGTGGCATTCGCTGCCGGCATGGTAATGTCTAAAACATATACGGTGTCTAAACCTGGTGGGTTCGGAGCCTATAATACAATCAAGGATGCACTTGATGTTGCTAATGATGGCGATGAAGTGGTTATCGTGGATTTTGAGACTTATGAAGAGCAGGTTACCATCCTTGAAATGAAAAATTTCACTCTTCGTTCAGAAAATCCTACTTCTACCAGGAAACCCAAAATTAAATGGCAGGATAAAGTAAATGTCCTTCCAAAAGTAAAAGCTGATGCCAAGGATTCTGCAAGAATAAATTTTGACCAGAATGGTGCATTGCGGGTAATGAAATCAACAAACATCCTGATTGAAGGAATTGCTATTGATGGTGGAGGCAATTTTCCTTTCAAATCAGATGAAGATGTTTGGGAGAACACAAAGGAAAATAAATGGTATCCTATGCAGCACGGAAATGCTGCACTGGTCCTGTGGATTGCCGGGGGTGTCACTGTCAGGCACTGTGATCTTTCAAATGCGTTTTTTGGGATAAGCTTTAAAGACCGAAACGAAGGTGGTATTTTCGCTAATTCCAACCCTGCAGATATTCAGACCTGGAAAGTGGTTCCATTGTCAGGTTTTGGAAAAACCGGTGAACATATAATTGAGTATAATAGAATTCATGATAACTCAATCGGATTGTTTTTTGAATCCACCTGGGATTTAGGATCGGTTATTCGCTACAATCTTATATACGAAAACCATCACCCTTCCGGTAAATCCGCTACCATTAAGGGAATGACAACTCAGGGAGAGCACCTCATAGGTGGTGCCATGATGTTTAAAGATCATATAATCAGCCCTTTAACAATTCACAATAACACTTTTTACAAAAACGGATGGGTATTTATCGGAAACTGGCGTAGTGGTGGCCATTACCTGATATTCAACAATATTGTAGCATCTCCATACCAGGACGCGGCATTCGAAAACCCGTGGCAGGTATTGGATCCGTATTTCCATAACCGCATGTTCAACTGCGTTTATGCATGCCATGTACTGCCCATTGCCAAACAAACTCAAAACGTACAGGCTCCGGATGATGACCCGGATAATCCGGGAAAACAGATTGTAAAGGCAGTAACTGTTTACCAGCCCAGGATCATGAACTCTTTTGGAGAAGTTGAAGGGACTAATATAACTGTACCTATCGAACTCTCCAGCGGGGACGTCGTTACCAGAACTCTTCAAAATGTGAAGGTGCCCGGAAACAGGATTGTTTCTAATCAGGCTGGCGGAGGGTATAGCGCTGCAAATAACCTACGATGGCTGGAAACAAATTTCAAATCCACAGATCCAAAAAATGAGGACTTTCTGGTACCTGACTGGGATGACTCTCTGGTTAACAGATACATTGTAGACCAGGGTTATGATGCTGTAGGAATAACCGATCCGGATGGTTCACCGGCAGATCTGGGTGCAATTCCTAAAGAAGGTGGTAAAGTTTCCAGTGAAATCAGGATAACGCCAACTGCTCCTGTGAGCATTAAAGGCAGGAATGCGATGGTTAGCTTTGTTCTGGAAGGAGCCATAGAAAACCCGAAAATCAAGTATATCAGATGGATTCATGAACTTCCAGTGGCAGCAGTTTTCGGTCAGAAAGATGTGGTTATCCCCAAAGGTGACATATATACACCCACTCAGATTCCTGCTGTTACAGTTGGAAAAAACACTTTAACCTTTGAAATTCCTTCCAGAACAGAGACTAATCTTTATGCTTTTTTTGAATTGGTTATTGAAGGTATCGACCCGCAGACAAAACAACCGGTTCAGTCTGTTGTAGGTTCTTTGCCTTATCGAAAAATTGATTATGAATTTCAGGTGGATGTTTTGGGTCTGGACGGCAAAACCAAAAAAACAACAGTTGTAGCTGGAGAGCCGGTTATTCTGAAAATCACGCCTTTAAGAAAAGATAACACTCCATGGGATCCCAAAACACCAATAGAACAAACTGATGTAAGTCTATTCTCCGGTTTTGATCTGTTGGATTCAGTTGATAAAAAGCTGGAAGTTCCGAAATTTAGTGGAAGTTACCAGGTCAAGGTACAATTCACTAAAGTTCCTCTTCCTGATGGCTTGGAATTTGTAAATGTTGGTGGGCTTTTCAAAGCTTCCAATGGCGACTTTTTAGCAATTCGGGGGACTTCAGACCAGATTACTGTAAAACCCGGTTCTCCTGATTATCTGGAATTTCAATCACCTCCATCAAAAGGTGTGGATAAGATCGATCCGGGCAGAGAGTATGATGTCAGGATCGCGGTTTACGATAAATACGGTAACAGAATAGACCAGAAAACAAATGTCACACTGACAAGCCAGAAAACCAATAAAGGTGATGTGGTAGGAGGTGGCCCTAAAACTTCTTCTACCGATTCCACCGGGGTTGTACATTTCAGCGTGGTAGTTGCCGATGGCGCTCAAAAGAACGATTCCATCCCTTTGACTGGAAAACTTGAGGTTACCGGAAAAACCGATAATGCAACACTTATTGTAGGTGAACCCAGAGATAAACTGCTTATCTTCTATCCTGGAGACAGTGCAGGTACAGTTATTGACGAAGCATTATCTGTGGAAGGTTGTTCTGATCAGTTCATTCCTATTGTTATTAAAAGAATAGGCAAAGCCGATGATAAATTCGTGGTTATGGCTGCAGATTCTGATACTGTTTCATTTGATATTGAAAGAAGTGGCGGTATTGGTGTATACGAATCAAATACTGCTAATGCAGAAAACATTAAAACATTTAAAAAGATGAAGGGACAGGTTACTCTTTGGATAAAAGCAACCGGCCTGAACGTTTCCAATGGAAAAATAAAGGTGTATCCTGTTGACAACCCATCGGTTTTGTCCGGGGAAAGGGGAAATATCAACTTTATTCCATGTAACCCCAGTATCGTGCATGCGGCTTATTTTGCAGATGGGGGAGATGGGAAAGTTAACCGGCTGGAAATCTATTATGAGGATACTTTGGCTACAAACGAGATTCCCGATACGTTTCAGCTTTTCTGGCCTAACCGGCAAAGCGAACCCAAAATCGTTTTGGGAAGTGATGTCAGCAGTGTAAAGCTGGACGCCAACAATAAGAAACATATCACCGTGACATTGAAGGAACCTTTTAATCCAGTCCCATTCGTGACTAAAAACAGTGTTCCTACTCTGGGTACAACCATGTGGAGAAACCCTTTATTAGAAGAATCTCCGCTTATAAAGGCCAATTTCAGTATTCATGACAGTGTTGGGCCTCTTATTACAAGTGCCACACTGGTTGAAAAACTGGATAAATCCAAAGATGATACAATTTTCATCACTTTCTCAGAAAATGTGGAAGGTATTGAGGGGAAGACTTTAATAATTTCAAAGAGAAATGATGCAAAAACAATCGAATTGGAAATAAAGAAAGCTATTACTCATGTCGGTGATACTATTAAGATCGTTGTCAAAAGCCTTGGTGACGATTCACCTTTAGAAGGCGACAGTATCAGTATTAAATCTTCCGGTTCGATAGTTGACGGAAGTAAAAACCATGCACATGCAAATAACAAACCGGCAATCATCAGAGTCAAAGGTGTTCAACCCAGTATCAGCAGTGCTTATTATAAAGATTACAATGGTGATGGAAAAATCGATTCCATAACAGTGATTTTTAATAAGAAAGTAAAGGCTGATTCCACAACCATAATTTTTAATTGGAATGATGGTGATGCTACTCAGGAACTTAAAAAATCCAAATTCAATTACGGAAAAGACAGCCTTACTCTGGTGGTATCAGTTAGCGGGATGTTCAAGGACAGAATAAAAACAGCCGGTGCCATGAGTGTAGAAGCTACATATGCAAACTTTCCTGGTGCAAAATCGGTCTGGAATGTTGATGATTCTGCTGCACCGGTGATAATTGAGGGTATACTTCATCCGGGATCAGTCGATGAAGATGGAACAGTACATAAGGATACTCTCAAGGTAGTGTTTTCTGAGAACATTGAAAGTGTGGAACTGTCAAATAAGGGTGAATTTTTCAAATTCTATCATAAAAAGCGCCCTTATTCAATGAAGCTTACCAAATACAGGGAGGAAGCAAACAGTACAATCAGTTTCATAGTAGATTCCATCTTAATCAGTGATGAAGAACTGTTAAGTATTGGCTTCAATTTTCCTATAAATCAAGATAGCTTACGTATGGCCACTGCAACCAAAGGAATATTCGCTGATGAAAATGGGAACTATCAGATCGAATCTGCAAACCGTCTGGCGCCATTGAAAGTGATGGACAGCCCGTCAGAGGTCATAGTAAAAGTCGGTCCTATACCATTTGTTCCGCAAAAGGGTCATCCAGTAAAAATTACAGTTAAACCCAGAGCCAAGATGGTTGAGAATTTTACAATCTATGCACGGGTAAACATATATGATAAAATGGGTAACCTTCTGTATAGCGAAGGAAAATGGAACGACAAAGATGATGTCAGACGCATGGTAGAAATAGATTGGGATGGTTTTAACCGTAAAGGAAAAAAAGTAGAAATTGGGACATATCTGGCTAAAATTAATTACATTCTGAAAACAATAGATACTGATAGAACTATAGCATCCAAAACGGTGGATTGGAAGATAGGAGTCAGAAAAGACAAATAATTTTCCTGAGAAAAAACCTGGAGACAGGTTTTCCAGATCATGTAAATACGGCAGCATTAATATTGTGTAGCCATGAAAAAACCCCGATCCTTCGGGGTTTTTTATTTATGTAAATACATTGCTTCCTGGTGCCCAAACTTCGGAAAGCTGGAATCAAACTATCCCCATATTTTGAGGATGGATGCCCGATAAAACAACTCGGGTATGACGGATTTAAGACATTTGGAAAAGAAACTATTTGATACCTGACTTTAATTGCCTGATAAACACCAGCACTTCCTCGGTGTTTCTAAGTGTATAATGGGCAAAGGTCATTTTTTCGGTATCTGTTACCACTATTGCGGCCCCCCAGTCATTTATGGCCAGGAAAGCATCCTCATCGGTAAGGTCATCTCCGATGTATACGGAAAAGCTTTGTGGATCATTACCGGAAATCTCATTTGTAATAACCTGAACTGCTTTTCCCTTATCCCATTCCAAAGATGGCCTGAGCTCAAATACTTTTTTACCTGAAGTTAATTTAAACTGGTGAAAATTGCCTGCAATTTCGCTCAGATTGCTTTCCAAAGAGCGAATTTGATTACCATCTTTAATTAACCGGTAATGAACAGCTATTGAAAACCTTTTTCTTTCTATTATCAGGCCAGGAAAAGAAGAAATGAGTGGTTGAAGATAATCCTGTATACGATCCAATACCGGAAGATATTCTTTGACATTGGCAATCATTGTTATCTTCTTATCAGGACATTCCAGTTCGAAACCATGATTTCCCGCATAACAGATGCCAGGGATCTGAACCAGATTTTTAACATCTGTTAATTCTCTTCCACTGATTATTGCTACAGGAATCATACGGGACAAATCAGTAACAGCCCTCTTCATTGAATCTGACAGAAAAGCCTGATCATGTCTGGAGACAATAGGAGTCAGTGTACCGTCGTAATCAAAAAAAATGACAGATCTGTGTAGTTTAATACCGGATATGATGTTGGCTATTTGATTTAATGCTGAAGGTAAAGATTTAGAATTCCGGGAAGTCAGATTTGGCCTGTACAAATCAGCTAAACTTGAAAGAACAAGATCTGCACCATTCTGATAAAGCAAAGATTTTGAATTATTTCTGGAAATTCCGATGACTAAAGACAAGTTTCCATTTTTTCCGGCTTGGACTCCAGAAATGGAATCCTCAATAATGACAGCCCGGTTATTTGGTATTTCTAACATTTTGCAGGCCTGAAGAAAAATATCCGGTTGTGGTTTTCCAGGAAGATTATATGCTTCTGCGTCGTTACCATCGAATATGAGGTCGAATAAGTCAGTGATTCCGGCAATTGAGAGGATCTGACGACAGTTTTTACTGGCAGATACCACCGCGATTTTCAGCTTTTCAGATCGCCACAGTTTGATCATTTCCAGCGTGTCAGTATAAACCTCTGCACCTTCCCTGGCAATAAGGTCAAGATAGATTCGGTTTTTTAGATTTCCCAAAGCACAGATAGAGTTGAAACCAGGGGCATCACCCGGTTTTCCATAATGCAGGGAAATGCTGCGTGAATCTATGAAAGATTTGACTCCGGAATAACGTGGTTTACCATCAATATATAATTTGTAATCCTTTTCTGAATCCATGGGTGAAAATTGTAAACCTTTACTATTGGCGTAATACTGAAGAAAAGAATCCAGGCTCTGCTTCCATGCTCTTATATGCTGTTTTACTGTACTGGTGATTACCCCGTCCAGATCCAGGATAACTCCATCGTAAAAGATATTGTTTATTGGATGCATATTTCTCCGAATACTAATAAATACTATGTAAGAACAGGAAGGCAGGTATTAGTAAAAGAAAAGTTTTTGGAAAATGTTATAAAGGAACCAGATGTGTCCGGATAATTTAAAAAGCATAAGATCCCTAAGATGTAGGACACGTAAAAAAAAAAAATCCAAATCACAAGCACCAAATCCTAAACAAATCCCAATTACCAATTAACCAAAATCCAAACAAGAAAAGAACAGGAATGGAGGTCTCCATCCTGGTTTGAATTTTGAATTTCGGATTTCGAATTCTC
>JAEZKP010000052.1 GCA_023436145.1 Fibrobacterota bacterium | reverse complement strand
TTGTTTTGGCTCCCCCATTATGCGGACATAATGGTACCCCCAAAAAAATTTTCGGGGCCCTCTATCGCACGTCCCAGCTTGCAATCGGACCAAGAGCGGGCCCTGGGGGGAAATATTTAATCAGGATCAAGAACCATAATCCAGGAAGTAAGGATGTTTTTGTTGGCTCTATATTGTTTTTAAATCTATTGGTCGTGCAATATTATATTCTTTAATGATGGTAAGCTATCATTTATAATTTTTGTACAAAAATCTTTTTCCACTTATCCCTTTATAAATTACATTCTTTTATATTCTTTATAAAAACAGTCATCTCTCTTTAACAAAATTAAATCGAATAAAATATCTATTTTCTTTCTGCTGTCATTTATCTATTTTGTTCTTTATTGTAAGTGGATATTGTCAAATTTTGTCAACACCCTTTTTGTTTTAGTATTGTTATTAAGTTTAATTGAGTATTGTTAATCTTTTTAATAAACATTTTTTCCTATGGAGTTCATATGTATCCCAGGATTTTACTGGTGCTATTAACCCTTCTGCTTTTTGCACAAAACTCTTTTTCTGGTATATCAGTAAGAGTCTTTTCAAGAGATGAAGCTCTGTACGAAAACAACATCTCAAAACCTCGGCTTTATATTGAAAACATCGGAACTGAGCCGATATCCAACTTTTATTGTTACTACTATTTTACAAAGGAAACCGGTAAGACTCCGGTACTGGAGGACTATCATACCCCAAGTTCCTCAGTCAGTATGACAGGGATTGGCAATGAATATTGTGTCAAATACGACTTTGCAGGTAAAACGCTTCAACCAGGTCAGATTATCCCTTCCACAGAAGGCAACTGTATCGGTATCAGGTATAGCGACTGGAGTAATATTGATAAAACAAATGATCGTTCATGTAATATGAGTACAAGTATGACTTTAAACGGTAACATTTCTGTTTTCCTGTCAAATGACACCCAAATTTATGGCAATGGGTTGCCGGATCCGCAAAATCCTCCATTACCTCCGCCTGTAGATAATTCTGTACTGGCAAATTTCACAGTTTATTCAAGTCAATTCACAGATATCAGAGACAGAGCACATATATCTGGTGGTAATGTAGGATCAGCCGTCTACACCGAATCCGGTTGTGATGCTGTTGTCGGTGGTGGAATTTACTCCGGTGGAAATCTGTTTCTCAGAGAAAGAGACACAGTAAAAGGTGATGCAATTGCAAGTGAATTCATTATTAAGCAGAATGGCGTTGTAATTTCAGGAACTGAACGAGCACACGCTCAGATAAAATTTCCGCAACTTACTGCAAAAACAGTCACTTATGGCACTACCAATATAACAGTTAATAATAATGCTACATATGAACTTTATCCTGGCAACTATCAGGATTTCCATGCATTTTCAAGATCTGTTGTTAGTATAAATCCTGGTAAATACACCTTTAAAACTTTTATCGTTGAACCGGATGTTAAGATTATCCTGAAAATTACGCAAGGACAGGATATCGAATTTAATGTAAGTGAACAGCTTCGTTATGCAGACAGAGATACTATCAGTTTTGAATCCGGCACTGTCTCGCCATTCTCGTTTAGAATCTACAGTACTCAAACAAGCCTGTTATCGACAGGTACAGAGTCAGTTATTTATGGTTTATATACTGCTCCATCTGCAGAGATCCATGTCTATTCCAGAACAGATTTATACGGGGCACTCTATGGTAAACGTGTTATTGTAGAGCCCGAAGCTTTTGTTTGTAAACCTCCGGTTTTAATCGATCTCTGGCATTCAGAATGGGCGATGGCACCATCATTTAATCCGCTTGTTTTTAATTACACAGCCATAGTTCCGGATGCAACAGCCACCATTTTCATAAAACCATTCACTTCTTCCGGCAACACGGTTACTGTAAATAGTCTTAATCCTGATAATCCTGTGAATCTTAATTCTTCTGAAAACAATATCTCAATTCTACTGGAGTCTCCAGCATCATGTGGTGCTACTGAATACAAACTTAGTATCTCCAAATCTACTGCATATATGATTTATGTCAATGATGATTCTCCTTGTCCCCAAGGTTATGAAGATGGAAACTCATGGAATACTGCTTTTAAAAATCTGCAACAGGCAATAGATGCAGCTTCAGTTGCCGGAAAAGAAATCTGGGTTGCTGAAGGTGTTTATAAGCCAACAAAACGAACAGTACCTTCAGATCCTCGCTCGGCAACATTTTTAATTCCACCTGGTATCGAAATTAAGGGAAGTTATGATGGTACTGAAACAGAAGACGATCCGCAGGGTTCTACATATAATACTGTTCTGTCCGGTGATCTTGCAGGAAATGATGACAGCTTAAGTTTCTGGCCTCCTTTGGATACATCTTCAATTTTTATTTCTGATAATGTTTATCATGTAATTACGATTAATCAGGGCAATACCAAAGGCATTCATCTTTTTGGTTTATCTGTTAAAGGCGGTGTAGCTAATGGAACTGGGGACAACAGTAAGGGTGCAGGCATCATACATATAAGCAGTACTCAACTTCCTGCTATCTGTGACACAACAAACATGGTTAATTCATTAACACTTGATTTTTGCGTTATCAAAAACAATTATTCGCTTCAAAGCGGAGCCGGTATCTTTAGTATGAATGCACCGGTGATATTTAATCATTGCCTTTTCGAAGGTAACTACACTTCAAATGGGAATGGTGCAGGGCTGTATGTTGAAGGCAACTGTCTGGAAATAGATGGTTGCGTTTTCTCTAAAAATACTACAAAACTCACTGACACAACTATTGTCAGTGGTGGTGCAATTTTTCTTGAAAAATCAAATGTTAAAACAGTAAATACTGTTTTTTATGAAAACGCAGCAAAATCCGCTGCAGGTGCTATATATTGCAATAATTCAACCTTAGATATTACCAACTGCTCTTTCGTTAAAAACTCCAGTGCTGGCAACTGTGCAGCCATTAAAAATGTTAACTCCACTTCAACCATTACCAATTCAATTCTATGGGATGAGATTCCTGACACAACTGTTACTGAATTATCAGGGACAGGATTTGATGTCAGCTATTCATGTATAAAGAATAGCTTTACCGGAACCGGAAACATTAACACAAATCCTCTATTTGTAGATGCGGATAATGCTTCAGGAGATGATACTACTTGGGGTACTTCAGACGATGGTTTGAAACTGTTGCCAACATCACCCGTAATAGGTGTATCCAGCGATAGTTTTCCGGAGCTCGATATCATCCTGACCTATAGAATCGTTAATGATAGCGGAAAAAGCGATTTAGGTGCATACGCTTTCATTCCTCAATCTGCTGATTTCCAAAATTCTGAAGCAGTTTTCGGATATTTTAATGAAAGCAACGAATTTACCATACCAGCTACCATTAAGGCTTATCAACTTTTTGACAGTGAATGGGGTTATATACTTGCCAGAAACTCTTTAAATGTTTTATATGCAAGACTTCTTGTTGATAACAACAAACATACCAGAGATATTACGAGCGGTCCTGTTACCCTTTACTCAAAAGATTTTTCCAATAATGATGTTTTTTCAAAGAAAATAACCATGCAAAGAGCTGCTGGTGAAATGATTTCTGGTAAACTTGTTTTCTATTCCAGATATCCTATTATGTTTCTCCAACATGCAGATGATGTTTCTATTTTGAGTGAAATAAAATCAGCTGACGAATTGTATTTTACATTTGGTAATGCAGACAGCGTTAAATCATTTGTAATCACAGCCTATACTAAAGATTATCGGTAATAGATATAAAGGGAAAAATCATGAAATTACTATTAAAATATCTCAATCGTTGTAATTTAATCTTACTGTCCACAGTCTTTTGGGTTTTAGTTGGGTGCAAGGTTCCGGAGAAATATCCTAAGCCGGTTCCTGAAATGAATATTGAAAATGATTTCGGTGTAAACGGCACCAGAATGCGTCTTTACCTTCAGACCGGATCTGAAATTAAATCGATTCTTTCATGGGATCATTTCCTGAAATTCAAAAACTTTGATATTATATCGGTGGATACTGGTGATATCAAAGCTGCTACAGTAACAACAGCTTCTTCTGTCATTCCCGGTCAGGTTGTCACCTCAAGTGTTTTCCTTGATGCAGCTACTATGGGATATGATGGTGGCATTTTTATGTGCTGTACAAACATATCTTCACTTGCCGCAAATGGTCTTGTTTTAAGCAGCACTTCTGATACAATAGATGGTTTTGTGGCTTACAATTTAAATTCCGGTTTTTCTTTCAAAATGGATACAAACATTGTAACTGCTCCAGTTGTATCGAAATTTAAAATATATGGTATTACTAAAGGGCAAGTAAAGGTGCTTTTTTCTCAGGAACTTTCCATCACATTTCATAATGACCATCATACTAACAGTAGTATTGCTACACTGGGTAATGTAAAAGCCGAAGATCTGGTTACAAGCACAACTACTGATTCTTTTTTCACCGATTTGCTGGAAGATATTAAAAGATATGAATTTTTTAGTAGGTTTGATAATACAAATCGTGGCACAGATATTTTCAGTTTGAAAATATTACATAAAGATGAAGATGAAGTAGATAACGGGTTTGATTCAATTCATGTTAAAACGTTATATGATTCTTTGAATGCAATTGATACATCTGTTGTTTTCTCTGACACTTCTATTGTTTATCATCCTTTAAAAGATCCTTATTATATGTATTCTGTTGGTGATACCATACATGTGGGAACAAGCGAAAAGAGCATAGTTCATGCGAGTGCCCAGAATGCTAAAGTTTTTTTGGCAAACCGGTTGGTTCACAAGATTGATACTAATTACACATTTCCTACTTTAGACACTAGCGGCAATCCCTTACGGATAATTCCGCCAGTAGGCCCTGCGCTGGATGACTATTTTGGGGTTTTTTCCAATATCTCCGGTTTACTGGAAGTCTTAGCAGATTTGAAAGGTGTAAACTTGTTGCAAAAAAATGAGCCTGATGATCAGGCAATGCTAAACTTGTCAGCATATTTAAACAGTGTAGTTGGTTCAAAAGATGTAGCCGGATTAAACCCATCCTCTTTTTCGCATTTAGTATTATGGTATACTGACTATTTACTGTACGCTGGTTTATGCTCTTATATTGATAATGATTTCTTCAGTCGTTATTTCAATTTTCATAATCTTCTTCTGGATGAACTCAAAGCGCTGATCGAGTTTGTTGCCCCGGAGTTTAATAACAACAATATTGTTATAAGATATTATGCAGTTGCTGCTCTTTATGACATGATGCTTGGTCAGAACAGAGGTTACCTGCAAACATTTACAGAAAAACTCGATGTTTTCTTAAACGATAGTACTGGTGAATATGGTGAAGGATATGCGTATCTGAATTATGTTTCAGATATTGTCCTTCCAGTTATTTATGTGGGTATGCAGGAGACCTATTCCTATGGTCCAAAAATTGGC
>JAEZKP010000037.1 GCA_023436145.1 Fibrobacterota bacterium | reverse complement strand
ATGATCACGATGATTCCGCAAAACATGATTTTCTGGACCAACTTGATATCCAGGCCCATCATCTTTAGCACAGGGTAGGAAACCCTGCGCTACATATACAGAAGCCCTTCAGGCTACGGATCAGGATTTGCATTCCCGTGTATCATTCCCTATCCTGAAAGGCTTACGCTATAACAATCCTTTACTGCAATATAATGAAAAAAACCGTTCCCCGACCTAATTGTGAATTGCAGAGAAGCTTACCACCCATCTGTTCAATCAATGTCTTACATTGATAAAGCCCAATACCTATTCCTTTATCTTTTGTGGTGGAAAAGGGTCTGAAAAGACGGTTACGAAGAAACTCATCACTCATGCCACAACCGGTGTCCTCTACCTCTATCACTGCTGAATAACTGGAGAAAAACTGCTCATTACCAGAGAATCTATCTGTGAGGGAAACAAGTGCAGTCTGAAGAGAAGATGCATTTATTGATAATTTTCCATCACTGCCTTCCATAGACTCCAGTGAATTCACCACCAGATTCTTAATTGTATAGTAAAGCGCATTTTCATCGATTTGAGCATAGAGGTTATCTTCTATCTGTAAATCAAACTTTATTTGAGGCAAAGACATTAAGCCGGTTTCATCGACCAGCCTTTTTATTAAAGGGCCCATATCTACTTTACTAACTTTCAAACGGTCACGCTTGGGTGGCATCGACAGCCTGGAAACCAGATTTCCGAGATTGACAGTGCAACTGTCCAACGAAAGGAGCAGGCTTTCCTGAAACTTAGGATTGGAAATATTCTGTCTGGCATTTCTCATCAGCAGTTTTAAAGTGGCTACCTGATTTTTTACATCATGCACGATAAAAGATGCCATGTGAGAGAATGATTCGAACTGTTTCTGTTCGAGTCGGTCTCTTAGTATGCGGGATTTGAAAAGGAAATCTGCAATAACCGATGTATACGCTTCCACAAGCGCAGTACTTTCTGTGTCAAATCCGGCTGACTGATCACGCCTTATGGCAAGAATTGCCAGAAGCGAATCAGAACTAAATACCGGAGCGACATGAGTTATTTTCAATCTGGACAGGCTTTCTGGCAGATCGGTTTCGATTTGCCGGAACAGATCACCATCAAACTGCAGAATCCCGAAATAATCTCCCTTTTTTAAAAGTGTGGTGATGAAAGGGCTACTGCTTTTGATAACCGCAGCATCAGGCAGATCTCTTTCTTTGGGAGAAAACAGATCAAAATTTCCATTCTGTTCATTTGCCAAAAACAGATACGCATGCTCGGCATTAAGTGTTCTTCGAAGATGCTCCAGGATTTCTTCAATAGTTTCTGCATACCCTTCCACACGCCCCAGAATCCGGTGCAGGGAAAAAAACTGGAATCTGTAATCAAACCGGTTGGAATAAAATCTTCTGTTAACCAGTTTGGCAACCCGCCTGCGCATCCTTGCAGATCCAGCCAGAATTGTACCTGCAAAAAGAGCCGACATTCCCAGAACTTTTAAATCAAAAGGGGTGAGTGAAATTTCAAAGATCCTCAAAACAGAAATGGTTATTCCTGCAGCAGTAAATAGTGCACCGATAATAAGCAGTGAAAATGATGAATAAACTGCATCACGGGTTACTTTTATTCTTTCGTTAGTCGCCCGGTATCGGACAAAACTCCAGGGTATAGCACAAATTACAGGCAGATATAAGAATGCTGCAAATCTTATCCATGATTCCGCAATCCATCCATAAAGTAACCATTTTGTTGTAAAGAACAACTGATGACACACAAGTACCAGAAATCCAACAAAGCTGACCCAACCAATGCGTCGCTGGTAAAGCAGAGCATACCGGTAGATATTTTCCAGAAGGTAAAGGGCAAAAACCTGTGCAGTAATGTGAGCCGCAAGGATAAGTGTTGTCAGATAAGATGCACAGAACAGGACTTTGTCATTTTGCGAGTAGTTAAAAAGATCAGGATTGGACCAAACTAATATAGACACACACAATGAGAGCAGAAAAAAAACTATTCCCAACGAAAGCCGCCTGGGTGATGGTTTATCTAGGCGATCATGCTCTCCCAGAATCGCTTCAAATATAAGTAGCACCGGACCAATAATGAAAAAATACAAGGAAAGAATCAGATGTTTATATAGCTCTACTCCAGTAAGAAGAATCAGTCCGGAAAAGATACCACCGGTGAGAAATGTCACAATCAGCAGTACATGGCGGAACATGAATGGGCGTACAGAAATTAACTTTTGCGCTTTCATTAAAATTTCCTGAAGGATCCGATAAGTTCAAACCAGAAAATTGATCACAAGACGGTCTCCTCACCACCAAAAAGCTGTACCAATATATAAATTGCAAATTTTAAAACATACAGTAAAGGCTTATTTTCTGAAATTACAAATCCATTAGAACCTTACTCGGCTTTTTTTGTGGCCTTTTTTTTGCTAATTAAAATATTTCTGATGTTTTAACAACAATCGAACAAACAATTTCTCAATTACCGTAATAAAGGGAGGTATGAAGATGCGCAAAACCATGTTAGCAACTATTATTCTAATAGGTATGGTAATGTGTGGCGGGTGCAAAAAAGAGGGTGCAGCAGAAAAGGCGGGAAAGAAACTTGATGAAGCAGGCAAAAGTCTACAGGATAGCGCAGAAAGAGCTAAAGATTCGATCGAAAAATCAACTAGATAACGCTTTTTAAGGGAAATTTCGGGAAGTAAAAAAGGCAATGGCAAGCCTGAAATTTGAAACAGCAGTGGCTAAACAAAGAATGCTATATGCGTGTTTCGAATTTTTCTAAATTTGTTTACTGTTTATTTTGGGATTTTACAGTTTCTCCTGTTTTTTGCTTTTTTTAGGTTTATTATTTTACCAACTGCTTTCTTAGGGCTTTGTTTTTCAATTTTCCTGATTTTCTTCAGCTAATCTACTCGATAAGCTATATTTTTTTGAGACATTTTTTAAGCCAGAAAGTATATATTTACAATGATTTTTCCCCTACTCAGGCAGGGAAGAGTGTGTAATTGCGTTAAAAAGCCTGAAACGTCTTTTTTAATCGGTTAAAATTCTATGCCTGAAAAGGAAAAAACACGTTTCGAAAGTCCTCTGGTGAAGATGATTGTTCAAAGAAAACTGGTAACTATGGTCCAGTATGAGCAATGTCGTGAGCTTTTGAAAAAAAGTAAGAAGATAGGTCTCGAATCCACAATTGAGGAACTTTTTGTAAAACAGGGATTCATTACGCCGGAAAAATTAAACGAGCTTTCAGAGATTCAGGGATTAGGCGAAGGAGGAGATCTTTTTGGCGGGTATAGGTTAAAAAAGCTGATTGGTCAGGGTGGTATGGGGAAGGTATATGAGGCGATTCATGAATTCACCAGCCGCACAGTAGCCCTGAAAATACTGAATGCAGCTTCATCCCGTGATGAAACCACAGTTACCCGTTTTTTTCAGGAAATCAGAGCCTTGGCTAAACTGGTGCATCCTGGAATAGTGCGACTTTATGATGCAGGAAAGGCAGGCAGACGATATTTTTTCGCGATGGAGCTTGTCAATGGAATGTCACTGGCGCAGTATATAGATGAAAAGAAAAGGATCCCCGAGAAAAAAGCCACCCTTATCATAAGAAAAGTAGCTTCAGCACTCAGTTATGCACACTCACTGGGAATAGTTCACAGGGACATAAAACCTGAAAACATTTTGCTCGATGATAACGGTTCTCCAAAGATAACAGATTTCGGAGTGGTCATGCACCGGGATGCAGATCATATGACACTGACTCAGGAGGGCTATATGGTTGGTTCGGTTTATTTTGCCTCACCCGAACAAGTGCAGGGAGAGCGCGACATAGATGGCAGGTCCGACCAGTACTCTCTTGGTGCAACTTTTTATTTTTTATTAACAGGCCGGATGGTGTATAATGGTGCTAATTTCCAGGAAGTCCTCACCCAACACCTTGTGGGTAGTTTAGTCTCTCCCAGAAAATTCAACAAAACAGTTTCCTGGAGGACAGTCAGGATTATAAGAAAGATGATGGCAAAAAACCGTGACAGACGTTACAAGTCCATGGATGAGTTGATAAAAGCATTGGATATGAACTCCCATTTCCGGGAATTACTATACGTGGCATCGATAATAGCTACCGGGATATTTCTTTTTGCCGGCGGGGCTGTAATGGAGCGGCTGTTTCACATCTCGGTATGGTTATTTAAATAGATTGCTTTAAAATGATAATATAAGTACATCCAGAAGTGTCCGGTTAAATTAACAACCATAAGCCTGCATAAGAAGTAGAGCTCACAAATAAATTTCTTCAAATCACAAGCACCAAATCCTAAACAAATCCCAATTACCAATTATTCAAAATCCAAACAAGAAAAGAGCAGATAGAGGTCTCTCTCCTGTTTCGGATTTCGAATTTCGAATTTCGGATTGCAGAAACAGAAATCTATCTTATTTCTGTCATTAAGGTAAAACAGAACTCAGCACCCTGCCCCAACTCCCCTCTAGCCCATATCCTTCCCCCATGGCGATTCACCACCCTTTCAACAATAGCCAAACCGATTCCCGTACCACTGAACTCACTTTCTGTATGCAATCTCTGAAATGGTTTGAATAAGCGATCGA
>JAEZKP010000070.1 GCA_023436145.1 Fibrobacterota bacterium | reverse complement strand
TTTGGGTATTGTAATTTGGGTTTTGTTTGGAATTTAAGATTTGTGATTTGGTGCTTTCTGGTCTGAAAATCCAAATTCCAAGCTGTTTTTTGCAGTAATCCTTTGTTAAATTAACCGGACACTACTGGAATCGGACATATATTTATAATCTGCGCCTGCTTTCTCATAAAAACCTTTTGCGTTGGGATCTACAAACACTGTCAGGTTATCTATATCATTATTCATACAGTAGGTCCTAAGGTGATCGATCAGTTGTGAACCGATCCCTTGCTTAATATACTCTGGCTTGATGAAAATATGATCCATCCAGTAGCCAGTTTTCATGAAGATGTTGCCAAAAGTCTGATCGTTCGGGTTATACACAATTGAATAAAAACCTACAACATTTGAATTGAGAAGAGCTGCTTTCATATTATTGAAACAAAGAGCAATTTCCTGTAAGTAATTCTCTGGTGGTTATCAACAAATAAAAAACTATCTGCTTGTAAAGTTGTTACCAGTTAAAGGCATCTGCCCGTGATGATAATGATCTCTGCTCTCGAACCGGTAGAAAATAATACCTTCGGCCAGAGTTTCCCTGCGTATCTGGTGTAAAATTGAGGAAATCTCCTTGTTATAAGATCTGATCTCTCTGGAATACACTATACGACCATCGGGTAGAAAAAAGGATATTTTTCCTGGTCCTTTATAATTTAATTTCTGAAATTTTTGTGAAAAGATAGTTTTTCTTTCAGTACTGGTTTCTTCCAGATTCGCTTCAAATTCAATTTGCTGACCTGGCACTAAATGATCACATTCTATGGTAAGAGGCTGGTCTCCTTGGCTTATTGCAATGGCGCATGTTAACGTGGAATCTGGTTCGAGTAATTTTAACGATTCTCTGGCGCGGACTCCACCGACAGCTACATAGGCATCATAATAGATTGGTGCAACACCGGTATTTTGAACTTCAACAAGTGCAGAATCCTTCGAAAGTAAGAAACGGGTGATACGGAATTTATATCCTGCAACCATTCCTGCCTCTTTTATTCTATCCATAGTTTGATAGTCCACCTGATCATTTCCGATCATGTAGCTGATATGAAATGCTTTACAAGCAACTTCCCAGCTGACACCATGAATACCTTTGGGATCCAGCACATGCAACTGATCATAATCGGTGTAGTAACTGAATTCTCCTCCTGCAGGAGATCGAAGATACCGCTTCGGGTCAAAAAAATTCCAGCATCTGCTGTTGTATTCACCATGATCTTCACACATGAAAGAATCGTCAAAAAGACCGAATGAAATCGACTTGAGGTCACTTTGTTGTTTAAAAGGGGAGTACTTTTCATCAGCGGCATCAATGGAAATGCTCCATGGTGTAGATATAAATACTGTATCGAGATGTTTGAAAAAATCTGTCTGAAACTGTTTTGAAGGAAATGTTTTACCCAGTGTAAAAGGGCCATCATAAATATGGTATTCAGCCCAGAGCCCAAACCCTGTCTGAATAAAAGCGATGCGGGGGTCATTGTCATATCTTTTAGCAAGTTCAGCATAAAATTCAAGTGTAAAACGTTGAAGTTCCTTATGTGTCCAATCGGGAAACCAGGTCTTCTCACCTTCACTTTTACCTTCGGTTTCATTGTAATCATCGAGACTTTTTATGTAATCGGGAACCGATGTCGTGTAGCCTGGATAAACGAATCTGAAACGTAAAATTGCCTGATGTCTTCTGGATGCAACTTTTTCCAGCAGAGCATCTAATGATGACCAGTTATAAATTCCTTTCTCTTTAACTATATCGTTATAGAGCATGTATGAATATTCAAGTGAAATCGCATCTGTTTTATTTTTCGGATTGCTGGTCCACAGTACAATTCCAGTCATCGGTTGAACGGATGTTATACTGCTTTTAAGAGGTACATTCCGGTAACCGGAGAATGAGTCCAGTGCAGCTGAAAAAGAAAACAGAGTAAATAAAATAAGGCCGTAGAGCATGCAACGTAAGCAATGGTTGGTAAGCATGAGAAAAATCCTTTTATTGTTAAATCGCTTTTTAGCTACTTCTGATACAGTACTATGTTTCCATGCCTTTTGCACACAGGATTTTTATTAAAAACAAATTTTTGAAATTTGACGAATTAAAGCGTAACACCGTTTATGAATGGAAACAAATCTTCCATCTTCTGAATATAATCTATTATTGGGTGCTGAGCACTGTATGAAGGTGAAATGACAATTATTTCCAGACCAGCAGATTCACAATCCAACTTAAGTTTAAAAAACGCCTTGAAAAAGTGTGATTATATTTGATGCATCAAATTATAGTTTTGGATATGATTGGTGGGTAATTCCTGCCGGCACGATGCTCCCAACCGGGTTCACATTAACTAAAGATCTTAGTGGTGGAAACATTAGGGTCATTATATCATCTGGACCATGGAAGATATGTATGTTGAGATATGGAAGCAAAAACTGCTCGAATGTGCGAAAAAATTCGTGGTAAATATAAAAGAATATAGAAAGGTAAATAATGATGTTTAACCTAATAGAGCTGCGTCTGATCAGATTTTCAGTAAAAAAAGCCATGGAAAACATGCAAAGCAGGTTAAAAATTTTGGATCCTGAATCGGATGATGCTGTAGAAGCAAAAAACGATTTGATGCTATACCAGAATATTTTAGACAAAATTAATGACTTGCCAGATGTTTGAATAGAACTTCGTAGTTTTCTATCTGCTGATGAGGTTTTTTCCCAGGCCAACAGCGACTGTCACACTTGACCCAACTTCGTTCTTCTGATAAAATACCATACATAATAGAAGATGAGAAAAGGGGTGGAGAAATCTTTTGCACATTGCTAAAACTCCTCCTTCTTCCCAGATCCGTCCTGGTTTTTCAGAACTTCAGTGAATGGAAGCTATAAAAAGATCTGATGATCAGGATTTTCTGGCTAGCTTTTCGGTTAGAGTTGATACATAACGAGTAACAGATCCGAACAAATCAGCTATTGAAAGTGGTCTTAATGGAACCGGTTTCATTACAAGCCATCTGTGACCAGGCAAGAGAGGCGATAAAGAAAGGCGATGTACTCAAAGGGTTTAATGCCTTGAAGAATGCTGCTAAAAGTAACCCCGATTCAGCCCAGATTCATTTTGAGTTGGGTAATGCCTACCGGATTTATGGCGATATTCAGAATGCAGCTGAAGCGTTTGGGCAGGCAATCAAGTGTAAAAATGATTTTTTTGCCGCTTACTTCAATCTGGGATCAGCTCTTAAAGTTCTGGGGCGCTTCAGTGAAGCTCTCTGTTATTTACAAGAAGCAGCTGCACTGATGCCGGATTTTGCCGATACTTACCTTCTTTTGGGAAATATACTAAACCTAACCGGAGATTATAGTGCCGCTATTAAGGTTCTGGAAAAAGGAATCAGCTTAAAACCCGGCAGTGCAGATTTTTACATTAGTCTATCTCAGGCTTTCGCCGGTTTAAAAGACTTAAAATCATCTGAAAAGACCCTTAAAAATGCTCTTTCGGTAATACCGGATTCTGCAACGGTGTTTAATTCCCTGGGAAATCTTTACATGCTTAAAGATGATCTGAAAACTGCTAAAGATTATTATTGCAGTGCACTGAGGATAAAACCGGATCTGGCTGATGCCCATTATCACCTGGGAATTATCATGCGAAAGTGGTGTATGCTTGACGAAGCAGCTATATGCTTTAAAAACGCATTGAGGTTTAATCCAGGGGATTCATCGATTCTCACTGATTACGGTGAGTGCTGCCTTGCCAAGGGAGAGTTCGAAGCTGCCGAGCAGGCTTTTCAGGAAATACTGAAAGGTAATCCATCTGATGTTGCAGCTGCAGACAACCTGCTACTTTGTTTGAATTATGATCCTTCCTGCAGCAATGAGCAGATTTTTTCCATGCACAGGGACTTAACCCGAAGGTGTGTATTCTCAGAAGATAATAGTACAAAAGTTTCTGTCAAGAGAAGTTCAGAAGCGTCTTTACGTGTTGGATATTTATCTTCCGATTTCTGTAAACATCCTTCTGCAACGGTTCTTCTACCGGTATTCAGAAATTATAACAAAGAACATTTTCAGGTGTATGCTTACTCTCACAAGATACATGATGACGAAATAACTGCATCGTTTAAAGAACTGGCATACCGGTGGCGAAACATTGAAACTCTGGATGACCGAAATGTCTGTGAACTGGTGAAAAATGACAGAATCGATATACTTGTCGATTGTACTGGACACATGTCCGGCAATCGCCTTGGGGTTTTTGCTCTCAGGGCGGCTCCGATTCAGATAAGTGCGATAGGTTATCCCAATACTACCGGCCTTCAATCGATGGATTATCGTATATCAGATGATATCGCAGATCCTCCGGGGGAAAAATCTTTTTTTACTGAGGAGTTGCTTCGACTTCCAAGCGGGTTTTGCTGCTATCAGCCATTATCGGAATTTCCGCAGGTTACCCCATTACCAAGTAAAGAATCAGGAGTTATCACTTTCGGCTCAACTCATACACTGGCACGTTTGAACCAGCAGGTGGTCAGGTTGTGGTCAGATGTGTTGCATGCGGTGCCACATTCCAGACTTCTTATCTTCAGAAATACATTATGCCAGAGTGCTGTTAAACGGATACAGAACTGGTTTGTCGGATTCGGAGTTGATGCTAATAGAATCATTTTCCAGAACAGGGTTCCGGCTGATGGCCATCTATCAATTTATACGGAAATAGATATTACTCTTGATACTTTTCCCTGGAGTGGTCATGTAACAGCCTGTGAATCACTTATGATGGGTGTTCCGGTTATTTCTTTGAAAGGGAATCGGTTCGCAGGCCGTATGGTCAGCAGCATCCTTTCCAGAGTCGGATTACCGGAATTGATTGCTGAAACAGAAGGCGGTTATGTAAATATCGCCAATAAACTGGCTGGTTCTTTGAAAAGACTTTCAGAGTACCGCATGACTCTGAGGAAACAGATGTTGGACTCTCAGCTGTGCGATTGTAAGGGATTCGTGAAATGTCTGGAGGAGAGTTACAGGAACCTGGTAGTGACAAGAGAGAGGATATAAAATGAGCATGACGGGTAGGGAATTTTACTAACTGTTAGTAAATTTTACCAGCTGTTCCAGTTTGCTCAGAGCGTTTCCGGAGTCAATCGATTTGGCGGCAAGAATGATGCCTTCCTCAGGATCTGATGCCAGCCCGCATGCGGCTAATGCAAATGCTGTATTAAATATTACAATGTCACGTTGAGGACCCGTTTTCCCTTCGAGTACATCCCTGATAATCTTTGCATTCTGAGAAGGGGTTCCGCCCTTGATGTCTGATAGGGGAGTGCGCCTGAGGCCGAAATCTTCTGGCTGGATAGTATAAGTTCTGACAGCTCCGTTTTTCAGTTCTGATATCTGAGTAAGTGTGGAGAGTGAGATCTCATCCAAAGAATCCATCCCATGGACTACATAAGCGCTGCGCGAGCCCATATTTTTCAGTACCCTCGCCATAGTTTCTGTCAGTGAGGGTGAAAACACTCCCATCAGCTGTGAAGATGCCATGGCAGGGTTAGTCAGCGGACCAAGGATATTAAAGATGGTTCTGACTCCGATTTCCTTACGGGGACCGATTGAGTATTTCATTGCTTTATGAAGTGATACTGCAAATAGAAAACCGATACCCACGTTATCCAGGCACTTCTTGATTTTTTCTGGAGAAATGGATATGTTGACCCCCAGAGATTCCAGAACATCTGCGCTACCGCATTTACTGGAGACTGAGCGGTTTCCGTGTTTGGCTACAGTTGCCCCTGCACCAGCAGCGACAAATGCAGCGGCAGTGGAAATGTTGAAGGTATTAAGATTATCACCGCCTGTTCCGCAGGTGTCAATAACGCACTCTTTGTTTTGAGGAAGAACCAGAGTTGCTTTTTCTCTCATGACAGAAGCTGCGCCGGTGATTTCCTCAACCGATTCTCCTTTCATACGTAATGACACAATAAGAGCTGCAATCTGGGCATCGGTTGCTGTTCCGGACATGATATCTGAAAAAACATTCACAGATTCTTCGATGGTAAGATCGTTTCCGGCGATAACTTTTTTTATGGCTTCCTGTATGGTCATGCAATACTCTCCGTGTGGAAACTGTTAACCTTCAAATATACACACCTTCGAACTCAAGAAAGAGAATATAATTAGTTTTACTGAGTCTGTACATTTTAATGATGCTGCAAAGTTTATTTTGCGGTAGTCTTAAAATTGCTCCAAACCAAAGAAAGATATTATAATAGAGTCACTATGGAAAATATGGAAAAAAAACGACCTGAAGCAGTATTTATGAGTTCATCAGCCCATTTCCGTGAGCTTCCAGCCCCCAAGGGAGAGGAATTCGCGATTATGGGGCGTTCAAATGTGGGGAAATCCTCTTTTATTAATCATGTGTTGGAGAACAAAGGACTTGCCAGGGTATCAAAGAAGCCTGGAAAAACCACTCTGGCTAATTATTATCAGGTAGGTAAAGAGATGGTATGGGTTGATCTGCCCGGATATGGTTATGCAAAGGCATCTGGAGCAGAACGATTGCGCTGGTCCCGTCTGATAGCTGATTATTGTGAGCGCAGGTCTAATCTGAGTGGTCTTATCTGGTTGGTAGATTGCCGGCACATCGGTTTAAAAGCGGACCTGGATGCATGTGAGTGGTTCAGGAAACTGAATTTACCCTTGTTTATGGTGCTAACGAAAGCTGATAAAGTAAATCAAAGTGAGCGAAATACTGCGATCCGAAAGGCGATAGCGGTGTTTGGATTGTCTGATGAACCGGTTCTTTATAGCACACAGGAGCATCGATCCAGGCAGGGCTTCTGGGAACGGTTTAACAGCTGGCGTGAGACTCTTAAAAAACAGTAGGAATGCCTAATTACAAAATCGGAGTGCATCATTTAATGTGCACTCCCGTATATTATGCCACTGCTTTTAGAAGACTTTCTGATTGCTGATCTGTTTTTTTATTTTTTCTGTTTGAGGATTTCCTATAGAAAACATCCAGAACTTCTGTTAATTTCTTCTCTATAATGATGGCTCCATCATCACTGCTATTGCTTTGGAGTATGGGGAAAAGTTGAGTGGGGCGCAGTGTGGCAAATGCTGTTCCTTTGTTTTTATGATAAATAAGGAGTGGTATAAATTGCAGAAGAGCGGATTCTTCAGCATGCAGCAGAGTTTTATAGGCTATCTGAAGATTACTTATTATAAATAGTGCGCAACATTTATGATCGATTCCCAGGGAATCATGTAATTCTTTATCTATATGAATTGTACTAAGAAGCTCAAAACCATGGCGTCTAAGTTGATATGGGAGTTTTTTTATTACAGTCTCGAAGGGTAAAGAGACCTCCTTTATTAAAATGCCGTGCATATATGATTCTCCTTTGAAAATATGATTACCTTTTCTGACTGACGGCTTCGGAGATGTACTGATCTTTTAGCTACCCAGACATCAAAGAAGCTTTCTTCTCAACCTGCCGAATGCATCTTCCCGCCAAAAAGATAAGCAAAAAGTGTGGCATGCTAAGATACTGATTTTTAACATAATACTATCAGTTTTGCTGTTTCTGAAAACTTACTGCTTCCGGAATTGGGAATAGGATCTGAACATTGCAGGCTTTGGATTCCGGTTTAAATGGCACAGGTTTTGATTATTCAAAATTATCCAAATAATCCGTAAAAAAATTAACCTCAATAATGGAGGCAAGCCGATGCCTGAATTTGTAAATCCGTTTGTGGGGATGGTTCCCGGGCGTAAAATGACAAATGGGGAGTTGTTGAGAGCATTGAGGCTCTCGCTGGCAGCAGAAGAGGAAGCAACCCATATTTATATGGCTTTAGCGGATGCTACTACTAATGAACTTGCCAGAGCTGTTCTGATTGATATTGCTAATGAGGAGCGAGTGCATAAGGGGGAGTTTCAGCGACTGATTGAGTTGTTGGCTCCACAGGAGGCAGACTTCATGGCAGAGGGGGCATCAGAGGTGGATGAGATAAAAGAGAAGCTAGAATTTGGGGAGGAAAAGAGTAGCAAACCCTCATCAGAGATTGTCACAGTAGGAAATCTGAAAAAAAAGCAATAAAAGGGGGAATCTGATGTCATTGAGTCTGCTTAACAGAGATGATGCGCCATTCGATCAGCACTTTTGGAACACCATCGATACCACGGTCAGAAATGTGGCTCAGGCACAGTTGAGCGCCCGCAAGCTGCTTTATACCGAGGGACCTTGCGGTTTAGCAATGCAGTTTATTCCAGGTAATGAGCAGTTGGTGGAGGCTTTGGAGGGTGGTCCGGACATCTCTTTACCTCAGGGAGTGCCTCTGGTCCAGCTGAGCTCTTCTTTCAGCATTGCAGCAAGAGATATTGAGGCTTTTCAGAAGGCCGGGTTGAAGTTGAATATGGATAATCTGATCTCTAATCTGCTCAGGATTACTTCACAGGAAGATAATCTGCTTTATTATGGATTAAAGGCTTCCGGGTTATATGGTTTGTTGACTCATCCCCATGCCTTACGGATGAAGTTGAGCTCATGGGATCAGGTAGGTGATGCCGTAGAATCCATTATAAGGGCTACAGAAATACTGGATCGGGAGGGCTTTCATGGACCTTATAGTCTTGCATTATCTACGACTCTCTACAATAAACTGTTTCGTCGATATCCCAATACCGAAACCATTGAGTTGGAGCATCTGAAGTCACTGGTCACCGATGGTATCATAAAGTCTGCGGCAATAACTTCTGGTGGTGTTCTTATTGCCAGTGGAATGGAGTATGCGTCCATTGTTCTGGGGCAGGATCTTGTGGCTGGCTTTGAGGGACCTTCAGCCAGAGACTATGTATTTTCTTTGTCTGAAACTCTGGCATTGCGCCTGATAATTCCCAAATCGATCTGTATTCTTGAAGTCGCTTAAGGAAAGTTCTAAATTTAAAACTCGAAATTCGAAACCTGAATGATAAAAGGTAATTGAATTATTCCTTTTTCGGATTTCGAGCCTGTAATTTCGGATTTTATTCCCAAATTCAATTCCAAACAGGAAATTCGAAACTTGAAAATTCTAAACCGGAAATAGATTTTGGAATATGAAAGGAGCTTAATTTCATAGCTCTATAGTTGGTTTCACAAGAATTAAAAAACAGTTCTGATTTCAATAATCTTATAATCTCTTACCTCCCATTTTAATCTAAAATCACCTGCCTTCATATAAATCCAAAGCCCTTGTCTTAATCTAAAATCACCTGTCATTTATTCTGAATTCCATAGTCTTCCACGCACAAATCTCAATCCTGAAATCTTCTCCCGCAAATCTTAATTCTGAAATCTTCCCCCATAAATCTGAAATCTAAAATCTAAAATCTCGTATTCTTTATTAGGGGGAAAGGAGGTCCCGATGAAAGTCAAAGAAGTGATGACCTATGGGGTGGATTTTGTCCGCCCGGATACTAATCTTAGAGATGTTGCTCAGAAAATGCGGGATAAAAACGAGGGCGCTTTACCGGTTTTTGAGGGTGAAGAGCCTGTCGGGTTGGTTACCGACCGGGATATAGCTGTAAGAGCAATTGCAGAAGGGAAAGATCCTGCTTCAACCAGAGCTAGAGAGGTGATGACGCCACAAGTGATTTTCTGCACAGAAGACATGGAACTGGAAGAAGCGGCTCATATAATGGAATATAAAAAGATCCGCAGATTACTTGTCAAAGATGAGCAGAGGCATGTTACCGGAATGTTGTCACTGGGAGATATCGCCACCAGCTCTCCGAAGGAGTTTACAGGCGAAGTCCTTCAGGAAGTGATTGGTGTTGCTTATCCAGAAAGATAAGCTCGGGCCGTAAATACGGCCCGTTTTAGAAGTAACATTATTTCTGCTTTTTTGGTACTACCGATACAGGTTCGGATGCAGGTAAATTGCTCTGTGCAAACTGCCAGTTTACCAGTTTATTAAGGAATGCATCTATATATTCACCTTTTCGGTTCTGGTAATCAAGGTAGTAGGCATGCTCCCAGCAATCAATTGTTAGAAGTGGAATCTGTTTTTTTAGCAGAGGCGTATCATGATAGGTGGTATAAGATACTGCAAGTTTACCATTATCACTGACTAGCCAGGTCCACCCGCTTCCTTTAGTCATTGCAGCTTCTTTAAATTTGGCCTTAAATTTATCTACGCTGCCAAAATCCTTTATGATTTTTTTCTGGAGTTGTTCTGGTATTTCACCTCCACCACCTGGTTTCATACTTTTCCAATAGAATTCATGATTCCAGGACAGGAGGGCTACAAGGTGTAATGCCTCAATCATGTTGATCCCGCCATAGGTTTCCATTATGATCTTTTCAAGGGTTGAGTTCTGGTAATCGGTACCTTTTATCCTGGCAATAACCTCTTCCATGAACTCCCGGTGATGTTCACCATAGTGAATCCTAATCGTTGCTGCAGAAATTGACGGCTCCAGTGCATTTTCCAGATAGGGGAGCGGTGGTAATTTCAGAGGTGAAACAGGTTTCTCTGCTGAGGCGGGCTTGATCAATCCTGAGAGCATTGCGGCGGCAACCGTACTTCCGATTGCAGATGTCTTTAGAAATTCTCTGCGGGTTGTTTCCTGCTGACTGGTGCTGCGGATATCCATGGAAGTCCTTTCATGAAATGGAAAGTGAAAGATATTCAGGTTAATTGATCATTTTTGTTAAATATAAACATCCAATATAAATATTGAGTTTTAAGTGGGTGTATAAGTTATATGGTTTTCTGCTCAGTATGTTTATGAGGGCAGTCTCTGTGATTTTAATTATCAGTCATATCTATCCTTAATTATTTTAGTCTGGTGTTCAATTCAAATACACATTAGCAATCCCTGTTAGATTTTTTTTGGAGAATGACCGGCATATTAATGAGTTCAAAATAGTTGCAAACCATAAATTCAAGCACCGGGAGGTTCCATGATGTGGTGTCCAATAGTCAGAATATCCTTCTTTTTTTTATGTTTCTGCGGATTTACCTTCGCTCAGAATTATGATGTTAACCTGGAAAAAAAGGTGAACTATAATAACTGGGGTACTGCCTGGGATACCATTTATGTGTTAAAAAACAATCTGGTTACCTTAGCGATATTGCCTAAAATAGGTGGCAGGATCATGCAGTACGATCTGGGTAATCATCCGTCCATTTACATACATAATGAAAACAAAGGCAAAGTTCCATCAGATGGCAATATGGTAATTGGTGGTTTTCGTACTCTGCCTTCGCCCCAATCTGATTTTGTGTGGCCATCTCCGCCTATGCTGGATTGTCAGCCTTACACCTGTCTTGTCCGTTCTGACAATTCTGATTCTACTGTTATTTATCTGGAAAGTCAGGTGGAAAACAGCAATGATGAAAAATATAAGAAGCATAAGGGGCTTCAATTCAAACGTCTGATAACTGTTTACAAAGCATCTACACGGGTTAAGCTGGAATTGACCATGCTTAATAAGGGTAATTCCACTATGAAACACGGCATCTGGGACATTACCCAGAGCAGCTGCATTAATAACGGTCCAGTTGATAACAAGAACTTTTGGGTTTACTTTCAGCGAAATCCTTCCAGTAATCTTGGCAGTGGCAAGGGGTATGTGCAGTACATGCATGAAGGCACGGATGATACTCAGTGGAGACCGGATGCGGCTCCGGGGGGTATTATGGGGGTACAGTATCAGCATAAGACAGGCAAGATAGGAGCCGATTGCAGTGCCGGCTGGATCTGCTTTGTCGATCAGCTGGATGGATATGCCTATGTAAAAACTTTTACCTACGAAAAAGGAAAAGAGTATCCAGACAGCGGGGCTTCGGTTCAGGTATATACTTACAATAACATGGACATGGTGGAAGTAGAAGTACTGGGACCGCTTACCACACTTAATGCCGGTGATTCTGTGAAAATGGTTGAAAACTGGTATGCTTCAAGAGCATCCGGTCCAGTGTTGGCGGTTAATAATGCTGGACTCATTACAAAACGTCTTGATGCACAACAAACTGCAGATACCATGAGCGTAAGAGGTACTTACGGATTGTTTTATCCGGGAATGATAAAGTGCAGATACGTCAATGATAGTGGAGAGTTGATCTCTGTCGTAGATTCACTTACAACCTCACCATTAGATTCTATGAGTTTTGCCGGAAAGTATCATGTCCCTGCCGGTGCAAAGGTGTTTCAGCTGGAAGCATTTGATAATAGCGGAAAATCTGTTGGAATACTCGATTCTGTAGATGTACCAAACCCTGTGAGCATCCAAGGCAGCCTGATTAATAGTTCTGCATATTATACTGAAAAAGTAACCCTGGTTTCCGAAAACCGTTTTCTTAGGGGGAAAGTGCATACTGCTGGTGCCTACAATGTCAGTGTTTTTAACCTGGATGGGAAACTTGTTATGAGCTATGATGGAAACACAAACGTTTCCAGATCTTTCAGTATTCCTTTGAAAATGAATGGAAGTGTGTTGGTACGGGTAAGCGGTTCCGGATGGATCGAAAGCAGGGTTGTTACCATTATAAAGTCATAACTGGACAGGAATAACTGCCGGTGGTTCTAAAAAGACAGGACCGTTTTGAAAAACGGTCCTCACTAATTTTTACTCCAACAATAAAGCCTTATCTGGTCAGGATAAGTTTACTGGAATATCGATAACTTCCAGCAACAAATTGCATGTAATATGCTCCGCTTGATAATGCTGGAAACTGTGCAGTATATATACCAGCTTTCTTATCAGTATCCATCATTTTGTGCACAAGTGAACCTTTGAAATCATAAAGACATATTTTCACCCGGCAGCTGACTGGTAGAGAAAATCTTATTCCACTTCGCATATTGCCTGCTCCTAAAGTCATTACCCCAAATTTCTCAGGTATGCGGATGGAAACCGGAAGCGAAATAATAAAGGTACCCTTTTCACTGAATTCTCCCCATCCAGCATCGTTCTGAGCACTGACTCTCCACCAGAACCTGATTTTATCTGTAATCTCAGTCAATTGTATGGATGTGTCGGCTAAAGTATCCGAAATCGCATTTTCCATGTTCTCATTAGTGGCTATTTCAATGCGGTACTTTAGAATCTTTGGAGTAGACGGATGCCAGCAAAGGGTTATCTGATCTGTTGTAATTGTATCCGAGACCCCGGTTACCAGAGTTACTTTTGATGGTGTGGCCATAATAGTGGTGAATGCATCCACAACTGACCAACCGCCTGGTCCACTTTCATTCTCAGCCTGAACACGCCAATAGCAGACTTTGTCGTTTGGCAGAGAGGGAATTGACAGTGATGTGTCCGTGTTGACAATCTGGTTCACCAGAAAATCTGCAAAAGATGGTGATGTGGATAATTGAACAGTATAAGATGCCGCTCCTGATACTTTGCTCCAGACCAGTGTTGCATTAACTGGAACGTTTGCAGCCTGATTGATTGGCAGAATGAGTACGGGAACACCCGGGGAATTTTTTAATGTAGTAAAACTACGGACTGCAGACCAGCTACCAGTGTGCTGTCAGCATTTTTCCCACGAACCCGCCAATAATAGACTGTTTCTTGATTAAGAGAATTTAGTGCCAGAGATGTACTGGCCAAACCGATAGAGTCTATCTCAGTTGAGCTGAAATCATTAGTCTTGGACAGCTGCAACTGATACACAGTTGCATTAGCAGTCTTGTTCCATCTAAGCACGGTTGAGACAGGGATTCTTGTTGCTCCATCCACTGGACTTACTAAAACCGGTACTGATGGGGATGCATAAATGGTGGTGAAATTCCAGGGTGTAGTCCACGAGCTGCTTCCACCATTATTGATTGCTTTTACCCGCCAGTAGTATTGTGTTCCTGAGGATAAAATTTGGGTATTGAAGGTTGTGCCAGTGATGTTTGAATCATTTATGATTAGTGGTGAGAAAGATGATAATGTTGAAATCTGGATGGCATAGTATGATGCTCTCGCTGCAGCATTCCAACTGAATGTCTGGTTTGCTGTCACTTTGGTAACTCCGTTTGCAGGAGACAGGAGTACAGGAGTTTCTGGTGGCGCTTGGACAGTAGTGAAACTTCCGGTGATTGACCATTGACTAATACCTGAAGTATTGGTCGCATTTACTCGCCAGTAATAAGAGAGTCCCATTGGCCAATGACGAGAGCGCAAATGTGGTGTCTGTTATTGATCCTGAATCCAAAATTGTAGTCAGAAAAGCGTCAGAGCTGGAAACTTGTAGACGATATTTCTTAGCTCCGAGAGCTTTGTTCCATGAAAGTAATGTGGAAACTGGAACTGCAGTTGCATTCTGAGCAGGGGACACAAGAGATGGTGGTGGTGGAGTCTGGAATAGTGTAGTAAATATGTTGTTTGACGACCATCTGCTGGTATCGCTTGCAGTTGTGACCTTGACTCGGCAGTAATAGGTCGTCCCGTAAGAAAGCCCGGAAGCAGTGTATGCAGTATCGGGGTGACTGGTCAGATTTAGCAATGGATTTGCAAAATCTGGGGTTGTTGCGACCTGCAATGAATACGTACCCACAACATTGGGTTTGTACCATGAAATTACAGGAGAAAGGATATTGTCTTCTGATTTCCATTCAGGTGATTTCCATAACGGAGGAAATGGTTCATGCAAACCAACAGGATTGCCTAGAATCTTAACATTATCGATATAAACAATACCTGAAGAACTGCTTCCCGGATTATCTTGCTTTCTGTAGAGCCATTCCAGAGCGGTTATTTTGTTGATTTCAAATGGTTTATCTACACCCCAACCAGATTCCTGATTGATTCCATGATCTCCGGTAAACAAGTATACCGTAACAGTCCTCCATACAGGCCAGACTTCGATCTTTTTGGAATAGTAATCGTAATCGGTGATGGTGGACTGATTGACACTGAATTTTACCGACATTGCTTTACTGCCCTTAATATCAAACTGAACTGCTTTAGCACCTGTTAAAATTATTGGAGAATTGGCGTTATCAAAGTTGAATTTCATACCGACACTAGGGTACGCGTAGCTATTTCCAATAGTAAAATCCATTACACCCGCATATAAGGATGAATTGCCAGAAGTGTAGCTTCCCAAAAATTGATTCTCCGGACCGGCATTGTTAACCTTTGAGTTTCCCAGGCTATCAGAATCATCCACGAAATACCAGTAAGCCCCGATCTTGTTGCCGGCAATACCTTTTTCGAAATCATCGATCAAAAGTGGCAGATCCGGGGTAGCGTAAGTAAAATCGTTTATTTAGATATCATCGAGGGCTAGTGTGTCGGAGGTGACTGAGGAATTGTTTTCCTCCAATAACTCCCAGGCAAATTGAGTCACTTTTGACTGATCGAATTCACGATAAGAAGATGAATTTGCCCATGATGGCTGTGTGAGTTCTGAAAAGAGAATGTTTTTTGTTTCCCATGAGGTTGAAGCAATAACTGTATCCTGATAAAATGCAAAGGTAGAGTCCATCTCTATATCATAAGTATGTACTTTGAAAATCACTTTAAGTGGAACAGAACGGGATTTGATCTTGAAACTAACTCCAGTTGCTCCTGAAAGATCAATAAATTCACCTTCAGGTGCCAGTGATGTGCTTATTCCTACGTATGGTCTGGCACATTTCGAACTACCACAATAGGATGCCTTCCAATTTTCGCCAAAGGTAAAAGGCATTGTAGCAAATGGATCACCAACTGTGTCGAAGGTAAAGTGTATTCCTTAATTGGCCACTGGTCATTTGGATTACCAAAGGCATGACGTGCTTTTGTGGTATAAGCCACATTAATCACTGAAGCTTCTGATCCAGGTGCTGCCTGAGGGCGATCATCTTGACCTGTTCCCATAGCATCATCATAATAGTGCCATTTAGCACCAAATTCATTTGAATCGGTCTTATCAGAATGATCGTCTAACAGTGCATTCTGAGCAAAAAGAGAGGACACAAGTATTAAACCCAGATATCCTGTGTAAGAAATAGAGTAGTGGTGAAACGCATGTTATACCTCTTTGATGAATGGTTGAAGGCGCTTTTGAGTCTTTGAGTTAAACAATGTAAATTAAACAATGAAACTTGAAGATTTCAAGGGAAAAAATAAAATACCTTATAACACCATATTTTGGGACATTTTTTCCGGAAGGACTCTTGCACTACATTTTGGTTTTTATTTGACAGGATATTGTTAAGGACGGGAAAACATTGTGACCGAAATGTTGTTCAGATTGTTTCCTCCGTCCATACGGATGCCCTCTGGAAGTTACTGGTCTTCGAAATGACCGCTTCCATCCAACAGTTAATCCATCATTCTCGCGGATTTCACCTTAAGCTTTTCTTGTATCTTACAATCTCCAGGAAATCTTTCAGCTGGTCTTTATGTATAATGTCAATAACCAACGGAAATAATTTCCCAATTGCAACAACTTCACCGAAGACCTTTTTGAGTTCTCCATCTATGGGCAGATTATTAATTCCCGAACGATTTTTTCCGGTGAAATAGAAACTTGTTCTTAAGAACTTATTATAAATTGAAAGCCAACAAATAGTTTTCTTTTTGCAGGTAATTTTACAAAGCCAGGCTCTGCCGTCTTTGTAAAATCGCCATTCAGATCTCAAATCCGGTTCATCCGAGATGATTTTTAATATTTCTATGTCAATTTCAAATATGTCTTTTTCGAGCACGCTTTCTATTACTTTACTGGTAGGTTCTATATTATTCTCTCGCAATAACATGATTTCATTTTCGGCATTCATACTTTTTTACCCCTTATTTCAGGAATTTTATTAATCATAAAGGATGGTATTGCTGTTTATCCCCTGTAATGATCATTTTTAATAATTTCTGTAATTTCATTTTCTACAACGGTTCTCTTAATTTATACATATTGGAAGAACTATATACCAGCTTCCCAAATCAGCTCTTTTCTTCTTTAATCGATAATAGTTCTTCTGTTAATTCGGGTGGTAGTGATTAAGATCCTCAAGAGGGTTATGAGATAATTACCAGTAGTAATAAGGTTATATAATCTACCTAATCAGTTTCTGTTTAAAATGAACAAGTACTAATTGATTTATCATTCCCGCGCCAGCCCGTAACTCCCCTCGTGTCCCAATGATTTCCTATCGGGACTGCAGAATGTGAGCGGAAGGCGGGAATCCATCTTCCCCTATGCATTGAGGATTGATGCCCGATAAAGCAACTCGGGCAGGAGTTATGACATTTTGAACAGAAACTAATTAATAATCAACAAAAGATTTCCGGTTTTCATCCGGTCGAATCTATACAAACAAACCAAACATGAGTATCGTATCTTAACCCAATTTTCCATATATTGAATAAATATCCACTTTCGTCCCGCATCAGATGATTCCCAACAGGATAATATAATCTCTAATTTCAATCTCAGCCTTTAATTCCCCCTACGCCGAAAAAAACAGGTATAAGCCACAATTTACCACTGTTTCGCTATAAAATCGAGAAGCAATCCTCTTTTCGTAAAAAATGACAATTCCAATAGCTAAATTATAGTAGATCGTTCTTTTGCCGGGATATTCGAAGTATTAAGTTTATAATTACTTCTCCATCATCAAACCGATTCTTAGTTTTAGTGCACTATAATGCACAATTCTAAGCACATTTGTATCCATATCGTATATTTGATATTATTATTGCAAAAAAGAATTGATTTACCTTTGACCTGCATCTATTTTCTTTATCTGCCATCCATAAGATATCTGTACATTCATAAAATAATGTTTCTGAGTGCACAATTACAAAACACCATCAACCATAGGGGGTATTGATACATGTCTATCGTAAAAATGTTTTCATCGTTAGCATGCGCAATCACACTCATTTTTCTCTTCTGCTCAAAAAATCCGGTAACTCAGCAAGCAGGTGAGGAGAATGGAGGAGAAGCTGTATTTTTATTTCTGGCCGATGCAAAAAGTGATTTCCGCAACCTTGCAGATCATGCTATTGCTCGGGTTAGCGCTCCTGATATGGACACTATCACACAATCTTTAGTTGTAGACTCATTCAGTGTTAGCGGTAAAATTTCTGGTATACCTGCAGGGTTCAACAGAAAATTCGAAGTAACTGTTTATACAGATTCAAATACGATCTGCTATTATGGTAAGGCATACATGGATGTAATTGCTAATATGACAGTAAATGTTCCTTTAACCCTTTACCGATATTCCGGAACTGGGAATGCCAATATCAATGGTACTATTATCGATTCTATTCCATCTTCGCTCAATATACCACCTACAGTGGAAATCACATCACCAGTAAGCAACTCACATTTTTATACAGGTGATTCTATTATTATCACAGCCTCGGCCAGTGACTCTGATGGTATAATTAAAAGTGTTAACTTTTACAATGGAAGTACACTACTGAGTACCGACTCTATTGCTCCTTATACTCATATCATTATCAATGCTGCAGCAGGTGCTTATAATTTCATCTGTGTAGCTTATGATAATTCAGGCGATTCCGGAGTTTCCGACTCAGTCAATGTTACTGTTTCCGATAAAGTGAATATCCCACCAACAGTGGAAATCACATCACCGGCAAACAATTCACAGTATTCTACTGGTGATTCTATTTTTGTAGTAGCCTCTGCAAATGACACTGATGGTACAATCGTGAGTGTCCGCTTTTACAATGGAAGTACACTTCTGGCTATTGACACTATTGCTCCTTATACCTATTTCATTAGCAATGCGGCAGCAGGTACTTACAACTTAAGCTGTATAGCGCATGATAATTCAGGTGATTTCGGAATCTCTGACACTGTCATTGTTACTGTTTCTGACACAGTTAATATACCGCCAGTTGCAGTAATCACATCGCCCGTAAATAATACAGTAGTATATGCAGGTGAATCTATTGAGATCATTGCCTCCGCCAATGACACAGACGGGACAATTGTAAGTGTTAGTTTTTACAACAATGGCACACTCCTGGCTATCGACTCTATTGCACCTTACACTTACACCATCAGTAATGCAGCAGCAGGTGCTTACAGTTTCAGATGTGTGGCTACCGATAATTCCGGGCAAACCGGTGTCTCAAACATAGTCAATGTTACTGTCATAGACATGTCGAACATACCGCCTACAGTTATAATCACATCGCCGGCAAATAATGCACAATTCAATGCAGGTGATTCAATTGTTGTAATAGCATCTGCCAATGACTCAGATGGTACGATCAGTGGTGTTGGTTTTTACAACGGAAGTACACTTCTGAGTATCGACTCTATTGCTCCTTATACCTTTACGATTAGTAATGCCGTGGCAGGAGATTACAGTTTCAGCTGTGTGGCTTATGATAATTCAGGCGATTCCGGAGTTTCATCCACAATCAATGTCACTGTCATTAATGTGGCGAATATACCGCCTGCAGTAGAGATCACATCACCATCAGATAATTCACAGTTTAGTGAAGGTGATACAATTGTTATTGCTGCTTCAGCAACTGATTCAGATGGAACAATTAAAGCTGTTAGTTTTTACAATGGAAGCACACTTCTGGGTACCGATTCGCTTGCTCCGTTTACCTTCACCATTAGCAATGCTGCAGCTGGTGATTACAGTTTGAGCTGCGTAGCCTTCGACAACTCAGGTGATTCTGCAGTTTCAACAACCATTAATGTTACCGTCACCGGTGGATCAACTCTTTTGACACAATATGGTGTTCCGACAGCAGATCCATTGCCATCTATTGAAAAGCGTTTCACGAGCGTTATCACAGAAGGAACCGGTGCACCATCGATGTCTAATGTTCAAGTAGTCATGGTTAACTGGTCACTGCAAAACAAGGGATTGTGGGCTTTCGGTATGAACCTGGGTAGTGCCCCCTGGTATGTTGATCTTCTGCCCAAAATAACACACACCCTGGGAGATGCTAAGCCTGGATTAACCATAACAGGCAGTGGAATTGCCGGTTTTGATGGCGAATACTATTTGACAGTGGATGGTCAGAACCTGGTGTTGGTGGAAAAAACAGGACAATATGCAGTAATTTTTAAGTAGTTTAGCATTATTGTTAACTGCGCACAGATAGATCATCTGTGTGCAGTTTTTTTCACCAAAAAGAGTCAGTCAGATCCTATTCACCTTTAATGTATATTGTATTGTGTTTCAATTATGAACTGTAGTCTGTATCTGATTATGATGATTACGCTTGACGAGCGATCTCTTTAATTTTTTTAACCCTTCCCAATGTAGAATAAGACCAGTAACCGTGTCCACCGTTATTTAATAAAACCTTCCAGTCTCTTTTTATCATGTGATTAACAAAACCATGTGCCATTACAATGATATGCTTTTTATTTCTGTTTTCTGTAATAAAATCAGTACCTTTTACAATCCGTTTTGTAAAATCTTCATAAGATTCTGAATTTCTGTTTAATCCGATCCTCCACAATATTCGCAAAGCAAACAACCAGATTATTAATGGCATTTTGATTGATTTTCCCATACCATAAGACAATTCTGCCTCATTAAACAGATTATTTATTTCAAACTTGCAGACTCCTAACATCTGAAAAGACTCATGTGTTCTTTTAAAGCCACTGCTTATAAACAAATCTCCACTTGAGATAATTTCCTTTAATGAATGAGGAATGGGACTACTCCAGGTTCGAATAAATTCCCCGATCTCATTTCCTGAGATAATTACCATAATTTAAGTATCCAAAGTTTCCCCGATTTTAAAAGGGGAGAACCTGCGTAAAAAAATGAGGGTGGAAACTTTCAATTATTGCTGTTCCCAAGCAAGCCAACACCAGTCGGATTATTTATATACTTTTAATTAGTGGTACACGATTTTCTGAAACCGAAATAAATGAAAAAATACCAGCCATGATAAATTTACATTTCATCCTATTCCCCTTTCATATCTAAAGCTTATAAATTCTACCTTAGTGATCTGTTAAGTATTTTGCCTCTGAATGACTTTTCCGGATAAATATCTGCATCACAGAAGTCATCGCATCAGGAAACCACCATCGATAGAGATGTTCTGTCCAGTAATATAGGAAGAACTGTTTACTAAAAAATCCAATACTTTAAATACATCTTCAGGGGTTCCAAGCCTTCCTGATCTAGGGAAGGTTTCGTGGACACGAGTTAAGCCACGAAAAATTGACATTTTTATAACCTTTTTTCGAACTCTTCAGGACTCAGATAGCCAATACTCGAATGCAGCCTCTCAGTATTGTAAAA
>JAEZKP010000020.1 GCA_023436145.1 Fibrobacterota bacterium | reverse complement strand
TTGGGAAGGTTTCGCATCTGGAACAAAGGAGCCAGATTTCCACTGAAAATATCAGCTCCTATATTGAAAGGAATGGAACTGGAATTGGAGTAACCAGGGTAGAATCTGCCAAAATCCAGAGTTATCCTATTTTCCACCGAATAATCCAGTATAGCTCTATATGGGATGAAATAATCAATAAAACTGGTGGAATCTTTGGGATCTGTCGGTTGCATTGAAGCAGATTAAGATCTATCACAGGAAACAACATAAGGTACTTTGCCGTTTACGCTCAGGTTTACAATATAGTATGAAAGATCCAGCATAAAAACACCCTGTACTGCTCCTTCCAGTATGAATGTTTCGCCTGGTAGTATTTCCGGATCTACGGTAAATGTGTAATGGTACAGGTAGGGATCCCAATCTTCTACTTTAAAAGTAACTTCAGGATTATTATCAGGTTTCCAGTACATTGGTTTAAGCAGATCAAATTTTAATACCCATTTCCCTTCTATATTCTTATCTCCTGTATTTTTTATAACCAAAGCTCTATTATATTTAAACCCATACTTCGCAAAAAAATAGCTAAAATGAAGTGAATCATTATAGAGCGGTTCATGTTTTTTCTCTAAGTGTCTTGTAACACTTTTATTAAAACCACTCTTGTAACCCGGACCGTTTCCTATCCCATTTTCACCTCTGATTTTACTACCATATCCTCCACTTTTTAAGCCACCAGGACCAGCTAATATTGTTTCTATTTCATTTGAGAAACCACCTTTGGCCAGTGAGTGATTTGATGAAACATCTTTCTGTTTGACACCTTTAAATTCAATGTCAAGCATCCCTTTTCCTGTTTTTTGTAGTGAAGGATCACCTCCGTATGTTTTACTTTGGTGACAATAGATATCAAAACACTTGCAATATTCATCTGTACTGATTAAACCGATAAACCTTACGTTTATTTCAGAATTTATCCTTTCAAAGAAATCTGGATTACAGGGTATAAAATCGATACACCTGAATATGCATCCGCTCACAATAGCAAAAACAAAGCATGTCAATTCGATATATATGAGCAGATTATCTGATTCTCTGGAAAATATGTCACCTCTTTGGAGTATCTTCTGACAGAATTCCGAATCACTACCAATCTTCTCCGGTTCTTTATCGTTTAGTTGGTAACATACCATGATGTTAAATCCTGAATTTTGTTGATCAATCACATTTATGCAATGGACGTATTGGGGGCTGATCGATACAAGTAAAAATACAATGTAAAATATGCTGCTATGCATAAAGAAAAAGATATGCGTAAAAGGCAGCTTGAATCTATCAACCAAAGCTAAATAAGTTTTAATAGTATTATAAAACGCAAGAGGTTTGATCTTTCTTCTGGTCCCCTGACTGTACCGAAGTAAAATCGAGACATTTTACCATCACATCCACCCCGGTTACCGCTATCGTATCTCTGGGTGTCTGTTTAGGGAAATTTTTTTTCGGTGTTTTTAGGAAAGTTTTCCCGGTGCAGACAAATCTGAAACGGAAGGAATAGGATTTTAACGCAGGCGCCCTCTTTCAACCTCCGTAGTCCCGATTCCCATAGGTTTCTATCGGGACAAAGGAGGTGTGTTTTAATATTTCTCTGTCTTATTTTGTATAAATTTTGTTCTTGACATAGATGATCGTTTCAGTTATCCTGAACAAAGTGCCTGGAAATAAAGGCTCTTGAAAAATCCTATTATATTTTGATAACTTTTCGCCTCTGGTTTGTAAATTGTTGCCTGAGAATTTTCATTCGTTTAATATGAGTCAGTTCTGAAGGAAAGGAGTCTGTTATGAGTAAGAAAGAATATATTTTTGCTTAAGGTTAATTCTACAAGTGGTCGTCAGAATTATAACAGATTGAATGAAAACAAAATAAGGGGCATTAATAAATAGCCCGCACTTTCAGTGCTTGATGGATATTCTCCTTTTGGCTTGTTTACCAGGGCGTTCCCTTCGCTATAACCGGTCAGCCTTTCAGGCAGATCCTGAAACCAATTCATAGCCTGATCACCGGCAACCATTAATATGATTCAGGAAAGTTGCAGGAAACCGGTTATGAGATCCGGGATTTATGGTTTTTGATATTGCCTTTTTTCTGAAAAGCAGTTAAAATCAAAAAAATCAGAAATCGGGGGACAAAAGCTTGAGTCTTTAAACTCAGGAATAATCATTGATTGATCATGGAAAGGTATTGAGTCGTCAGAAGGAGCAATTGAAATGAAAAACTGCATCTATATCAACTGGACTGAAAAAAACGATACCGGAATCAAAATCATCGATGAACAGCACAGGGGTATCATATCGCTGGTAAACTCACTGCACTACTCGATTATGGAAAAATATTCCGAGGATATCTACCAGCCCGCAATAGAATCAATTCTTCATTATACCTCGATCCATTTTCAAACCGAAAAAATGATTCTTCAAAAATCCAATTACCCTCAACTCAACGAGCATCTGAATCTGCACGATGAACTGACCGCTAATATCACTTCCATAAAAAGAACCATCTATAAGGAATCGGATGCATCTGAATTACTAAAATTATTGAAATACTGGTGGCTAAACCATATCAATGTCGAAGACAGAAAGTATGTCCAGCACCTGTCTGATTTAATTGATAAATAAGTAGACTGCGACTGTACTTAAAACACCAGTATCTTCCGGTCGTATCCCTGCAGAAAAGCCCCAATGACGGTGCATCATGAATCTTGATTTTTTTATGACTGCACAGTTATTTTGCTTACTGTGTGACTCACTTACGCATTCAATCTCAAAACACTTTAATTAAAGAAGAGGTGATAGGTTAATGAAACGGATTCTTTATTTAACAATGATCGGAACAGTGGCTTTATTTGTGTTCTGTGATGCCGGTAAAAAGGAAAATGCTTCTGATGTCGTAAACAGAATAATTTTAAGCCGTCACAGCATCCGCAAATACAAAAGCCAGCAGGTGCCAAAAAATATTCTGGATATTATCATTAAATCAGGGATCAATGCACCGAGTGCAAAAAACAATCAGCCATGGGAAATCCGAGTCGTGCAGAACCGCGATTTACTTGAGAAAATCAAGTCCACCGGAGGAAGCTTCTATGATGCACCAACACTGATTATCATAGCCAATGACACAACCAATCCATACGGTGAGTTTGACTGCGGGCTTCTCTCCCAGAATATTATGCTCAGTGCAGAATCCTTTAACCTGGGAACCTGTGCTTTAGGAAATCTGGCCCGTGCTATAAATAACAATACTCCTGAAGCAGCTTCAGTCCGGGAAGAACTCAACTTTTCTCCAGGGTACAAAACGATTCTGGCGATTTCTCTGGGTCAAAAAGACGAATTTCCCGCAGCAAAAGCCCGTGACACCTCAAAAGTGAAATTTCTCCAATAGATCTGCTGAAGTATTGGGAGTTGTTGATTTCAACTCCCTTTTTAGTGTTATATGAATCTTTCAGCCTTCAAATATCTTTCCATCAGCGGGAAATGTAGTATTTTCTAAAGCGGATTTTCTCCGAAATTTATCCCCGGAGGTGAATTCCTTCTCTGTAAAGGATTCACCTCCGGGGTAATACACTAAAGCAGTAAAGGTCGGCAGGCTAATGAATCGATTCTCCATTCGGTCCGATTTTGATCATTCCGGTCTCAAAAAATGTGCAGGATGCGGTAAAATCTTCAAATTCAATGACATCCAGTGGGATGGCAAAGATATTGAATTCAATAGCGACACTCTTTGGATAGATTCCTTCTGTTCAAAAGATTGTGTTTTCGTGCTGAAAAAAAGAGCCGATTTTGAAACCAAACTGGCCAATATCGATAACATACTGTGGAAAAGCGGAGTTCCTGAGATTTATCTTAAATGCTCTTTTGAAAATTACCGCCCGGAAACACAAAACCATCTCAGAGCAGTAGATTTTTTAAAGGCCATCAGCCTCCCCTTGAGAAAATCAATTCTCCTTACCGGCCCCTGCGGAACAGGAAAGACCCATCTGGCAGTAGCCACCATGCGGAAACTTCTTCTTAGCTCTCCTAAGGCTAACCCTCTTTTTATCAGTGCTCCCAAACTTATTGGAGAGATCAGAGCTGGCACGGTGGGTGAAAGTGAATTCACCGAGGAAGAGGTAATCGCCAAATACACTACAGATCGATTTCTGGTCATTGATGACATAGGGGTGGAAAAACCTTCGGTGTTTGTGGCTCAGTGCTGGTATAGGATAGTAGATACCCGTACCGCCAACGGCCTGCCCACCATGTTTACCTCCAATCTGGGCCGTGAGGAGATCACCGAACAGATGGGCCCCAGAGTGGCATCGCGGCTCTTTGGATGCACTACGATTCCTATCGACGGAACAGATAAAAGAGGACAGAGACTATAGAGGTAAAGCAGAGAAAATATAAAACGGGTTAACTTGACGTTTGTTATTGCCGTTAGAGCGTTCATCCGGATCAATACAGATTATTGTTTTTTACTATTGCAAAGATGATATTACCTGCCGAAGGAAGACCATACTATCAATACTTGTATTTAAGTTGAATCAAAGATTTTGGATTTCGATAAACGTCAACACCAGATCTGTTAAATAAATACTTTGTCAGCACTGGATTCCATGATTATATTATCTGCTCCATGACTACTCAGCTATTTAACAGAATTAAAGGAATCCTGACAAAGAACGGAATTAAGAAAAAAGAAATTAGATTCTCCCAGGCTTATTACCTGATTAACTCTGAATTGTTTCTTTCTGATTTGATATTCCTTTCCGATTTTAATATTCATTGCAGTATTTGTTTCCAACAAAATGTTTGTAGTTGAAAAATTATATGATCTTTTGTACTATTACTTTCGTTGAGTAATTTCTTATCACATGTTTTCAGGAGGTTTTACGCTGTGAAACGTTTCTTTGTGCTATTGTTGTTTGTGGTTTTCTCCTCATCGATCTACGCACAGAACTGGGCAACATCAGAATCAAGCTGTTTTGCAAAAGGTGATTTTTCTGTCAGTGCGGGATTGGGAATCGGTTGGTTTGGCTTTTTTGCAATTGGTGAATACGCCATAAACGACGCTATTTCTGTGAGTGTCGCCACTGGTTACCAGGGTTATGGATTCAGTGACTGGTATAGATATAATTATATACCAATCGTTGCCAGGGGAGCATTTCACCCTTTCAACCTGAAAGTGCTCAGTAAAAAGATTAAAATCCGCAATAAACTGGATCCTTATGCAGGTCTCGGTTTGGGATATCATATCGGCTGGGCATCCGAACTTAAGAAAAACGAATTTATCGGTACACCAACCGGAGTAGGCCATTTTTCCTTCCGTGAGTTCTTAGGTGCTAAATTTTATCTTTCAGATAAGTTTTACCTGACCCTGGAAGAAGGTGGTGGTCTGAGCTGGCTCAATTTCGGAGTAGGTATGAAGTTTTAAATCTATAAAACATGCTTGTCAATTATTACTGCAAAACGGTCTTCTTGATTTGTTGTTGGTAATCCGGCAGCAAACAAGAAGAGCAGTAATTTATACCTGAATCTAACACTATACTTTGGCAATGATCCCACCAGACTATCGGGCTTGCAGCGAGACTGGTAATACGAATCAAAAAGTTGCAGACCAGACAAACTAAATAACAAACGCAAGCAACTCTACAAGAGTCGTCAATTTTTGATAATAACACTCATAAAACATTTCACCTGGTAAATCACAATCTGAACAAAAGACCTATTCATCGGAGAAAAATGCATTTTTCCAAGTCTAATCGCCGGTCAAGTATCCGAAAGATAGAACAGGTGCAAGTTCGTGAAGATGGTTCTTTCCGACTCGCCATTGTATCTGACACCCATTCGGCCCCCCACATTCGTTCAACAGAGATAATTACCGGGTTACGGCCTGATGCAATCCTGCATGCAGGAGATATCGGTGACCTGCAGGTACTGGACCAGCTTGCTGCGATCTGTCCAGTGTATGCAGTTTGTGGTAACATCGATCAACGCCTCCCCTCTTTACCGGATGAGCTGGTGCTTGAAATTGTCTCGAAAGAGGAGATTATCCTCCGGATTTTAATGTTACACGTGGGGCTTTATGGACCAAAACTGCGAACAGAAGTTATCCGTAAAGCCAAAGAAGAAGCTGCTGAACTTGTTGTATGTGGACACTCTCATGTACCTTTCATAGGAAGCGGACATGGGTATACCGTATTCAACCCCGGTTCCATGGGACCTCGTCGCTATGGTATACCCATCGTGTTTGGTATGCTTGAAATGAGTGCCGGGAACTTTCGGTTGAACCATGTCGATTGTGAAACAGGTTTACCCTGGAGACCACCGCGTATTAAAGCGGATACTGTACCAGAATAGCTTAATCAGTTAACACGTTGCTCTTTATAGGTTTCTTATTTCGAGTCAGTAGTGTCCGGTTAAAATTATCAAAGTGTTAATAGTAGTCTAATAAAAGGCCTCATGCATAGTTTCTCAAAAAAGTTGATGCTTTTTAACTCAGCATACTCTGCCTGTCCACCACTTCCTTCGTCCCGATAGGAAATCGGGACTACGCCTGCTGCCGTACTTAGGTACTAAGGAAGTCGAGCGATTAATTCCTGATTCTTTCTACAAAGTAGATTCCTAAACTTCACTACTGTTGAAAGCAGACACCAATGATATTTGCTTATCAGCCCTGTTTTGCAAGAGCAGCTTTAAATTTGTATATTTCTTAACCTGACTTTATTTCAATATCAACATACTTTGGAGAATTATAATGAGTACCAGCTTGAGGCTTGTAGTTATATTTCTGATAATTTGCAGCTTTAAACACAGTTTTTCGGAACACCCTGACTTTTACTTTGTTCAGATCACTGATACCCATTGGGGCGATGGCAATAACCTCAGGCGAACTGCAGATGCAATTAAGGCAATTAACAAACTGCCTTTTCCAATAGAGTTTGTTATTCATACCGGAGATGTTACATCGAATCAAACAGATAATCATCAGTTATTGGATAGTGGTCTGGCAGTAATGAAAACCTGCAAATTCCCTGTTTATTATATACCCGGAAACAATGATATCCGGGATAATTGTTTTAAAAAGGACTCAGCAGCATTCATCAGTTACTTTGGAAATTTCAACCGGCGTGTTGATACGAAGAAATTCAGCATGATTTTATTGTTTAATCTCGAAATCATCTCAAAAGACAGCTGCATCTATGAACCCTTGGATGTTCTGGATTCATTACTTAAATCAAAACCATCAGATCTGCCGGCTTTTGTGTTTCAACATTGCCCTACCACCGAAGATTTTTATTCCAATAAAGTTCATCCCGGCTGGCCTCTGGAAAAATTGACACGATTTCAAAACATCTGCGAAAATAACAATGTAAAGGCAATCATTACCGGACATTTCCACAGAGATGAGTTTCATATGATTGGAAACATACCACTCTTTGTAGCTTCACCGATAAGTAAAGCCCTTGGCAGACAGCCATCATTCCGGGTATATCGTCATGAAAACGGTAAAACACATTATACTTCAGTTTATTATTAATCTACCCGCTAAATCATAAATAGTTTCTGTTTGGGTTATTGTAGGTATGTCCGCCCGGACGTCTCTACAACAATGGAAACGACACTATTAAGAACCGGTTAAAGGTAGATGGTGAATTTTATTCTACTGCCGTTTTTTTTCGATCCTGTGCACATTTTTTCCATCAGTTTTTGAATATTTTATGTGCAATTTCAATATTCAGGGCCAAATGCGCACTTTTTGTGCACACATTTTCTGCTAAATCTTTCATTTTTTACTGCCACAATCTTCTTTTCATGTTTATATTGAATAGATGGAAAGAAAACCGGTTACCGCTTATATAGACTATCGGGTTTTTTTAAAGGATTATTATGAATATGAGAAGAAACACACTAAATTCTTCTCTCACCGCTACTTTGCGCTTAAAGCAGGAATATCTTCATCTTCATTTCTGAGCCGTGTCATTGATGGTAAACGTAACCTTACCAGACCAATGATTGAAAAATTCAGCAAAGCACTGAAATTGACCGAAAAGGAAGCTGTTTACTTTCGTAACCTTGTTCTGTTTAATCAGGCCAGAACATCAGTTGAAAAAAACGAATGTTACGCAGTGCTGCGCTCGATGAAAGGTATTATCAAGGAGACAGTACTTCAGATCCCGCAATATGAATATTTTAAAAACTGGTATACTCCTGTAATCCGGGAGCTGATCTGCATAAGAGATTTCCATGATGATTATGCACAACTGGCCAGAATGGTTATCCCGGTCATAACCGCAAAAGAGGCCAGAGAAACGGTAAACCTTTTACTGGATCTGGGATTAATCAAGAAGAATGCGGATAGGAGTTATGTCCAGACCCAGAAAGCAGTTACAGCTGATTCCCAGGTGCATCATCTGGCGGTAAAATCCTATACTGATGCAATGCTCAAACACAGTCAGACAGCTCTTCACACGATGGATAAATCGATCCGCCATATCTCGACAATGACTCTGGGAGTAACCGCTGCACAGTACAGTGTACTGACCGCCGAGCTTGAGGCATTCAAAGAAAGGGTAAAGCAAATCGTAACAGAAAACGATGATGCTTCACAGGTGTACCAGCTTAACTTTGCACTGTTTCCAGTAAGTAAATCGACCGATATCCAGAAGGATTGTGATGATGAACCCAAATAGCAGCAGATTTATTGCTGAAATACTGTTAATTGGATTAATTACGCTGTTATTCTGCTCACGGGAACCCTCTTCCATATCAGGCGGATCTACCGATTCCGGTAATGCACGTATTTCAGCGACTGCCATGTATAACCAGTCTCCTGCTGCTTTTGCATTTGTTAAAATCAGAAATACCGGCTTTATTGCCGGTGAGGACCGAACCGGTCAGACAATAATCGATACCATTACCGATGAAAATGGAAATTTCTCTCTTAATATCAACAAAGGTTCTTTCACTGTCGAAATTATCAAAGATGATACACTGGCGGTAACCTCAGGGATTACAATCGATTCCACAGGTGCAGCATTTCACCCGGACACATTGACTTTACAAAAAACCGGTAGTTTAACCGGTAACCTGCAGAATGGGGCACATATTTCCGGTTCTGTGAAAATATCCGGGTATGAGCATACAGCATTTATAGATGAATCCGGATCATTTACATTTCCTAACCTGGCGCAGGGTGATTACACACTGGTCGTAGAAATAAATGGAAATAATGAAACAGTCATTTCTGATGTTCCGGTCCAATCCGGGGAAATCAGTAACATTCGCGATATTAATACCAGTGATAGCAACTGGACCATAATCCGCCCCGGAACTTTTGCAGCAGATTCACTGGCGATCCGGGAGTTTCTGGATAATCAAAACATATCAGTACCTTATGATTTCAATGAAATAACCGACACTTCCGCGGGAAGAATAAGAACACTGGATCTCAGAGGTTTATCACTAAACTCACTTCATCCATCAATCGGAAATTTGGATTTTTTGTATACTCTTAACATATCAAACAACAGTATAAGTATCATTCCAGAACAGATAGAAGAGTGCCGTCTTCTGTCGGCATTTATTGCAGAACATAATTCCATAGATTCCATTCCACCGGGGATTTCAAAGCTGCGATTTCTGGAATTTCTGAAAGTCAGTTACAACAATATCCGCACTATTCCTGATACCATCTTTTTTATGCCTAAACTGCGTAAACTATCGATAGGAGCAAATCCGATCGATTCTCTTTCACCTTTGATTGGCAATTTGAGAAATCTTGAACAACTGGACATATTCGAATGTAATCTGAGTAAAATTCCGGAAGAGCTCGGTAATCTGACCAGATTAAATCAGATATGGGCCGGGCACAACCGTTTGACATCTCTTCCGCAGAGTATTACCAATCTTGGCATGCTGGAAATCCTGCAATTAAGTTTTAATGAGCTCACCGGATTACCGCAGAACATTGGGGATCTTGTATCATTAAAAAACCTGAGTCTTTACGATAACAATCTTATTGACCTTCCATTTTCTGTACTTGATCTGGTGCAGCTTCAGGAGTTGTCAATAGAAAAGAACCGGCTCTGTAACCTGGAAAAAGAGATTGCAGACTGGGTTGAGAAACACACCGGAGATGATTGGAAAAACGGTCAGGAATGTGAATAGGAGTAGTTTCCCGTTCTGGTTGAAGAAACTCTCAAGCATGACACCTTTTGATCAAGATCAAAAGGTCCATGGTAATCATAAATCTGCGTCAATAAAAACCTTGTCAATGCGTTTACTTTCCGGTAACCAGTTTATATATAGCACCGAAATCGGTTCCTGCATAAAGCTCATTTTTATGAACCAGTAACGTAGTAATATGAATCCCAGGAGGCAAACCGTTGTTAATATTTTTCCAGCTTTTGCCTTTATCTTTTGAA
>JAEZKP010000084.1 GCA_023436145.1 Fibrobacterota bacterium | reverse complement strand
ATTTTTGATTAAAGAAGGGAATTTTTGATTAAAGAAGGGAATTTTTGATTAAAGAAGGGAATTTTTGATTAAAGAAGGGAATTTTTGATTAAAGAAGGGAATTTTTGATTAAAGAAGGGAATTTCTGATTAAAGAAGGGAATTTCTGATTAAAGAAGGGAATTTCTGATTTAGCCAGGGTGCTTCCAACGGGAAAATTTTACTGATAAACAACTGTGTGACCCTCTATAATTTCTGAGCCCAGAATCTCACCATGCCACAAACCGAAAAACCATAACTTTAGAATTTACAAATAATTACCCGAACCAGCATAACCTCCTATAGTCAGCACCTCTGCTGCTTCCTTGCGATTCTCCTGCAAAACTGCTGTCTTATAAATTTCCGGTTTTTAGGATTTTAGGAATTGTGATTTAACATATTTGCTGAGAAATTATATTCATTATAACAAAATTAAGCAAAACTGTTCATCAATGCTTAAATTACTCGTCAGTACCAGAAAATCGGGAAGGTCCATGAAAATAAAAATTTCAAAATCTATCCGCTTCTCCTCACAGGTACAGTTTCTTTTTAAAGATAAAGCCGCTCAGATACCGGATTTTAAGGCAGATGCAGGAGAAATCGCGGTAAGGTACTCTGGTCAGGACACCATAATCTACGGTGGAATGGGAGAAAAGGACAGTATCTCAACCTCCATAATCCGAAACGTGTCTGCCAAGGCAATTCAGAAAGCAATCGAACTTAAAAGAGATAAACTATCTGTAACTATTCCGGATTCAGATACCCTGCCCGGTTGCAGCAAAGCTGTGGTGGAAGGATTAATACTGGGCTCCTATAAATTCGATAAGTACAAAACAGAAAAGACTCATCGCATAGATACCGTCGAACTAATCGGTACCATCAGTAATTCTGAGCTGCAGAAGTTTACTGCTGTTTGTGAAGCAGTCAATTACAGCAGGGATCTGGTCAATGACAATGCATCAACTATCACTCCGGAGAAACTGGCTAAAGAAGCCATCGAACTGGAAAAATGCGATAACATCAAAGTGACAGTGCTCAAATCAAAAGAGCTTGAACGTGAAGGACTGGGACTTATCAGTGCAGTCGGTCAAGCCTCTTCCACACCTCCCAGACTTATCATTATCGAATACAACGGGTCTGGCCAGAAACACAAAACAGCATTGATTGGAAAAGGAATCACCTTCGATTCAGGCGGCCAGAATCTAAAACCCACCGGAAGCATAGAAAGTATGCGGGAGGATATGGCCGGAGCTGCAGTTGTCTTAGCTGTGATGAAAGCGCTGGTAAACCTGAAACCATCAATAAATGTAATTGGAGTGATTGCTGCTGCACACAATGCGGTTGGCAGCAAAGCCTTTTTTCCGGGTGATGTTTACAAATCTTATAGCGGGAAGACCGTGGAGATACACAGCACCGATGCAGAAGGAAGACTTATACTGGCTGATGCCGCAGCTTATTGCCAGGCCATTTGCAAACCATCGGAAATGATTGATCTGGCTACACTTACCGGTGGTATCCTCACCACCTTCGGTGAATATGTGGCAGGCCTTTTCTCCAATAACGACGAACTTGCCCAAAGATTATTCAGTTCAGGGGAGAATACAAACGAACGTCTCTGGAGATTGCCATTGTATAAAGAATATAGTGATGCTCTTAAAGGTGAGACCGGTGATTTGAGAAATCTCTCCAGGTTCAAAAAAGGTTATGCCAGCTCAATAATCGGTGCTGCATTTATACAGGAATTTGTCAATGGCATTCCCTGGGCTCATCTGGATATCGCAGGGACATCCTTCAACGATGGAAGCTCCCGTGGTGAAATACCTCAATATGGAACCGGGTTCGGAGTACGTCTGTTACTGGATTTTCTTTTTGAATAAGTGACCTATGAAAAAAATTATCGCACATCGCGGAGCACCGACTCTGGCACATGAAAATACCATGGATTCATTCCTGAAAGCATGGCAGCTTGGTGCCGATTTTATCGAATTTGATGTCCGTCGCACCAAAGATAATCTGCTCATTGCTCATCATGACCCATTTATAATGCACAATTCCACAAGAGTCAATATTTGTGATCAGACTTACCACGAGCTGGTGAAAATTACCTCAGAACACAATTACCATGTTCCGCAGATAAAAGAGATTCTATACACTTTTTCCGGAAAAGTCGGCCTGGATATAGAACTGAAAGAGGAAAACTGTGAACAGGAAATTCTGCAGATGATTTCAGACTTACCAGTCAAACCACTTTATTTCATCACCTCTTTTAATCCTGCCATACTCCGGAAACTCAAAAATACAGACTCTTCCCTGCAAACCGGTTTACTGTTTGAATCCATGGAAACGGTTATCAATGAAAAAAGTGAAGGAATAGATTTTTATTGCCCCGATTTTTCGACATTTTATTCTAACCAGGATTTTTTCGAAAATACACCCGGTATGATTTCTCCCGCAATATGGACAGTCAATACCAGCGAAGAGATCAGGAAAGTGTTGAAAGATCCATTAACCTGGGCAGTAATCACCAATGAAACCGAACTGGCCGTCAGTATCAGAAATGAACTTTGCGGTATAACTTGAATCATTCAAACCAACCATAAACTTGTTCTATGCTTAATCGAACGATAAAACTGCACGCAGTGATAGTGGGTACCGATGCCGAATGTGCTGAGATGAGTAAAGCACTTTGTGTCTCAGACCGCTTTGAGGTACTTGGAAATATCGATCCGTATACTGCACCTTTTTTACATCATGTAAACACTTACAATCCTGACCTGATCATAAATGCATCCACTGATCCATCGGTGGATGCCATGCTGAGGAAGATAAAATCCCCTGATTGCAACATTTTAAGCGCTTCAAACGCTCAGCTCCTGTTCTGCTCAGTTATTCCTGAAGCCAACAAGAGTAATACCGCCAATTTCCGGGCAAAAGTTCTCCATGGCCTCAAAGACCTCTGCCACACTGCCTATCTGACCCGTGATGTCAAAGAATGCCTTACTCTTATCCTCTCGGTAGCAATAAACTCTCTCAATGCTGACTGCGGCTCCATAATGCTTACCGACCCCAGAAGACGGATGCTCAGAATTGAGATGGCTCACGGAATAGACGAAGCCATCATCAGTAACACTAAACAGAAGATAGGAAAAGGTATCGCCGGAAAAGTCGCCTGCACCGGAAAACCACTGCTTCTTAATGGAAAACCAGAAGATGACACTTCAGATGTGGAACGGCAGGACCTGATCTCATCAATTTCCGTCCCACTGCTGCAAAATAATCAGGCCATTGGAGTATTAAACCTCAGCAGTAAGAAAAGCAGCAAGATTTTTGATTACGATGATCTCAAGTATGCAGCAGATCTGGCTCAGTTTGCCGCCGGCGTCATAGATTCTTCAAGAGAATACCAGAAAACAAAACAAACCTCAACCATCCACTCTCTTCTTTCCAGTACAAACGATATACTTCATCTGAATTACCCGCTTCAGGAACGACTTAACCTTCTCATGATGAAACTGGCCAACAGCCTCAATGGCAGAATCTGCAATCTTTACCAATTCGATAAAGAAAGCAACACCTTCTACATTCAAGCGTCAAGCTACTACGATCTTAACCGTAGATACACTCAGATGATCCGGCTTAATGATTTTTTCACCGGCCGGATTCTCCGCTGCAGGGAACAATTCACTTTTTATACCTCTTTGAAAAAACTGAATGTGCAGAAATGCTTTATTGCCCAGCCTCTTTTTTCCAATAAAGAGATCTCCGGATTAATACTACTTCAACTCATTGCCAAGCACAATCAACTGGAAACTGAGAAAAAACTTCTTCAAAAAATCGCTCAATATCTTGAACGTGAATTTTCCCAGCTGTCACTTCTGGAAGGAGCAAGATTAAATTCCATCAAATACTCTGCATTTTCGGAAATCTCATCCGATTTCTCAACCATCCACAACATCCGGCACATTGCAAGATTAATCGTAATAAACACCTGTCTGCTTTTCGAAGCAGAAAATTGTATTCTAAGCCTTTACAATGAAGTAATGACCTGCTTTGAAGTCCTGGAGTCCTTTTCTTTAAAAGGACAGAACCATCTTAGAATGCTGGAGAATCTGGACAGAACCATCACTTCACAGATTATACATTGTTCCACCCCGGTTCTCATCTCCGATTTATCCTGTGCCGGCTTCTTAACTGAAAAGCCCCCCGCCAAATCGGTCATCAGCATGTGCTTGCGATTCAATGGAAGAATAATGGGAACTCTTTCCATTTATGACAAAAACAAATACAGTATTCATGACCAGAAAAGTTTCAGCTCCCATGATCGCGAGCTTTTTAAAGACTTCAGCCTTCAGGTCATCCGGATGCTTAACCGCTTTCTGTGTTTCAGGTGAACCTTTCAGGTTGCTTTTTATCCCCACCTGAAGTGATTTCACCCCGCAAATAATTAACAGCCACTATGTAACACCTGAATCGGACATGGTAAGTTAACACCTGCACCGTGATATAATCGTTTTGGTACTTGTTATTTTAAACGGAAAATATTCCTGCCAAGAAGGTCACTTACACGAAATGATTGAATTTGTGATTTGGAAACAAGATAGATTCCGTTTCCGAGCTGATTTACTTTATTAGTATTCCTTTTGAAGGGAAACCAGTTTTCAGACATGTTTTTTATAAGATGATATCCGATTTACCAAACCACGGGTGATTACATATGGTATTGCAATTATTACGGTTCCAACAAAAACCGCCTGCATAGGATGGATTGTTTTATAAATCAGATATTGAGCAATAGCATCAGTGATTATACCGACAATAATTGGTTTAATGGCCGAGACTACTGCACTTTTCAGCAACGGTAACCGTTTTTCCGGGTATGTGATAAAAGCCATGACATAAGGAGGTGATCCGGACTTTTTGTCTTTATAACCATCCAGAATACCTAATAGAATTGCTACAAGTGGCTGGATAATAAATCGAAAACCCAATGGTCCGGTAATTCTGGCCACTATTTCGTTTAAGAAAGCTTCAAATCCGTACATAGATGCAACTTGTTTTACATTTTTACATTCAATGGGCCTGATCAGAAATCTCAAATCTAAATCGTTCCTGATAATGCCAGCATCACAAATCCGGAAATCACCGGAACCGCAAGATTATCATTTATCACAAATTTCGAAGTGATCCGCAGAGGGATCAGTTCAAATATGGTAATGGACAAGGAGGTGGCTACTGCAATAAGCATGGGGACTTTACCACCCCAGGGTTGCAGAATTCCCGGAAGAAAAGGAAATACCCCATAACACAAAGCCATACAAAGAAGAAAACAGGCCATCGATCCTTCCAGACTCTTTTTCCCGATCTTTATTCTACCGATACTCAAACCTACAATCGCTGCCACAGCATCCCCCAGGATAAACATACTCAGCACCATAAAAGAGATGTGAGGATTGTCCCAGAAAAGAATACTGCATAAAACTGCTGCCCCAATCACATAGGTGGAACCAGTTGTTTTTGATGACTCCTCTTCCCGCAGCATTGATCCAAAAAACTGAAAAAACAGTTTCTGGATTGCAGGATTCTTGAAACGGAGGTTTTCAATCACCACTGAACCTACTAAAACAAATGATAAAATTGCCAAAGGAAGATAAGAAGGAAGTGACCATTTGGGAAAGTAAAATATTCCAACAGGCATAACCAGTGCAAAAAGATGCAGAAGTTTGCGGGTTATCTCTTCTTTACGTAATGCCATTTGATCCCTTTCTCTAATTGCTCATTTAACACTGACCGGAAAAAACCAGGCATTATAAGTGTATGAGGAGTATGTTGGTTCAATTTTTAAATACAACTGTTTCTGTCCTATTTTCTTTGTATCCGTTTCATAAACAGGCACACTGCACGCTCCCGGATTGATCATCCGTTTCTTTAAAAAAAAGAGTGTGTCACTGCCGGAAACCGAAAACAGACTTACAAAGCTAAATTCAGTAGCATTCACAGTCAAGTTATATTTTCCTGGCTGTGTTTCTGAGAGATCCACACTCTTTAAATCAGTACCAATCCAGTAGTACTGTGCACCTTTTCTCTCTGCAATAAAAACCTGTCCGAAACGCGGGTAGATAGTGATTCCGCGAGGTTCAACAAACTGGTTATCACCAGTGCCGTAACCTCCTAATATATCTAGCAGTTGCAGGTTGTGATCCAATTTGAGAACACAATGGTTATACGTATCAGTCAGCCATATATTATGGAAATAATCTACTGCAGCATAAGAAACCTGATAATTCTTTGGAAGAGATATTTTTTTTATAACATTTCCATTCAGATCAATTTTCCACAATCTGGTTCCATTCAGATCTGCGCAAAAAAGCACCTTCTCGTTATTGAAGTGGCTCCACCTGCTTCTGCCGTCTGCAACAGCCAATGCCGTAGGTCCTTTCACAAACGAGTATTCTTTGTTAGATGGAAACCTATTTAACACATCTCCATTTTTTGAAAAAACTACAATCCTGCAGTTCACCGGATCATTCACATATACATTGCCGCTATAATCCAGAGAGATACGGGATGGCCCCTTTACTCCTTCATCTTTTGAAGACTCCCCATTAAAGGATTTCTCCCACTTTAACGATTTACCAGAATTAAAAAGATGTACCACTCTATTATTTCCAGAATCTGCCACAAACACATTCCCTTTCGAATCCGCTGTAACACCTTTGGGATTGTAAAACTGATCTACTCCATTCCCTTTTTCTCCGTATATGCCTAAGGTCCACATGGATGTGTTGTAAATTATCTGATGACGTCCTGAATTAACCCCATACACTACCACTTCGTCATCATCTTTTTTTGTGGTGGTATCTTCCCATGCCTCCAGACGGGTTGTGGCCAAGCCCTGCGGGTCATCAAAAAAGGTTTTTGAGCCCACCAACATAAACAGATGAGCCGGCTTGGCCTTTCTTATTCCATAGGAGTGCCCGTAAGGGGGAAACACAAGGGTTTCTGAATCTGGAACGGTAAATAAAAAAAGAAATAAAATCAGAACTTTTTTCATCTGTGGATTCTACTGGGAAACAAGGTATGTGATACTTCATCTCCAAAATTATAAATCTCTGCCAGACCATCAGCTTCCATATATTCATCTGGCAATATGCCATCAGAGTTACTGGATAGAAATTCATCATTGTTATTAATGTTCATAAGTCTTTTTTCCCTGAAACACTTCGGTCTTAATCCAGTTTCTGCAGTACATTCACCAGCTTTTTCTTATCAAGGATATCTCTCATAATGACCGGTTTATAAGGATTATCACCGGAAAAGATAGCCAGAAAAGGCACGCTGCGGGAACCTAAATGATGAAGCAGAGATTCGATCTGAGAGTTTGGCCTGGTAAGATCTGCCTTCAATGCGATTATATTCTTTTCCTTTATCAGATTGTTTATTTGGGAAGTATTTAAAACTGTCACTTTGTTAAATTGACAATTTACACACCAGTTGGCAGTAAAATCGATTATTACATTCTTACCCTGCTCGTGAGCTTTTTTCAATTCATCGACAGAGAATTCCTTCCACCCCCCCTCTTGCTGCCCTTCGATGGTGATATCATCAGAGGAGATCATCCGGAATAATATTCCGAAGTTTACGTATATTCCTGAAGCTGCTATAATCATTGCTATTGCAGCCATTGACATTTTTCTTTTTAATGTAGATCCAAAAGGTGCATAATGAGTAAATAAAGTAACACCAAATACCAGTACCAGACACATTCCAACTGTACTTATCAGCATGTTCTGGGGAAGGCCAATCATAAGGTAAACAGCAAAACCGAGAAGCAAAAATCCCATGAGATGTTTGAAATCATTCATCCATTTGCCTGGTTTTGGAATGATCCTGGAGACTGTACTGCTCAGTGAAAGCAGGATATAAGGAAAGGCCATTCCCAGTCCGATTGAAGAAAATATGGCGAAAATAACAGGTGGTTTCTGTGTCAGAGTCCAGGCCAGAGTCGCTCCAAGTAACGGTCCACTGCAGGGAGTTGCCAGAATAGTAGCAAACATTCCGTTAAGAAAATCACCTGTCAGCCCATCCTTTTTTTTACCACTCATATTAGCAACAGAGGTGGGCACCTGAATCATAAAAAGATCAAACATACTTAATGCAAAAATCACAATTATGGCAATAATCACCACTAAAACCACCGGGTTTTGAAATTGTTCTCCCCAGGAAAAATTTGCAAATGATGCTAATGAAGCCAGAACCAAAAACACTGAAAGCATACCGGCCGAAAAAACCAGACTTTTCAAAAACGCTTTTTTACGGGAAGCCTGACGGATCTCTGAAAATGAAATGATTTTTATACCCAGCACCGGAAGAACACACGGCATCACATTCATTATTATTCCAGCAATAAATCCTAACAGTATAGCCAGCCAGACATTGTAATCCACTTTGCTTTCCAGAGGCGAATAATTCCATTGGATAAGGGTGTTCTGAGAAGGAGCCTTAACGCTAAAACTGCTCAGATCAAGGCCGGTTACCGATGGCGTTTCGGTGGCTGACTGAGCTGAGAGGGGAAACGAGTTGTTTGCAGAAGTAAAGATCTTTAAAAGTTCAGGATTGCCATTAAAATGACTTTCAGAATCAGCTGTGCCGGATAAACTTATATTAAAAGGAACTTCATTTTTAACCGGAATGCATGCTGTATTGCAGATCAGGCCATCGATGATAATTTTACCTTCAATGTTTCCTTTGACATCGGGTGGGATTTTCCCTTTGAGATAAAAGACTGCCTCTTCTTCGTATGCATAGACCCATTCACCTATAGGAGGTCTAAACTTATTGGCAGACTGGCTCCTTACCCCTTCCCAATTTACCATCCCGGCTCCATTAACCGAAATCTGAACCGGTTTACCAATACCGGGCCCCAAAGGGTTTCCATACAGATGATAATTTTCAGGTATTTTGATTTTCAGGGCAAAAATGATGGAATCTCCGGCCTGATAAACACTTTTTGAAGGGATCAGATCAACTTTGAGGTCCTGCTGAGATGCTGAGAGCAGTTGAAATGAAAAAATGAGCCAAACGAAGGAAACAAACGATTTAGTGAAGAATCGGCTTTTTAAATACTTTTTAACGACAAAGTTCATGAGCTCTCCCCGTTTTTTAAGCCGTAATAGTTTGCATTTTTTTTATTTCGTATATGTTCAATGTATATTTCTTTTTTTTTTATTTCTCTGTATTACCGGACCAGGTATAAAAATAGCCTTTTTGCTTCTATCATTAAAGGGAGAAATTAAAATAATGCACCCGGAACAATTCTTTATCGAAGAGAAATTCATGACAGAAAACCAGCAGGCTGAAGAAGCGATCTCCTCTGGAAAATTGCAGGAAGCTGCACGGATTTTAGTTTCAATTGTAGAAAAGGACCCACAGAACTGGCGTGCATTCAATAATATGGGCGTTCTTTCCTGGACCCGAAACTTCTGGCAGGATGCATATACCATGTTTGAAAAATCGGTTTCAATTAACCCTGTCTATATCGATGCATTACTCAATCTCTTCGATGCATCACTGAAACTACGTAAAGTCCAACAGATTCTCCCTATTCTGGAGAATGCATTACAAATAAATCCAGATCTTGATGAGGTAAAAACGATAAAAGAAAGCATAATCGAGCAAGGTAACAACATCTATTCCAGCCCAAAAGCCTTAGCCATTGGCATCTACAGCCAAATTCTGGATGAAGCAGAAAAAGAACTGATGTCGGGAAATCTGCTTAAAAGTATGGAACTTTTTCTAAAATCCAATGACACTGAAGGACCCAATGCCAGAGCTTTTGGCGGTTTAGGGATTATCTGTTACCATCAGAAAAAATTCGAAGATGCATTAGCACTGTTTGTTGAGTCTATAAAGCTTAATCCTCTGGACTCTGAGATGTTTGAAAACCTTCTTGATGCCTCAAAAGAATGTAACAAAACCGAATATGCCAGAGAGATTTTCAATTTATACAGAAAAGAATTCCCCTCCCTGGAAACGATTGCAGCTCAGTTTGATGCAGTTTGCTGAGTTAATGTTGGTGCGTGTCTGGCTGGCTATAAAAAGCCAATTTGAAGACCATTCGCTTGTACTCAGTACGTTAGAATATTCCTGGAGCTTTAGTCTTCTTAAAAGAAATACAAAAGCACAGATCTGGCAGTAATTTAGTTATTAAGCATAAAAAACTAAAAATCACTAAAGTGTCTTATTCCATTTTCCGATATAAAAAGTGAACAAGCCCTTAAACTCTGAGCACCTCCCTTGTGTGCGCTCTGTTTCCCTCGGCTTCCCCGCGTTTAGAGGGTAACAGCGAGTTAACAGGGTAGATATTACTTTTATATAAGAACGGATGCTCTTCAGGCATCCGTTTCTTTTTGTAAGTACTATGTATTTTCCTCTTCTATAGAGTATTTTTTATTCATTCAAACTGTATCAATTTATTAATTATCTGATAAGCACATATTTCGGTGAAAAAAATAACTATTGCATTCTTACTTCTTTTTCCGCAGATAATTTCCGGCAAATCCCGGCATTTCTCTTCTTTACCTCCAACTGAATTATCTACCCCGGCTAACAGAAAAGAAACTGTCAAAGCACTGGAAGAGCGATTTCGACCTATCCTTGAATATAAAGTATCCCGTACCAAACGTTCCAGGGGTTTCTCTTCGAACCTGCAATCGATACCTTTTCCAAATACGGCCAGCCCTACTGACAAGGATTTTCTTCTGCTGATCCAGCTATGGGATGATCTAAGCCCGGAATTTATATCTCTTTATCGAGCAGCAGCCACCATTCCAGACTCTTTTATTACCATTGTTTCTGCTGGAGGTCATTTCGACATCAGCTATTCACTAAGTGGTATCAATGCCGTTGACAGTACCGATAATTACGGATATTCATCTGTTGATTGGCGCATACGGGAACAAAAAAGTAATGGTATACCTGATTATATAGATGAGATCGGGTGGGCCCTGGATAGTTGCTGGGCTTTACAGGTAGACAAATTTGGCCTTGCTGCCCCTACCTCTTATTTAAAAAATGGCACATCCGGACGATACGGCGTAATTGTAGAACAGCAAGATCTTAATATCTATGGTGTCACCTGGCTCGGTGAGAAATTGAAAAATTCTTCCATCGGCTATTCAAGCTATATTTCATTGAGAAATACCTGGCCCACATTATACTGGGAAGATCAGGGCTATGATAAACACCCGGAGCTAGGAGCAAGAGTTACCTGTGCACATGAGTTTTTTCATGCAATTCAGTATGCAATGAGCTGGAATGTTGTCTCCACCATAAATCTGGATAATTTCCCACTAAGCTGGATTGAGGGCTCCGCCACAGCCATGGAAGAATTTATGTTTAAGGATATTAACGACTATATCCTTTACGCCAATATGTATTTCAGTAATCCTGGCCCGAAAATGTCTTTCTTAAATGGCAATAATGATGTTTACACCAATTCAATTCTGATGCTTTACCTCCTGAAAAGGACATCTCATGTAAAAGAACACAATTTTATCACTCTTGTTCACAAAAATAATTTCTCCGGGCCCATGGACTTTAATCATAATATCAATACAACATCAAAAGCATTCGGTTTTGACTGGACAACCATGCTCAATGATTTTCATGCGGCCTCTTTTTTCAGCGGTCACATGGCAGATACAAACCGTTTTTTAAGCGATGCCTCTCTTTTTGGACACTGGAGTTTTCAGGAAAGCAGCAACCTCCGGGTTGGCTCCCTGAAAAAAATCAACCCGTATGCCATGGACAGGTTCTACATTAAAAAAGCAGATTCAGATATCGATACATTGTGGATATTTTTTCAAAACGAAACAGAAAGCCTGAAATCATCAACAGAAAAGCCCTGGGCAGCATCGGTTATTATCAGCAAAACCGATGGCGATACGGTTATACCTGTTCAACTTGACACTTACGGTAATGGGCTCTATCAATTTACCGAATGGAATGAAGCTGATTATGCTCTGGCAATAGTATCAAATGGGAATCCTTCACAGATACTTCCATATTCAGTGTGGTTTGAATATTCTGATATCACCTATTCTGCGGAATCAACCTATGTAATTCAACCCAGCTATAATACAAATGCCAGTATAACTCTGCATACCAGGACCGGTCTCCGGGGGAATTTGCAGATTATTGAAGCCAATGATCCCGACAAATATTCATTCGTCAAAGCAATAAACCAGATGGCAAACGCTTATGATATTACTATTCCAGGTCCCTGGAAAAGCGATTTTTACAGAAAACACCTTTCCATTACCCTCTCATTAAGAATTCCAATCAATAATTTTTCTGCAAGCAGCTCTGATTCATGTATTTACTATTATGACTCCGGCTCATCATTATGGAAAAAATTGAGTACGCATTTCTCACTCTCCTCAGATTGGGCAGTACTGAGCACAGAAATAACTGAGTCCGGTGTTTACAGTACGAAACCCACAAGATCCCCAACTGGCACCCCCCCATATAATACTCCTGGCAAACTTGTGGTTTACCCAAATAGAGTAAGACATTTAAAAACAGACTCGGTTTATATATGCGGAGCAGAAGTTTCACAGATACGTGTATATAGTCTGGATGGTACAATCAAGTATGAAGGATCACCTTCGCAACACAGAGATCTTTTAGACATTTCAAATCAGACTTTCAAATACAGTTGGTTGATACCAAAGGATCGTTTCAGTCCTGGCCTTTACTCAATGGTTATCAGATACATAGATAGTTCGGGCAAAAGAAAATCTTCACTACAGAAAATCATAGTCACACCATGAAGAAAAATATTTTATTCCTTTTTTTGCTTTTTTTTCTCTGTACACCAAGGCATGTAAGATTTGAACCGGCTATCATACCTGCAGCATATGAGAAACTCTATCTTGCTCCCCTAATCAGTGAAGCACAACTGGAACAGCTTAAGGGCTGGCCCGTTGATGCTCCCACTCAACAGATTCTTATGAACTACATTTTGGAAATAAAGGAGAATCTAAAGGAGGAATTCCTCAGATGTGAAAAATTCGGTTATTATGAGATGGTGGAAGATACCGAAAGTAATCCCACCATGCGCATATCTGTAACTTTACTTAATGCCGATTTACAAAATGACACTTTGAAAATTCCGGTCAACATGAGAGTAGAGAGACTTCCGGATGGCAAAGAATTTATCTATTCACTTCCTGCAATCTCCACCTCTTCAAAATCTGATGACCCACTGCATTTTCTGGGCTCACTGCTTCATAACTATAAACAGCGGTTTCCCTATAAAGAATTGGTAAGTTTCTTTTACCCTCATTACTCAAGAAAAAACTGATTTTCTAAAGAAAATTATTGCACTCCGGTATAGGTAATACTAAAATTAATATTTACAGGAAATCTATATTTTACCGGGGGTATCCATGGAAGTGCAATTCATTGTCAATAATGGGTTTACCGAGATTGTTCTTTCAGGAGCTATAAATATGAGCTCCCTTCCCACTCTTACTCCTCAGTTCACTTCTCATCTGAACGAGTACACCGATAACCATCTGGTTCTTAATCTTTCCAATACCACATTCATCGATTCCAGTATCATTCGTCTCTTTCTGAATATTCAAAAAAGGCTTTCTGAATCCAGAAAAGCACTTTATCTATTTAGTCCATCGCAAACCGTCAGAGAAATTCTGGAAACCGCCAATCTTTCTAAAGCTATACCTATCATCGATACCATTTCCGAAATTGAATCCGAGTGCAGATCTCAGAAATATCTCGCTTATACCCACAATGAAAACGGCATGAACCGTCTTCGCTGCTCCTGTGAAATCTGCGGTTCATCAAATGTAATCGGCTATTTTATGGATTGTTCTTCAATTGAATGGAACTGGAGAGAGGAGGATTACTTCCCGTTCCCAACAAATACTGATAATAAGCATTTTGATTTTTTCAGTTTACTTCCAATCATATGCACCGAATGTCTGATGTGTTCTACAGATGTGTCGAAATTCAATATTCTCAATAAAACCGGAAGTACAGCTTTTCGCTCAACCGTTGATCCCAAAACAAAACAGCTTCTCTCCAGAGCAATTCCCAAACGGAAACGGATAATTGAGTCCTCCAATCTTCAACTGAATTTTCAATATCCCAGAAATCGCCTGGCCTGTTATTATATGTATCTGTTGGCAGAAGATTGCCTGCGTACCGCAGCAGTCAACAAAACATGTTTTAACCCATATATGATTGGCTATATGAAATTTATTAATCTTAGATACTCTAAAGAAGATCAACAGGAAAAGATTTTCGACGATTGTCATTTCTGGCTTTCTCAGGCACTTAAATATAAGATCTATTCCGATCAGATCCAGCTGGCTAAAATCTACTATATGGAAATAGTGTCTCTTTTTAAAACTGGTGATACAGTGGAAGCCAGAGAATTATTTGCTAGATTCTCAGAAATGATTAAAAATCTTGAACCCAGTGATAACACAGTTTTACTGGAATCCCCGTTTTTCTGGTTTGAGAAAGCTCAAAGCATCTGGAAAAAGGAGATCCAGAAAAAAACAATACCCATAGCTAACTGCATTTCTGTGCAGTAATTATTACCAACGCCTGTATGCCGTCCCCTTTTCCAAAGGATGTAAGCCCCTCACCAGTTGTGGCTGTCAATCCTACGTTTTCTATCTTCAAGGATAGTAATCCAGCAATAGAAGATCGGATAGCATAGATGTGATCGGCAAGATGCGGACGACGTGCTTCGATGGAAATGGAAACATGTACGATTTTGTATTCTGTTAAAGTTTTAAGCGCTTCATAAAGATAAACCTTACTGTCGGTTATACCCTGCTTCAAACAAAGATCGTCACTGACTTTTCCCAAAATATTTACTCCACTTATACCGGAAATCCCGTTGGTAATGGCATGAAGCACTACATCTGCATCACTATTACCACAAAGCCCGGGATGATCGCTGATGGTAACTCCGCCCAGTATAAGAGGTTTTTTTGATTCTTGCGGCTCAAAACGATGTGAGTCCTGCCCGATAGAAGTAACAAACATGAAAATATTCCATACTCATGAAGAATTAAATAAACTAATAATCATACTTTTGCTGATTAAGTTAATAAAATAGAAAAAACGATGTTTAATAACCAGTTAAATTTCATCTATAATCATTTTAAGTTTAGCTTCCAGAAACTTCGCAATTTCCCTTAAATCATCATTCTCCGTCAATTTCAGCCATGTGGTAGATCTTACCGTGCCCACGATGGTTCCTCCACCGGGTTTTTGGAATACCACAATGTTACTGGGTAGCAAAAGCCCTATTTCCTGTTCAACATCCAGCGCTTTCAGAATATGAGAAGGGTTTGCCACCCCCAGAATATGATATCTGCGATAATCAATGTTTAATCGCTGCTTCAATATTTGTGCTATGTCAATTGAGCTGACAACTATGAAACCATCCCTCTCAAGTAAAGCCGGTAATTTATCCAGTACCCGGTCCACTCCGGAATCGATCGATCGCAAATACCCATACGAACTCATCACGCCCTCCCCAGAGGTCAATTTTTTATTACACAGAACGGCATTCTTATACTGCCTATTCGCAACTTGCTTTTTGCATCAAACAGATCCACACAAAATTCCATCTGCTTTTCTGTAGAGGCAATCTTTTCAAAATAAAGATACCCACTGATATATCCCTCATTTCCCAGTACCCCTTCAGGAATAAGCTTTGAGAGCATCTCCACTTCTGGCAATCGGATTCTGGCATATCTACTATAGTACCGGGTATAATAATCTAAATCCAGCTCTAAATTCATTTCACAGGCAGGTAAATCAGGATACATCCTTGCACAGTAATGGACAATCTGGAATTTTTGGTTATATTCGATTTCCGATTTTATCGGAAAAGGGTATGGAAGTACGATAGAGGGATTTTCGGCAGTACCTCTGATTTCGTATGGAGGCATTGCAGCATAAAAACTGTTACTTCCGATTCCCCGGATACAGAAATTACTGTACTGTATTCCTAAAAGTTTTCCACTATTGTTGTAAATGGTGACCTTTACCGGAGTAATTCTTTGCACAACCTGCGGACTTCCAGCCCATACTCCTGCTTCAACCAGAATGCTTAAGCCGGAAACTCCCCCGATAGAAACCCCATTTACCGATAGCTCCTGCCTTTTAAACATGGGACCAGTGCATCCCGTTAATAAAAAGCAAAGCCCTACAATCCAGTTGAGCAATTTCATTTTTCTGCCTCCCTTACTTAAAAAAAGCAAGGGAAATGCCATGAATCGCAAACCTTTAATCGATTGATTCCACTAAAGATAAATACAGAATAGCAGCGGCCTCCCGGATTCCGCATATCACAGTAAGTCAAAGGCAGCACGTTTTTTTCAATAAGTAATTTCCTGCCATTTGTATGTAAACCAAACGGTAAATTAACAGCAGGGATTGTTAATGTAAGTCAGTCAACGGGACGATATTCGGTTAACCGATTTGAAACGGATTGAACTTATCTTGCGGTGTAAAAAACAGGCAAACCGATAATAAAACCTATTCTTTCAGGCAAGGGAATTTATTAATCATGACAATGATTATTTTTATTATCGGTGTATCTTAAAAGCCACACTTCCAAATAAACACAGGCTATGGTTCTTTTTCACAGACAAACATGAGTTTCTGTTCAGCGCGCCTGCTGAATAATCCAGTTTAAAGCTACAATCAAGCGGTATATTATAGCAATTAATGATAGCAGTATTCCATGAAGCATTGCAACGATGAATCCGGAATTTTTAAAAAGTGACTTTTTTACAGTCCCCCGTTTCCGGTAAAACAGAAACCCACCTGCTGCAAAAACTATAACCTTCAGAGCAGTTCTGGAAAACAACATCGGTTTAAACCGTTCGAAAAACTTCGACATACCATCCTCTACTACCTAAAAGCGGTGAAAGCGTACTTTTTCTTTATTCACCTTGAAATATATATTACCGCATGACAGTAAAAAGGCTTATCAGCCTAAAGACTAAAGCACTCCAGGACTTTCCGGCAGTTTTTTAGGAAAGGCCAGTTTAAAATAATTACCCTGCTGATCTGTTTCCACCCATATCCGTCCCTTGTGAGCATTCATTACCATTCTGCAAAAAAACAGCCCCAACCCCTTTGAATATTGAGAATGGTGATGTTCAATGCGGGCATACTTTTCAAAAAGGACTTCGCGTTCTTTTTCTGGAATCGCAACACCGGAGTTAAAAAAGCAGATGAAGTTCTCCTGCTCACCAGCCTCAAAACTCATCTCCACCCTGCCATGCCGGGGTACATACTTTGCTGCATTACTGAAGAGGTTCTGAATGACTCTTTCCAGAAGATATATATCGGCATAAATAGTGAACTTTTCTTTCGCAGGAATAATCACCGGTTGAATTTCCTTCTCTTCAAACAGAGTGTTAACAGAAAACTTCTCCGCAATCGATGCAATATAGGTGACATCCAGACACTCGGCTCTTACCACCAGTTTACCTTCATCCATTTTTGCTATATCCAGCAGATTGGATGCAAGACTAACTATATCTGAGCAGGTCTCGCTCACCACATCCAGAACCCTTCTGACTTTATTATCCTGCTCAAATTTTCTACCCAGATATTGAAGATTACCTTCGATTCCTGCAGCATAATTTTTTATGTCATGCACCAGAGTTCCACTAAGCACCCCCTTAACCCGTTCCGATTCAACCAATTTCAGATTTGCCATCTCCAACTGGCGGTTCTTTTCCATCATATCATGAGTCTGCTGTCTTACTTTGGTATCCAGATCCCGGTTAAGTTGCTTGTATTTTTCCATCAAATATGAATTCTCAAGCAAAATAGCAGCATGTGCAGAAAGAATCTGAGCGGTTTTGACTGCACTCTCTGAGAACAAGCCGGCAACCTTATCGTTGCCCAGATAAACACAACCCAGAAAGCTACCTTCTCTATAAAGCGGAACACAGAGAACTGACCGGATCCGTTCGGTTTCCTTATCATTCTTGATGCATTCTTCTCCGCCGTCGTTAATGATTACCACCTGCCGGCTCTCTTCTGCTCTGTTAACGATTTCCCTTGAAATCACTATATCTTCATCGTTGAGCTTGTTTCCCTGAAAATCCATCTTCAGCATACATTTGAGTACATTTTCCGGCCCCTTCACAAATATGCAACCATATTGCGCTCCGGTAGCCTTGATCATTCCTGAAAGTATCTGGTTGAGTAAAACCGGAAATTCGGCGATTTCGGAAATAGATGAACTCACCTGAAGAAGAGTATCAAAACGGATCTGATTAGAGTTTTCAGCCAGATTGAGAGAATTTCTGGTAGTCTCCTCCAGAAATTTTTTTCGATTATCAGGAGATACCTTTTCCAGAATTTTCTGTACTTCAAGTAAAACTCCACACTGTCTGAAGATTCTGAATGCTTCATCATAATGATCTGCAGCAATTCCCGGGAGATTGCATTGTTCATTAAACATTCCAAAATCCCTCAAACTTCTGGCTTCTTCCAGTTTCATCTGCATCTTATGGCAATATTTAATTGATTTTTTAAAATACCAGGAAGCTAAACTTTTTCTGTTGTATACTAAATAACAATACCAGGCCATAAACCTGTAAGCCACTCCCTTATACGCCCTATAACGCCATGATGATAAAACCAGCATCAGCAGTGAACGACGCAACACCGATACAGTTTTTTTCTCATCTTTAAGGGCAGAGCGAATCATTCTTCCGTGCAGAACATCTCTTACAGCCAATTCACATGACAAAGAAAAAAGTGGTACACTGTATTCATAATTAAACCACAGACTATTATAAACCGCAAGAAGTTCAGTACTGATACGCCAGGCCATACCATAGTTTTCCCTGAGCAGTTCATACTCCAGACGCAATAATTTCAGTCGTGACTGAGTAAGAAGCGGAGTGGATGTTTCTGAAGTTAACTGAAACTGAGGCTCTTTTTGCAGATCTACCTTACCCTCCATCAAGCACTCAATAAGTGTTCTTGCTGCAATAAGCGGCTTGATCTCCAGATTCTCATGTGTATGGTTTGCCAGAGAAACAGCGTGGGAAATATAGTCATGAGCTCTGCTTACATCTCCTTTAAGAAAATGTATTTTCCAAAGATGCTCCAGACAGAGAATCTGGTTTAGATTGTCACCATTTGCCTTGAACTCCCCTATACTCTCCAGTAGAGTGTTCTCGCTTTCCTTCCATTTTGCACAATAATAGTAAAGAATACCACTTACCGCTCTTATACTGGCTATAAGATTTTTTCTGCCGGATTTTTTAACATATTCCAGTATTTTATCGAGTTTGTCAAAAATTTTACATTTAAAATAAACCTGATACGCAATAACATTGTGTTGCAGCGAGATTTCCACTTTTTCTGTACAATTAACCAGGAACTTTGAAATATTCAGAGCCAGAAAGTGAGGATAAAAACAGGAACTGATATCTGTGTAATAAAGCGCATACGAGTACTTATTCAGAATCTTAACTGCCAGTTTTTTTCTAGGATCATCTTTTTGAGATATGAGATATCTTACAGGAGAATGAAGTATCAGATGATAGATAATCTGTCTGAAGGTGTTAAAGAGAAAACTGGACTTATTGGCACAGAAGGGAATTTTAAGCATAGCCAGTGCATTACGAAAGCAGTCCTGAGCTTGCAGATATTCACCGATATTCAGATGAATGCAGCCCACTTTGTATAGAATTTCACAATTCTCAATTACATTGCCATCATTTATCAGGTGATGATTGTTATAGATAAGCAGAGCCTGTTCATATTTCCCATTAAGCATTAAAGATTCTGCCAAAGCAAGCTCTATTTTTCTTTTATCTAAACATACAGTTTTGCCATTTCTGCAGGTCTGCTCCATCAGATTCAATGCATTACGGTAATAGGTGATAGCCAGCTCATAAGCAGCCTTTTCCACTGCATACCTGGCAGCTTTCACCGAAAGCTCAACAGCCCTGTCCAGCTTGGATGTTCTGCGGAACGTCTCTGCAGCGTCAAAGAGATATTCCACTTTAGTGTCACTTAAAGCCTCATACTCCACAGCTAAAGCTTCGTAAATGAAAGTCTTTTCTTCATCAGGAATACTGGTAAGCAGGACCTCCTGGATCTTATCATGTGCAAATCTAACCTCACCTTTGAAACTGGTTACCAGAAATCCTTCCGATTCCAGCTTCTTGAGTATTGTTTTGGATTGTGATTCATCAAACCCGCCGACCTCCTCCAGTATCGCCAGCTCTATGCGACCTCCCATCAGAGAACCGATTTTTAGATAATGCTGCTCTCTTTCCGCTAAATTGGCAATCTTATGCTTTATCAGACTGACAGAATCCAGATTACCCGGAATTTCACTGATCAACTCAGGTACAAATACCCAGTTATCCTTGACTTTTCTGATTATGGAGGAATCCAGCAGATACCTTAACATCTGAATAAGCATGAAAGGATTGCCATCACATTTATGCTCAAGAGTATCTACCAGGATTTCCTCATTTTTGACCTGGTCAAAAATTGAATAAATCAACCATACTGTTTCATTTCTGGAAAAAGGCTGAATCTCCATCATCTTGTCTGCAATCTGGGCCAGAGAATACTTAAAGATGTGTTTGCAGCCTTTACCTTCAGTTTTACATGCAAAAATCAGCATCTTTGGAGAATCACTGCATTTAATTCTCATCAGCAGATCTATAGAGAGCGAATCAATCCACTGTAAGTCATCAATGACAAAAATCAATGGAAATGAATTGCAGATCATATCCAGCACAGAAACCAGAATGTGAGTGATTCTTTCCGCACCCCATTGCTTTTCCTGTTGCTCACTTGATTGAACAGAGTCAAAATAACCTTTCAGTTCAGGTATGACAGAACACAAAATTCCTGAATATTCCATAAACAAAGTATTGAGACGCTCTCTTAATATGGCTTTGTCTTTTGTGTCTTTATCCTGAATCTTAGCCAGAAAATCCAGCATGAGACTGCGAATTGTCGAGTAAAGCTGATTGGGAGTAAAACGATTACATCTGGCATAAATCACGTATACGGAATCAATCTCTTCATTTGTCAGAAACTTTCTTATTATCTCTGACTTGCCGATACCAGCTCCTCCGGTTATTAAAAAGGAAGAACTCTCCTTCTGCTTCAAAGCAGAAATACCCTTATTAAGAGTCTCGATCTCTTTTTCTCTGGCTATGAAAAAGTGTAATCTGCTAACGGCAATAATGGTGTCTTTTTCTCCGGGTATAAACTCTTGGGTGACATTTTCATTCTGAATTATACTCAGTGCTGTTTTAAGATCATATTTCAAGCCAATTGCAGTCTGATAACGCTCCTCAGGTGTAGATCGAAGTGCTTTAAGCAGGATTTCATTTATATAATAAGGAGCACTGCGAATTGGTTCTAGCTCTGTTTTAAGCATGAAATCCAGCAGTTCCTCTATTGTATTTGTCTGAACTGCAAATGGAAAACGGTTGGATAGTAGCTGATACAGAATTAAACCTGCACAGTAAAGATCCGATCTGGTGTCTACTTTAAATCTGGTGAAACCAGTCTGTTCGGGAGATAGATAAGGATAAGTACCAACCACCAGTCCATCCTGTCTACGGGAAAACTCCTCAACCGTCATGCACATACTCAAATCATAGATCTCCACCCCTCTGTCTTCCCTGACAAATATATTAGCCGGATGAAGATCACCATGGACAATACCCCGCGAGTGTATGTGCTCAAGAGCCTCCACCAGCTGAATTATCATTTTTAATTTTTCAGCTATACTGAGAGTAACTTTAGCAGTAAAAAATCTCTGGAGTGTGGTACCTTTACGATATGGATAGATGATGGACACTGAGGATTCTATATTTTCAGAAGAAAGGGGCTTGAAGATGTTTGGATGGTCAAAGGTACTGATAAATTCAAGTTCCCGTTTATAACGGTTTCTTTTTCCCAATTCAAGAGCGGAATCATCAAAATCACAGGACTTCATTAAAAACTGTTCATTTCCACTCCTCGATTTGACAACGCATAACCTGTGGCTGTCGTTGCTGATCAGGCAGTTCACAATCTCGTATTCACTGCTGGCCATAAATCTTTTACCTTTCCTGCGTACCCGTATTTGGAATCTTAAAAATTAAAAGTACAACAAACACCAATAACGGGTTTATTATCAGGCAATAATTACAGAACTTATGATCCATTTGGCAAATAAAATTGATTCCCGAAATAACCATTATATTAATATGGTGATAGCAAGTCAAGGTAGAAATACAGTATCAGATTGTTTTTACTGCAGATGCCACAGGAAGCCTGTTGGCACTTTATGCCGGCTGAATCAATATTAGCGATATTTAAGGCCATTACCTTTATTCATAAGGGCTGCAGAGTATGTTGATTAAGAGTATAACAGGTGCTTCTTACAACATGAAAATCAGTGAAAACAAACTCAGGATACAATAAACCCGCCAATTCGGAAGGTTTACAGGAATGTGGAGGCTGTATTGAAAGAGTTGCCTCAAATCCAGACCTCATACTATTCTGCTTAATCTCAATTATACCCGGCCTGATATCCTTCTGCCGCGTTTCACCTTTTTTCTCCACAATTATGTGGATATGATCTCTGGCAGTAATATTTTCGATCCTGTCATTCATTGAGTCATCAGTATTGTTAAATGGTAATTCAAAACAGTATCTGACCGCAACAATGGACGAATTCAGTGAAGATTCCTTGCCGGTTAATGAATTATAACCAGTAATTCTCAGTTTATCAGGCAGAAATAAATTAATATCCTGGATTCCCACATTAAAAACCTCTGTTGTCACTATATCAAACGCTTCCCTTTCCCCGGATACTGCAAAAGGAAGAGGCGGCCCAAAAGAGATTCTGACATGAGGATTAAACCCTTGAGAATATGCCAGTTTCACCCCTGCCATAAGAAAAGCACGGTGAATCAGTGAAACCATATCCATATGTCCCAGGAAACGTAATTCTCCGGTTTTCCGGTAAAAAAAACGGTAAGAAAATACACCTTCCTCCGAAGATTTTTTTAAAAATGAATCATCTGCGGTAATGGACGGCACCTTTAAAGATTTGTCATTCTGCAGAAGGTTTCGTACATGTCCACCACAAACTCCGCACCCCTTACAGCTATCTTGTCGACAATCACCGGTAGTAATCTGCTGCATTGCTTTTTCAGCTTCACTTATTAGAAACTGTTCAGAAACCCCAGTGGAAACTGCAGCCCAGGGAAGTCTAATAGATAAAGGCAACCGCCCAAGATAAATATTAAGATCCATATTCAGCTTCTTGGAGGCCAGATCCCACCGGTCGATATTAAAGCATTCATCCCAGCCATCAAACCGGGCACCATTTTTCCAGGCCTCATATATCAACCCTCCCACATTTCTGTCTCCTCTGGCCATCACTGTTTCCAGAAGAGTCATCTGCGGATCACGATAGGAGACTTTAGTATTTTTCAAGGATTTCAAGCTGCGTTTGATGTGAATGCTTCTTTGAAGAAGTGTATCAACACTTTCCATCGGTTCTCTTCCAAAGGGGGTATGAGCTTTCGGTGAAAAAGGTGAAATAGCCACATGCACCATTCTTCTTTTTGATTTTGCACGCACCATACCGGAAATCAGCGTTACCATCTCTACAATTGCATCTATATCCTCCATTGATTCCGTTGGAAGACCTACCATAAAATAGAGCTTAATAGTCTGAACATTGCGGTTCAATAAACGCTTCACTGTTTCATAAATCATTTCATCAGTGAAATCCTTATTTATTACCTTACGCAACCTCATACTGCCAGCTTCTGGTGCAATTGTCATGGAAGAAGTAGAAGTAACGCTCTCATAAAGATCCAGCTGCTCTTCAGTCAACGCATCGATCCTGGTTGAAGGCAGTCCGAGTGAGATATGCTTGTGGTATTTGATTTTTCTGGCTGCTTCCAACAATGGAGAAAGGCAGGAATAATCAGCAGTGGAAAGGCTCAGTAAACCAACATCCCTCCATCCGGTAGCATCAATTCCTGATTGGATCTGGCTGATAATATCGTCTGCATCCCTTTCCCTTACCGGGCGGTAGTTGATTCCAGCAGAACAGAATCTGCACCCTCTGGTACAACCGCGCATGACTTCTACCGCAAGCCTTGAATGAACGACTTCTATCAGAGGAACAACAGGCTTCTGGGGATAATTCTCATTTTCCAGAGACGGGATCTTAGCAGCAACAACAACTTTACTTATATCAGTTGGTACGATATAATTTCCCATCTTTTGTGTACTGGTAAGAGAAGGTATATAAATCCCGGGGACTTCTGAGAGCCGCTCTATTTTCCGTTGTCTTGACAAGCCTTCTATTTTTGCATTTTCCAGAACTGTGCAGATGTTGACTATCGTCTTTTCACCATCTCCCAGAGCGAATGCATCCACAAAAGAAGCCAATGGCTCAGGATTGCCTACACAAGGCCCTCCGGCTATGACAAGTGGTTCATGCTCCAGACGATCTTTACATAAGATATTAATACCGGCAAGATCGAGCATATTGACAAGATTTGTAAACTGAAGCTCGTATTGAACAGAAAAACCAATCCAGTCGGCTTCTCTGACCGGAGTAAAATACTCCAGGGTATAAAGAGGTATCTTCAGATCCCGCATCAGCTTCTCAGCATCAGCCCAGGGATTGAAACTCCTGGAGAGTGCCCAGTTTTGTCTCTGATTAACTATATGATAGAGTATCTGCAGCCCGAAATGAGACATACCGATATCATAAAGATCCGGAAAACAAAGCACTCCATGTAAATTAATGGAATCCAAGTCCTTTTTAATCATATTCAGTTCTGCACCTGTGTAGCGCACCGGTTTTTCCACAAAGGGAAGAAATTTTCTTTCAATAATAGTCGAGAGTTTTTCCATGTAATAAGAGCCAGCTTGAAATGATTTGTTTGGAATAAATGAGGTGTACCTTCAAAAGATGATTTAACACCGGATAGACAGTATTATTCCAGCCAGAAAAAAGTAATTCTATCTTCCTTTTTCCAGCCGTTCCGCCAGAAAGTGCGGTAAATGATTTTCCTTTATCTTCTTCTGAGTCTCCCGGTAATCATAACTCACCCGTAAAAGACTTAATTCTGAGGATTCGGAATCAAAAATAGCATAACATGAGCGCGAATCAAAATCTCTGGGTTGCCCTACACTTCCAACATTGATAAGATAATAGTTTCCCCTGTTAACTTTAATCCAGTGATCAGAGTGAAGGATAATCTTCTCCTCGTCCTGAATAAGTATCGATGGCCAATGAGTGTGACCAATGAAATTCAATGGGTGAACCAGACTGTTGAACGCCTCAAAAACCGCATCTTCACTGTCAGGGAAAACATAGACCCACTCCTGAGGATTGGAAGGCGAGGAGTGAGTAAAAAACATCTCATCCTTTTCAATAGTAAGAGGAAGAGAGGAAAGAAACTGTTGGGCGGAATCAGAGATATTCTGTTTTGTCCATTCCATGGCAGCAAATGCATGGAAGGTAAAATTCTGAGTATCTATCTTACCTATAGCCGCATAATCATGGTTGCCTGCAACACACAGATCCACGTTCTCTTTTACCAACTCCACACATCTCTCAGGATCCGGGTAATACCCAACTATATCCCCCAAACAGATTATGGAATCTATCGCTCTTCCATTGATATCGTTAAGGACTGCCAAAAGTGCCTCAACGTTTCCATGAATATCAGAAATAATTGCATATCTCATTAATTAAACCCGCTTCCAGATAGTCGTGCAAAAGAGATCTGGTTCAATACTAAAATGACCTTATCATTCAAAATCATATATTATATTAATCTAGGTCCTTATTTCAAATATAATATTCCCCTATCCAGGGAAAGAACGTTCATCTGTGTAAAATTTAAACCAGGATCCTGGATTACAGATTAAACTATGACCGATAACAGTAACAGCTATATTCCTAAGAACCATTCTGGTGACTTTGCCTCAAAAATTGAAGAATTAAGAGATCACATCATTCCAGCATCTTCAGTACTTGTTCTTACCCATGACTATCCTGATCCTGATTGCCTTGCCTCAGCATTTGGAATCTCACATCTTCTCTCCTTCTGGGGTATAAAATCCTCAGTCATCTCTTTTGGCGGTTTTGTAGGACGGGCAGAAAACCGGGCAATGATCCGATTTTTAAACATCAGAACAGTACCCTTCGTTTTAACCGAAATCAATGATTTTGAAAGAATCATACTGGTAGACTCTTTCCCTGGAAAGGGCAATGTCTCGCTTCCGGCAGCAACACCAGTACATGCGGTAATCGATCACCACCCAAACGATCCATTACCTGGCACTACCTTTTTCTTTGATATCAGAAAAGATTTCGGCGCGACATCCACTATTATCACCAAATATCTTCTGGAAGCACACTGCCCCATTACACCCAAACTGGCTACAGCACTTTTTTACGGTATCAAAACTGATACCGGGGACATGCGCAGAGAAGTCTCAACCGAAGACCTCGAATGCTACAAGTACCTTTTTGACATAATGGATCACCGTTTACTTTCTAGAATTGAAAATCCTGACCGGGACGTGGAATTTTTCAAGATTCTTCACCGGGCTGCAGAGTCAGCAGTTACTTTTGAGTCTGTCGGCTATACTCACCTGGGTTTCGTCTCAACCCCTGATTATATTGCAGAAATGGCTGACCTCTTCCACAGTCTGGAAAAACTGGAATGGATGATCTGCTCGGGTCTTTTTAAAAATCAGATTTTCTATTCTTTACGATCAAAAAATAATGACAATGCCGGAGTAAATGCTGAAAAATTAGCTGCAATTCTTGGTGGAAGCGGCGGCGGACATTCAAGAGTAGCGGCAGGAAGAATACCTATTGAATCGGATAATGCAAATAAAGTTCTGGAGAAATTCGAATATACGATTAAGGAAGTTTTCGGAATTACAGGAGTTCCTCAGGAAAATCTTTTGTAAATCAAGCAATTTGACAGGAGTAATTGTATGTGGGATTATACGGAAAAGGTTCGCGATCACTATCTGCACCCCCGAAATGTGGGTGAGATCGAGAATCCGGACGGTTTCGGCGAAATAGGAAACATCACCTGCGGTGATGCGCTGAGATTGACTTTTAACCTTGATGACGAAGGCAGAGTATCCGACATCCGTTTCAAAACTTTCGGATGTGGAAGCGCTATTGCTTCTGCTTCAGTCCTTACCGAAATGTGTAAAGGTAAAACCCTGGACGAAATCAAAAAAATAACCAATAAGGATATCGCAGAAGCCCTGGGTGGACTTCCCAGGGAAAAAATGCACTGTAGTGTCATGGGTCAGGAAGCGCTGGAAGCGGCAATAACTTTCTATGAATCCGGTGGGCAAGTCTCTGCACAGACTCACAAAGAAGGCCATGTCGTTTGTACTTGCTTTGGTATAACCGATAAAGAAATTGAGAAAGCAGTCCTCGAAAACGGACTTAAAACTGTGGATGATGTTACTAATTTCACTAAAGCCGGTGGTGGATGCGGCGGTTGCCGTGATGAAATTCAGAAAATTATCGACCAGACACTGGGAGACATCGCTCAAAAAGAATCCAAAGCTGAACCAGTGAGGCTTACCACTCTGCAAAAAATTGACAAAATCCGTACTGTTCTAAAAAATGATGTCAATCCGGTCCTGGCTCAGGATGGCGGTTCCTGCGAACTGGCAGATATTGATGGCAATGATGTACTGGTAGAACTTAAAGGTCATTGTTCCGGTTGTGCATTTTCCAATATGACATTGATATCTGTAGTGGAGAAAAAATTAAGGGAAAAGATTTCAGATCAACTGAATGTCAGATTAGCTTAAAAAGACGACCCTCCGGTCGTCTTCATCGGCCACTGCCTCTTACCAGGTAACAAGTGTATACACTGCAAACCCAGGAAGAAAATCTATTCCGTATCCGTCAACAAATGTCTTGGATACAATAGTAGGTGAAATTCCCAGAGTTATTTTTTCGGATATCGCTTTTTCCAGTGCATAGAGAAGACCTACCGTGGTAGCCAGGTCAGTTTCCCCATATTTTGAAAGGGTCACCCCCACTCCGATACTCTGTCTGAAAAAAAACATGTCAATATAGCCGGTAATCCCGTTCATATTGTCATCATCATAGCCTGCCATGGCACCAAGAGTCACATCAATACAGACATCATCATTTAAACTCAAACGAAGCCCACCTGTAGGAAAAACGGCACTATGGGTAGTTTGAATACTGCCAAAAAGTGCAAAAGGTCCTGCAGAAGATTCACTAACCAGAAAACCTGTCAAAAGAGATAAAAGAAAAACAGAGCGTTTCAGATTCATAATACCCCCTAAATCCAGTTTCTAATAAGTTTCCTACATCTTCTTTGTTTTTATTCATCCTTTCTGCTTGTATTTCATTTATCAAACAGTTGATTTTCATCCACTTTTCAAAACTGGCAGTAATCTCAGACATAAATTGATGTACAAGATGCAATAATCTATAATAGGTATCACTTTCCAAATCACTTTATTCTATCCTCCTCATTACACCTGCAAACCCTTTTTTTAACATACATCAATCACTGATTCTGACCCTTATTATTGCAATAACACTGCCACTACCAGATTATCCCTGCATAGTGGTAATTTTATTTAATCAAGCAATGGGTGACACGATTTTGTATTTTTCAGGGAAAAGCAGGTGACATTTATGTACCATGGCAGGCAGTTATTAATATTTATTTCAGGAGAGTGTTCTAATCCTAAAGAATGCAGACATTTTATAATGTGGCACTATGGTGTACCACACTGTGATATGGCGAGTTATTAAGGAAGCCTGTCCTTCCGCTTTTTATGTCCGCTCTATCACTGCAACACATTCTATATGCTCAGTATGAGGAAACATGTCAAATCCCTGTACTGAAACTGTACGAAATTCATTTCCTAAAGCAGTGATATCTCTGGCTAGAGATTGAGGGTTACAGGATACATAAATCAATCTATTCACAGATGATTTCAGGATGATTTTCGTTATCTCGTCGTTAAGCCCTTTGCGCGGCGGATCAACCACTGCTACATTATAACCTTTCAAAGCTATATCAGGAAGCAATCGAGCAGTATCCCCTATCATAAATCTTACATTGCTGATTTTATTGAGTTTCGCTGCAAATATGGCTACTGAAACTGATGCACTGTTTTCTTCGATACCTATGACCTCTGAAACCCTTGGAGAGATCCACATGGCAATGCTTCCGGTTCCACTATACAGATCAAGTACCGATGCCCTTTGCGGAATCCATTTCAGCACTTCGTCGTAAAGATTTGGAGTCTGATATGGATTTACCTGGAAAAATGTGGACAATCCAACTTTGAATTTTAAAGAACCCAGTTGCTCTTTAATATAAGGTCTCCCCCACCAGAGATGCTCCTTTTCCCCCAATACCACATTGGTTCTTCTGGAGTTGACATTTTGTACTATTCCCACAACACGGCTTTTTTTATCAATCCGCTTTTCCACTATCTGCAGCAACTGATTCGCCAAATACCTGCTGCCTTCAGTCCGGTCTCCATTTGTCACCAAACCAATCAGTATTTCTCCTGTACCGGCCCCTTTACGTAAAAGAACATGCCTCAACAGACCGGTACCGTTCTGCTCATTATAAGAGGTAAGATGAAACTTCCTAGCCCATTCCCGAATCCCGCCCGCCACCTCAGTAAGATCTCTATCCTGAATGAAACATCCGGTCTGGTTAACTACAAGGTGAGAATCTAACCCATAACAACCCAGAATGATTCCACCTTTTTTCCTGTCAAAACCAAATGGTAGTTGTACTTTGTGACGATAAAACCAGGGCTGTGGGCTGGCCATGATATCATTAATGGTCACATCCAGTGATGAAAAGCACTGCTTAAGCTGTTTCTTTTTTATAGACAGCTGTTGAGGATAGTCTGTATCCAGTAAAGAACATCCGCCACATTGCGGGAAATGAGAACACTTATACACCGTTTTGGTTTTACTCCTAATAAGATTTAAATAAAACAGTTAAAATACATCACGCTGCAGATTAGTACACCCGATCTGATTACCTGATACAGAACTGGCTTCCCCTGGCATTCCTTGCTTTAGAGTTACGGGCGCTCTTTCAGCGCTAAAAAAGATTGGTAGAAATACGTGCCCTTTCGATTGCACCAGAATGAATTTTCGTGTGATTCAGAAATTATGGGATAGTTCACTGTGGCTTACAAAACCAAACACGCCTAATGGACAATTTGGGTTAAAAGAATTTTCAGAAAACATTGATCTTATTGGGACATTTTCTTGTAATTTCCAAAGATCGCAATTAATTTTTATACAAAAGTGTTTTGTTCATGATGTGAGCAGACTACGATGTAGTTTCAGTACACTTTAGACTACCCAGAAATCAGGTTAATCGCTTAACCTGCGATAGAATCATTTAACAACTATTATTCTAAAGGGTACTTCTATGAAAAATCAATCAACGATTACTGAGCAGTTTGGTTTTTATGCCATTCTTACCGACCCGCTCAAAGGCTACGTGGAAACCACCAAGATGCTGGTTGATAACGGAATCCAGTTCGTACAGCTTCGTATGAAAAATTGTTCTGAACTGGAAATATGCAGAATAGCGTATTCGCTGTGTGAACTCACTGAAGGGACCCCCACCAAACTAATTATAAACGATTACCCCAGAATAGCCAGAACCTGTGGTGCTGATGGAGTACATATCGGACAAACCGACATGCCCTATGATGAGGTTCGTGAATATCTGGGATATTCTAAAATAATAGGTATTTCAACTCATTCCCCACAACAGACCTCATCAGCAGTAGCGCTCAGCCCTGATTATATTGGGATCGGCCCGGTCTACCCCACCCCCACCAAAGTAATTGCAGACCCGGTTATAGGTATTGATGGAATGAAAGAGATGCTCTCTTTAACTACCATCCCTGCAGTAGCTATCGGTGGCATCGACCTGACTAACCTAAGAGATGTTCTTGAAGCTGGAGCTGTAAACTTCTGCATGGTTAGACAGCTAACTCAGTCTGAAGATCCGGAAAAAACACTGAATGAGATTAAAAAAATTTACAATGAATATTATCCCGGATTTTATTGAGCAGGGTATTCTTCGTTATACCCTAGCCAATCTGGGCAAATTATGCCATTATTATTGAATATTTCATTACAGTACCCCAGATTTATCTGTATATGACGGATCTGGCATAAAATTATATCGAGGTAAGTTGTGTTTTGAAAGATAGAACTGTTTTTCAAAAGTATTGAATCATTCATACTTTGGAAAAACCTGTTTACCTTTTGCTTTACTATATAATTATATTCGATCATGGTGCCTTTATCAATCAAAGAACTGTTTTCCATGTCCATTTCAGCAGAATAGCCGTTGAACATGCTATCGAAAAAGTAACCACCTGATTCTTTCAGCCAGTAATCAACACTCTCCAGAACATGGAGCACTCTTTTGCATATAGATTTATTCTCTGCCCTGATATTCCATAGATTATCAGGGCAGGTTTCTATAATATTTGTTAACATTTGAAACGACAGCTGCAAATGAATAAATTATTTATCAGTTATCCCATTCATCAGAAAAACCCTTCTTATATGAGTAAGGATCAGTAATATTTGTAGTTGAAGCAAATTACCAGAGGATTTTTAACTGTTTGAAATGAACAATATAAACCCATATATTTGACAGTCTCCACGGTGATTTGTACACTGTAGAAGCAAGTGAGACTCAGATCACCAGACCAGAAAGTTTATTCATGTAGAATATAGGTCTTTTCAGGTTCTATGACAAAATATACAGGAGGATTTTTACTGAAAGTATTCTTCGTTAAACAGAATCCATCCATTTTCACGAATACCATCCGGATCATGATGTGTCCAGTTAACTGCTCCCCCCTCGCTATTCCATACATATTCACCATGAACAAATATCTCCGATCCTGATGTGATACCGGTAACCGGCGGAGCAATTTCGGTATTGTGGACAATTAACAGAGTCTGCTTATTAGGCATTTGAATTGTAAAACGCTGGTTCTTTTCCCCCTCATAACAGTCTTTAATAATCCTGGTTACCGTTCCCTTTACAGTAACGGTGAAAAAGCTGAGCTGATTGATGAAAGCATTCTCTATTTCAGAAGCTGGAGTGATTGTTTTGTCAAAGGGGTTAACAGGATGTTCCGAATCGGAAATTGAACATCCGGAAATCAATAGATAAACAGATAATCCGGAAATAATCAATTTTACATTTGTATCCAAAGATTTTACCTTCCTGTATTTATTATAAAGTTTTTTTATTGATTATACAATGCGAACATATGTATTTCAACCTGGTTTTCTGATTTGAAACCGGCCTTTTCCGCAATTGCTTTATAACCCAAGGTAAACGGATAAAAATTGTTATTGCCAAAACACCCATTATTTTTTATTTTAGGGGGACTAAAAAAGGAAAATTAATGAGACCCGCAACCGTTTGCATAAAAACAACAAGTGACATAAAACGCACCGGAAAGGATGAAGCGGGTATTCTATAGTTATATAGGTAAACAGAGAGAAAGATTAAAAGCCCGCTTCGAAACAGGAGGCGGGCTTTTTTATTTGCATGGCAGAGGTCCGCTCCAAACAGTAACGAGAGCGGTTTTTCATTTTAATATCAGAGCCATGCAGGGAGTCTATATGTCTAATAAAATCAGTGTTGGTATCCTGGGTGCAACCGGAATGGTTGGTCAGAACTACATCAATCTTCTAAAAAATCATCCCTGGTTTGAGATTACCTACCTGGCTGCCTCACCGGCATCTGCCGGTAAAAAGTACAGTAAAGCTGTCGAAGGAAGATGGCTAATGCAGGAAGATATTCCAGAGCAGGTAAAAAACCTGATTGTCCACGATGCAAACAGCATTGAGCAGGCAAAAGGAAACTGCTCACTGGTTTTCTCAGCAGTTGACATGGATAAAAAAGCTGTTGCTGCAATGGAATCGGCATACGCAGGGGCTGGTTTTGCGGTATTATCTAATAACTCTGCCCACCGCTTTACCCCTGATGTCCCGATGATTATTCCGGAAATTAATGCTTCCCATGCAGACATTATCCCTGTTCAACAGAAAAATCATGAATGGACAAAAGGTTTTATCGCAGTAAAATCCAATTGCAGTATACAGAGTTATATGACTCCGGTATTTTCTCTTATTGAAGCTGGGTATGCGGTTAGAAAAATGTTTATCACCACCCTGCAGGCACTGTCAGGAGCCGGTTATCCAGGGCCATCCGCACTGGATATGATCGACAATGTCATTCCCTTTATAAAAGGTGAAGAGGAAAAATCGGAACAGGAACCACTTAAAATTCTGGGTAGAATCGAAAACGGGAAGATTGTAAATGCCAATGCACCGTTAATCACTGCTCACTGTAACCGGGTACCGGTAATCCATGGGCATACTGCATGTGTAAGCCTCGAATTCGATGGTGAAAAGCCAGAACTGCAGGAGATCATCTCTGTCTGGCAGAATTTCAAATCTGTTCCCCAGCAGCTAAAGTTGCCATCAGCACCGCAAAACGCAATTGTCTATCGCAGTGAGGAAAACCGTCCGCAACCCCGCAAAGACCTGGACAGCGGGAATGGTATGACTGTAACTGTGGGGAGGCTGCGCCCTGATAATATTTTTGACATACGCTTTGTAGGTTTACACCATAATACAATCCGGGGAGCAGCAGGCGGATGTATTTTGACAGCTGAACTGTTAAAAGCTAAAGGATTTATAGAGTAGCAGCACTTTTCTGGGCTGATGAGGATCAAGGGTATCAAACATTTATCTCAATCTGCACCAGATCCTCAGAAGCCTCCTCAAAGCGCTGCTCCAGAAATTTTCGGGCATCCAACACACCGGAATTGTAAAATATGGGTCCCAGGTGTTCGCAAAAGAATTCAAACAATTCCTCTGCTTCAAATTCTCCTAGTTCAAGGTTGTAATCATCAGTCAAATATTTCTGCAATTTTTTCAGAAAATCCATTCGATGTTCAAGTGGAATACGCCCCTTTACCATGTCTATAATTTTTTCATTCTTCTTCTTCATTTTGCAACCATCTCACATAATTTATTCTGAGGTCGGAAGGTTCTTTACAGTAAGAAACCGGCCAGTAGACCTGACACCGGATTGGTTTACTATTGGGAACGCTTATCAATCCTTTATCAATCTCCCATTCTCCAGGCATTTTGACTGAAGCAGACGTACTGTCCTGTTCACAGCACAAAAACAGCTCCCTGTTGGATACTTTTATTATTCTATCAGTCGTATTCTCAATTTCCACAAAACCCAATACCCGCTTCTGCGATTTGACCAGCTTAATGTCAGATATCCGGATAACCAATCCTTTCTCCGGTTCCAGCAAAACATTACTTATCCCTGAGCCGCACCCTGCTACTATAAGACAAGCAAAGAGAAAGAAAACGCAATGTTTTTTCATAATTTACTCCAGTTTGTTGGAAGAAATTTCATTCTTCAGAAAATAATTTGGGGTTTTTGATTAAAGAGATTATTCTTTTTCGTTTTATTTAACCAAACAATACCATCTGATAATAGCTGTAAAAACAACACCCACAGGTAACCAGGATTTTCCATATTGTTTGAATATTTAAATTGGAAAAAACCGCCCTGCCAATTATAATAGGTATATGACAGCAACTCCAGGAAAAAAAGCTACACTGATATTTGATTTTGACGGAACCATCGCAGACACATTCTCTTTTTATCTTTCAGTTCTGGATAAATTGTCTCATAAATTCGGTTTCAGGCATATTCAACCGGATCAGGTTGAAACATATAGGAATATGGACTCGCATGATGTCATAGAACTTTTATCTATTCCTCAGATAAAGCTGCCCTTTATAATATGGGAAGCCAGAAAGCTTCTGAAAGAAGGATTATATCAGGTTACCCCATTTGCGGGAATAAAAGAAACTGTCGAAGAAATCCGTAAAAAGGAGATTCTTTTAGGCATAATAACTTCCAATTCCGTAAAAAATGTCCGCTCTTTTTTGAAAGCGAACAAATTTCCTGAATTTGATTTTATATTTTCCTCAATACAGTTCTGGAATAAATCTAAGGTTCTCAAACGAGTGCTTCATCATCATAAACTCCAACCGCAAACGGTCTTTTACGTAGGGGATGAGACTAGAGACATAGTAGCGGTTCAGGATGCCGGGATTAAATCCATAGCGGTGACCTGGGGCTATAACTCGGCCAGCTTACTGCAAACCTATTCGCCAGATTTTCTCATTTCATATCCCAGAGAAATTATTGAAATTCTGGAGAAATCTCTGGAAATCTGAAAAATTCTACAAGCGTGAATTTTCAAGCTTCAGGTTTGAAGCAAAAAGAGGCTCATTTTTTGCAGTCAAAAACAATTGAGACTTTTCTGCAGATTCATTACTTACTCAATTACAGGTGCTTATGAAAACTATTCTTCTCAAAAGCGGATACTCCATTCCGGTATTGGGATTGGGGACCTGGTTAATGAACGGGCGGGAATGTTTTGATGCGGTCCTGATGGCATTGGAAAACGGGTATCGCCACATAGATACTGCTACAGCCTACGAAAATGAAGATGACATCGGGCAGGCAATTCAGGCTTCAGGACTGAACCGAAAAGACCTCTTTTTGACCTCTAAGGTCTGGTATCAGAAATTACGCTTCAAAGATGTCATCGATCAATGCAACAGTTCCCTGGAAAAGTTACGCACCGATTATCTTGACCTGCTTCTAATTCACTGGCCAAACAAGTTTATCCCTGTACAGGATACTTTCAAAGCCTTTGAAAGACTTATCGAAGAGCACAAAATCCGCAGTGTCGGAGTAAGTAATTTTACAATCAATCATCTTAACGATGCACTCAAGTCTACAGTATTACCTATTGCAGTCAACCAGATCGAGTTTCATCCTTTTCTTTATCAGAAAGAAATGTATCAATTCTGTAAGGAAAAGCAGATTGTTATCACTGCTTATTCACCTCTGGCGAGAGGAAAAGTATTTGAAAGCGATCTTTTGCAAAAAATCGGTCAAAACAAAAATGCCGGTCCAGGACAGGTTGCCCTTGCCTGGTTGTTAAAAAAAGGGATTGTGGTTATCCCTAAATCCTCCTCTGAGGAGCATATCATTTCCAACATGCAGGCACTATCTGTAAACTTGACTGATGAGGAATCTTCTCTGATCGATAATCTCTCCGAAAACCAGAGATTCATTAATCCATCCTGGTCAGAGTTTGAAGGTTGAATGTTCAAAAAAATGTAACAAATTGAAATGTAGCAAAGATTGTCATAAATAGTAGTGCTTCCCGTTTCAGTGAGCATGCTCGCCAAGTCACATTTTCCATGGCTCACCTGATTTTCTTTACCAATAGGAGTTACCTGAACATGTCAGAACCGTGGCATGATATAAATATTCCCGGTCATCTTCCACTTAAAAAGGGAAAAAACTCTGATCTTTACAAATCCATTACCTGTATTGCTCATTCCATAGAATCAGAAAAGAAAAAGGCCCCTGTCGAATACAGAATAAAATTCATAAGGCCACTTGAACCCCCTCAGGGTTTCAGAATAAACGAGTCATATTTTATCGAAGGTAAGATTGAAGCTCTGGTGGAAACCATTACCATGCCCCGTATAAAAATCTATCCCACAGGGGTTTACAAAGGAGCTGAAGACAACTTTTATCCTGATGGAATCGATACATTTCCTGATAAGAACGGCTGTTTTAAGGTCACCTGCAAGCATCTTTATGTACCAATGAACTATATCAATGACACTGAAAAAACAGAAGATTCTACCTGGGAGCTGATTATTCGGGCAAAGGGAAAAAGTGCGGAAAAAGAATACAGAAGTACACCTGTTACCTTTCCACAACCTGAAAAACCTTTAATTAAGTAGGATTCCATTCCAAAACAAGCTGAAGGGAAGATCACATAGTCTGTTGTATAATAAATAAAAATGGCGGATACAAGAGATCCGCCTGGAAAAAATTCTGTACAATAACCTGACTATCTCAATTTCATCATCCAGCCATGGATGTCTTCCTGCTCTCCATATTGTATTCCCTGCATCTGTTTATATAGTCTGGTAAGGGTTTGACCTGCCTCACATTCATTACCGTAAGTATACACCTTGTCTCCATGAGTAATGGAATGTACCGGGGTTAAGACTGCTGCTGTACCGCATGCTCCCACCTCTGCAAATTCAGGTAGCTCAGTTACCGTTATACATCGCTTCTCCACTCTCATTCCGAAATCCCTGGCTATCACCTGCAAACTATCGTTAGTAATTGAACCAAGGATTGATGTTGAATCCGGAGTAACATATTTGTTGTCTTTTGTAATAGCCAGAAAATTTGATGTCCCAAACTCATCAACCAGACAATGGGTGGCAGAATCCAGATACAGACTTATAGGATAGCCTTTAGCTTTACCTTCAAAATCACCTATCATACCAGCGGCATAGTTTCCGGCTGCCTTCACATTCCCTACCCCCCTGGGTGCAGCCCGGTCATATTCCTCCTGCACAACAGCTTTAACCGGATAAAAACCGTTTTTGTAGTAAGGTCCTGCAGGAATGCAAAGCACCAGGAAGATAAACTCATCTGACGGGTGCAACCCGATATATGGACTGGAACCAATTAAAAGTGGCCGGATATATAAGCTTGCTCCTGTCCCATAGGGAGGCACATAGTCAAGATTGTTTTTGATCACCAGGTTTACCGCATCAATAAACAATGCTTCGGGTACCGGTTGCATCATGAGACGTTTTGCAGTTTTGTCCATACGACGGGCATTCTGTTCAGGTCTGAAAATGCATATATCACCGTTTTTTTGTCTGAACGCTTTTAAACCTTCAAAACAGGCCTGACCATAATGCAAACAGGTTGCCGCAATATGGATCTGCATCTCCGGCTTATCAAAGACCTGGAGACTTCCCCACTGCCCATTTTTGAAATCCGCTCGTACAAAGCAATCTGTCGGCACGTACTTAAAGCCCAGATTCTGCCAATCGATATTTTTGCCCATTTCAACCTTGTCCTGCTATGAGTGTATTTGCAGATCATGTTCCCTGTTATTTTCTGAACAGGAAACCCCTTCTGATCCTGCATTATTAGTGTCTTTCATAAGTTTATATTTAAGGCTGTCAATAAGAGCGATCCAGGCAGCCTCGATTATATTTGTGGATACACCAACCGTACCCCATCTGCTCTTTCCATCAGAAGATTCAATAAGAACCCGCACTTTAGCTTCCGTACCATCTCTGCCATCAAGCACCCGTACTTTGAAATCCTCCAAACGTACACTCTTTAAAGAAGGGTAGAATTTTACCAGAGCTTTTCTCAAGGCGTTGTCAAGTGCGTTTACCGGACCATCACCTTCAGCAGCAGTGTGTTCAAAAAGCTCCCCTTCCTGAATCTTTATAGTTGCTTCCGAAAAAACCTCACCATTTTCCCGTTTCTCTTCAATAACTCTGAACCCTTTTACCTTGAAAGGTTCCTGAAAGTGATCTAGCATCTCTCCTGCCATTAGTTCAAAAGAACCATCAGCAGCCTCGAACTGATAACCCTCAGCCTCCAGTTCCTTGATTTTCAACAGAAGATTTCTCACATCCGGGTGTTTCTTATCGATACCTGGACGGATAGAGCTGAGCTTCTCCAGGATGGTGCTGGCACCAGCCTGATCAGAGACCACAAATTGACGGGCATTACCAACTGATTCTGGTGGAACATGCTCAAATGACTGACGTACCTTTCTTACCCCATCGGCATGAGCTCCTGCCTTGTGCGAAAATGCAGCTTCCCCCACATATGGCAGACGGACATTATGGGTCATATTGACAATTTCAGCTATGAATACCGATACAGAGGTGATCATGCTGAGTTGTTGCTCGGAAATCAGTCTGAATCCGCGTTTTAACTGGAGATTTGGAATTATGGTGCACAAATTTGCATTACCACATCGCTCTCCCAGTCCATTGAAAGTCCCTTGCACATGTGAAGCACCAGCAATCACAGCCATACACGAGTTTGCATCTGCACAACCGGAATCATTGTGCATGTGTACACCTGTCTGGACTGTTAGCTGCTTTTTCACCTGATTGAATACACCCAGGACCTCATCCGGAAGCATTCCTCCATTGGTGTCACAAAGAACAATGCAATCAGCTCCAGCCTGTTGTGCAACTTCCAAAGTTTGCATAGCATATTGAGGATTCGCTTTGTATCCGTCAAAAAAATGCTCAGCGTCATAGATTACTTCATCAAAATGCTTTTTCAAGAAACTGATCGAATCACCTATCATATCCAGGTTTTCTTCATAGGTGACACCTATCACTTTGGTTACATGCAGATCCCAGCTTTTACCAAAAATGGTGGCAACCGGAGCAGCGGTTTTTACCAGATTCAAAAGAAAAGGATCATCTGAAGCATTTCTTCCCGGGCGACGAGTGCTTCCAAAAGCAGCAATTTTTGCCTGTAAATTAATGGAGGCAGTCTTCTTATAAAAATCTGTGTCTATAGTGTTGGTGGTATTGGGCCACCCACCTTCAATGTAATGAATTCCCAGATCATTAAGTTTTTCAGCAATCCGTAACTTATCACTCAAAGACAAACTGATCCCCAGCGCCTGATTACCATCTCTTAATGTGGTATCATACAGTTTTACCGGGTGATTATTACTTTTCATAACTATTCCTGCTCAGCATATGAAGCTGAAAAATTTTTAATGATTTTGATTATTGACAGGGGCCATAGAAGCCCCCGGCATATAGATCAACCGGCAAAGCCGGAAAAATTCAGTCTTTTTTCTGAAAACGTTTAATTTCAAGCCACAGTCGATGCAATCAGATCACCAACCTGAGTCGTACCCATACCCATCCGTCCTGCAGCAAGACTTTTGATTTTGCCTGATGCCAAAGCTGAATGTACCGCATTGTCGATCGCAGCAGCAGCCTGAGTTTCTCCCAGCATTTCAAGCATCATACCACCTGCACAAATCGCAGCAAGCGGATTGATTACATTCTGCCCGGTATACTTTGGAGCACTCCCTCCGATTGGTTCAAACATGGATACACCTTCGGGATTAATATTACCACCTGCTGCAATACCCATCCCACCCTGAATCATCGCACCAAGATCAGTAATGATATCGCCAAAGAGGTTTTCTGTAACGATAACATCATAAAATTCGGGGCTCTTTACCATCCACATGGTGCAGGCATCAACATGATTATAATCCTGTTTGATATCGGTGTAATCCTTGTCTCCTACCTCTTTATGGGTACGTACCCATAAATCACCGGCATAAGTGAGCACATTACATTTGTGAACCAGTGTCAGTAATTTTTTCTTGTTCCTTTTCCTGGTATAATCATAAGCAAAACGGATACATCTCTCTACAATCGGTCTTGAATAAACCATCAATTGTGTGGCAACCTCATCTTTGGTACCTACCATACTGGCACCGCCCATACCGGTATAAATGCCACCTGTGTTTTCTCTTATGACCACAAAATCTATATGTTCGGGCCCTTTGTCCTTAAGAGGAGAATCCACATTGGGGTAAAGCTTTACCGGCCTTAAATTAATGTACTGGTCCAATGCAAAACGCAATTTGAGCAATATACCCAGTTCCAGTATACCCGGTTTTACATCCGGATGTCCGATAGCACCCAGATAGATAGCGTTGAACTTTTTAAGCTCTTCGATTGCGCTCTGAGGAAGAGTTTCTCCTGTGCGTTTGTAACGCTCCCCACCGAAATCAAAATTGGTGAAATTAAAACTCAATCCGTATTTGGGAGCAAGAGCATTGAGTACCTTGACTCCTTCCTGCAGTACTTCCGGCCCGGTTCCGTCCCCAGGCATAAGTGCGATATTGTAGGTCTTCATCAAATCTTATCCTCTCCTAAGAGTACAATGTGACGATTTTTATCACAACGATTCCCGTGCAGGAACCGGTAATTTACGATTGAATTTCTTCATACGGGCAATCTTATTGACTATGTCCATATATGCAAGTGCAGAGGCTTCCACTATGTCGGTACTGGTACCATTTCCAGTGAAAACTCCCTCAGCAGAACGGGCAACAATCGATACCCTTCCCTGTGCCTCCCGTCCTTCGGTAACTGCTTCCAGATGATAATTTTCTATAGTCAATTTATAGCCAATAATTCTGTCAATGGCTTTTGTAGCGGCATCAACTGCTCCATCTCCGCAGGCAGCTTCCTGAAATAACTTGCCGTCTATAAAAATACGGGCGGTTGCTGTAGGCACCGTCCCTCTCCCACTTGAAACGTTGAGATATTCCAGAATGAAATGATCCTTGAGATCATCACTGTTTTTTGATTCCATCAAGGCTATAAGATCATCATCGTAAACCCTGCCCTTTTTATCAGCCAGAGCTTTAAACTTTTCATAAGCCTGAGAGCATTCGATTTCCTGCTCACTGTATCCCAAATCCATCAGGCGGCTCTTTACCATATGGCTTCCGGACCTGCTCGTAAGATTCATCCGGTTTTCTTTAAGCCCCACAGATTGGGGAGTCATAATCTCATAAGTCTTTTTTGCCTTAAGCACACCATCCTGGTGAATACCTGAAGAGTGCGAAAATGCATTACTCCCCACAACCGCCTTATTTGGCTGCACAGGCATATTGCAGATATCTTTTACGAGCTTACTGGTTCGCATTATCTCTCTGGTGTTCACACCGGTTTGCAGGTGAAACAAATCATGGCGCACTTTCAGTGCCATAACAATTTCTTCCAGAGCAGCATTTCCTGCACGCTCCCCGATTCCATTAACTGTGCATTCAATCTGCCTGACTCCATGCGAAACGGCTGTGAGAGAATTAGCGGTAGCCATTCCCAGATCGTTGTGGCAATGTACAGACAAGATTGCTTTGTCAATATTGGGAACTCTATTGAACAACTCATCGATAATTGAGGCAAAATGCTCCGGAGTAGTATAACCGACTGTATCCGGAATATTTATAGTCGTTGCTCCGGATTCGATAGCCTGCTCGACAATCCGGCAGAGAAAATCAACTCCAGTTCTCCCGGCATCCTCTGCGGAAAACTCCACATCATCACAATAGCGTCTGGCCAGACGTACATGGTTTTTAACCATCTCCAGAATATCTTCTTCACTTTTGCGTAATTTCTTTTCAGTGTGAATTGCAGACGTACCAATAAAAGTATGAATTCTGGGACGTTTGGCTGCTTTCAACGCTTTCGCGCAGGTCAGAATGTCCTTTTCCACAGCCCTGGCAAGACCGCAGATAGCAGGTCCATCCACTTCACTTGCTATAGTGGAAACCGATTCAAAATCTCCCGGTGATGAAACCGGAAACCCTGCTTCTATTACATCAACATTTAGTCTGGCCAGTTGGCGGGCGATTCTCAGTTTCTGATCAACTGACAAACTGGCAATAAGAGCCTGTTCACCGTCACGTAAGGTGGTATCGAAAATCAGGATCTTGTTCTTCATAAACGCCTGTCTAAACCGGAAAAACCGGTTACCCTGAAAAGTCAAGGGTTTTAACCTTGACTATGTAAATGCACTCTCTTATCGGAGAGTGCAAAAAATGGATCAGTTACCCTGGCGTCCGGAAACACCTTTGGTAGATTTGGTAATCTCCTTGGCCTTTTCCTTCGGACGCAGACTGCGAGCAGCTTTACCGGCAAGCCACATCTCAGAATTTCCCATCTGAGAGAGCTCTTTGTCCAGCAGTTCCTTATAATTAGCCTTGCCACAGGAAGTGAGCACCCGCTTGGTTTCCTTTCCGCTTTTCACTGATTCATAGAGTTCTTTGAAAACCGGCAGAGTTGCTTTTTTAAACTTGGGCTTCCAGTCAAGAGCACCACGCTGAGCAGTAGCCGAGCAGTTTGCATACATCCAGTCCATTCCGTTTTCATCAACAAGTCTGATGAGGCTCTGAGTAAGCTCCTCAACAGTTTCATTAAAAGCTTCGGATGGGCTGTGACCATTTTTCCTTAAAACATCATACTGAGCTTCCATAATACCTGCAAGGGCACCCATGAGTACACCACGTTCACCGGTAAGATCACTATATACTTCTTTTTCGAAAGTGGTCTCAAAAAGATAACCGGAACCCACACCTATACCCAGAGCAATGCAACGCTCTTTGGCTCTGCCTGTAGCATCCTGAAAAACTGCAAAACTTGAGTTGATCCCTGCACCAGAGAGGAAATTTCTGCGAACGTTCAGGCCGCTTCCCTTTGGAGCCACCAAAATTACATCCACATCTGCCGGTGGAATCACTTTGGTCAGAGTTTTATAAACAATGGAGAAACCGTGTGAAAAATAAAGAGCATCACCTGGTTTCAAATGTTTTTTAATTTTAGGCCAGATTGCCATCTGTGCAGCATCAGAAACAAGCATTTGAATAATGGTTGCTTTTTCAGCAGCTTCCTCTATATCGAAAAGTGTTTCACCGGGTACCCAGCCATCCTTTACGGCACGATCCCAATCTTTTTTAAAAGACTTGGCCTGACCAACAATAACATTAAAACCATTATCTTTTAGGTTAAGCCCCTGAGCAGGTCCCTGGACACCATAACCAATGATTGCGATAGTTTCTTTTTTAAGTGCTGTGCGTGCTTTAGCGAGAGAAAATTCTTTTCGCGTAATCACTTCTTCCGGTACACCGCCGAAATCGATAATTGCCATTTTTACAGGCTCCTTCTAAAAAAGTGAAAAATTTATAACGCTGGAAAGTTCTTCTTCACCACTGCCAAGAGCTCCCCTGAGCGCAGACTATTTTCTGGTTTGTGCAATAGCAATTGTACCGGAGCGTACAATTTCTTTTATGCCATAAGGTTTTATCATGGTAATGAAATCATTTATTCCGTTTTTGGTACCCATCATCTCAAAAGTAATCGATGAAGGTGAAACAGCCGCTATTCTGGCTCCGAAAATAGATCCCAACCCTACCATCTCGTGACGATTAGAATGATTGGAATCGATCCTCACAAGCACCATCTCCCTCTCCACTACCGGTTCACCCCCAAAGTCAATTACCTTTATCACATCGATAAGGCGATTGAGCTGTTTTACAATCTGCTCCAGAATCGACTCTTCTCCATCGACAACGATTGTCATTCGTGAAACGGTGGGATCATCAGTTTCTGCAACAGTTAAACTGGAAATATTATATCCCCTGCTGGAAAACAATCCCGAGATCCTGGAAAGAGTCCCACTGTTATTTTCCACCAATACAGAAATTGTATGTATACTCATCATCCCTCCAGAATCTCATCAAGGGGTTTTCCTGCCGGAACCATGGGAAACACGTTTTCCTCGGATGCAACTATAAACTCCATAAGTGCAGGTCCGTTCACCGCCAGGCCTTCTCTCAATATTTTCGACAGTTCATCCGGTTTATCAGTTCGAAAAGCGGCAATGTTATAACTTTTTGCAAGCGCCACAAAATCGGGCACATATTGTTTTTGGCATTTTTGAGTGCCCACACATTGCACACAAAGAGTACCACCCCGCAGGCAAGTCGAACTATATCGTTTATTATGAAAAAGCTCCTGCCACTGTCTGACCATGCCCAGATAAGAGTTATTCAGAATAACAATCTTTACCGGAATATTATTCAGAGATAATGTGGCAAGCTCCTGGATATTCATCTGTATAGAACCATCTCCTGCAATATCGATTACTGGTATACCTGGATTAGCGGCAGCAGCACCCATTGCAGCAGGCATGCCATAACCCATGGTACCAAGGCCCCCTGAGGTAAGCAGTGTTCTAGGTTTGTCAAATAGATAATACTGAGCAGTCCACATCTGGTGCTGTCCGACTTCAGTGGCTATTATTGCATTCCCATTAGTTTCCCTGTAAACAGCTTCTATGACCGCCTGCGGCTTTATTATCTCCTTGGAATCGATATAGGTAAATAGTTTCTTTCCTTTCCATTTCATTACTTTTTCATTCCAGGCATCTGCAACTCTTGGCTGAATAAGTTTATTTAGTTCGATCAATATTTTTTTGGCATCGCCTACTACCGGAATATCCACCTTTATTATTTTGGAGATTGCCGCCGGGTCTATATCCATGTGAATAATAGCTGCCTCAGGAGCAAACTTCGCCACATATCCGGTTACCCGGTCATCAAAACGTGCACCTATAGAAATGATCAGATCACATTCCTGAATTGCAAAGTTAGCCGCCTTTGCCCCATGCATTCCAGGCATTCCGATAAAAAGAGGATGAGTACCTGGAAAACATCCCAACCCCATCAGTGATGTGGTTACCGGAATATTGGTACGCTCAGCCAACTCCTGAAGCTCACTGTAAGCACCAGAATGAATCACTCCACCACCGGCAAAAATTACTGGTCTCTTTGCTTTTGCAATTGCATCAGCAGCCTTCTGTATCTGACGGAAATGACCGTTTGTGTTTGGTTTATAGCTGCGTATTGATACAGCCTCAGGATAACAATAATTTTCTGTAATCGCTCTGGACACATCAACAGGTATATCAACCAGTACAGGTCCGGGTCTTCCGGTGCTTGCTATATGAAATGCCTGTTTAATAATAACCGGCAGTTCGTCTATCGACTTGACTAAAAAGTTATGCTTGGTAATAGGGCGGCTGATCCCCACTACATCAGCCTCCTGAAAGGCATCTGTACCCAAAAGAGAAGTCGAGACTTGCCCGGTTATAGCAACCATCGGTATGGAATCAAGGTAAGCAGTGGCAATTCCTGTCATTATGTTGGTCGCACCAGGCCCTGAAGTAGCCAGACACACTCCAACTTTACCGGTAGCCCGCGCATACCCGTCTGCAGCGTGAGCAGCAGCCTGCTCGTGTCTTGTCAAAACGAAAGTTATTTCTTTGGTATCATACAAAACATCAAAAATAGGGATGACTACTCCACCTGGATAACCGAAAACAACACTGACTCCTTCTTTTTTTAAAGCGTCTATTATAATCTGTGCGCCTGTTATCTTCAAATCTGTCCTCCCTGATCTATCCGATGCATTTACTTTTAATCCACATCACACCGAAACAGCTGTCTAAAATACGACCTTTTACCCCAACAATCAAGAATTAAGTAAGTTTAAAACACAAAAAGGCCCGTTTCCTTCGAAGGAAACGGGCCTAAAAATCTTTACTTTCATCTGATTCTATGAACCCGTTTCCTTTTGTCCCGGTCCAATAATAATGACACCCCTGATCCCGGCGAGAACGGTTCCTGTATTAATTGAAGATGCCAGCTTTTTTGTGTACATGGCTTTTAATGTAAGTTTTTTCACGAGAAAAAGCAAGAAATCTATATTCTTTCACTTAATCCGATGCAATCACTAAATCCATCAGACCTTTAATCACCTGATCAGAACTGATACTTTTCATACATGCTCTGTTTAATAAACAAACATTACCCCCATGCGCATGACAAGGACGACAAAACCACGGGTGTTCAAAGATCTTAAACGGAGGCTCCCCTTGAGGATAAAAACCCCAATGACGGGTTGTAGGCCCATAAATAATACCAGTCCTCACGCCACAAGAACGCGCAAGATGAGACAATCCGGTATCGTTTCCCAGAGCCAGAGAACACTTTTTTAAAAAGCAACCACACTCATATAAGGTAAGTTTCCCTGCCAGAGAGACACAACGGTGGCCGGTTTTCTCTGCCATATCCTCAGCCTTCTGCTTCTCCTGAGGCCCTCCCATAATGCACACATCCCACCCTTTAACAAGAAAATATTTCCCTACATTTACAAATCTTTCTTCAGGCCACTCCTTATTCTTCCATGCAGCAAATGGTATCAACGCAATTACCGGTCTGACTATTCCACCTGTATATATTGTCTTTTGAATATGATCAGGTAATATTGATGATTTGAAAAATAATCGAGAAGTTTCCGGCCTGGAAATATCATATCTGATTCCGGCTGCTTCAAGATACCGATATATCACCATATCTTTTTCAGAATAACTACTCGTCCTGATAATGAGCCTCAAAATCCTTTTCAGATATGGTTTACGAAAGATACTTACCTTTCCTTTATGTTTTACCAGTCCCAGAAATGTTTTACTTCTGCTATTCCTTTGCAAATCAATTACCAGATCCCATTTATTTTCCGACAGTGCAGTATCAATTATTCCCATTTTTTTAGGCATTCCGTAAACTCTGCCAAGTCTGGGGTCATCTCTGAAAAATTCTATATACTGCGGATCGGTAACAAAGGTGATCTCTGAATCTAAATTATGTTTTTTTATTGCTGAAAAAAGAGCAGATACCAGGATCACATCGCCCATCGATGAGAACCGGATTATTAAAATCTTTTTCGGATATTTTTCAATCATTATCTTTAAACTATCCACCATTGGTGGTACAATAAATATTTTATAAGGATGATTATCTTAAAACAGCCTATCGATATATGCTGCATACTTTAACTGATAACCAGACCATTAAATATAGAACATTTCTTTAACCGGGGTAAACGGGTATATGAGCAACCTCCAACCAGAGAACCCAGAAATGCGCCACATGAAACTAAGTGATCAAATCCAGAACCCTTACAAACAACAGGACATTCCGATGCCTGCTCCAGGGGATAAGATTGGTCCCAGTAAAGTTCAGTTATTAATAGGTGAAGGTGGCAGTGCAACTGTTTACAAAGTCTGGCACGAAGGTCTGGAGGTTATACGGGCGGTAAAAGTCCTTAAAAAATATTCCGATAAAGAGGCCCGTGAGAGATTTCTCACTGAGGCCAAAATCATGGCTGACCTGCATCACCCCAACATCGTGGAAATTCATAACATTGGTCATATCGATCAGCAGATTCCATTTCTAGAAATGGAATATGTGGATGGTGTCTCCATCCGAAATCTCCTGGCACAGAGCAGCCGCCTTCCATTAGCAGTCGCCCTTTCTGTAGGCTACTTTGTTTGTCAGGCCTTGCATTATGCCCACACTAAAGATTATACCCTCTACGGCAAGGTCTACCACGGATTGATACATAGAGATATCAAACCCGACAATATTGTCATTTCCAAAGATGGAATAGTAAAACTGATGGATTTTGGCATCGCGCGCCCCAGCGAAGTAAGCTTGCATACTGTTGGCGCTAAAATCATGGGAACGCTGGTATACCTCAGTCCTGAACAACTTAACGGTAAAACACTTGACCACCGAAGTGATATCTTCTCACTGGGCACAGTTCTTTATGAAATGCTTTGCGGTGCCCGCTGTTTTCCACAAAAAACCCTTACCGAACTGGTTCAGAAAAAAACCAAAGGACAATATAAACCATTAGATACCTACGATTTACCATTTCCCAGAGAACTGATAAACTGTATCGATAATAGCATCGCTCTTGAACCTCACGAACGCTTTAACAGTATTGCAGATTTCGGGCATGAACTTTTTGCAATTCTTCGAAAAATCTCCGATAGAGCCCCTCAGGACCTTATTTACCGTTACATGACCAATCCGTTGAGCATTCCAGTATGGAAACCCCAGAAAAAGATTCCCATTAAACTACTGATTTATTCAGGTGGAGCACTACTAGCGATCACAGCAGCAATCGTTTTTTTAATGGTAAGATAAATACCGGGTACATTTTCTTCTCAATTTTGATCTACCAGCAGATCTGCTTTTTTTGGACAATTGTAATTTACTTCAGAAGAGAAGGAAACATGACACTGCGGGGATTTACATGAACACCCTTATGAATCAATTCATAATGAAGATGTATCCCTGTACTTAAACCTGATAAGCCCATTTTTCCAATTACCTGACCCTTTTTGACAGTTTTTCCTTTGTTTATAAGAGCCTGCCCCAGATGAGCATAAACTGTCTGAAATCCGCTCCTATGTTCAACAGTAATCCTCACCCCCCAGATGGGGTGGTTCTCCAGACGACTTACCACCCCTGAGGCAGTAGCAATCACTGGTGTACCTTCTTCAGCAACAAGATCAATACCTGCATGCCATTTTTTCTTGGATGTAAAAGGATCTAAAGCTAAACCGTAACCACGGGAAACCACAAATGAATCTTTCACAGGGTAGATAACAGGGATATTTTCCAAAAGATAATCGCCATCGATTTTATCATAGAAAGATTCAAAGAGTGCTTCACGGTTTTCAACAAACTGCAGCAGTTCATCTGTGCTCATCTTCTGAAAGTCAATTCGATGCTTGATGTCTGTAGTCTCCTCACCCATGCCACTGAATTGAGCAGCTACTTTCTGCTTTGCCTCCAGTCGAGCCACCTGATCTTTTAGATTGTTGAGCAATCTGAGTGTGGAAATAATTTTTCTTAACAGAGCATTATTCTGCTCTGTTAAGTTTTTTTTCTGGTTGGTCTCCACCACATTCAAGGTAAAATTGTTGAATGGAATAAAATACCCTAAAAAACCTACAGAGATAATGGCTAATAAGCCTATTGCCACAGAAAGACGGATCCTGATCATCTTCACAGGCACTCCCCGTGGCGGTACTACAAGAATAGTTCTTTTCTTCATCCTATTGAATCTACTTCTTTATGTTCTCAAAAACAAACAATAACAGATTTGCCCTGCCATCAAAGCCTCATAAATCCTGGAAAAGCTCCGAAGCTATCGAAGAGATGACCCAGGAATAACACTTCGGCTAAACCTGGTCTCTCAGTAAATAAACTACAGCTCTGTGTTGTTTCTGAGCGGAGCCGAAGCGTGGGACTTAAATACCATTAATCTCGCTATCATCGTCTGTTTTTGAACTCCTGGAATTTTCTCCCACCTCTTTTATTTTTTTGGCAATCTCCAGAAGCTCTTCACGTAAAGCAGCAATATTTTCCACAGCTTTTTTAATTGTCAAATCCTGAGCTATATCTGCCCCTTTATTATCCTCGAACAGATCGAACACCCGTTCTCCAATATCACCATAATTACGCTCAATTTTGCGCTTGGTGGCCATTTCCTCAACTTTCAGTTTTCCTAGCTTTGTATACTCCTCGATCTTTTCCATTGAAAGGGCTGCGCCCTCGCGAACTCCCTTTTTCAGCTTCTCCCACATATTATCCATAGATCCTCCTGGTAAAAAGTGTCTTGCTGGGATAAATCGTTAATTTATAAAATGATTTCAGCAATCATAAAAGAGACAGATTTTTTTAGCCGAAGCCAAATCTAAACTCAATATTAGTGCCAACTATTCTAATGCCTCCTGTTCAGACAAGAATATTGTTATTTGGAACCGAAACAAATAAAATGGTATTTTAAAACATGCCTAATTCAGAAACTCTTCGCTGCTTTCTTTTAAATTATCTCAGCCGTGACTCTCGAAACCGTTTTGAAATTACACTGTATGCGGTAACCGAAAACCAGGTTCCAGTCAGAATCCTGATCGATAACTTCCGCCCGATGTTTTTCGTACCTCGCAATACAGACCTAAATCTTACTATAAAAGCAGCTGAACGAAAAGTACTTCCTTTTAAAGCCCTGGATGGAACAGCTGTTGACTGTCTTTATTTCAATACATTTTCCGGTTTTCTGCATGCAAAAGAGCAACTGGCCAAAACCGGTACAATTCTTTACGAATCAGATGTCAATCCAGTGGAGCGCTACCTGATGGAAAGATTTGTGGCAGGAGGTTTTGAAGCCACCGGAGAAGTAACAACCCGGAATGGTACAATTTTACTTTACAATCCTCATATCCGGGGCTGTGACATGAATCCATCGTTGCAGGTATTGTCATTTGATATCGAAACCAACACAGAAAGCGGACAGATTTACAGCATCGCCTGCAGTGGAAAAACCGATGCAGTTTTTATTGAAGGCAATGAGACCTCGACCGGTTCAGTATTTTTCTGTCCCAACGAAAAGGAGGTAATCCAGAATTTTTTCCAGCACATTCATAAACAGAATCCGGATATTTTAATCGGCTGGAACGTTATCAATTTTGATCTTCAGATGATTCAGAAGCGATGCATCGCACTAAACATCCCTTTTGCCCCAGGTAGAGACAATGGATCAAAAATAGTTCAAAACCACTCAGGAACCGACCTGCTGGTGCGAATTCCCGGAAGAGTAGTCATGGATGTACCCACCATGCTCAGAGCCAACTTTTTCACTTTTGAAGAATATTCTTTGAATTTTGTAGCTTCTGCCATGCTTAATAAGGTAAAGCTTATAGAGAAAAGCGGTGAGGAAAAAATCTCAGAAATTAACCGCCTGTTCAGAGAAGATAAACTATCACTGGCCCAATACAACTTACAAGATGCAAAACTGACCCTGGAAATCTTCAATAAGGCAGGTATTCTTCCCAATGCAGTTGAAAAATCAAAACGTTCAGGCCTTCTTCTTGACAGAACGGGTGGAAGTGTAGCAGCATTCGACCATCTCTACCTTCCAAGATTGCACCGGCATGGATTTGTGGCTACCAATGCTGCAGACATACCCCTGCCCTCTCATCCTCTACCCGGCGGCTATGTACTGGAACCGGTTCCTGGGATTTATGACAATGTTCTGGTTTTTGATTTCAGAAGCCTTTATCCATCTATCATACTCACCTTTAAAATCGATCCCCTGGGTTACAAAATCCAGTCAGATGATAGAATCAAAACTCCGGAGGGCACCTCATTTTCCAGAAAAATCTCTATTTTACCAGAAATCATCGAACAATTACTTCAAGCCCGCTCCAAAGCTAAAAAAGAAAATAACCCATATCTTTCCCAAGCTATAAAAATTCTAATGAACAGCTTCTATGGAGTACTGGGAGCTCAAGGATGTCGGTTTTTCTCCTCTGAGCTGGCAACCACCATAACCAGAACCGGTCAGTATATTCTCAAAGAAACAATACGCCATATCGAGTCAACGACCGGTTACCGGGTCATCTACGGAGACACAGATTCTCTTTTTGTCCTGTTGGGCTCTGGAAAAGAAAACCAGGCAGCAAGCATTGGACTAACACTATCAGAACATCTGACCAAATGGTTAGCCGAACATCTAAAAGATACTTTTGAGGTTACATCTGCACTGAATCTGGAATTTCAGACCCATTTCCGTCACTTTCTGATGCCATCGGTGAGGGGTGGTTCTTATGGAAGCAAAAAGCATTATTGCGGAAGTATTATAGAAAATGGTGAGATGAAACTGATCTTCAAGGGGATGGAATCTGCACGCTCAGACTGGACCGATCTGGCTAAGGAGTTTCAGAATGAACTGTTAAGACGGGTCTTTTCCGGACAACCGGTTTTTGAATATATCATCGACATAGTAAATAAAGTGAAACAGGGAACTTTTGACAATCAACTTATTTATAAGAAGCGGTTGCGAAAAAATCTCAATGAGTATACGGTTAATATTCCACCACACGCACAGGCTGCCCGCCTGTTAAAAACTCCCAAACACATAATAAAATATTATATCACTTCCAACGGTCCCCAACCCCTGGAGAATCTTACTTCTCCCATTGACTATGACCATTATATTGATTGCCAACTCAAACCGGTTGCAGATTCTATTCTGGAATTTACGGGTAGCAGCTTTGATAACATCATCTCTGGTCAACAGGACCTCTTTGGCTTAGGATAAGAATTCTTATTCTGTTGATATTAATATTACAAGACTATATCGATCTTTTTATCAAATCCTACCCATCACCAGTCTTACAGCAATACCTCCATTTTTAAAGCGGATTTCATCTTTAACCGGCAATCCGGAAATGCTTGCAAATCTGGGTTCTTCCACAATAAAAGCAAAATCCCACCCCTCAAATTGGTTGCAAATATGTTTACCCAATTTTCTGAAGAAGATGTGCAGGTCGGGTTCAGGTGTGCCGATTCGCTTGCCATAGGGTAGATTTGAGACAATTAAACCAGGAGGAGATACCGTTTTCAAAAGGAGACAATCCTTAATGCTGAATTCCACACAATCTTTAACTCCCAGCCGTTGGGCATTTTCTATGGCATTACCGATCGCCTCCCCATCTACATCCGATGCCAGAAACCGTTTTCCAGACGTCTCACGCTCTTCACTTAAAGCTTTGTTGCGGATTTTCTCCCATTTTTGACTGTTGAAAACCGGCCAGCTCATAAATGCAAACCTGCGATCAATTCCCGCTGTTTTACATAGAGTCATAGATACCGCCTCCAGAATAAGAGCCCCGGAACCACACATCGGATCCATAATTACCGGGAACCGGTCCCATCGGGCCTGCTCAAGCACGGCAGCTGCGATTGTTTCCCGTAATGGAGCAGATGCAGTGCTTAGGCGATAACCTCTTTTATAAAGCAATTCACCGCTGGAATCTATACTGATCGTACATGTATCATCAGAGATTCTGATATGAAAGCATATCGGAGCATCTGAATGATTTTTCAGTTGAACTCCCAATTTTTTCATGCTCTCTGTAAGAGCATCAAATACCGTATTTTCAATATTTGTGGTATGATGAAGCCTTGAATTTCTTGACGAAACTGAAAAGCTGACTGCATCGGAAAATCCACAATACAACTCCCAGGCAACACGGCGGCATTTATTGTAGAGTTCCGGATAAGAACGGGCGGTAAAAGATTCTATACGCATCAGAATACGGTTGGCAGTGCGCAGATATAAGTTGGTGCTGTAAACCAGATCCAATGGACCGCAGAACTCTACCCCACCGTTAATCAGATTGCAGTTTTCCACACCCTGCAAATTCAGCAGCTCGGATCTGAGAACTTGTTCAAAACCCGGAGTAGTTATAGCTACGAATTGGTGTTTTACTTTAAGAAGGTATCGCTTGAGTCTGCGCTCAAGTCCTCTGGAGGTTAACTGCTGGATCTGATTGCTCAAAAGTCTATTTTTTCCTGAAAAAATCCTTAAAATTCTCTCTCATCTGTTCAAAGACATTCCCAATGGCGTTTTTAAGAATCTCCCTGTCCAGTTCCACTTTGGGCTCATTGAGCGTACCGTATATTCTGCACCGAACTATACGGCGATTGTTTTCATTGAGATCCAGCGAATTGACCACAAATCCAGGCAGCTCTTTAATTGCCTTATCAGATAAAGCTGCATTAACCTGCTGATTGATCCATCCATGCAGGTTCAACATTCCATTGGATTTAAAATCAAGCATCTCCCCGTTTCCTGAAATATCCGCCCGGATAGAATCTTTGTTAAGTATTTCAAAATCAGCCCTTATTTTTGAAAAAGAGAGTCGATTGAGTCCCTGGTTTTCCAACAGCTGCACCAGAGCTTTTTGAATAGGGGTTTCCTCAATGCTCATTCCAGATAAATGAATTATCCCCTTCCCCCTGATTGAATCTAATTTCAGAGTTGATGAGAGGTTTTGGAGATCTAAATCCATTTTGCCTGAAATACATCCCTGAATACTACCAGAGGAAACCATTTGCTCCAGATTCAGATTTGAAGCGTTAAGTGTGAAATCATGTATGTTTTTGTTAACCAGATCAATACCGGTACTGACTTTTACTTTACCATTAAAAATCCTTCCTTGACATCTATTAATATCAAGTATCCGGTTATCATAAAAACCTGTAGCTCTGAAAAATGTGAATTCATTTTGCAGATAAACAAATTCTGCAGCATCGAGATTCAATTCAATATTCCGGGACTTCTCCTGTTCCCTGGTAATGTCCAAAGAAAACCGGTTAGCGGTAATAACCGGAGCACCTTTTTCCGTAATTTTCAAACATTTCCCATCGATGAGCACATTTTTAATGTGCTCTGACCGGGATGCAAAACTTAACAACCCATCAATTGCCTTATATGCATCTTTTTCTGCTGCCTGATAAAAGCTATCGCGAAATTGATGAAATTCGCTCTCAATAACATGCCATTTAAGTATTGTACTTAGTATATTGCAACTGATCCTTATTTTGGATAACTTTATTTTGTACTCAACACCGCTGCCAGTTGTCTCTGATACAAATACATCGTATAAGGTAACCCCCTTCCAGAGAGACAGCTTCACCTTAGAAATAGTACAGGTATCCAGACTGCTTTTCTGAATCAGTGAGTGAGTATAATTGCTGATGAGCGGATGGGAAACCGGGAAAAAACCGGTTATCATGAAAATCACAATGACAATAAATAATAGACTTGCCACCCATTCAATCAGCTTAAGCAAATCGAATTTTAACTTTTTCTTCTGCCCGGTATTTTCCATAGATAATTGCGGTTCGATTTTTTTTATGCAGGTTGTAGTTTTTGCCAGCTAAAACGTATTTTAAATGATCTGCAGTCCCAGGATTTTTAAAACTAACATTTTACATCATTATCTGCATAGAATTTATGTCAAATATCGTCAGTAAGCGTGAAAATACTGTTCTTATCATTTCAACCGATATGCCATTCAGAGCAAAGATAAGAGAAAATCTCATTCTTCAAAACTTCAAAGTATTTGAAGCAGATACTCAATCGATTGCTTTTGGAATACTGGAAGAATATCCTGTGGGTGTAGTGTTCCTTGATCTGGAACATATGCCACTTATTGAACTGGATATAGTTAGCTACATCCGCACTCAGTTCCGCTCTGAAATAATTGTTTTCACTACTTTTGAAAAACTGGAAGAAGCCACCAATGCCCTTCGCAATGGAGCAGCCTTCTATCTGGTAAAACCAATCCGACTCTCAGATCTTAAATCCGTGCTGGATAAATTGACCATCAGAATCGAACAGATAAACGATCATATCGAGCTGGAACAAAGGTTTCTATCCGATCTGATGTCCGGATCTGCATCGATGCAGAAAGTGCTGAAATTTGCCATGAAAATCTCTCCCACCAGCTCCACGGTACTCATCGGTGGCGAAAGTGGCACAGGGAAGGAATTTTTTGCCAAAATAATCCACCGGATGTCCAAAAGGTATGATGGAAGATTTGTGGCTATGAATTGTGGGGCCATTCCGGATACTCTTTTTGAAAGTGAATTGTTTGGACACAAAAAAGGAGCATTCACAGGGGCAGACCGGGACAAAAGCGGACTGGTTGAGGAAGCTCATCTGGGGACATTATTTCTGGACGAAGTAGGCGAACTCTCACCATCTGCACAGGTCAAGTTACTGCGTTTTTTGCAGGAACGGGAATTTCGCCGCATCGGAGACAATATCACCCGTTCAGTAGATGTGCGGATAATAGCAGCCACCAATAAAGATCTGGCAAAACTGGTAGAACAGGGTAAGTTTAGAGAGGATCTTTTTTATCGGCTCAACGTATTTTTTCTCTTTCTTCCACCATTGAGAGAAAGAAAAGAAACCATTCCCAATCTGATTCATATATTCGTGCATCGTTTCAATCAGCTGTTTAACAAAAATGTCAATCGAATCTCCAAAAACGCTGAAGCGATTCTGGCAAATTACAATTACCCGGGAAACGTCCGTGAACTGGAAAATATTCTGGAACATGCAACTGTGCTGGCAGAAGGTTCAGAGATTACCGAAAAAGATCTTCCGGAGTTCATGTTCAGAAACCGGCTTCTTCTTACAGGTCCATCTGTAGACAACGATGTAACTTCTGATAAAGTGCTTACTCTTGCAGAGATGGAGATGAAACATATCAGTCAGGTATTGTTATTAACCAATTATAATTATACCGATGCATCAAAGAAACTGGGAATCTCCCGTTCCACACTGTGGAGAAAAATAAAGGAATATAACATAGAAACACGGTGAGCAATGAACATTAGAGTTTACTACGAAGATACCGATTGCGGTGGTGTGGTTTATTATGCCAATTATTTGAGATTTATGGAACGCAGCAGAACAGAGTTTCTTCGTGATCTGGGAATTGATCAGGTGGTTTACCAGAAACAGGGTATTTTCTTTGTGGTAATTGATGCACATGTAAAATATCGCGCTCCAGCCCGCTACGATGATCTGTTAACAATTGAATCCTCGGTCATAGACCTCTCCTCTGCAGCTGTAGTATTTGAAACCAGAATAAACCGGGACCACACACTTCTTGTAAAAGGAGAAGTGAAACTGGCTTGCATCAGTGCAGAAGGACATGCCAGGAAAATACCGGAGGAGATTAGAGAAGCTCTCAATAGAACAATGTGTAAATGATAATTTATTACACCAGAATTTGGTTTCAGAGAGATTCATTCCATAAAAAACCAATACATTGTCACATTTTTATCGATGGAAGTACGACAACTGTAAATTCTTCCATTTTTTAAATTTCTATAATACACAGCATGATCACCGCGTTCATATATTGTGCTATCAATCAATTTTTCCACTAACTTTCCATCATCGTTCAAAATTTCCATACTCATTATTGAAGTGTGAGGAATGCTAAATCTAAAGCAGATTGTATCACGTGTACTATCATAAAGACAAGGCACTTCGACCTTTGGGAAAGTTATATCAACTGTTGGTGGTTTGATATCAACAGTATTGTCAGTTTCGATTGTACCAGCCTCCAATTCCTGATAACAAATTTGTAAATGAATGCCGTCATTTTCTTTTTCAATACATGAAAACAAGACCGGTAAAAAAATTATTAGTCTCAAGCATGGAGAAGACAAGTATGTGGTGAAATTCATTGAGCTCACTTTTTTAAAAGCTCCTTATCTTATTTAATCAGTAAATGCTATTCATCCCTATTCGGGTAATCTAACTTAGCTGGATTTTACCTTTACAAAGTCTAACCACTTTTCTTTTACAGTTTTCTTGAACCCAGATTAAATTTTGATTATTTCTTAGATTTCATTATATTCTCAAATCTTGTGTTGCTGATAGGATGATGACTTATGACTTCACCATCCATTACTATACAGAAAGTGCCAAAAGCACAAGGCGCATTTTGAACATCCTTTATTTCCTTCATTTCAATCAGAGTCGCTTTAATTTTGAGCTTTTCCGCGGTTTTTATTATTGCATCAACATTTTTAACCGAGTATGGACACTGCGCAGAACGGAAAATGGTTAATCCTTGTGGGTATTCCTTTGCAGATAATTTCCTGAATGATGGATTTTTACATTTTACATCAAATTTAAACGCCATCAATTCAAAATCAGGTTTTGCTTTATCTACAGATTCAAATCCGTTTTTGACAAATATATCACGCTTGGCCATGAACGAACCCTTCCTTGTAACTACTGCAACACCATTCAATCCTGCTACTTTCGCTTCCTGATACAATTAAGAATCAGAGAACTCGCATATCCCTTTCCTTTAAATTCATTTTTAAATCCTACAAAAATGCAGTGAATAAACATGTATTCATCTGCGTTTACTGGCCGATGTGCATATTTACCTGGAATATACTCAATCATCCCCTGGTATCCACCGGATTTGGAGATTAAGCCCTTAATCCTCAACCCTTTTGGATAGAATTCTTTGTACCAATCAACCTTTCTTCTCAACTCCAAATGTTTTTCGATATCCTTATACCCGCAGACTCCATAAGAAGCGATATTTGAAGGGGTCATATCGACTATTTCCACATCATTATCGGTTTTTATAATTCTTTTCACTGTCATGGTTTTGTTCTCCGGATCAAATGTATACGAACAAACCTACAATCATCATCTTCAAAATGCAATTAAATGGTCGATAAGAACTCTACTTGTACTATCAAACTGTTCCCTGTTCTGCACCAGCTCCCCCATACCATGGAATTTAATGTTCACATTCTTATCATCTCTGCAAATAACTCCCGCCTGGCGAAGCCGGGCAATAAATACAAGTCCAAGATGTGATTTTCCAAATTTGGTAGAGTCATCACAGATTAATCCGGCTAAACGAATGTCATATCCAGCCTCAACAATAAACCAATCATCGATTAACTGACAAGCTGCGATATTGAGACTTTCATCCAGAAAAATATTATTATTTCCAAAAGGCGGAATATGACATTCAGTACAAAGAGAAGAACCATGGTTAGCTTTACCAGTCGAATCAATTGTGAAAGCAAGCCATGAATAGTTATAATGCAAAGCAACAATTGCCACTAACTGGGTAAGAGAAAAATCCTTATCAGCCACAGCGTGCTCCATTTTTTGTACTTCAACTGAAGCATACAAACGGTCAATCTCCTCTTTTGGAAGCGCCATAAATGTTCTGGTACCGGTTATTTTTTTTAATTCAAGAGTATTTAATGTCAAAACTGATTCTTTCATGTTACAACTTTCTCAAATCCAGGAATATGTGTGTTGAACCGGAACCAAAGCGGCTATGGCTTACATATAAAATAAGATGATTATTGATAAATAGCTACGAACTAGACATGAAGAGCAATAAAAAATGAATACCTGAAAGAAGATACTGAAGAATTTGAAATTACCATCTGAATTTTACAACAACTTTGTAAACTTTGGGAAACATAAGGCTTTCGACTTTTAAATAATACCTGCACCTTGGCGGATTTCCTGTTTCCATTCATAAAAGGCTTTTAAAGCAGTTTCGCAGACAAGCTCTTTTTTCTCCTTTTTACCGACTCTCTTTCGTCCAGGCGATTCAAAAGCAGGAAAAAGACCGAAATGAATATTGGAAGGAGTAAAAGGTTCAACAGGGGAAGCTGTAACATGGTTTAAGAGTGCACCGGTTGCAGTATTCAACGGAGGTTTTTTTATAAGAAAACCTTTTATTCTGGAAACCAGAAATAAAGCTGCAAGATGACCGGTAGCAATGCTCTCAGTATAACCTTCATTGCCACAGATCTGCCCTGCTAAAAACAGATTGCTCTGGTTACGAAAAGAGAGATCTCCTGAGAGAAGTCTCGGAGAATCAAAGTAAGTATTTCGATGAATGCTTCCATAACGTAAAAACTCCGCATTACAAAGTCCAGGAATAAGACGGAATACTTTTTTCTGTTCAGGTATGGTAAGCCTGGTCTGAAAGCCCACCATATTATAACAACTCCCGGATACATCCTCTTTGCGCAATTGACAAACCGCATAAGGACGGCGGCCACTTCGCGGATCAATCAAACCCACCGGACGGAGCGTACCGTATGCTAAAGCATCAAAACCACGTGATGCAGAAACTTCGACAGGTAAACAAGCTTCGAAAAAACGCTCATTTTCGAACTCCCTGGCATTTACCCGGTCTGCGTCCTGCAGAGCTTCATAAAACCTGTGATATTCCTCTTCTGTAAAAGGGCAGTTGACATAGTCCCCCTCCCCTTCCTCCCAGCGTGAAGCCTTGAAAGCGATGGAAAAATCAATAGAATCAGTACTCACTATGGGAGCTATTGCATCATAGAAATGCAGAGTATCTGAAGGAAACCGACTCTTTAGCCAGCAGGTCAGTTTATCGGAAGCCAATGGACCTGCTGCAATGATACAGTATGTATATTTTTCCGGAGGAGAATCCATTTCAGAGCGATTAAGCTTTATCAATGGATTATCCAGCAATAACGATTGAACATCCTTTGAAAATAGTTCCCTATCCACAGCCAAAGCTGAACCTGCAGGTACTGCATTGCGTCTGGCAGCCATAAGCAATGGACTCTCCAATAAGGAAAGTTCCTCTTTCAGTAATCCGTGTGCTGAAGGTAACTGCTGAGATTTTAAGGAGTTAGAGCAAACCAGTTCCGCAGGAAGTTCTGTTTTATGAGCAGGACTCGTCCATTGAGGACGAGCTTCGTAAAGCTCTACAGCAATTCCATTACGAGCCAATACCAACGCAGCTTCAGAACCGGCTAAGCCGGCTCCTATCACCGCGACTGTGTTATTTTCTGTCATTTATTAAGTGCTGCTTTTTACTCGACTGTCTCTTCTGAAGGCATCTGAGAAGAGGACTGTCCTGGAACTGGAAATTCTGCCTTGCACGAGGGACATTTCAGCGCTGCCCCTGTACGTTTGGATTCTTTATAAACCAGAATTGAAAATCCGCATTTTTCACATTTCTGATCCACCGGACGGTCCCAGGTGGCAAATGTACAGTCCGGATATGCACTGCATCCAAAAAAGATCTTTCCTCTGCGGGTTTTGCGTTCGACCAGTGATCCATTGCATCCATCCTGAGGACAGTGTACCCCGGTAGACATCGATTTGGTATTTTTGCATTCAGGAAATCTGGAACATCCCAGGAATCTGCTTCCATTTATGGAAAGAACGACCATCGGAGCTCCACATTTGTCACATACTTCATCGGTTTTTAGATTTTCGCTTTTTTCCAAGGGTTCAGTATGTTTGCAAGAAGGAAATCCCTGGCAAGCCAGGAATTTACCGTTACGGCTCCATTTTATAACTAGTGGATGTTCATTACATGAAGGGCATATCCTATCAGTAACCTCCTGGTTTTGAGCCCTCAGGTCCTTTATGCTTTGACGGACATCATTTAGCCTTCCAGAAAAAGGACCGTAAAAATCTTTGAGTACCTCTATCCAGTCGGCGTTTCCATCTTCTACTTTGTCTAAAGAGTTTTCCATTTCCGCAGTAAAACCCACATCGAAAACATCGGTAAACTCTTTTACCAGTATGTTTTTAACCATGAAACCCACCTCTGAAGGCACAAATCTGCGGTTTTCAAGGTTTACGTATTTTCGTCTTTTCAGGGTATCGATGATCTGAGCATAGGTACTCGGACGACCAATCCCTTTGTCCTCAAGCTCCCGCACCAGCGATGCTTCTGTATAACGGGGAGGTGGCTGAGTGAAATGCTGCTTTTCCAGAAGCTTATTTAAATCGACTCTGGAGTTGGCTTGTAATTCAGGAAGCCTCTCATTTTGATTCTCAGCATTGGCATCGGAACTATTATCCTCCACTGTTTCATCATATAAAGCCAAAAAGCCTTCGAACTTGATAATCGACCCAGTGGTGCGAAAAACGCATCGGTCCCCTTCGATATCTACTCTTGTGGAATCGAAAACCGCATTTTCCATCTGTGAAGCAAGAAATCGTTTCCATATAAGCTCATAAAGCCGGTGCTGATCCCGAGAGAGATAGGGTTTTACCCTGTCCGGAGAGAAATCCAGATTAACCTGAGATGGTCTGATGGCTTCGTGAGCATCCTGAGCATTTTTCTTCTTTCCGTAGAAACGCGGTTCAGATGGCAAATGTCTGTCATCAAAGAGGGTTCCTATGACTTTACGGGCATCCTGCAATGCTTCCTGGGCAATTCTGGTCGAATCGGTACGCATATAGGTAATTAAACCCAGAGAGCCTAAATCTCCCAGCTCAAGCCCCTCATATAACTGCTGAGCAACCATCATAGTCTTTGCAGCAGAAAAACCGAGCTTTCTGGCAGCTTCTTGTTGAAGAGTGCTGGTAATAAATGGTGGATAAGGCTTTCTTTGTTTTTCCGATCGTACGACATCTATGACTGTAAATTGTTTTCCCTGCAGCCGGTTAATAATTTTCTTTGCAGCAGCTTCATCGGGAACTAAAGGATTTTCCTGATCTCCCTTGAATCCATCAACCGAAAAAAGTTTGGCAGAAAACTGAGATTGCTTATACTCAAAAAAACCCTGTATCGACCAGTACTCTTTCTGCACAAATGCTCTTATAAGCTCCTCGCGCTCGCAGATCAGGCGCAATGCTACTGACTGAACCCTTCCGGCACTAAGCCCCTTAAAAACCGTTCGCCAAAGAATAGGTGAAACCTGATATCCCACTATACGGTCAAGAATTCGCCTGGCTTGCTGAGCATTGACTTTATTCATGTCAATTTCCTGAGGCTGCTCAAAAGCGGCCAGAACCGCACGCTTGGTTATCTCATTAAACATAACCCGCTTGATACTGGCATTCTCAGTTTTTATCGTTTCTGCCACATGCCAGGCAATGGCTTCCCCTTCACGATCAGGGTCAGGTGCCAGAAATACATCCTCCACCTTCATCGCCTCACTCTTCAATTCCCGCAATACCTTCCGTTTACCCTTCGAAGGAGTGTACTTGGGACGAAAATCTTTCTCAATATCCACTCCAAGCTCCTTTTCAGGCAAATCGATGATATGCCCCATAGTAGCTCTGACAGCATAATCCTTCCCCAAGTACTTGGAGATAGTCTTACACTTTGCCGGTGACTCAACGATTACTAAGTGTTTTGCCATAAAAGCATATTTTCCTTTATCTTTTCACTGACAGCATTTTACATTTCGGTAGATGTAAAACATTGTTTTATAACAAATTAAAATTCATATCATTTTATTAAGCAGATAGCCCCCTGCCAAATACAACTCCCTGCTTCAAACATTTACCGGCTTACATCGGAATAAGATCCAATGTAGCAATTATTTTTGTTTTTGAAAGAAACTATATGGCTGAGTGACTCATTCCTCCCAAAAGCATACTGACCTTATACCTGTCACAGATTTCGATAATTTCATTATCACATTCAGATCCTCCAGGCTGCACGATATACCTGATACCGCTATTTGAAACCACTGTGACCATCTCAGGTGAAGTCAGAGGCAGATCTGATGCCAAAACCAATTGTGTCATTTCTGTATACACACCGTTTAACGGTAAACCCATTCCCATACTATGGTATAGTCTCTTAAACATCTCCAAAGCTTCAGGCAGCGCTTTTACCTTGAATGCATCTTCGGGAACAGATTGAGAAGAGCCTATCCCTGCCAATTTAAAAAAGCCATCCTGGTATTCTTGTGCTAAAACAATGGCATGAGATTTGGCATGCTTGGCAGCAGCCATAGCAAAATATGCCAGTTTCTCTTTTTCTTTAGGAAAAGCAATCCTGGTTACAGACTTACATTTCTGAAAAATACCCAAGTCCCGAGATTGCCATAAGATACCACCAGTAATCTGCTTGAGACGCCCAGTTTCAATAGAAATGCCATTTTTTAACTCACCAACCGCCAGTAAACAGATTACAGAACCCTTATTTTTAAAAAATTCTATGGCTTCGGGGGTAAAATCCGGAGCAATAAGCACCTCCACCGGTCTCTCCCGAAGTGCATTGGCGGTTTGTAAAGTAAAAATCCGGGAGAATGCAATGATGTTACCCACATCTGAATCATTCCATGCTGCATCCAGCGCTTTTCCCAGATCCATACCAGTTGCAAATCCACACAGATCAGTCTTTTTAATTACGGCTACCGCAGGAAAATCTGCAACCTCTTTTATAAGTTCTAATGCTGTATCGGCACCTAAAATATCATTGTAACCGGGTTCTTTTCCATAAACCTGAACGGCCCTTGAAACTGAACATTCATCAACTTCCAAATTTTTAAAGAACACAGCCTGCTGATGAGAATTTTCACCACTTAAAAGTTTCTCTCCCTGGTTATAGGATAATCGAAGTGTCTGCTCCTCCAGATAAACCCTGGAAAGATACTTATCAATAGCTGCATCGTAATCTGCAGTATGACGAAACGCCTTAACCGCCAATTTCTTACGGATCTCAAAGGATACTCCCCCAGCATTTAATAATTCATCAAGAATCATTTTGTAGTCTGCAGGATCCACTACAATAGTTACATAAGAATGGTTTTTAGCGGAACTGCGCACCATCGTAGGACCACCAATATCGATATTCTCAATGGCATCTTCGATTCTAACATCAGGCTTAGTCACAGTTTTCTGAAACGGATATAAGTTAACCACAACCAGATCTATAGGTTTAATTCCGTTTTCAATCATCTGTTCCCTGTGAGTGGCGTTGTCTCTTATAGCTAAAATTCCACCATGAACCCTGGGATGAAGAGTCTTCACTCTTCCATCCATTATTTCCGGATGACCTGTGTAAGAATCGACAGAAACTACTGGAATGTTATTATCTTTAAGAGTTTTAGAGGTACCTCCGGTAGAAAGTATCTCAATTCCCAACTCAGTAAGTTTCTGGGCAAATTCAACTATTCCAGTTTTATCGGAAACACTTATTAATGCACGGGTAACCGGCATTAGTCTCATATCCAGCCTCTTTCAATTTAATTTTTAAGGGAACTACAATATGATTAATTGCGATGGATGAAGCAAAGAAAAGTGGCAGTAATTCAAAAGACAGGGAATCAGAGATTCAAAGAAAGGGATTTTTTAAATATGATGGTTCTGGTACACTTCTTCTGTTCTTCAGGAGAACAATCAAAAATGTTTTAGTACTGAAAAGACTGATACATTCGAAATGTGGTGGGGTGAAACTCAAGTAGCTCTAACAGTGTTTTTTTAGGGTAGGGTAGCGCGGAAAATTTTGTGTAAACTAGTATAGAAGATAGTTTTATTAAGTCATTATGAATATAGTATAAAAATGTTAAGTATTACAATAGGATTTGGTTATTAGCGCAACCCTTCCCCCATGGGGGAAGGGTTGACAAGTAATAATAACAGTTTATTCCGACTCATCATTTAATCCGTACACGATCCCCAAAATAGATCGCAAGATTAGCGATTATTTCACCCCAATCGCGTAACGGCATAGTCCATTTTTCAATGACATTCATAGTTGTTAGATAAAGAATCTTCATCGCTGCATCATCACTGACAAAAGCGCTTTTGGTTTTTGTGGCTTTTCGTAACTGTCTATTGAAATTTTCAATAGCATTGGTGGTGTATATTAACTTTCTGATTACTGGAGGGTACTTAAACATTACACTCAGCTCATTCCAGTTTTCACGCCAGCTCTTTACACCAAGCATATACTTTTTTGACCATTTGTTTTCGAATTCATTAAGAGCTATAAGTGCATCATTTTCATTTACAGCCTTGTAAACCGGCCTCAAATCTGAAATAAACGGCTTAATATCTTTATAGCTTACATAACGGGTACTGGCACGGATCTGGTGGATAATACAACGCTGAATCTCTGTTTTGGGAAATACAACCTCTATAGCCTCTACAAAGCCCTTTAAACCATCAATACTGGCAATAAGGATATCTTCAACACCCCTGGCTTTAAGCCCGTTAAGCACACCTAACCAGTATTTTGCTCCTTCCGATGCTCCAAGCCAGATCCCCAGAACATCTTTGCGGCCATCAATATCAGTGCCGATCGCTATGTAAGCAGCTTTTGAAACAACTGTTCCCTCTTCACGCACCTTTATGTGTATCGCATCAAGCATAACCATCGCATAAACGTTTTGAAGAGGGCGTTCCTGCCATTCTCTGAGCACTGGAAGTATTTTATCTGTTATCCGGGATACTTTCGTATCATCAACATCTATTCCGTAAATCTCATTAATTGTCTTCTGAATATCCCTGGTGGACATACCTTGTGAATAAAGGAAAAGTATTTTATCTTCAATTTCAGATATATCTGTCGAATGTTTTTTGATCAATTGCGGTTCGAATTCGCCGTAGCGATCACGCGGTACCTTCACTTCTATCTCACCCTGAGAGCTTTTAAGTGTCTTCTCTGAATACCCGTTACGGCTGTTGGTGGTCTTTTTGTTACGATAATCCCACTTGGAGTAACCAAGCTCATTTTCAAGTTCTCCCTCAAGCATCTCTTGGATTAATGATCCGGTCAGTTCTTTGACCAAATCGTGAATACCTTGTAAGTCCTTGATTCCACGCTCTTTGATCAGTGCTCGCAGTGCCGGATTACCATGCTCTTTTCTGGCCATGTAGAAACCTCCATCGGTGTTAAGTGATTAAAATAATCATTACACCCTCTAAACAGAGGTTTACACAAATATTTCAGCACTCTCGGGTAGATCTTCATTTTTAATGCGATTGCGTAGCTCTTCAATCTGTTCAATTGATAATCCAGTATAAAGAGAGATCTTTAAATTATTTTCTCCGCTTTGAATCATTTTTCTAGCAACTACCTCAACGCCAATATCAATCCCTTTTTCAATCCCTTTTTCAATCCCTTTTTCAATCCCCCTTTCAATCCCCCTTTCAACCCCTTTTTCAATTCCTTTTCTGATGCCTTTCTCAATTCCCTTTTCGAAAATCTCTCTTTCCCAGTTTCTGATTTTAGTTTCAAGCATGTTTTTAACCTCCAAAAGATCATCGATGCCTGTAATCAATTTCGAATTTTCGGGTAGTTGGTATATTCTGAATATCCGGTTCATTAATTCCTGAATTACTTCTACTCCGCAAGCTCTTTTTATTACCCCTTTCAAAATATAAACCAGTTCATCCCAGTTTTCATTAAGTTTGGCCGGGTTATTATCCTCAATATAAAAAACTGCGGATGCACTATTACGAAGCTTTACTAGATCACGCTTTGGGATTTCGTTTATTGCTAATTTAAAGTATCTGAACTCCGGTAAGTACTCCTTAGGAATTGGTGTATTATATAGTAACCCACTGAATCTTTCCGGCGCATTCCACCTATGATCACCATTATATAGCAGGATGGCAAAAGGCGGGTTAAAAAACTTCTGCTTACTACTCCTTCGCAGTTCATCATAGAATTCAAAAATATACCTTGCCATCCGCAAAGGCATGAACCAATCAACAGTGGATTGAAACTCGATAAAAAGGTAAATATAGGAGGGTTGGCCATGAGCAGTTATTTCATAAATAATATCAGCATGGCGAGATCTTTCAGATGTGGGTACAAAATTGGTATCCAATTTCTTCAAAGATTCGAAATCCAGCTCTTTAACAAAGGCTTCATCCACAAAGGAACACAGAAGGTCTTCCACAACAACAGGGTAACTGAAAATGCGTGTAAACCAGTTGTTATGTCTTTGCCTCACAGCAGCATCCTCAAAAAAGCCGGAAAACAGTTTAAACGATCATCGTTGACATTTATTCCATTTCTCTTCGATAGACATACACCTAAATTTAAAAGCAGGAAACAAGAAAAATATCAATAGACAACATTCATTACCCATTCCCTTAATATCAGGGGATAAACACAATTTCGATTCAGTTCTTTTTTTTACTGTGATAAGAGAAAGGCGATTCCTTACGGAATCGCCTTAAAAAAACGAGTTTGCTATTGACTGAAACAGCTTTATTCGGCAGCTTCAGGAGAGGAATCAGATGACTCAGAGGCTTCAGTCGCTCCTTCAGCTGAAGCTTCAGCAGCTGCTTCGCCCTCTTCTGCTTTTTTACCTTTACCTTTTACTGGTTTTGTTTCAGCAGGTTTAATCGGATATTTACCCAGGTATTCAGTAAACAGATTTTCATCCTTACCTTTAAAATATTCGGATATGCTCAGAACGATTTTTCTTCCTTCCAAATCAAACTCAACCACCTTACCCGGAGTTTTATCTCCTACTTTATAAATGCGGGACGGGTGATTAACTTCCTGACCAAGCTGATTCAGGGGAATAAAACCTTCTATTTCATTGGAAAGATTGACAACCAGACCACGATCCAGAATTCTGGCCACTTCTGCTTCTTCGATCTCAGTTCCTACGGCAAAATCTTTAGCTAAATCAGCCCAAGGATCTTCAGTAAGCTGCTTTATTCCCAGAGAAATGCGCCGTTTCTCCAGATCGATATCCAGCACCTTTACTTCTACAGTGTCACCTTTTTTCAGCATTTCGCCCGGATGATTAATCTTTTTTGTCCAGGACATATCAGAAATATGGATTAAACCATCCACACCTTCCTTGAGTTCAACAAAGGCACCAAAAGCAGCAATATTGCGGACCTTTCCTTTAACAATTGTGTTCACCGGAAATTCCTGAGGTACCCTTTCCCATGGATCCGGCTCAAGCTGCTTGAATCCAAGAGAGATTTTCTGGTTTTCTTTGTCGATTTTTAATACAACGGCCTCAACGATATCTCCGATTCCCACGATTTTTGAGGGATGCTTGATGTGCTGAGTCCATGACATTTCAGAGATGTGAATAAGTCCTTCGATACCCTTTTCCAACTCCATGAAAGCACCATAATCGGTGATGGAAACGATTTTTCCACGAACTCTGGCACCCTCAGGAAATTTCTCTTCGATCCCTTTCCAGGGATGCTCGCTGAGCTGCTTGAGACCAAGAGAGATACGCTCTTTATTTTCATTAAAATCAAGCACTTTAACTTTGAGCTTGTCACCTATTGCCACGATTTCAGAAGGATGGTTCACCCTTCCCCATGACATATCGGTAATATGCAGCAAGCCATCGACACCACCCAAATCGATAAAAGCACCAAAATCGGTGATATTTTTGACGGTACCTTCCCGAACCTGATTTTTGTCCAGCTCTGCCAAGATCTTCTCTCTCATCGCAGAACGGTCTTCTTCCAGTATTACCCTGCGGGAAACGACAATATTTCTACGGGCTTTATTTACCTTAATGACACGGAATTTAAAGGATTGACCGATAATGGCATCCATGTCCGGAATCTGGCGTAGATCAATCTGAGAGCCAGGAAGAAAAGCATCGACACCAAAAAGATCGACCACCACACCACCCTTAATTCGTCTGATGAGTCGTCCTTCCACCGTTTCCTGATCCTCATAAGATTTATAAATACGATCCCAAACCTTTAGAAAATCTGCTCTGGATTTGGAAAGTATGATCTGTCCTTCACTATCTTCCACCTGTTCGAGGAATACATCGATTTCATCCCCTGGCTTGAATTCATGTACATTTTTGAACTCAGAGATGGGAATGATACCCTCAGATTTGAAATTGACATCAACAATCACTTCCTTGTCGGTTATACGCAGTATCTTACCGCGGACAACCTGGCCCTCCTCGATACCTTCGAGTGATTTGTCGTAAGCTTTAAGGATTTCCTGGACCTGACCTGGTTTGTAAAAGCTTTCTTCGAATTCGGCCAGATCAACTGTCTGTCCTGACGCATCATAGCCTGTAAGAGGCTTAATCTCTTTCTGTGCATCTGACATGTTAAGAGTTACTCCTGTAAATTGGGGTTAAGGTTTAAAGTTTATTTTGTCTATTCTGGTCCTGGATTTTAAAGCTTCGGGCCCGGAAACGACAACCTGCTAATTAATCTGCAACAGCACTTTTTGACTGAATCAATGCTATGGCTTTATTTACTATAAAATCTATCTGGGATTCCAGAGTCATCCCAGTAGTATCAAGCTCCTCTGCTCCGGCAGCTTTCTGTAAGGGACTGTTGGCACGGGTAGAATCTTTGTGGTCCCTTACTGAGATCTCTTTTACAAGTTCATCGATGGACTTGTAAACTCCCATTTTCTCAAAATCCTTCTGTCTTCTGCGGGCACGTTCCTCAACCGATGCAACCATGTAAATTTTCAAATCAGCATCGGGAAACACCACCGTAGCAATATCCCTTCCCTCACACACAACAGAATTGCTTTTCCCAATTTCTCTTTGCTGTCTTACCAGAGCCTCCCTGACCACCGATGGAGCACAATAGTCGGAAACATTACGTGTCACCTCGTCACTGCGAATCTGCTCTGATACATCCTCACCATCCATCCAGACACGGCTCTCAGGAGGTACACCAGTAAAGGAGATTTCAGTCTGGGATGTCAGCTTTGCCAATGCTTCGGTATCTTGCGGAGAGATTCCCTGGCGAAGACACTTAAGCGTAATTGCTCTGTACATAGCTCCAGTGTCTAAATATGTGATACCCAAACGGGCAGCAACCGCTCTTGCAGTCGAACTTTTCCCTGATCCTGCCGGACCATCAATCGCAATAATCATTACATCCAACTTCAGTGTTCAAATTAGAGGATAATTTATAAAAAATACTAATTGCAACATATATAGGCAATATATAATATAGTTATCATTACCTTTTCTTTGCTGTATTCAACCGTGCAAATTTCAGACCGTTATTTCCGATATTAAATACCAACTCCCTCAACATTACTTTGCGTAAAACGTACTCAAATGAAATAATGACATCCAGTAAGTCTCCAATCATATCAGCTGCCCTGTGATAAAAAAGTGCATTACTAAGGTATTAGAAATATTGTTTACCGCTTATTATTTTATAAGACTTGAACTACAATTCCCAACAGGTTCTGGTTGGCCAATAACTTTCATGCGGAGTTTTAATGATCAGCAAAGAGATAATTAAAAAACATTTGGACATCTGTCTGGATGATACCTCATATTTAAATATTCCTGGAATAAAAAGAGGGAAGGTGCGTGATAGCTTTGACCTTGGCGATAAGCTTCTTCTTATCACCACCGACCGCCAAAGCGCTTTCGACCGGGTGCTGGCAAATATTCCTTTTAAGGGACAGGTTCTTAACCAGGTCAGTGAATTTTGGTTTAAAAGCACCTCCCATATTGTTAAGAATCATATCATCTCCATTCCTGATCCCAATGTTACACTTGCCAAAAAATGCAAGGTTTTCCCTATCGAATTTGTAGTGAGAGGATATCTTACCGGCTCTACTGATACTTCTGCCTGGACACTGTACTCAAGAGGTGTAAGAAATATCTGCGGAAACGTTCTGAATGAAGGTATGGTTAAAAATCAAAAATTTGACAAACCGATTCTTACTCCAACCACCAAATCCGATGCACATGATGAACCGATTTCGTCTGAAGAAATAATAAAAAGGAATATAATCGACGAAAAAACCTGGAATAAACTTCAATCGATTGTGTTTGCTCTTTTTGAACATGGCTGTCAAGTAGCCGATTCACACGGACTGATCCTGGTGGACACCAAATACGAACTAGGAACTGATGAAAACGGAGAAATTATACTTATCGATGAGATCCACACACCGGATTCTTCACGTTACTGGCTTAAGGACAGTTATCAGAAACGCTTTGCAGAACAGAAGGAACCGGAAAATATCGATAAAGAATTTCTGAGATTATGGTTTAAGGCACACTGTGATCCCTACAAGGATGCTGTACTTCCCAAAGCTCCCGACGATCTGGTAGTGGAACTTTCTTCCCGTTACATCACTCTTTACGAGATGATTACCGGTTCCCGATTCAGTACAAATAATATTCCTGTGAAGGAACGCATCCTGAAGAATCTTAAAGATGCTGGTATTATAAAAGATTGACAAAATTTAGAAGAACCATTTTTTTAAATAATTTCTGGAGGAAATTAATGTCATCCCCAAGTCCGGATTTAATGAGTACCATTGTCAGTCTCTGTAAACGAAGAGGCTTTATTTTTCAGTCCAGCGAGATTTATGGTGGCCTTAACAGCTGCTGGGATTACGGTCCACTCGGTGTTGAACTGAAACGCAATGTAAAGGAAGCATGGTGGCGCTCAATGGTTACCAGAAGACGTAACATTGTAGGTATAGATGCCTCTATTCTTATGCACCCCAAGGTATGGGAAGCATCAGGTCATCTGTCCGGGTTTACTGATCCGCTCGTTGACTGCAAAGTCTGTAAGGAGCGTTTCCGCGCCGATCATCTCGAAAGTCTTGAGAAATGCCCTAAATGCGGTGGTCAGCTTACAGAAGTCCGCAAATTCAATCTCATGTTCAAAACATTTATGGGTCCCGTTGAAGACCAGTCTGCCACTGTCTATATGCGTCCGGAAACAGCCCAGGGGATATTTGTAAATTTTCTCAATGTACAGACCGCATCCAGACTTAAACCACCATTTGGAATCGCCCAGGTGGGTAAAAGTTTTCGCAACGAAATAACTCCTGGAAATTTTACTTACCGTACACGCGAATTCGAACAGATGGAGATGGAATTTTTTGTCCCACCTTCAGAAGATGAAAAGTGGTATCAATACTGGAAAGAAACCAGACACCAGTGGTATATAGATCATGGAATCAAACCGGAAAATCTGCGTATGCGTGAACACCAGAAAGATGAACTGGCTCACTATGCCAAAGCATGTGCAGATGTAGAGTACAAATTTCCCTTCGGGTGGAGCGAGCTTGAGGGTATTGCCAACAGAACCGATTTTGACTTGAAAAGGCACTCTGAATCCAGTGGTAAAAGTCTGGCTTACTTTGATGAAGAATCAAAGCAGCACTATTTTCCCTATGTTATTGAACCTGCAGCCGGAGCGGACAGGGCTACTCTGGCATTTCTTATTGATTCTTATTCTGTTGAAGGTGAAGGAAAAGAGGCCCGCACAGTCTTACACCTGCACCCATCCCTGGCTCCTATCAAAGTCGCAGTATTGCCGCTTGTAAAAAGAGATGGCATGCCGGAAAAGTCAGAAAAGATTTACAATGATCTTCTTGACAATTCCATCAAATCATTTTATGATCACAATTCAGCGATCGGTCGCAGATACGCCCGTCAGGATGAGGCTGGTACACCATATTGCGTTACAGTGGACAGTCAATCAATGCAGGATGATACTGTTACCATCCGCGAAAGAGACAGCAGAGCACAATACCGTGTTGCCGCTTCTTCGGTGGTCGAAGTCATAAACCAGAAAATAAAGGAAGCACAGAAATGACCTTACGGGTCAATGTATTAATGGGCGGACCTTCCGCCGAACATGAAGTATCACTAAACTCTGCTCAAGGAGTAATCACTAACCTTGATAGATCCAAGTACTGTATCAGAGCGGTTTTTATCAGCAAATCAAAGGAGTTTTTCTATCGGGACCTCCAGGAGCATACACTTCTGCTTGATGAGCTTACAAATCTGAAATATTACAAGGGACCGTTTTCTCTGCATGACTCCAGAGAAGTCTGGGAAGGCTGCGATGTGGTTTTTCTGGGTGCATTACACGGTTCTTTCGGAGAGGATGGGACCGTTCAGGGCGTACTGGATGTCATGAACTTACCATATACAGGTTCAGGGGTAACAGCCAGTGCTCTGGCCATGGATAAAATTTTATCCAAATTCGTTTACATTCAAAATGGACTCGATGTCCCCCCCTATTCCATCTTTGGTAAAAATTATCCCCAGGTAACGATAGCTGAGATCTCCTTAAAGCACGATTACCCCTGTTTTGTCAAAGCCCCACAATCTGGTTCAAGCCGGCTTATGGGAAAAGCTGATTCAGTGGAGTCGCTCTCCAGAATGCTGACTGAACTGAAACAGTGCTCCTCTCAGATTCTCATCGAATCTGCAATCAAAGGAGTCGAATTTACCTGTGCCGTAATGGAAGAACCCGATGGTAATCTTATTGCCTTACCACCAATTGAAATCAGGCCAAAAACATCCTTCTTTGATTATACCGCAAAGTATACCGATGGAGCTTCTGAAGAGATTGTTCCTGCTCCTTATCCAGAAGCACTGCTGGAAAGAATAAAACAGGTCGCATTAACCGCACATAAGATTCTTGGTTGCAGCGGAGTATCCAGAACCGATATGATTTATAAAGATGACAAACTTTTTGTGCTGGAAACAAATACTCTTCCGGGCCTTACCCGAAACTCCCTGCTTCCAAAAGCATTCAAAGCTGCAGGTGGAAGCTATCCGCAAATGCTTGATCAACTAATTCAAACAGCTCTGTCCAGAAAAAAATCCGGGGGAATATGAACTGGATTTTAGGCATAGACACTTCATCTGTTGATCTTGGAGTAGGCCTCTTCAAGGACAAAACCACAATTGCCTCCTACTCCCGATTCATCAGGAATTCTCATGCGGAACACATAGCCCAAACAGTCGGAATGCTGTTAAAGAATAACAAAATCGATCCATCGGAAGTAACCCGCATAGCAGTAACTATCGGCCCGGGTTCCTTTACCGGTTTGCGAATAGGCCTGGGATTTGCCAAAGGCTTCAGCTTCGGTAATCAGGAAACCCGCCTTTTACCGGTTTCATCACTTGAAGTGATGGCATACGCTGCTCAAAGGTCTGATACCAGGATATTCTCAGCAATCGATGCTCGCAATAATGAAATATTCCAGGCATCATTTCAATTCTCAAAAGGCAAACTTGCCAGGCTCACCGAAGATTCATTATGCAGAGCGGAAGAATTCATGGAAATGGTAAAACCTGATGACCTGATCATCACTGATACCATGGGTTATGCCCAAAGCACAGTTTTTAACTTCCTCAAAGAGCATCACGGATTTTACCCTGTGGAGAATTATCCAGTACAAAGAGGACTCTTCTGCGCTTTATGTGGTGCTCAAGCTGTTGACCAACCCCAATTATGGAAAGTTCACACTGACATTCTACCTCAATACCTGCGCTTATCATCAGCCCAGTTGAAATTAAAGGATCAAGCCTTATGAATCAGATGGTACTGATTTTTATTATCAGTGCATCTCTGATAATCCTGCCAGGTGTTTTATACCTGTTTTACCGCAGATACCCTGTTCACCTGATATATAAAAGCAAAACGGACCTTCAGGAAATGCTTGATGGTATAGAAGATCCGCTGGCTGTCATTACAGATGAATATGTGGTTAAACGCACCAATAAAGCCTATATAAAATTGGTATCCCAGGATTTTTCCCACACTATCGGTCAGAAATGCTTTACCCTGTTACGTAAGAGAATAACCCCCTGTGAAGACTGTCTGATGACAAAATCTATGAACTCAGCAACCACCCAAAAAATTGAACGCACAGCACATCCATGCGGCTCAGGTGCAGTCTCCATAAGTTTCTCTCCGGTAAAGTTTTCAATCGACAGAGAACATTTCTGTGCCATCGAACATATCAGAGACATCTCCATTCTTGAAGAATTGAAAAATGATCTGGAGAAAAAAAACCGCACACTTGCAGGAACAATGAAAAATCTTAAAGCCGCTCAGCAGAACATAAGAGAAGAACTCCGTCTCGCCCGGCTTATTCAACAAAGCATTTTACCCAAAAATGCTCCTTCTGTTTCCGGATTAAAAATTGCTCTCACCTATCATCCCATTACCGATGTTGGTGGTGACATATATGACTTTATCAGCTTTTCCCCTACCCGAATCGGAGTTTTTGTAGGAGATGCCTCCGGTCACGGATTGGCAGCTGCATTTGTAGCCACCATCTCCAAAATGTCTCTTTATAATCACAGTAAAAGCGAAATGCCTGTCTGTGACCTTTTATCATGTATCAATAACGATTTACTCAACAATATTCATACCGGGCACTATCTTACCTGCTTCTGGGGGATTTTTGATCTGGAGAAAAATACACTTACCTTCAGTAGAGCCGGTCATCCCATTCCTGTACTCATCAAAAAAGATGGATCGATAGTTCCCCTAAAAACTGCCGGCACTTTTATAGGTCTCATCTCCGATACTCAATTTGAACATCAGACCATACATTTCGAAAAAGGTGATCGTTTTTATATATTTACTGATGGCATCTATGAAGTACTTGAACCAAATAGCAATGAAGATTCGCTTCTTGGATATGACCGTTTCCTGGAAATGCTGACAGAATGCAGAAAGTATCCGTTTGGTAAAGTAATCTCTTCAATCCAGACAAAACTTAAGAATTATACCTATGAAGACGACTACACACTCATCGCACTTGAATCCACCGCAAATAAATTACAGGAAAACTTAGCATTATGAATTTTCCCTGTCAGAAATATTTTATTTTCTTTTTTTGGGTAGCAGTATCATTTGCTGACAGCATTCCAGAGCTGAAACCGGACACAGTCACACAGCCCCATCCACAAACTGATTCTTCATACGTATTGATAGATACTACTGAAGGATCTGACAGTTTGATAACTCAGATACCAGAATCTACAACTGTGCAACCAGGCGCCATTCCCCTGAATCCTGAGATTCCTCCCCAGGATTCCATCAGACCCTCAACAGGATTTTTTTTCGGCTTTGGTGCAGGAGTAACATTGGGTAATCTACCATTGCTTCCATTATGGAAAGCCTCTCTTCCTGATTCTCTTTCAAAATTTGGTCTTCAGGATAAATCATTCGCCATTTTCCCAGATACTTCCATTGCAGATTCATTACAGTTTGCAGATACTGCAAAGCTTGCTTTCAGAATTAAAGAACTCCCGAGCGCTTACAATATGACATTTCCATTTCGGATTTCTGCAGCCAGATTAAACGATAACAGCTTTCTGAAAGCATCTTTACTCTACTCACTTATCTCGAAGAATCAGAAATCCATTGTTTACGCAGTAGATGATACTCTGAAGCGGCGAATTGATCTGAAACAAAAACTTCTTCTGCATTCTGTCTCACTGGAAGTAAACTATGGAATAAAAATTCCTCCTCAGTACTTTTCAATCGAATCTATAGAGAAAAGCTACTTTTTTGTTGGACTGGGTGTCTCACCACTGCTGTACCTTAAATGTGTAAGCGATATAGAGAACAAATCAGAAGATAACAGATTAGCACTGGTGGAAAACAGCATTAAAGAAAGTATCAAAAACCAGAGTGCATTCGGGACTACCTTTTCTTTCAAGACCGGATTATCCGCTGTTCGCCGCCTTTCCTCAAACGGAATAGCAGAGATAAATATATGCTACTCGTTAAGCTGGTTTGATTATTTTTACAGTAATGGTAAACGGTTACAGAAAAGAGATATAAGCGGCAAAGACGAGGAAAAGAAAGAGTTGTCTTTTCTTTCTAACAGATTTGAAATAGGAGTTTCTCTTTACAAGAGAGCTGAGCGGAAAAAATAGTCCGGGTTGAAAACTGTTCGTCCTTCCCGGAGCTCAATCAGTTTAAGAATAAATTTCACCTGCGTAACCAGGTATTCAGCTCCCTTTTCCGGATTTTTTTTCACCTTTTTCTGCATTTGTTCATAATGGTTCAAAAAAGCACTGAAATAGAAAAAGTTTACAAGCTTCTTAAGCAGGAATTTCATAAACATCGCATGCCGGTTGTCGAGCTTATCGAAACCCAGACAAAAGATCCATTTAAAGTACTGATTACTACAATATTGAGTGCCCGGACCAAAGATGAAACCACCATTTCTGCGGTAAACCGGCTTTTTCAGAAAGTTACAACTGCCGCAGATCTGCAATCACTAAGTGTCAAAGAGATTGAATCTCTGATTTTCCCGGTAGGATTTTATCACGAGAAAGCAAAGAACCTCAAGAGACTTCCCCTGGCACTTGAAGAACTTTTTTCAGGCCAGATTCCTTCCAACGTTGAAGAGCTGGTATTATTGCCGGGTGTAGGACGGAAAACAGCCAATCTGGTTGTGGCTGTAGCATTCAATAAACCTGCAGTATGCGTGGATGTTCACGTACACAGAATTTTTAACCGTTTGGGGTATCTGAAAACTTCCACACCACTGGAAACAGAAATGAAATTGCGGGAATGGCTGCCTGTAAAATACTGGACTACTTTCAACTCCTACTTCGTTTCTTTCGGTCAACATATATGCCGCCCGGTAAATCCTCACTGCAATCGCTGTCCTGTTTTTAGCTATTGCAGCAGAATCAATGTTGTCAGTACTCATCTAAACGATTATAACCACCTGCAGAAAAAGAAAAAAACAAGTACCAGACAATAACCACTCCACATCCCTCTGAGCCTGTAAAATCCATAGCGCCATTTCTATTTGAAAACCTCACTGGTGTTTATTAATCAGCCCAAATTCGTAATCTCTTTTTTTATACTCCCGCTTTCTGGCATACAGATTGTGGCTTCTTTTAATATTATTGGAAACGAGGGAGAGTATGAAAAAATTAAACATTCTTTTTTCCTTTATGATTGCCTTATCCATGTGCCAACCTACCCCTGAAACCGGCCGAAGACAATTAAATCTGGTATCCGAAGAGGAACTTTTCAAGCTCAGCTTCGAACAGTATCAGGAATATCTTAATACACATGAAGTAATCACCGGTACCGATGATGCAGAACTGGTGAAAACCGTTGGTGAAAACATTAAAAATGCTGTTCAGCAATATTATAAAGATAACCCCAAAAAGCTGCAGCGATACCGTTGGGAATTTAACTTAATAAAAGACACTGCCGTAAATGCATTTGCCATGCCCGGAGGTAAAGTGGCGATTATGAGCCCTATATTACCAGTAACTGCCAATGCTGCAGGGTTGGCATTTGTGATTGGACACGAAGCAGCCCATTCGGTGGCCAACCATGCGAATGAAAGACTAAGCCAACTATTACTGGCAGAACTAGGTGGAATGGCTCTCACAGAAGCTTTACAAAAACAACCTCAGAAAACCCGCGAGCTTGCTTTAGTCGCATATGGTCTTGGTGCTCAGGTAGGGATACTCCTTCCCTATAGCAGAATTCAAGAAAGTGAAGCTGATCAACTGGGGCTTACCTTTATGGCCATGGCTGGTTATGATCCTAACCAGGCCATAGGTTTTCTGGAACGAATGATGGAAATGGAAAAAGGACAGAAACCTCCAGAGTTTCTAAGCACCCACCCTGCCGAAGAGAATCGAATCAAGGAGATAAAGAAACAGCTGCCAGAAGCCATGAAGTATTATAAAAATCCTGAGTCTCAAAGGTGAGACTGGGTCATATAATAAGTCTGGAAAATTACCGCAGCGGGATTTTTTCTACCTGTTTCACTCAATACTTTACCCAGAGATGTTTTTACAAAAGTCATTGAATAAACATCTCCGGGGTAAAATTACATAAGAACGTTTTATTCAATTGCAACTTTTACTTTAGATACCATGCCCTCTTTCTTGGGAATTTTTACAGATAAGAGGCCATTCTGGCATTGTGCCTTCGCCATTTCCCATTTCAGGTTTTTTCCCAGAGGAATTTCTCTTGAAAAATAACCATAAGTGGTTTCCCGATATACTTCTCCTTCCACTTTTTCCTCTTTCTTCTCACCAGAAATGGACAGAATTCCATCCTGATAGCTTAAATTAATATCCTTGCTGCACATACCAGGAACTTCTGCTGTTACAACTACATCCCTGGCATCTTCAGTCACAGTAATGGGGGGATACCCATTATTTAGGAGACTACGGCTTATGGGGTTATCGAACAAGTCTATCGCCTTTGACCAGGCCTGGAGCCATGTGTTCTCTTTGTTAGCTATCTGGTTGCTGTTTTTATGTCGATGTAATAGTGGCAAATGCATAGAAAACCTCCTTATTAATAAATATTGTTCATTATGCTGCAATATCTGTTCCCACATTCATTTTAATTAAATTGCCAATAAATGGTGGCTAAAAGAGAGGCAAAAAAACATTTTTATTGTGTATTTTCAAATTTTATCCGGAGATAAAATTTTAAAACTTTCTTATATCTGACTCCAGGGTTATAGAAGAAAGGATTTCCAAACCTTGCACTCACCTAAAAAAAGAGAACTCTTCAGCTCCAAACTTGGAGTCATATTGGCGGTCGCCGGCTCTGCCATAGGACTGGGCAACTTCCTGCGCTTCCCGGTTAAAGCAGCCTCCTTCGGAGGAGGTGCCTTCATTATCCCCTACCTCGTTGCTTTCCTGCTTTTAGGAATACCCATGGCCTGGGTTGAATGGACTATGGGGCGCTATGGTGGTAAATACTCCCATGGAAGCGCTCCTGGTATTTTTAATGTGGTTATCAGGAAAAAATGGGCAAAATATCTGGGCTCAATAGGTATTGTCGGCCCCCTGTTTATCTTCTTCTATTATGTCTACATCGAATCATGGCTTCTGGGATTTGCTTGGTATGCATTTAACGGTGAGTTGATTAATGCAGTGAAACAGAACACTCTCACCAACTTTTTCAGTGATTACATCACCCTTAAAACCACTATTTTTAGCCAAATTCCTTCAGCACTCTTTTTCTTCTTTATCACTTTTATCGTCAATTTTTCGGCAATAGGTTTTGGTGTTCGCCGGGGTATCGAAAAAATCAACAAAATTGCCTTACCTCTGATATTCATACTGGGAGTAGTGCTGTTGATCCGTGTTCTGACAGTTCCCGGCATTGGACGGGGCATGGCTTTCATGTGGAATCCAGATTTCAGCTCTCTGTTAAAACCAAGAGTATGGCTGGAAGCATCAGGACAGATCTTTTTCACCCTGAGTGTAGGTATTGGAACAATATTAACCTATGCATCTTATATCCGCAGTAATCAGGATATAGCACTCTCCTCACTCTCATCTTGCGCCGCAAACAGTTTTGCAGAAGTAATTATTGGTGGCACCATAGTTATACCCATGGCGATAGTACTTTTTGGTGCAGCAAATATCGAACAGATTGCAAAAATGGGAACCTTCGGATTGGGTTTCAACACCATGCCGATGGTTTTTGCAAAAATGCCGCTTGCTTCACTTCTGCAGTTCACATGGTTTCTTCTCCTGTTCTTTGCAGGCATCACCTCTTCAATTTCGATAATTCAACCCGCAATCAGCTTTCTTGAAGATGAGCTCTCATGGAAACATAAAACTTCTGTACTGGCAACCGCTGCATTCTGTTTTGTAATGTGCCTGATATCAATCTTTGGACTCTCAGCAGGTGCAGTCGATGAACTTGATTTCTGGGGAAGCACTTTTGCTCTTGTTCTTTTTGGTACCATTGAAGCAATGCTGTTTGCATGGGTTTTGGGAATAGATAAAGGATGGGAAGAGCTTAATAAGGGTGCCCATATAAAAATTCCCGTGTTCTTCAAATACATCATCAAATATGTAACCCCAATCTATCTTATAACAATAATGACTGCCTGGCTGGTAGTAGATGGATGGGGATTTATAACGCTCAAGGGAATCGATCCGTTGGAAAAGGTAACTTTTCTGAGTTTCACATTATCCAAAATCACTTTTATCACCACTTTCCGTATTTTTCTCTTATCAATGCTAATTGCCACTAATATTATCATCTACCTGGTATGGAAAAATCACGGAAAAAACAAACCAGTATCCGAACAACCAGAAGAAAAGAGAATGACTTATGCATGAATCTCTTACTTTGCCCGGGTGGTTTTTAATGATATTGACCTGGGGAGCAATCATTTGGCTTAATATATTTTGCTTTGTCAGGATCTTCAGAGATGCCACAGATGAAATACCGGACCCTTTACCATCCCTGGATGAAACCAGTAAAGATCATTCTATTTCTCGATGATTGCTATCTGTATGTCCATAACATTGGTATAGGTAGGTCCTGTTTTTATCAGATTTCCACTTCTGCTGAATAAGGTATAACTATCATGTCTTTCTAATGCCCCCTTCAAATCAAATCCTTCTCTGGCACATAAACCGGCAGTATTCCCATCCACGATTGCCCCATTGGCATCAGTTGGCCCGTCAGTCCCATCCGTACCACAACTGAGTACAGTTATCCCCTTCATTCCACTTATCTCCAGTGAAGCTGCAAGTGCAAATTCCTGATTTCTTCCTCCCATACCTGGTGCATCTCCCAGAGTAACAGTGGTCTCTCCTCCGGCAACAACACATAATTTTCCTGAATTTATACTGTTGTAAAGCTTCTTCACTCTATCACAAAATATATGGGCTGCACTCTTTGCCTCTCCACAAGTCGGTTCATTAATCATCACTGTTTTAAATCCTAAACCTTCTGCACATCGCTTAGCAGCTTTCAGTGCACTCCTGTTAGATGCGATTATCTGATGAAACACTTTTTTAAAGTATATGGAATCCTTTTTGGGAGTCTCCGGATGTACACCCCGATATCCCTGATTCAGATAAATTTTCACAGCCGCTGGAATCCTATCAAACAAATCGTATTTTTCAAGAATTTTCACAGCATCTTCAAATGTGGTTTCATCGGGAAAAAAAGGCCCAGAACCTATGGTGTCAAGAGAATCTCCAATGACATCTGATATAACCAGCACAATTACTTCTGCAGGAAAAGCCCTGAGTGCTCCAAATCCGCCTGCAATTACTGAAAGATGCTTTCTAATACAATTTATCTCCTTAATCTCAGCACCGCATCTAATAAGTGCTATAGATGTTTCCCGGAGCTCTTCCAGAGTTACCGGTGCAACTGGCAAAGCCCACAGACTCGATCCGCCCCCTGAAATTAGTGCAATTACCAGTTCATCTGCTCCCGATGATTCTAAAATCTTTATAGTTTCAACTGTGGCATCGAAACCCGACTGGTCCGGAAAAGGATGACTGGCTTCCCTAATCTCAATTATAGATGGATTAGGATTAGAAACATGCCCATATTTTGTTACTGCCAGTCCTCTACCAACTCTTTCACCTGCAATCGTTTCCACCGCCAGACACATCGGCCATACTGCTTTACCACAACCAACTACGGTAATCTGCTTAAATTGATTAAAATCATATAAGGCAGATGGCGATTTTTCGTCACCCACCAGAAGTGTCGATCCATCGATTTTTACACTGTTGATCACAGCATTATAAGGATTTACCGCATTGAGAGCTGCAGAAAAGATCTTCTGCGCATTTACTGTATCCATTTTCTGCTTTCAGATTGATTTACAGTCTTTTTCACACTTTTCAATTTTTGCTCTAAGCCTTCCACATTTTCTTTGTTGTTTATATAATTTGCATAGGCTCACTACAAAATAAATTGCGAATTTTCTGTCACGATCCTACATAATTTTCTGGTTTTATCTTCCTTTACTTATACATTTATTTTCTTCATAATAAGTATATAATAAGTGTTATACAGTGATGTTTCCTCAGGATAGAGAGCCATTCGTTTTAAAGATTGAATGTTACAATACTTTTTTGATTTCCCCCCTTCTCACATAACCTATTTTCTTTTATCCTATGGACTACACCCAAACTATACAAAAACTTGCCAGCTGGTTTGATAATTACGCCCAAAGCTTTACCTGCGGACCGGCAGAACTCCGTGAAGCAGTACTATTAAAACAAGAGCATACCAAACGGGTGTGCAGCGACATGGATCAGCTCTGCAAAAGTATCTCTCTGCAAAACCCTCTTCTTATCTCAGCCAGAATTGTCGCTCTGTTTCACGATGTGGGGCGTTTTAAGCAGTATAAAGACCACTGTACCTTCCAGGACCGTAAATCAGTAAATCACGCCCATCTTGGATTGAAAATTATTGATGACAATCACCTTTTTGATGACCTACCACAGGAAGTATCGGAAAAGATTAAAACAGCAATTCTTTATCACAGTGCTAAAGCTATTCCGGATAACCTTCCCAAAGAACAGGATCTACTCTGCAGGCTCATCCGTGATGCTGACAAACTGGACATTTATTCTATTGTAGCCTCACACTATACTAACCCTCATCAGGTTAGAAAAGAGATTATTGAAACCGGACTTCCCGATCTTCCCACTGTCTCCACAGAGATCTGCTCCGCAGTTACAAACGGCTCGATAGTGGATTTCTCAAAGATAAAATGCCTCAACGATTTTAAACTGATTCAGATAGGTTGGGTTTACGACCTTAACTTCACCCGGAGTTTTCAACTGATAAAGGAAAGAGGACATTTCGAGCAGATCTGCGCCCAACTACCCTCTATACCGGAAGTAGTCTATGCGGTAGAACTGGCAAAACTTCATTTAGAAAATAAAGCTTCCTGCAAATCAGAAGTTTTTACAAATAGGCACGATCACCGTTGAACAACTGAAGGAGTACCACCCCGGTGGTGAAAGACTCTTTGGGAAGCAAAGTTTATTGCCATAAGTGTCCACCCATTTAGCAATATCTCAATTCCCACCAACACCCCCAGGAGTAAAAAGTTATACACCGGCCATTGACTGAATATGAAAAAACCTAAAATAATAGACAAACCCCCTCCCAATACCACCCATCCCCAGTTCATAGGACGATCCGTTAGTGCACCGAAAATCTTATAAAGGCCACTCATGATAAAAAGAATCGCCAAGACCAAAGATATTGCTGCGACACCTATTCCAGGATAAAACAACAACAACGCTCCACAGCCCGAAGCCAGAACTCCCAGAGAAAATCGCCACCAGGATGAGTCAGTTTTTTTAAGCGGAAAAAACTGAGCCAGATCAATTGCCCCCCACACGATTAAACAAAGCCCCAGTGCCCAAATAGTCAACCAGGTGGTAAATGCAGCAAAAAGAATCACCAATACTCCAAGTACAACCTGACTTATTCCAATAACCATGTTACCAGAGACGCTTGATGTGAAACTTTGATCTGACTTATTAATCCTCTCCATACCCAAATATGCTGCAAAAAATGGTCCTTATTCACGTAATCTTATAAGCAACAGGGAGCTAAAATTTAATATGTATCTGTCTCATACAATTGCACTTATACTAATGTTGCAATTTGGACAAATCGAAGGACAGATGCTCGTTTATTCCAGGTAAGGCGGATTTTCAAACAGGAGTTTGTTATGAATAGTGTTGAAAATGTGACCGAGAAAAAAATCCTGGAAAGATATAAGACCTGGAGCATCGCGATGGGAGCTGGATTAATAATCCTTGGCTTATTGACTATCGCAGTTGCCGGTTTTACCACTTACGTGAGTGTGGTATTTTTAGGTCTTGTTCTTTCAGTCAGGGGTATTGTGGATGCGGTTCATGCGGTGGGAAGCCGACATGATAAAGGGTTCTGGTGGAAAATCTTTGGAGGTACTCTCTCTTTAGTAATCGGGGTACTTCTTATCTCCCGACCAGTGGTTGGCATACTTTCATTAACCTTTTTAATTGCGGTATTTCTAATAACATCAGGACTTTTCAGAGCAATAGCTGCGCCACTCGAACAGGGAAGTCAATGGGGTTGGGTAATGTTTGGAGGAATAGTTTCTCTTATACTTGGCTTTATTGTACTTTCCGGATGGCCGATCTCTGCAATCTGGTTTATCGGACTTATGGTGGGAGTGGAAATTCTTATCCAGGGTATTGTCATGGTAACACTACCTTATTCGATAAGCTACCAGCCAACAGGAAAAGAGATTCCAGCACACTAATAAAAAATCTATAGTATAGATTCATTACAGAAGGGGCCCCAATATGCCCCCTTCTGTTTTCAATATCATTTTTTATACTTTTCTTTCCAGATCGGATCCAGCTGATCTGCCAGTTGCTGGTCATATTCTTTAAGCGCATCTTTATAGCTTTTATCGGAAAGACAGACCTCTGCGCTACTGTTACCGGGTTTGGCTCCAGTATTCAGAAGTACATCCCTGGCACAATCGTGATGGTCTCTCATAAGACAGGGCCGGATGAGATTACCCCGTTTATCCAATGGTACATCGATACTACTATAGTTTTGCTGCCAATCCCGCCATCCCTGAAACAGATCGGAAAAAAGTGCATCGGTGAGTGTTTTTCCCTTTGAGTAGAGATCATGAACATTGTCCTTCCAGTAAGGGACAAATACGCAAGGATATACATTACCGGTCCAGTCGACATATAGATAACCATCCTGCCGCCCACCTGCAATACAACCGGAAACAAACGTCCCTCCATTCCAGAAATCCGCTATCAGTAAACGACGTTTGCATACCCATTCATGTTCTTTATACCAGATTTTTTTGCGGATTTCAGGGGGAATCTGATTGTGGGTGTCTGCTCCTCTACCAATAGGCATATACTGGAAAACCCACTGGTAAATGGCTCCCTGTTTATCAAAATAAAAATCTATAAGCTCATCATTGAGCAGTATCTCTGCATTCTGCGCTGTAGCCGTTACTGAGATACCAAATGGCACTCCAGCTTCCCGTAAATTTTCAAAAGCCTGTAGAATCTGTTTGTGGGTCCCATTTCCCCTTCTGGCATCAGTCTCCTTTTCAAAACCCTCCACCGAAAGAGCCGGAGAAATGTTACCCACTTCAGCTAATCTTTTAGCCTTCTGCTTATCGATTAGTGTCCCATTAGTATAGACCATGAAATACTGATGCGGATGCTGCTTTGCTATTTCGATAAGATCGGTGTTTCCATCTTTCCACATGAATGGTTCACCACCTGAAATCACATTAAACCAGCTCCCCCATACATTGTATTTCTCATCGAGAATTCTGGCAAAGGTATCTTTAGACAACCTGGGAAGACTACCTTGAATACTGGCAGCATAACAATTGTGGCATTTAAGATTGCAGCAGCCCTCAGGAGAGATGGTCATAAATCCGGGAGGATTTATCCCGTATTTAGCTTTGAACTGGTCTTTTACCTGCTGAATACCAGGACCAAGCAGTTGACGGATAAACAAATTACGGATGCATTCTCTTACCGCCGGTGCCCCATTCTGGTAAGCTTTGAGAGCCGCCCGTAAAACATTAAACTTCATGAAGAATCGATCCTGATACTCTCGTACAGAATCGATACCCTGCGAGGAAACCTGTTTTACCAAAACTCTCTGAGCAACCTTTTCTATCACAGGAAGCGCAACTTTCCAGATCCCCACTCTTCTTCCAATTCCAAATGCCATGGATGTTAATAACTTCTGATAAGTACTGGTATTCAGGTTCATAGAATTCCCTTTATGATGATTGGCTACAGCTTGGGCATTTTAGTTTACTATTCTTAATGATCACAGAAAAAATTGTTAAAAAAAGCTGAATGCGAGATTCATGCCAAAACTATCTTCATTTCGAAGCGCTTCCCAAAGTCACTCTTATCCCAACTCCTCCCCCAATAACAAAACCATTGTCCGGTAAAAACTGCCATTGTGGATCGACTTCTGCAAACAGACTCACCGGAAAGTTTTCAAATAAATACACTGCTCCTACCGGGAAACGCACCCCTATAAACCAGTCATCTCCAATACGAAATCCTCCACCAGCACCTACATATAACGGAAGAGTACCAGTTTTAATTCTGGGGTAGTAGTAATTGAGTATATAACTGGCATCCAACTCAAAAATCCCGTTTTCAGTAAATGACCAGGCACCTATTACATCCACTGCATTTACAGAATTAAACCACCACCGGGCAATAAGACCTATTGGCTGCCCCAGAAAAGGACCGATTTCAAAACGGGGCACTTCCGGTGATACTTCCCCACCGTCAAACCAGTCATTTCTAGTCGTATCCTGAGTCGTATCCTGCTGTGCAAAGGTGATTGACTGCAAAATGAGAAGCAGGCTGCAAAGCGCTAAAATTCCTCTTTTCATGGACTTCTCCCTCCAGCTTCAGGTGATCCGGTTAAAATTCTATCTTTTCCCAATTTGCAACTCACATGCCAGTGTTTTCAAGAAAATCAGCCCTACCCCGCTGTTTCATTACTGATTCGTTTTTACCCAAAAATGTAACTTGTTTGTAACTTTCCTTTCAGGTTAATTTGATAACAGATGCGATTTTTAAACAGATCAGATTTCTTTAATAAAATCAGGAGTGGCTTTATCATGATCAGATCCATCCAGGGTTTCTTCTCGGAGAAAATCTATCCCAGTTTCCATTGTCTGGGAAACAGGCTGCGGGGAATATTAAAGTGCAATGAAATCTCTTCTCATTCGAATAGCAGGTCTGCAACTGGCAACAAAGATCATCTGCTGGTTGACTCTTTTGTCCATACACCCAGACTCGTTCCTGCGAAATTTGATAGCATAGCAGACAGACTGATGGATCAGATGAGCACTCCTAAAAAGCAATCCATTTCCGATAACCAGCAGCTTTTCCTGCAGACAACTGCAAACTGTTTCAACTTGCATGAAAAGGGTTCATTCAATAACCGGGATATCTTCCAGCAACTTAACCGACTTGCGGAACTACTTACCAGCATAGTATCAGAGCACTCAATTGCTGGTACATACAACAACTCCTTTCTCAGAGAGATCATCCATAACATCTGCCTGGACCTCAATGTAATACTTGTAAATCTGGATGACCAGATAACTATAGAATCAGACACCAGGGTATCATGAGTTTTTCAAATGATATGCGGTAATCGCTTGACCATCAGATCTACCTGTATCTTCGAGAACGTTGTTGCAGTTGTTGTAGTAGTAAAGAATTCTTGAAACGCCGTATACCAGAGCAAAATCATTAAAATTCAGGCAAAAGTCGAGATGAGCAAAAAATTGTAGATCTCCTGGGAAGTTTTAAAAAAAAAGGCTGCTTCTTCTCAGAAACAGCCTTTTTTATTTTCTGGGGTGACTGAGGGGACTCGAACCCCCAACAACTGGAACCACAATCCAGGGCTCTAACCATTGAACTACAGCCACCATAAATTTATTGTCTTTTTAAGTTGGTATAAAATAAAACACTATACCACAAAAAGCAATGCAAAAGTGATCACTTTGAAAGGAAAACATCCCCCCAGGTTCCAGGAATGAAAAGTTGTGCTTTCTGAGGAATCGCTGCCTTGATTTTACCATCTTTCTGGGCAAAAACTCCCATCCCCACCATTCTTTCCTCAAATGGAATCACTCCGATATCTGCCCAGGGCATGCTTATAACCACCTTGTCACCAACAATTTCTCTTTTTATCTCAGAATTCCAACCTTTAGAGATATACCTGAGAGTATCCCCTTTTATATCTCTGTTATAATGAGTGGCAACCAAAGAATCTTTTGCCGGTACATAAGAGATAATCCGGTCAGGATAAGAGAGGAATGCGTTTTTCCCGTTTTTGCCATCAAATGCAAAACTTATCAGGCTACTGTCCTGAACCTTTTTCATAACAATAAAGAAAGCATCCTTGTTCCATGCAGTCCCGAATTCTACTGTGCCCAGCTTCTTTAACTGGTCCACTTTCACCATGTCTGCAATAGATTTAACATCTGCACCATTCTGAGCCCGTATTGCCTTAATTGTGTCATTATTCTGCATTTTCTGCAGGTTAAAAATACCAATTGGCTCAATAACCCCTTTTTCGCCACTATCAGCCAATGCCCATTCCAACCTCAGAAACTCTTTTCCACCCACCAGGTCCCGACCCACTTTAGCAAACATCAGCTCCATAACATTGTCGGTTATATTCAGGCTCTTTTTGGCCAGTACCTTCTTTTTCCCTTCATTAACCTGGAAAAGAGAAACAGAAACCGCTTTCTTCTTTATTAAAGCAGTGTCCAGCTGTGCCCTTATAAATACCGTGTCATTTCTTTGAGTGATCCAGGATGCCGGACTACTGAAAGAAACAGCTTGAGCTAGAATGGCAGATACAGTAGAAACACAAACCAAAGTAGCTTTAATAATTGATTGATTCATCCAATCTCTCCTTTCACCGACGAAATTGAGCCAAAAAAAAGAAAACAGTTCTGAAATATACCTCACGATGCAATAAAATTCAAATTCTACTCTAAATTTCCATCGTGCAGAGTCCACAAAGTATCTGAATCCCCTATCAACTCAACATTTATTACACCCATTTTAATATACCATCGAAAACGGAACTGAGCATTATTGTAACCTTCCGGTACCCTGAACTTTCCCTTAAATCTCTCCAATGGCATACTTCTCATACATTTATACAATTTAAATGTTCTATCGTTGTTACTCTGACCTGAAACCAACTCTCTTACCTTATACCTATCAGCGCCCCTTGTAAATTCCGACACTACCGGAGACTCCCATATTGTGCTGAACTTTGCCGGTCCCAAAAGAACCCATTGCTTATAAGCAAAAGTAAAAAGCAGGATTCCTGTAATAAGGGAAATTGTAGCAATACTTTTCTTTGCTGAACGGATTAATTTCCAGAAGATTTCTGAAAAAACCAGAGTAACCGATAGAAACAGAATAATATTCAGTCTGTAATCGCTGAATTTCAAAGAGTTCAGATCGATTAAAAACGCTGTAAACAATATTACTCCATAAATAACATATCTCAGCAGTTTCACCTTTTTGACATACGAAAGACAGATTCCGCCAGATACGACTATCACTGGTGCCAGCCATAGCATAAGATGGGATAGGTTCATAAACTTACGACTTCAAAGATGTTCATAGGTTTGCGGTTTTAATTTTTCCCCAGAAGTATAGAGGAGCCATCAAAAAAAGTCCCTGCAACGCAAGCAGTCATCAGACAGGCAAGAGTTGCTGCAAATAAAGAACGAAACGCAATCTGGGACAAAACTTTTGTTTTACCGGGTGAGAGTGCAGATATGCCTCCAACAAAGATAGCCACTGAAGCCAGATGAGCAAAACCACATAAGGCATAAGTAGCGATCAGAATTGACCTGGGATTCTTAAACAGACCTTCAGAAATGGCAGCAGAAAGTTCCTGATATCCTGCAACTTCTGTTGCAATTGTTCTCAGGCCCACAATTTTACCAACCTCAAACGCATCCGACGGAGGAACGCCCATAATCAATGAAAATGGGTAAAATAGGTATCCGAATAAACCCTTAAGTGTCCAATCAATTTTTAGCCCGGATGAATTGTTGATTATCTCTCCTACCGCTGCTAAAACCATATCCATCAAAGCAACAATACCCAGCACTGCAATTAATAAAGATCCGACACCCACAATCACTTTGACTCCATCCTGTGCTCCATCAATGATGGCCTCAAAGAGATTCGATGCTTTTTTGTAATCAGGTTTTATAGAAATTCCCATTGTTTTGGGTGCCAACTCTTCCGGTAAAAGCACCTTTGACATTATTATCGCAGCAGGAGCAGAAAGTATAGAGGCGGAAATCAGATGGCCGGCTATTGATGGAAACTGAGCACTCAGAGTAAAAACATATAATACCAGTACATTCGAAGCAACAGTAGACATCCCGCAAGTCAGCATGGTGCAAAGTTCCGATCGGGTCATCTCAGAAATATGGGGTTTGACAGTGAAAGCCGCCTCCACACCCACAAAAATATTTGATGCTGCACAAAGCGCTTCTGCACCTGAAATCTTCATGAATCTGGAAAAAATACCTGCAAAAAACCGGATTATCAAAGGCATTATATTCAGGTAATAAAGAATAGAAATTAATGCTGAAAAAAATATGATCGCCGGAAGACTCTGAAAGGCTAGAATAAAACCGTGTGATCCCTGCTCACCAGGAGGAAATGACAGCGAACCAAAGACAAACTCTGAACCAGCAGAAGAAGCTTCTATCACTTTTATCACCAGCTCGTTAATTAACAGAAAGAGTTTGGTTCCTGCAGGAACCTTGAAGATAAAAAGGGCGAATAAAAGCTGAATTCCCACACCGGAAATTATAACAGACCAGTTCAGGTTACGCCGGTTACTGGAGAAAAGCCAAGCGATGGCGATAAAAATGAAAATTCCAGTGAAACTGATAACATTGTACATAATTCACACCATCCTCAGGATGCCTGATAGCGGTATAATTTACAATATGCGCAACTTACTTCAGGAATTTTTCTTTTTTGGAAAAGCGAATCATCAATAACTAAATTATCACCTTTTGTCGCATTCTCATAACTTGTTGTTTCATACATAGTTACAAGTTTATTCCAACAACATGAATATACATATTCCTTGTTTCTGTTTAAATTTCACTACTGTTGAAATCCGGTCACAAAATTATTTTCTGATTTCCTTTATTCGAATTTCTTTTGTAAACGGAAGGTTGTGAATGTCAGATTTTACCAGCGGTCTCAATGAAAGTCAGAAAAAAGCAGTATTACACAATGATGGTCCTTTATTAGTACTGGCTGGTGCAGGAAGTGGAAAAACGCGGGTGCTGACCATGCGCATCGCACGTCTGGTGAATGAAAAAAGATGCAAACCTGAGCAGATACTGGCTGTTACTTTCACCAATAAAGCCGCCCGCGAGATGAAAGACCGGGTAGCCTCTCAAACCTCGCAGAAAATTGCAGATGCGATGACTCTTTCCACTTTCCACTCCCTTGGAGTGAAAATTCTACGTGAAGATGGTGAAAAGATAGGTTTCCATAGCGCTTTCAGTATCATCGATGAGCATGAAAAAATAGCCACCCTGAAAAGCATAATGAGAGCTGCCGGTGTGCGTGGCTTAAAAGATCAGGATCCCGAGGAATTTGCTTCAAAAATAAGTTTTGCAAAAAATAGCTCCCTTGATCCGCAACAATTTAACGGAGAGAACCCGGATGAAAGAAAACTCAGCAGGGTCTATAGCTCCTACAGCACCATTCTACAGAAAAGACAAACCGTCGATTTCGATGATCTACTGCTTCTGCCACTTCAGTTATTCATAAAATATCCGGAAGTGCTTGCTAAATACCAGAACCGTTACCGTTACATTTCCATAGATGAATTTCAGGATACCAATGCTGTACAGATGAAACTGGCTGCACTGCTGACTCATCCACTCAATAACATCATGGTGGTAGGTGATGATGATCAGGGAATTTACTCCTGGAGAGGAGCTGAAATAGAAAACATACTCTCATTCCCCTCAAAATTCCGCAACTGTACAACTGTAATCCTTGATCAGAATTACAGATCCACACACCAGATTCTTGCAGGAGCTCATGCAGTTGTAGCCCGCAACCGTATTCGTAAACACAAGCATATCACCGCAGTTCATGGAGAAGGTGATCCGATCATGCATTACAAAGGAGATGATGAGGAGGATGAAGCCACCTGGATTGCTGCAAAAATAGCAGAACATAATGAACATACCTCATTCGGTTATGCTGATCATGCTATACTATTAAGAACCAACGCCATGATGCGCGGATACGAGGAACAGTTACGAAAAAAATCAATTCCATACAAGGTAAGCGGTGCAACCAGTTTCTATGAACGTAAAGAAATAAAAGACATTGTCTCTTATCTGCGGTTTTTCGCCAATCCCCAAGATGAACTCAGTATGATGCGGGTGCTTAAAGTCCCCAATAAAGGCATAACTCCATCCACCCTTGAACAGCTGGATGACTTTGCTGCATTTCGAAAAATGAGTCTCTGGGATGCCATGACCAGACACAGCACTCAAGAGAAAATAACTGAAGATCAGCACCGCAAAATTGACAGTTTTCTTGCTTTCTGCCAGAAAATCACCGACCAGTTTGCTAGCAGTTCACTCTCCCTGACAGTTAGAAACATTCTCAGCGAAACCGGATATCTTGAACATCTCAAACGAGCCTACAAAGAGGACGATGACTATAAACGCCGCATGGAAAACATAGAAGAAATGATACATGGTATTGAAATTTACGAAAACAAGTTCAGAAGAAAAAAGCCCACCCTTGCCGGCTATCTTCAGGAAATAGCTTTAATCGCCTCAGAAACCGATGAAGAGACAGAAAATAAACCACGTAAAGGGGTGGTCCTTATGACTCTTCATAAATCAAAGGGTCTGGAATTTCCGGTAGTTTTCCTGGCCGGTCTTGACAGTACCTATATCCCTTCCCCCCGGGCACTGGAGGAGGGAAAAATCGATGAGGAGAGACGGCTTTTCTATGTAGGAATGACCAGAGCACAAAAACGGCTCTTTCTAACCTATCCTGGCACAAAAGTTTACCGGGGAAAGATCCGTCCGGTTACCCCCTGCCCCTTTCTCAGAGAGATTCCTGAGGAGTTTCTGGATGGCAAAATCGGTGAAAAACAGGATCAGGAAAAGATGGAATATATAGAGGACTTTTTCAAACAAATGAAACAGAAATTTGCAGCTAAAGCTGAAACCGGTGATGATAACCAGGATTTTCAGGAATAAGTGGCCGATTTACAGTTGTCATTAAATGTTTACGGTGTAGTAATACCTGGGAAATGGGTTTACTGGTTTTCTTCCGTCTCTCCATATTTTTCTTGAGTTTTTCACCTCTTGGGTAGCAACTCATTCTGCTTAGTGGGAAATCTTCTTTCGGTGTCTTTAGGAGATTATTTCTCGGTGAAGGACACTTCTACAGTCTTCATTTATGCACAAATATTTTCCATTTCCCGGTCTACCCTCAAAAGAGTGATAATATCAAAAGTTATGAATGTTCTTTATAATATTTTTTGAATACAAGTAAGGTTCCTGTAGATCTCGTAAATAAATGCTGAATTCCTCACGAATCACCATGGTTAATGACCAATTATGTCCAGAAATCTCCAATTCTCTATAATCTTCATCATTTTTAGATATTTTTTTACTTAACCATATGCTACTGATCCAAAGTATTTCATTATCTACCACTGTTTTTGTTTCTTTTATAGACCAGGTAACATCATAAACAGGTGAGATAACCAGCGATGAATTTGTAATGTATAGTTCTAAACTGTTTCCATGTTCCTCTGGAGACAATTCCCAGCAATCTCGTTCAATTGGTATGGTAATTTTTTTACCGACATGCCTGATTTGCCCTATCTTGAATCGACTGTCATGAATTAAACTGTCTAAAAAAATCATGTCATGGAATAAATTCGAATCTGTTCGAATTTTATAATTTATTTTTTGTGGTCTTCCTCCAGCCAAATCCTGGAAAAGTTTCTTAAAATCCGGTTGTTTCATATTTTCCTTCTTAAAATCAGATTATTTTGGACAAGATTTTTTATCGGGCTTATTACCATTTTCTGGATTCTGAAAAGTCCATTCCCATTTTCCACCGTCTTCTATTCCAGGTGCATCAGCAGTTGCAGGATCTGTAATAATAGCTATCCACAAACCCATAGCTGCTCCTCCAGACTTTGCTGCTTTTTGTGCTGCTTTTTTCGCAGCACTAAGAAATTTTGCCATATCTGATTTTGGTATTGGTGGCGGTATCTTTCCTTTAAATTTTACACCAGTGCCATCTATTCTGTATCTGACAACATTCTCGCTACCTTGGTACCTATCAACATGTGCTCCGCCATGTTTAAAGGCATCACCAACGTATTCATCTCCAGATAGCCCAAACGGATCAGATGAGTAAATAGTGCTATTCCAGCAATACCTATATTAATTTAAATCCCCGCCTCCAAACCCAATTGGATCCTCACTCAAAAACCTCCCCAATTCCGGGTCAAAATATCTGGCCCTGTAAAAATAGACCCCCAGATCTTTCTCCCACTCCCTTCCAGTATAGGTAAACGGATTCCACAGAGCTGTATCTCCACTTTCCTGAACTATCTTACCAAACACACTGTACTTATATTCCTTGACCACATTGCCAGTACTATCAGTCAGTTCAGTTATACTTCCCAACCCATCTTTCAGATAATAGCAATTCCTACCATTCCTGTTCATGGACAACGGATTATCGATTCCCGGACCAAAGATGTAATTTGCGGTAATAGAGTCGTTTTCATCCATCTCCAGTATCAGATCGTCTCCATCGTAGCGGAACTGGGTAACATTATCATTTACTTTCTTAGTTACTCTTCTCCCTAATGCATCATACCCATACTTTACCAGTAACCCAGGTTTCTTCACCTCCACTAGTTTGTTCTCCATATCCCACTTAAAATCAGTAGTGTCATTTGTGGATTTGCTGATTTTTCTGGTCATATTTCCATCAGGATCATATTGATAATAATTACTGTCATCCTCAAGCAACTGATTGAGTTCATTGTGTACTCTATTATCATTTAACCAGTTACCGACTTCATCATACTGGAACTGTTCCAGAGGATTTGGCACAGCAGGATGAGTGGCCTTTAAAATCTGGTACAGTGGATCATAACTGAAACTGTGAGTGCCGTCAATATCGGTCATACTGGTTCTCATACCATTTTTATCGTAAGTGTACTGGTATCGCTGCACTGTAGACCCACCCTGCTTTTTATAATGAAGATCACTCAAAGAACCATTTTCATCAAAAGTATACGATGAAGTAATACCATTTGGGAAGTCTATATTTTGGAGTTGTCCCTTGTTATAATGATATACGAACTCTTTACCTTAATGTTATCAATAATCAATGTAACCTCTTATTTTCACTTCACATGTAAATTTGAATAGATGCATAGAAGAAAGGTATAAAAGAAAAACATCCGGCCATAACACACCAGCTGTATACACTAATCATCAGAAACAAAATCTTGCGGGAACACTAATTACCTTAAACCAGTCTCATGTTCCCACTTCCTGTGAAAAACCCGGACTACTTCGCAAAAAAACACACAAATTTGTGTATCAAATAACCAACAATAGTGTATTTTTTCTATCGAATTAAAGATTACACCTTACAGAAAGACTTCCAGCTCTCAAATCACCATGGATAAACTAAAGCTTAAAGAACAATCTGAAGTAATCCGTCAGGCTTTCGGCTATATCGATCGATTCAGAAATGAGCTCTTTGTCATCAAAATCGATGACATCCTCATCTCTAACCCCCTCTTTCCCATTCTTATTAAGGACCTGGTGCTTCTGCACCGGATGGGTATCCGTATCATTCTGGTCCCCGGTGCCAGGACCCGAATCGATGAAGTCCTTAAGACATATAATGTTACCTGCTCAACTGTAAATGGTATCCGGGTCTCACCCCCCGAATCCATCCCTTTCATAAAGATGGCCGCATTCGATGTTTCCAATAAGATAATGACCATGCTTGCGGAAAGCGAGGCCCATGCGGTCATTGGAAACTGGGTCCGCGCCAGAAGCATCGGGGTACGAAACGGGATTAATTTCCAAAGCTCCGGCACCGTTGAACGGTTGCAGATCGATATCCTTAATAATGTTCTGGAAGATGGACTTATCCCCATTTTTCCCAACATCGGATGGAGTGGCAAAGGTAAACCCTATAACCTCTCCTCAAATGAGTTAGCACTCACCCTCAGTATCGAACTTAAAGCAGCCAAACTCTTTTTTATCACCGATAAAGGTGGACTCCATCAGAGAGATTATAAAGTCCCTGAAGGAGTATTCGTGTCTGGTGAAGACACTATCTCCCAGCTCACCCGTGAACAGGCGCAGGCTCTTTTGGACCTCAACCCCCCATCTTCCTCTGGTTACGATGAATCCCTGGAGCTGGTATCTCTGGGTCTGGAAGCCTGCAACCGGGGAGTAAAACGGGTACATATCGTTGATGGCCATATCGAGGGAATGATTCTTAAAGAGATCTTCTCCAACCGTGGTCTGGGTACCATGATCTATGCAAACCAGCATGAGAATATCCGGGATATGACCCACTCCGATATCGCAGAAGTCCTCAGAATAATGCAACCTGCTATTGAAGATAAAATTCTTATCCCCAGAACCGCTTCAGATCTGGAAAAGAAAATTAAAGACTATATCGTTTACGAGGTTGACGGAACAGTCCATGGATGCGGAGCTTTACACAAGTATGGTCAGCAGGGAGAAATTGCCGCTATTGTGGTTGATGAAATGTACATCAATGCAGGAATAGGGAAAAAGATAGTCTCTTATCTTATGGAAAAAGCATTTGCAATGAAAATGAAACAGGTTTTTCTCCTTACAACCCAGACCTCGGACTGGTTCTCACAGTTAGGATTTGTGCAAGGCGAAATCGCCGATCTGCCAATAGAAAAACAGAAATCCTATAATTATGACCGCAACTCTCTGGTGTTTCTCTATAAGTTCCCTCGAACAAACGGAAACAGGTATATCAACCAATATTAAAAGAAACCATCAACTTCAGTTTTAATATAAACCAGAAAAAAACCGAAATTCCAAATACGAACATCTTTTCTATTTCAAATTTTCGCATCTGGAATTTCGATCTTTTTCTTATCCGGTTCCGAAACTAAACTTCGTATTTCGAAATATATTCTTTCTACTCTCTTCTCCAGGCACACCAGTAAGGAATCCCATCCTCATCACGTAAATGCAGAATACGCCCCTTTGAAAGCTGCTTCACATATACTGCCATTACCACTTTCTTACCTTCAATACTGGTTTCACATCCCCGGACTTCCACCTCATTATTTAATGTCAAGCCCATATCCTGATAAAGAATAAACCATCCCGGCCCTAAATGAATCGTGTGCTCCCGGTTATCTTTTTTTATAGTCAACTGAACCCCGTAAGACATCTCTCTGAAAGGAGCTAAAGTATCGATACTGGTTATTTTACCGGTAATGGTCTGTAGATTATATTTATTGAAATATTGCTCGTAACGGCTACCCATACCCCAGCCATCACTACCCCGAAACTTGACCATCCCGTGCTGGGCCTGGGCCCCGACAACCATCATTGATACTAAAATTATGGCTATCAATAACTTAGCTTTCAAAACCGCCTCCTTCTTTTTTGGGGAAATCTAAAGGTTTCCTCGTTTTGATGAATCTGCCATCTTATATAATTCTATCAGAATTAATATAAAATCTGCATAAAAAATAAAGAAAGATGTACATTTTGTTTAAAAACTTAATTTTGGGATATCGCCAGTATTGATATTTCTTTTTCCCCCTCATCTCACCCCTCTTTGAAGCCCAAATACCTCATTAAAATCTCAGGATTCTCCACCACCAGATCTGCCCCGTTTTCCACCAGTTCCTCTCTTTCACGAAACCCCCATAAACATCCACAGGCAAACATACCGGCTGATTTTGCAGTTTTCATGTCAACAGCAGAATCTCCTATATAAATTACCTCAGAAGGTTTAATTCCCAAAGACTTTGCAATATTCAGAGCCGATGCCGGATCAGGCTTGGCAGGGAAAATGCCGGCACCCATGATACATTTAAAAACGGAACATCCGAAATAGTTTTCAACAATTTTTACTGTAAATTCGTGTGGTTTATTTGATAATACAGAAAGTATCAAGCCCTGACTTTGCAGAAATGTCAATAACGGCAGAATTCCTTCATATATTCTGGTTTTACGATCCCATCTCAGAGCATATTCATTTTTCATCTGATCTGTGCACTGATCAATCAGTTTCTGATCAGAAAAGCCTTCCGGAAGAGCACGCGTTACCAGCACTCTCATACCCTCTCCTACAAAAAAACGGTAATCTTCCGCAGGATGAATAGGGAATCCATGTTTGGATAAGACATGATTCATGGAATCTGCAATATCGTTTAAACTGTCGATAAGCGTGCCGTCTAAATCAAAAATCGCAGCTCTGAATTTCATGAAACCACCCTGAGCACTTTAATTTTTATAACCGCTGTTTTTAAGTGACATTATCTCCCGCTCAGTCAGGGGTCTTATTTCTCCAGGCTGCATCTGTCCCAGCTTAACCGATCCAAACTGAATACGACGAAGCCTTCCCACCAGAATTCCAAGTGCCTCAAACATGCGTCTTATCTGACGGTTCTTCCCCTCGTACAGATCAAGCTCATACCAGAACTGCTTTCTCTGGGGGCTGATTTCAGATATCTCCCGTACTTCTCTGGCATGGAGTATCTGTCCATTGGATTCGATGCCCTCGATCAGTTTCTGACGGTCCTGATCCGTAAGAGGGTTATCAATTTTAACTCTGTAAACTTTTTTTATCTGAAAACGGGGATGGGTCAGAGCATGTATCAACTCCCCATCGTTAGTTAATAACAACAGTCCTTCTGAACCAAAATCCAGCCTTCCCACATAGTTAAGATGTTCAGCTTTGAATCCACCCTTTTTCAGGGCATCGTAGATGGTTTCCCGCCCTTCCGGATCCATTCTGGTCACCATCACATTACGCGGCTTGTAATAAGCAAAGTATTCCAGCAGATGAAAGGGTTTTATCTCTTTACCCCAGTATTCCACCTTGTCTTTACCCGGAATAACCCGGCTTCCCAGTCCGGTAACTCTGCTGCCATTTACATATATCTTTCCTCCGGCGATCAGCTCATCTGCTTTACGTCTGGAACCGATTCCACACTGCGCCAGAAATTTATTTAACCTTACAGGCTGTTGTTCGTCCATAAATTACCTTTTTTTTGCTGTTTGTTTTACAAAAAATATCTTCCGGCGTCTCTGCAGCTATGACATTCAGCCCGGTAGCTTTACGCATCCTCTGCATGGAAAATCCATCAAGAGTGTACCCGCTGAAATTAAACATTACAGAAGGAACGAAAATCTGTTTGTAATTGCTGGTTCGAGACTCTCTTCTAATGGTACTGATCACATCCCTGGCAGTCAATAATCCGGCTACAGTTACAGTTTCTCCGAAATAATTATTATTTACAGCAACAACATCAATATCGGACAGTAAATATTTTTTCATGGCCTCACCTGCCATTTTCTGCCAGAACGGAAAAGCGGATACAGAAGTGAGAATCAGAGTCTTTCTGGTAGCAGGAATTTCTGATTTTCCGGAATTCAGTTTACTTTTGCAGGATTTCCACTGTTCCAGCAACTGTCTTACAAGCCCCACCCCGTTTTCAATCTGTGGATAATCCTCATAATACTTTACCGGTGGAATTTTCAGACCGGCCTTTATGAAAAACTCATCTGCCAGAAACAGTTTTCTAAAACCATCTTTGCGACAATGCTCAAGACTTATCTGCTCAACTTTTTCACAGATCCATCTGGCACACTGGGAATTTACCGGCTCAAGAGCGAACTTGCGAAACCTGGTCAACCCGACCGGAACAACAGCAACTGACAACAAATATTCCCGGAAACTGAAAAGATCATCCAGAGTCCGGATCAGCACTTCCCCATCATTGTATCCTTTACATACAACTATCTGGGAATGAAAGGCGATTCCATTCTGCTTAAGAAAATTCAGCTGATCCATTATCGGCGGAGCTTTACTGTTTCTAAGCATCTTATTACGAACCGAAGTTTCAGTGGCATGAACAGAAACAAATATTGGCGAAATCCCAAGCCTGGCAACTTTCTCCAGATCTTTTCTGGTCGCACTGCTAAGAGTCACATAATTGCCATTTAAAAATGAATGTTTAAAATCCTCGTCTTTTATATACAGTCCTGAACGCAGACCTGGAGGCATCTGATCGATGAAACAGAAAATACAGCGATTTTTGCAGATGTTAATAGGCTTCTCCTGAATGTCAACATCCAGAAAACTGCCTTCTTCACGGATTACTTGCAGTCCGATACTTGTATCTCCCCTGCGAACCGAAAGCTCTAAAAAGTTATCTGCTGCAAAAAACCTGAAATCCAGCTCATCAGAAACATCTTCCCCGTTAATTGAAGTCACCACATCCCCCTGCCTTAAACCAGCCTTATAAAAAGGTGATCCTTTGGGAACATGCCTGATCTTTACTCCTCTTTCCATAAATAATCCTGATCAATTCTGAAGTTTCGATGACAGACAGCCTGAGCTCAAATCCAATCTCTCCATATCAAGCTCTGAATTTCTTAAAGTTACGGATGTAGTATAGTTTTAGTCATTGATATTTCCAAGTTAATATGCATATAATTGAAATGAAACTGTCCATTTAATTTTGAAATTTATATAATCCAGATAATAAAAAGGGGGATCTGTGAGATCTGCATTTAGAAACATGTGGCTGATAAGCCTGTTATTACTTCCAGGCTTCTTTTGCACCATTCGGGATGACAACGGTGAGCCAGGAATCTCCGGTCCTGATAAAATCGAGGAAACTACAAAACCAGTGCTTTATGTCAGTGCAGAAAGTACTTATGTCCGTTTAAAAGACACCATCGCTATACTGGTCAGAGTCTTCTCAGATAGCTCCAAATCAAATCCAGTTTCTCCTCTCAAAAATGTCCGACTCCAGGCTTCCGCCAATTATGGCAGATTTGTCACAGAAACCCAATATTCAGATGAAAATGGAAGAGCACAATTTCTTTTCACTGATTCTGTCTCCAGAAGAGTCGAAATCACAATACAGGCCAACGGCGTCAACCAGACACTACGGCTGGAAGTCACTAATACCCCCGATAAAGTCCAAAAACTAATAGAAGCTATCCCACAAAGATCAATTATTTCTGCCGGTGGCTTTGATTCAACCACCATCATTGTTCAGGTGATGAATTACAACCACAACCCTATAGTAGGTGAACTGGTACAGTTTATCACCACCTCAGGAATAATAGTCGGTGATGGCTCCAACAAAGAAAACTCCGGACAAAGCAGAACCGATCAATTTGGAACCGCCAGAGCTACCCTTAAAAGCTCCAGCTTTAATGACATCGCTTACATAAGCGCATATCTGCTTTCAGATCAATCGCTTAGCTGCGAAACAGAAGTCGAGTTCAGGGGAATCTCTCTTTCTCTGCAAGCAGATCAGAATAACCTGATCATAGGGGATACCGCCATTATTACAGCCAGGCTAACCAATGCCGAAGAAAATGCCATAGAAAAGGCAGCTGTCTTTTTCACATTGCAGTCAGCCGGTCAGTCAAACCTGCAGATCCTCAGCGCCGATTCTGTTACCAGAGAAAATGGAATTGCCATGGCCAGAATCAAGGCTATCAGAAATGGAATCGATTTTGTTCAGGTAAAGGCAGCCGGAACAGAAGCGCTACTTCAACTGAATGTATCCTCCCTCAAACTCAGAGTTGATCTTAACAAAATTTCACTGCAGACCCAGCAATCGGATTCAGCGATCTTAACTGCTACTTTTACCAACGGAACTGGTACACCACTGGCCAGTCGTACCATAACCTTGAAAAAATACTTTAAAACGGAAAATAACAGAGATACATCTGCTACGATCTCTTCCACAACCGATGCTTCCGGAAAATGCAGTTTTACCCTTCACTCTCTTCCATATGAGGGCAAAATGCGCCTGGAGATTATCGCATTTGATAAAACTGAAGGATATGCATCAGCCGACACCAGCATCATGTTTTTTACCACCCGAATCATGACCATAAGAGCACAGGGATCAATACCAGCTGACGGAGCAAGCAAGTGTCCGGTAATTGTAACTATTAAGAACAAAAACGGTAATCCGCTGGTAGGAGACAAAATAAATTTTACAACCACGGCCGGGATGATAACTGCTGTGGCTGAAACTGATGAAGAAGGAAAGGCAGTAGCCTATCTGACCAGTGATCGGAGAAACATTATTGCAACCGTAACTGCAACCCTGCAAAGTGATCCGACTAAAAAACAGACCACAGAGGTAGCATTCAATGGTATAAAACTTCTTGCAGCTATTAATCCTCCAAATATCAGTAGTGATGGTAAAGATACAGCTTCTTTACAGGTGCTTCTCACCGATGCTGCCGGAAGCAGCATCTCCGGTGAAAGGATAAACTTCTCAAAGCAGAATACATCCACAAACATAATCGAAGCAGACACAGTCACCAGTAATGTCGGGGAAGCAAAATGCAGAATTGTGGGTAAAGGAGTTGGTCAGGATACAATCCGTATCTTCGCTGCAGGCGCTTCAACCGAAGTTTTTCTGAACTATTCATCAAACATTCTGATCATAGATACTGTGCCTGGTCAAAGCTGTATAGCTGACAGTACCGATTCCACCCTGATCACCATTACCTATCTTAAAGGTGACAAAATCACTCCTATACCTAATGCCCAGGTGGATGTCAGCGTAACAGTGGGTCAGTTGGGAGCTGTTTTTGCCAAAACATTGATTACCGCAACTAACGGGAAATTAAACTTTTACATAAGAAATCCCCACTTTGCCACTACATCAACTATTTCAGCCCTGGCAAAAACCGCTTCTGAACAAACCAGTGCTGTGTTTAAACTATACTTCCGGGCAAACAGCGTAGCCAGAATAGATCTTTCCGGTACACCTGAAGTAATTCAAGTAAACGGCTCCAGAGCCAAATTAACTGCAGTAGCCTATGATGCACTTGGAAACAGAGTCAAAGATGCCCGGCTTTCCTTTAATCTGGTCAACGGGCCAAGTGGAGGAGAATACATTGATCCACCTGTGGCGATCACTGGTGATGATGGCAGCGCAACCAGCTGGTTTATCTCCGGAAAGACTCCCAGTAATTACCGTCAGATCTGGATCACTGCCGGGGACTTCCATACAGTTAAATCCGACACTGTAAAATTCACCATCGTCGGTCCACCTCATTACATTACCGTGCGCACTAATATTTTGAAAGGGAAAAATCCCAATGATGGAACATTTGTTCTGCCCTGTGCTGCAATCGTTACCGATATTAATGGTAACCCGGTTGCCGATGGAACAGAAGTTACTTTCAGTCTTAAAGTTTCCGGATATGTAACAAAGCGGCTCTATACAGAATGGAAAAAAGATGTCGGTAGCTCATTCTGTTATCCAGTTATCGATACCTATGCAGTTATATTGCCATTTGAAGATTTTAATGATAATTATCGACTTGACCCAGGAGAAGATCGCAATGGTGACGGATATGCCAACAGAGGTGAGGATGTAAATGGTGATGGAAAATTCATCCTGGGCCCTGCTTTCATCGACGTAAACGGAGATGGGATTCGTCAGTATGATCCGTTACACCCGGTTGAGGAGCTCTCCCCCTGTACCAGCAGTGATGGCAGCTGGTATGCAGATCTCAATAAAAATGATCGATGGGAACCGATCGAACCACTGGATAACACTGTTTACCTGAATGCCTTTTACAGATTGGTAGCCAGTGGAGCTTTTCGAAGATATCCACTGATCAACTCAGCTCAGGATTCGATCGATTTCGCAACCATTTTTACGCTTGATTCTCTCTATGAATCCCAGCCAGGATTTGTCAACAGATATATGCCATTCGATGTGGATGCAAACCGAAATGGTATAGCTGATCCTATTACTGCTGTAAGTATTAAGCGAACAGTTACCACTAAGGATGGTAAAGCTCTCAATGAAATAATTTACGGTCAATCAGACGCTGGTCGTATAGAAGTCACTCTCTGGGCTGAATCTCAAGGTATTGTTACTCAGGCACCAGATGTCCTGATTTTGAAAATAGTTACTGATGAATAAATGTGGAGTATACTTTGAAAAAAAGAGATCTGATAATTACCTTTTTTCTCCTATCAAACACCGTTCTGGCTTCAAACCTGGCTAACCCTGCAGTTAGTATTCCGGAAGCCAGAATTGCAATCGGTGCCTCTTATCATCTGGGAGGATATACACTTACCAACAAAGAAATTGCATCGTTATGGAATCGTATCCATAGCCGGGTTGAGTATGCCCCATTAGAATTTGTAAGCCTGGGCATAGAGTTTGGAGCTACCCAGATAGATGTTGACAGCTATATTAACGGTTTTGATACTGTGCCGGTTTTCCAGGGCAGATTCGGATTTTCTGGTGGAGCTGTACTGAAATTAAGCACTCCAGCAATCCTCCATGATTATATTAAAATTACATGTATCACTAAAGCATCCTTTTTTTCCTCCAAAAACAACCATAAAGCACTGTATAAGGGTATAGATGGCGTAGGAATCATCGGGGTACAATTTCATATTCCCCGATTCGGTTATATTACCACCGGTCCTTTAGTATATCTGATCGATGGAACCAACCAAAGTTACACAGGAAAGGAGAATTTTTATTCCAATGTTAACAATATCCGAGGATGGATTGCAATCGATTTCTTTCCCAGACTAAAAGAAATTACCACTAACAAACCATACATTTCTCTGGAACTCTCAGTTTCACCTGAGGTAGACTTTTCCCGAAAAGTACCTGTACAGGAATTCAGTGTATCAATCAGTATTGGTTCTGTGACCCGAAGGTTATACGGCATGCAAAACGATATTGAGTGGGAGCCTTGAGGCAGAAAAAATCAGCTAAACCGCTTAAAAGATCTCTTACATAAACAAATCTTTAATCTTGGTCCAAGTCGTTTTCTTCTTTGGAATGTAAACCTGTTTTCCCAGGTATTTTTGATCATTTTTTACAGAAATGACCATTTCGGTTTTTTGTTCAGCACGTGCTACCTGTTGTTTGGTAGAATCTGAGGACTGAGCAAAGGAAGCTGTACAAACGAAACAAATTAAACAAAGCAGCTTCAATTTATTCATTATTAGCTCCTAATCAACATAAAAAGCTGAATTTTTCTATAATATAGGGAAATTAAAATAAAAAATCAACTTTTTTTTAATAAATCGGATTTTTCAAGATTTGAATATGGGTCTTCTATCCCAGATGCTCAAGTACCTTATCCCGAATCTCACTAAAATTAATGGGTTTATGGACTACATCGTGAATACCATCCAATTTAAGTAGATTATGCTCCAAATCACCTCTCCAGCTGGTAACCAGAAAAAATTTGGTGTCTGAGGATTGTTGTTTTACCCATCTGGCAATACTGCGCCCACCCATGTCACGAACGCAAAGAGCCGCAAAAACGGCATTGTATTTGCCTATTTTCAGAATATCCAAACCCTTTTCCGCAGTTTCCGCAACCGTCACATTGCATCCAAGACGTGAGAGTGATTTGCGTAATATCTCACGCAGATCTGCATCGTCATCAATCACCAAGACATGAAACATTGCTGCCATAGTCGGAATTAGAATCGCTATTTCTGTGCCAATATTAGTGCCTTACATTAATTAAAAAAGCTATTTATTTCCAAAGGTGTGCTGTTGAGAACTGTACAATAGTCGAAAATGAGTAATTTTTACCGAATTACGGATAAAACACCTACAGTTCATGAATCATCAAAGGTTTGTTATTTTTATCCTGTTTTCTATCAATATATTGAATTATCACACATTCCGTGCGTTTACCAGGATCAATGTTTATCACCAGCCGATCAATCAGTTTTCTTACCAGAAGAAGCCCTCTGCCATGCTCCTCATTGATCTTCTCCACCCGATTACCATCTAACCATTTTAAAGCATCATTCTTAGTTAAATTTCCCTTGGGATCTTCCACTGAAAATCCAATCTTCTCATCATCAAAACCCCAGGTCAACTTAATCGCATTCGGGACCTGGTAATAATAACTGTCAGTCCAGCACTCACGCGGAAGATCCGATAACTTTAAAACTGCATGGAAAAATGCATTGGACACTAACTCATCCAGAGCCATTTCCAGATAAAATTTGTTACTTACTGGTAATGACTTGATAATGCTGGAACAAACATTTTTTGCCTGTGCATAACTGCTTATGGTTTCATTGCACAATGAAGTTTGAGATAGATAGCGCTGCAGACCGAATATCTCTCCGGTAAGAATTGATCGGACATAAGAGCTGATCTCATTTAACCGGAACTCAGGCCCTTTGGATAGAATGTTACCAATGTTGTATTTCCTGATAAGTGAAATATACTGATCGATATCATAACTGGTCATTAATATGTGTTTTATGGATGGATACCTGCTATCCAGAACAGAGAACAATTCAAAACCATCCATTTCCGGCATCTGAATGTCAGAAATCACCAGATCCGGACACTTTTGATCAATCAACCCCAGAGCCTCTCTGCCATTTGAAGCAGACCTGGTGGAATAATTGTGAGAAATGAAAAATTCGGACAGAATCTGCCTTATTCCCACTTCATCATCGACAATCAAAATATCAAATTGTCCCGGGTGACTCACTCAGATCATCCTGTTTTGAAAAAGTTTATTATGATCAAATGAGTAATATAAATATTAAATAACTGATGCCCAAACATCCTGTTATTCTCGCCTTATAAATATCTGTATGGTATATTCAGTATGTTCTGCCCAATCTGGATTCTATCAGCGTAGTAAGTTATTTTTATAAACACGTTTTTCTCAAACGACAGGGTTCAATGAGTATATCAGTTATCATAGTGTTTTTCCTTACAGCTGCAGCAGTCATTCTGGGTATAATCAATTGGATTCACCTGCTCTCTATCTCATCCAAGGCCAGTGAACTTGAGCAGGAAATCAATAAAAAAGCACAGGAATTTGATAATTTAAAAAAAGAGAAACTCTCCTTTGCTCCTGCAAATCCGGTAATAGAAGTGGATGACACTCCGGTTCAGGAGGTGGTTGAATCCCAGCTTTCAACTGAACCGATTCAGGTAATGCGCAATGTGGGCGGTTCCTTTGAAAGAGCAGAAAAACATATCTTCAAGCCTGCAGAATATAAACCATCCTCAAGCGAATTAAACCTCAATACCCTGGAAATCTCCCCTGAACCCCAGGTGTTCACTGAAAAAACAAGCCAAGCAGATCCGGTGTTATTTTCTTCGGCGGATCCGTTTATCTCAGATAGCGAGGTATTGGCTACTGTCAACGAACAGCCGGAAACAGAGGGCCATTTGCCACTTGCCGTATTCCAGCTTTACTCTGAAAGTGCTAAAGATGCAGACTTTAATAGTCTATGGAAAAACATCTCCAGTCTGCTTCAGTCCAATATCAAAAGTGAAATAGGTATAGACTTCACCGGAATTAACTTTTTATACGATAAAGAGCTTACCTATTTATGTAAGATTCACCAGATCGCAGCTTCTGCAGGATCAAAGATCTTATTTCTTAACTGTGATCCCGAGCTGATTTTTATTATTAGTAAGTATCCTGAACTCTCACCACTCATTTTAAAGAAGAATCTATGAAAGTATTAGGTATTGAAAGCTCCTGTGATGAAACCTCTATAGCAATTTTAGAGAATGGTAAAATACTGGCAAATACCATCTATTCCCAGCAGGAACACAGCAGATACGGAGGAGTTGTTCCGGAGGTTGCATCGCGTGCACACCTGGAAAAAATCGACCGTCTCGCCTGTGCAGTATTTGATGAAAGCAGCTTGAACCCGGAACAACTCGATCTGATCGCAGTAACTGACAGTCCAGGACTTGCAGGTGCGCTCCTGGTTGGAATCAGTTTTGCCTTGGGCCTCCACACCAGATATAATATTCCGGTCACCGGAATTAACCACCTGGAAGGTCATATCTTCTCTGTGCTTCTGGAGAACCCGAATCTGCAGTTTCCATTTCTTGCACTGGTTGTTTCGGGAGGACATACAGCTATATACAAAGTAAAAGAGATCGGTGACTATGAGTGCCTGGGTCAAACCGTAGATGATGCAGCAGGTGAGGCTTTTGACAAAGTAGGAAAGATGCTGGGCTTCTCTTATCCTGCCGGAAAATCTATAGAAAATGAGGCTGCCAAGTTTACCGGGAAGAGTAACCCACTCAGTTTCCCGATCGCCCGCGTCTGGGCAAATCCACTTGACTTCAGTTTCTCCGGCCTCAAAACAGCAGTTAAATACTTTCTTGGCTCGCAGGACGAAGACTTTATAAAAAACAACCGTCCAGCAATATGTAAATCATTTCAGGATTGTGTCATTGAATCACTTCGCAGCAAGCTGGTGGCTGCATCCAGAGAAAGTAAAATAAAAAGAATTGCACTGGTGGGTGGAGTTGCCTGTAACAGCAGGTTAAGAGAAGAACTGAAAAAAAGCTTTGCAGACGAGATCTATTTTCCCAGTCCCCTGTTTTGTACAGACAATGCAGCTATGATCGCTCTGGCTGCTTCTAAACGCGCCGAAAAAGGAATCACCAGATTCCCTGAGATGAATCCATCTGCCAGCCTGTAAGGAGAGAGTTATAATATGCCTGTTTTTTTACTTGTCTGCCTGTCAGTTTTAGTCTGCTCTTTTCTGATAATGCTGGCAGTCCAACTGATCAGAATGGAAAAAGCGTTATCTGAAATCAGTGAGATTACTGAATCGATGGTTAAGAAATTCTATGGAAATAACTGATGCGTTTCTGATCGGAAATATTATCGTAATTCCCCGAACATGGCATCCACATAGGATTTGGCATCGAAGTCCTGAAGGTCTTCAATCTGTTCACCCACCCCAACCTTCTTAATCGGAATATTGAAAGTTTTAGTGAGCGCAATTGCCACTCCCCCCTTCGCAGTACCATCCAGCTTGGTAATGATTAAACCAGTCACCCCAACTGCTTCATTAAAAACTTTCGCCTGCTTAATAGCATTCTGGCCAGTAGTGGCATCTACCACCAGAAGAATTTCATTGGGAGCATGAGGAGTGTTTCTTTTTATGACTCTCAGGATTTTTTGAAGTTCATTCATCAGATTGACTTTTGTATGCAACCTCCCGGCAGTATCCAGAATGAGGACATCGGTGTTTCTGGCCTTAGCAGCCTCTATGGCATCATAAGCAACAGAAGCAGCATCAGCGCCCTCCTGCTGAGCTACAAATTCTGAACCGGTACGTTGAGCCCAGATTCGTAGCTGCTCGATAGCTCCTGCCCTGAATGTGTCTGCAGCTCCCAGCATGACCGACTTGCCCTTTAGCCTGAGCTCATGTGCCAGTTTGCCTATTGTAGTAGTCTTACCCACTCCATTGACACCCACCACCAGTATGACCCAGGGTTTGGGAGGAAATTCTTCAGGCATTTTTATCACCTTCAGATCATCAGCCAGTAACTCCTTAAGAATCGAATAAGCCTGTGAATTACTTTCCACTCTTTTCTGTTTCAGCTCATTTTTAAGACGGCCCACGAATTCATCTGTAAACTCCACCCCAATATCGGCAGCAATAAGCGCCTCCTCCAATGAATCGAAAAACTGTTCATCAAATCCCCCATCTCCACTGAGAATTGATGTTATCTGCGACCGTGTTTTAGTTAATCCTTCCTTTAGTCGGGCAAACAGACTCATTGAGGATGCTCTCCTTAATTAAAAAAGTTATAATTCAGCAGGCTTTGCCAGCCAGTAAATATATGTAAGTACATTAAGGGGAGCAACTGATTCGACATGCTCGCCATATGCTGTGAAATCAAAATGCATTTGCTGAGTGAAACCGAAGTGGAGTATCTGGTTATCGATCAATTAAGATCTACCGTTTCCATGAGTGACTCGATTGATTTTTGATCTTCTATGACCGATTGGGCAATAACCTTTAAACGTTCCAGAGGAAGCCCGATAAGGTTTAAAACATCCTGTTGAACCAAAGGTGTAATCTCCCCTGGAAAAATCTTAAATCCCAGAACATGGGCCATTATATCTGCGATATGAATTATTGACACCCGCAAACCAGATATTGCGCCGGAAAGCGGCTTATGATGCATCTGGATACATTCCTTAAGCTCGTTAGGAAAGCCCCATTGCTCAGCATAATGAGCCCCCAGAAAACCATGGGCCGTTTCCCCCTTTTCCATCATAAAAAAGGGAACATCATTCTGAACGCTCTGTTTGTAAAGCTCCTTATAAACCTCTGGCTCCATAGTCGCAGCTATCAGTTTACCTATATCATGAAGAATGGCTGCTGAAAATACCTCATACTCATCTATTACACAGTCGTATCTACGTAAAGATTTGGCTATAGCTTCCGCGATCAGAGCTGTACACACAGAATGACGCCAATATGAAATTACTGAAAGTGGAAAACAGTCACTAATTCTGACTGAACTGAAAGTGGAGACTAGAATTAAAGAGCGGATTCTGCTGGTTCCTAACAGAGTAACTGCATTTTGTATTGAAGACACCGTATTTGGAAGGCCAACATAGGCTGAATTAGCCAGACGCAGAACTTTCCCGGCAATAGCCGGATCCAGCTGTAAAACCCTTGCAATATCCAGTGCTGATGATTTTGCATCATTAATAACCGCATATATCCGCTTGAGAACTGCAGTCAGAGAGGGTAATGCAGATACTGCTCTTGTAAAAGCCTTCTCCTCCAACGCTCCAAATCCTTTGGATTAATTTATAATAGTGAAAAACTCAATTGATTTTTCCGCATTTTCAGCAAGGGAATCACATATTTTTTTATAGTCTTCATCCCGTAACTGTAAAACAGTTCTGGCCTTAACCCATTCATCATTGTAATATTCATCTTCCCAAAGACCACAACCTAATCTGTGAGCCATAATATCAGCCAGATGCACAGTAGCTACCAGTTCGTTAAGCTTATCGGCATCCGCAGGCTTATGATGATACACCAGAGAATATTCAAGATCCAGAGGCAACGCCCACTTATCGGCAATTATTCTGCCTATTTCCGCATGATCGATGCCGAGTATAAGTTTTTCTGCCTCCAATAATGATACTTTGTTTTTAGAAGCATACTGACAAGCCTCCTGGTATCCCTCATTGACGTATTCATTAAAGATCAGTTTACCGATATCATGCAGGATTCCTGCACAGAATGCACTTTCAGGATCCATCATCCGGACGCTCATAAAATGACGCACAATTATTTTAGCCGCAATAGCACAGGTGATGGAATGTTTCCAGAAGTGATCCTTGTTGATAACGGCGGATTGCGCAGATGAGAACATTTTTATTACAGAAGCGCTTAAAGCAAGAGATCTCAGCGTATTAAAACCCAAGATCACTACTGCGCTGGTAACCGAAGAGATACTCCGTGGAATACCATAAAAAGCACTGTTTGCCAGACGGATCATTTTACTTGTCAGAGCCGGATCTTGTTCAATAAGCTTGGCTGCATCATCCGCTGATGATTCCGGTGAGTTTACCACCTGAATTAAACGGGAGACAATAGCCGGCAGAGATGGCAGATTGTCAATATTTTCTATCACCTGATGATATCGTTCCCTGTTCACTACAGATGTCTTTTTGCCAATCATTAAGTCTTCTCCCAAACAGGTTGTGCCAGATGAAACCTTCCGTTTAAGGACTCTACAACGTTTACATCCAGCCAGGAATTACACTCTCTGCTCAGTCCGGGAATTTCCACATGTATAAAATTTGATGTAAGTCCACGGACCGGACTCTCTGATTCTACAATGATTTTCTTAGAAACAGTACGGTTTTTATTCAGAAACGATTCTCTACTCTGGTTTATCAGCTTTCGGAGCTGATCACTGCGGCTACTTTTGACACTTTCAGAGACCTGATCCGGCAAGGAAACAGCAGAAGTCCCCGGGCGTGGGGAAAAACGAAAAATATGGGCATAGGAGAAGCCTATCATCGAAACCCGTTCCATGGTCATCGCAAAATCATCGTCGCTTTCCCCAGGGAAACCCACAATGAAATCGGCTCCCAGACCTGCAGAAGGAAAAAGCCTGCGGAATTTGCAAAGTTTCTCAACCAGCAACTCCACATCATGGTAGGGGCGTTCCATAGTCCTTAACACCTGTGCGGAGAGCGACTGGACACTGACATGCAGATGATCGCAAATCTTGCTATTAGTCCCCACAAGCTGCAATATCTCATCAGAAAGATCCCTGGGATCAAGTGAACTTAATCTCACTCTGAAATCCCCATCTATCGAAGTCATCTCCTTCAGTAACTCAAACAATGAACCATTCTGCTCTTTTGCAAATTGTCCAATATGAGTCCCGGTTAACACAATCTCCTTAAAACCTGCCTGTACTGCCGAACTGAAGGCAGAAAGCACATGGGAAAACTCCACTGAACGGGATGGCCCACGCACCGATGGAACAATGCAATAGCTGCACCGGAAATTACAACCTTCCTGAATCTTAAGCGGGAAACGGGTTCGGAAACCCGCCTGATCACTGGCAGAAGGAATACCGCTGCTCATCACAGACAGCTGTGAAAGATCATTGAAAGGACGTTGATAAATTCCACCGTTTTCATTAAGTATAGAAGGGATTTGGTCTTTTTCAGTGTTTCCTACCACCCAATTAACAGAGCCTATTTCCTTGAGTTCTAAAGGTTTCTGCTGTGCAAGACAACCAGTAAGAAGGATTTTGGCTGTAGGATTTTCCCCGGAGATTGCTTTTAAGAGTCTTTTTGTCTTGGCTTCTGTAGATGAAGTAACAGTACAGGTATTAATGATAATGATCTGAGCTTCCTGCAGTTCTTCGACGATTTTATACCCCTGCTGCATTAAACGGAAACGCAAAGAGGTCATCTCCTCCTGATTGGTCCTGCAGCCGATAGATTTGATTGCAATTTTTGTAGCAAGCATAATAATTTTTCAGACCAGTTCTATTCCCCATGCTTCAAATACCTCTTTTTTCAGTTGGTCAAACGCAGATATGATTGCATTGAAAAAAAGAGAACTAAAAGATCACGGATTTAAATAAAATAAAAATGTAAAGAGCCATCACTACTCTTAAGCAACCCACTCATTATTTATCGATCGGCGGCTATCGTAAAAACCTTCTTGAAAGCTCATCGATTGATATCCTGACTACCGTTGGTCTGCCATGAGGGCAGATATAAGGATTTTTGGTAGAGAAAAGACTATTCAGCAATGCATTCATCTCTTCCTGAGACAATTTCTGTCCCGCTTTTATAGCTGCGCCACAGGCAAATGCAGCGGCAAAACGTTTTTCGGGCTCAGAGAATGAATCCGGATTTTTCCCATCCATCAGATATTTTATTATGTCTCTGATAGTTTCCTCAACAGTTCCATTTTTCAAGAATGCAGGAATTGCAGATACTGATAGCGCCCTGGCCCCAAAATCACTTATTTCAAAACCAAATGAGTTGAGGTAATTTTGTCCAGACTGAACAATCAGTCGCTCTGTGGTGGACAACTCTATCACCACTGGAAAAAGTAATTGCTGAGATGCAGACCGCCCCCTAACAATATCCTCCAAAGCCTGTTCATAGAGGACCCTTTCGTGAGCAGCATGCTGATCGATCAAAAGAATTCCGTTTTTTATAGGAGCAAGAATAAACATATTATGAATCTGATAACAGGAGATCAGATCCCACATTGCCTGTACATCTTTTGTTATCTGTATGTTGTTCTCTTTTGTCTGGTCATTTTCTTTTTCTACGGATTTAAAACCACCAGGGAAAGGGAGAATGGTTTGTTGTGGAGTTGAATTTTCTACCCGGGTCTGAGACAGGTTTAGAGCCGGCTCCTGTTTTTCTCTGACAGTATAAGGAAAAGAGGTGTCAGTTGTGAGATTCTGATTGGAAGAAAGATCGGTTTTTTGATCAGATACCACAGTTGCAGGTTGCGATTTGTTCAGATTAAGATTTATGCCCTGTTTGACGGTTGAATAGACTATAGAGAAAAGTTCCCGCTCATTGTCAAATTTCACCATTTGTTTTGTAGGATGAACATTGACGTCGACTCGTGCGGGATCGATGTTTAGAAAGCAGAAAAATGAGGGCCTGATTCCTGCACCAATAAACTGGGAAAAAGCTTCCCTGATCGCAAAAGTGACTGAATCGTTGTCAATTCGCCTCAGATTCACATATAAACTTTGGAAACGGGGACGCTCATTTATTCTTTGAGGTGTAGAAACATAGATCATCGCCTCCATATCCGTTTTAACCGAACTGCAGCAGATAAGGTTTTTAGCGAACTCGGCTCCTGCGACTTCTGCGATCCTTACCGAAGGGTCATCACAGACAGGGGTATCCAGTATTTTTTTCCCATCGATGGTAAGAGTAAAATGGATCACCGGAAAAGGAAGTACAAGCTGTTCCATTAACTTTACTATTGCCAATTGTTCAGATCTGCCGCTTTTCATGAATTTTTTACGTGCAGGAACATTGAAGAACAGGTCCCTAATGGAGATGGTGGTTCCCCGGGTGTGAGTTGAGGGATGAAGAGGTGAGATATCTCCACCATTACAAATGAGTTCATATCCCAGTCCGGAGTCATCGACACAGCTGCAGACACTCATGCGACTTACTGCAGCGATACTGGCCAGAGCCTCTCCCCTAAACCCCATGGTAGCTACGGTAAAAAGATCTTCGATCCGTTTTATTTTACTGGTGGCATGGGGAAGGATACATCTTTGCAGGTCTGAGGGGTTCATTCCGTGACCGTTATCCAGCACCTTAATCAGAGAAAAGCCGGCATTCTCAATAAAAACATCTATTCTGGTGGCACCGGCATCGATGCTGTTTTCAACCAGTTCTTTTAAAACAGAAGCCGGTCGCTCTACGACTTCGCCAGCCGCGATTTTTTCCACAACGGATTGTGGAAGTACTTCAATAGAGTTTTTATATTGCATGTTTATTTGAGGTCGAAAAAAGAAGATTGGTGCGGAAGGGGGGACTCGAACCCCCACAGGCGTTACACCCACTAGAACCTGAATCTAGCGCGTCTACCAGTTCCACCACTTCCGCTAAGAGTGAATGGCAAATTTTTAAAATACTATTTTGCCAGCCCCGCGGAAAGTGGAAAAACATTTCTTTATACCTTTTCTTCTATTCTGTTAATGTGGATAGGTTTGATGTTCATGGTGAACGATCTCTTTGAAGGTGGAGACATTTTTATAAACAAACTCCTCAAAAGAGGTCGGTTTGCAGTTGCAGAGTGTCTCTGTAGTTGAGCTCACCATCTCGTTTTTGCCTTCCCGCTGCATAGAATAAAGCTCAAGCATTCCTTTGGCTTTCCACGCAGGTATACCAAGACTCTCCATTATATGTAAGGCTGTTTCTTCGGAGATAGGAATGTAGCCGATATGGCTGCCCACTGCAGAGGATATAATATGAGTAACATCGTCTACAGTCAGAGCCTGTGGGCCGGTCAGTTCATAGGTTTGCGCATAATGCGGTTTACCTGCAATAATCACCTCTGCTGCAACGGTCGCTACATCCGCCACATCGATATAGCTGACTTTGGCATTGTTGAGAGGCAGATAGATAAAGCCACCTGAAGGCTGAGCATAACGCAGGAAATTCTGCATATAGATGTTTGGCCTGAGAATGGTGTAGGCCACTCCACAATTTTCCAGATATTTTTCGATTCGGCGATGCCAGCGGGTAAACTGGGTTCCAGGTTCCTGCTGTGCCCCTAAAATTGAGAGATTTACTATATGGTCAACCCCAAAAAGCAATGCCCGGTCTATCATCCTGCGAGCAAATTCCACCTGCTCGCGGGCAAAGGGAGTAACCAGAAATAAGGAGGTTATCCCTTGAAAAGCTCTGTCGATGGTGGAAAAATCACCAAATTCCAGCCTTATCTGTTCTGAGGAATAGGTTTTGAGCATAGAGGTGACAGAGCCGGTATGAAAAGCTGCTCTGACCTCTTTTCTGTTTCGTTTATAGAGCTCTTTAATTAAAGCAGTTCCAACTAACCCTGTCGCACCGGTTACTAAAATATTCCCTGCCATGACTTCCCCCCCTGAAAAGAAAATCTTCCCTCTTTAATTAATACGCCTTTTAGTCAAGGCTTATTGGGAAAAGAGGGTAGATACCACTTACGGAAATTCAGACCTGATGAGCCAGAATGGAGCGCACCGTCTGCGCATAGTCTCTGGCAAAATCGATAAAGGAAACCGGTTCGATTCCAGCGATCTGCTCGATAGTTGAAGTGACAGTGGCACCGGGACCTTGGAAAAGGTATTGAAGGTACTCCAACAGGTAACTCAGTCTCCAGTCAGGAATTTTACCTTTGAGAGCATTGGCCGCACTTTCCTTTGAACTGTCCACATACCCTATGTGCAATCCGGTCACCCTGGAGAGCATCTCGGCAATCTGATACATAGAATAGGTCTGGGGGCCGGTAAGATTATAGATTTTATTCAAATGATGAGCACCGGGCATGAAAAGATCAGCAGCCACCGCTGCCACATCCCTTGCATCCACAAAACTTATCTTCCCTCCTGCTGCGGGAAGATAGATCATGGCGGAGTCGGACTGCAGGTATTGAAGAACATGCTGCATCAGACAGTTGGAACGTAAAATGGTATAGGGAACATTAGAATTTCTCAGCTGAAGTTCAGCCTGGTTAAACCATTGAGCCAGCTGAGGGGCTTTGGGGTCATCGCTACCCAGAAGTGAGAGAAAGCCGATATGTTTGACTGAAGAGCTGCTGGTGGAAAGAGTAGTAAGCAGATTCTGCACAAAAGAGGTCAAATGTTCCAATGCGGGGACAATAAGAAAAAGACTGGTGATTGCCTGCAGAGCCGAAGCGATAGACTCCCGGTCATCAAAATCGAAAGCTACCGTTTCGATACCAGGATAATCGAACATGGTATTGAGTTTAAGAGGGTCGTGAACTGCGGCGCGAACATGGTTACCCGTATGAGCAAGACGGTTTATCAGCTCTGCACCGACATGCCCTGATGCGCCCATGACCAGAATATTAGGGGCCATAATTTCTCCTTTTACAATATCTGTACTGAAGTCGTGTCAGAAGGCTGCAGATCGGTTATTTGGGGAATATCTTTCAAGCGGATACTCAGATCATATTCTTTGAGAAACACCTCTTCTTGATCTGCCAGAGAATAGCGCACGTTTTCCGGTATAGTGGAGCCCACCAGATAAGAGCGCAAGGGTTTTCCAAATGCCAGATGACGTCTGACCCAGGCTCTGTGCTTTAATAACTGGCCGCTGCTGGCATCGGCGATCCCATCAGCCAGAATTTCTATAATGACATAGGTGCCGTTGCGATCGACACAGAGAAGATCGATGGGACCGAAATCGGTAGGGTACTCCACCCCATCGTTTCCAAAAACATCTACGTAAAGCTCGATTCCCTCCTCAACGAGTTCCAGGTTTTTAGCCAGATAGCTGCGCAGATGTTTTGCTTCGATACAACCATTACCTACTGTCAATTGTTCTCTGGAAAGTTCATCCCGCTCCCTCACCTCCCTAACCTGAAGCACCCCTTTTTCGTCCTGTGCAATCTCCCATACCCCATGAATCCGCGGGTCGTACATTTCCACCTTTCCGCTGGCCGGACGATAAAGAAGATCGTATAAATCGTTGCAGCGGCGGGGACGGTTATTCTCTTTGTAATGAACCCTGGACTCGTGATTGACTGTGCATATAATAATAGTATTCTGTATTGTGTTTACATTTACACCGGGATAATGCTCCAGAATCCAGTCCCGTATGGCGATATTAGTAGATTTATTTCCATGCACCTCTACCGCCTCCTTCACCATCTGCCAGACAAACGGTTTTGGTTGAGTTTCCATTAATACCCCCTCCACACAACTGTCAGAAAAAGCATCCGTAGTTTCTCTCTGCTTAGCAAAAAGCAAAAAAGAGACCAGCACCAGCTTCGCGCATTTCTCTTAATGGCAATAATATTGCTTTCTATGAAAGTCAAGGAAGGATAAACAAAATGACGCAAAGAGAAAAAGAAGATATCACTATTCAAACAACTATAACGGTAAACGACTCCTGCGAAACCCTTTACAATACCTGGAGAGAGGTGCGCAACTTCTCCACAATCTTTGATTTTCCAGAATCGGTTATCAGAATCGACCAAAACCGCTTCCGCTTCACCACCTTCATCAAAGAACAAAACGAAAGACTCTCCTGGGATCTGGAGATTACCGAAGAGAATCCACCCAATTACTTCTCATGGCACTCTTCTTACAATGCAGATCTTCTCCACGATGGCTCAGTCAGATTCATCCCCCAACAAAACAATAAAACGGAAATTCAGCTTGCACTCCGTTTCTTCTTTCCCCCGCTTCAGGACAGCAAACCCTTCATGATGGGAGCTGAGTTTAAAACTACCATCGAAGATAACCTGCGAAGATTCAAACAAGCCTGGGAAGCAAAATCATTTACACTTTTCAAAGAAAACCTCAATGACCTTCCCGAAGGCCTCAGCACCGGTCCACTCATCAGAAAAAGCTTCACCACAGAATATAAAAAAGGGGACAATCAGAAAAATGAACCCCCTGCCCCCTATCTCCACTGACTATCGCTTGACATAAGCGCTGTTGGATTCCTGCGAAACTCTCTCTAATCTGGCTACCTCAAAGCCCTTGTCCCTTGCCGAATCCATCATCTTCTCATAATCTCTGGAATCCATCACCGGCGACTTGCAGAAAATCCACAGATTCTTTCCCCCATCCGAAGTGACAAGTGCATAATTGTAGTTTTTATGGTCAATATCGATTATCTGAAAATCTACAGTAAAGAGAAATACCTTCAGTTTGAGATTCCCGGTATTGTTTCTGTCCGGTATTTCCACCGTCCCCCTAATGGTGCTTTGCTTTCCCCCCCGTGATCCCTTGTAACCACTGGAGATAAGCTGATACCTATTCTTTCCTACCTTCTTGAGCGTAGAGGTAACCTCCACCATACCTTTCTCATGTTTGTTTGGCATACGCGCAATCTCATACCAGGTACCGGTATATCGATCCAGATCGACATTCCTTACGGTTTCGATCTTTGAGGGCTTGGCCGCTAAGATCGTAACGGAAAGGAATACCATAAGAAGTGAAAATGTCAAATGCGATTTTCGCATAAAAAAAAACCTCCGCTTTTTTCAGGTGTAAAATGAAATACCCAATCGCTGGAATCTATTAAAGAAAGTGAATACGTGCCACTTCGGTAAAAATTTCCCCAAAGTCTCAGTAAAAAGAGAAAGTAATAGCTATCTGGATTAGAGTGCAAACCACTCTGCATAACGTTTCCAGATCATCTGTTCATAACTTCTGGCATACGCTTCCGCGTATAACTCACCCCTGGATGAAACCCTCTGAGACCGGGTATTAATCTTATCGAAATGATGTCCCAACTCATGGAGTAAAACGTGAAGAAGCTGAAAAGCTCTTACAGAGGATGGATTAAATTTACAGAGGTAATTCTGACCGGATTTTACCGTTTCAACATGGAGCCGTCTGAGCACCTCCTGGTGTTCGTCATAATAATCGGCAGGCACACTACGCCAACTGTCCTGCTCCCAGGCATTAATAGCTACTACCCTTCCGTCATACCAACCATCACATCCCTTCTCCCCCCTGGCCAGAAGTATGTAATCTAACCCCCGGGTAATAAGCGGCCACTGCGGAAGAGACTCAATGAAGTTTCGGACAATCTTTCTGGTTAGAAAATGGTGAAAACCTTTTCCAGGGGGTTCACGCCGGATTAAAAGCTCCTGGTGAACTTTAAAATCCAGCTCATGAAAATCTCTGCTGCTCTCTCTGGTATAGAGTTGTCGTTTCCATATTCTTATTGATGCCATTAATACAACTTTAAAAGCAACCAACAGACCAGAATTAATTTTGCAGAGAGGCCAGTCCTCTTTTTATAACCCGGCTACTCTGAGCCTCTCTACTATAGTTTTTCTTCTAAATATCCTGAAAAACAAAAATTTCACAACATTGACAACACTGAAAACCAAACCAGCCCGCATCACCACCACCTTTACTGCTCCACTCATGATAAGCCTCCTTTTTTTTTCCAAATCATACAACTCTCTACTGTATCCATCAAGCTTTTTTTTCAGACGTAAGGATCTGGACATCCAGTGAATGTTTAACACCATTATTCTATGTCAGACAACAGATGTCTATCCTCACCAGCTCCTTATCGGTGGGACACTTAAAGCAGCTTTTAAGAAACTGGTAAAGCTCAAATTTCTCAGATGGTGAAATCAGCACCCCATGCATATCCCCTTGCCGGAATGTCTCCATATGCTCAATCACCTTTTTCTTTATTGATTGGGAACTGAATTTATGACAATATGAACCAGAACTGCTCTTTATAACTGTGGATTTCAGTGCATGCGCCCGGAAATAATTGCTGCTGTCAAAATAATAAGGAGAACGCAGTGAAAGTTTTAATATGGTATTACTCTCCACAACGCCACGGCCTTTCAGGATACACCATTGGTCAAGCTGTCTGTTGATAATTTCCAGAAATTGCGGATTTTTAAATGCCTCCTCAATTACAGAAATTCCAGAAGAGTTCCAATTGAGTGAAAGACAGTCAAATCCGCAGATCCAGGACCACCCCCAACGATTCTGTACTGTCGAACCACCAAAACCCCTGTATCCCTCAACTAATCGCCTGTCATAATTCATTAAGCTTTTGGCCAGAGCCATTGCAATGATCTTTCGAGGAATTCCCCGTCTGTTTGATGGAATCTCCACCTCAAAATTAAAGGTAACGGTATCATGAGCACTTGTCAGAACCCTTTCCCTGAGTTTTTCAGGTGTATAGAAACTTCTACTCCGGGAAGAGGTTATTTTGCTTCTGGTCAAATCATCAGAGCATGCACCACACCCCCGGCATTCCCCATCCTTCTCGTAGTTTCCCATACAATAACCGTGATCCACAGATTCCAGACACTCATTTTTTATTACAGACAAGAATCCGCAATCAAGGGGTAACTCAACAGGAACTCTTGATTTTTCAGTCCAGTTCACCCCCCGCAGCAGATCATCAAAACAGACTCCCTTATCTATTAACCTGCCTTTGAGACACTCCAGAAATTCATCACTTACCTCCTGATAATAAACAAATCCGGTCTGCGTGCATGCCTGCAACACTGCTTCACAAACCGCAGGAGCAGTCGCTCTGCTGAGAATCTGTGAAAGGATATATTCCTGTAAATCGCATGAAACCCTGAATTCAAATCCCCTGCATCTAACCAGCCGCCCAATCTGATTTATTATCTTTTTGTAAGTTGAGAAGTCTGGTGCTGCTTCAAACTCCAGAGGAGTGAATGGGAAGCGGACCAGAGGGGTCAGTGAGAAAATTATTCTGGGTTTTCTCCCCGCAGATACCATTATCTCACTGATACGGGAAAGCAGAGACTTGAAATCTTCAAAGTCCTGCTCATTTTCCAGCCCGGTAGCAATAAGAAAAATTTTCAATTCCCTCAGAGGCGTCCTTAACAACTGATTTAGTGCAGAATGTAAATTTTTCTCTGTGAGGCTTTTGTGCAAATATGAACGCAGTCTGAAGGATATACCCTCCAGTCCACAGGTAAAACTGCTTTTGGCAGCCGCATGTAAGATCCGGGGCAGTTCATAGTTTTCTGCAATAAGATCAAAACGCTGACTTTTCATACTTACTGATGAAAATATGGAGTGAAGATCCCATAATAGCGGATAAAACTCACCATGCATGTTGAAATTAAAACTGTAAAGCTCTACACTGTCAAGGCCCATCGATGCCTTCATCTTTGAAGCATGGTCAAGAAGATCACCATGGCTTAATTCCCGGTAAGGTTTACGCGCCCAGGACTCTAAACAGAAACTGCAAAAACAGGGACACCCTTCACTTATCTGAAGCTTTGCTCTTGAGGGCTGCTCCTCCTCATAGAACACCGGAGCCTTATATAAAAGCCCTTCAGTAGAGAGTCTGGAAGAAATATGTTTGGTTGTCTTTCTTTTCTGATCAGGCTGGAAAAATCCCGGGATTGAATTGAGTTTCTCCAACACCTCCGCTTTTGATTTGTTAGATACGACCTCCCTGGCAATAGTAAAAATCTGCTCAATAAGCTTCGGGTCCTCCCCGGCAAAGATCCCATCCACCACCGGATCGTCACCCAGAAGAAGCGAAGTATTAAGGGCATTTGCCCCTCCCAGAATTATCAATGGTATATCGGTTCTGTCGAGTCGCTCCTTCTTACTCAAAGGTATATTGCTCTTTTTTAACATGGTCCCGATATTTACCAACTCCTGAATAATGGAGTTGGAAAAAGCAATCAGATTAAACTGAGTTGCATCCCTTTTAGTGGTCGTACCAAGAATCCAGGGAATCTGATCACGGTCAAAAAGCTCTGAATCTCTGGGAGGAGGAAGGTATGCCAGATCGACAAATGATCCGGGAATCGCGGTTGCTATCTGGAATAGAATTTTATGAGTAATGGAATCGGTAGTATCTCTGGATGTAGAAAGCCTGCTTATCAACACCTTAAATTCTGATGCTGAAAAATCTTCAGCTCTGCAGCTATTAAGCTCCTCCCCTCGCAACCAAAGCCCATAATTACTAAGCTGTGGATAGGTCTGTTCGAACCAGTCATTATAGTCGCTTTTCATATATTAATAATCCTGAAAAAGAAAATTAGTTTTCAAAAATATTTGTTTGCTTTGCCAGATAAGAATTTTCGGAGGAAAAGCCGAATAGCCCTCTGAATCGTTGGCACTCTCAGAGAGCACATTACTATCCAGGCTTCTTTTTATTTCGGATTGGTTAACTTACCAAAGGCAGTCTTACTCTCTGTGGATACCCTTCTATGATAGTAGCCAGAATTTTTTTCAGTTGAGGGATTTCCAGCTGGTCTTCAAAAAGGGATTTTTTGGAAACAATCTGTTTTTGAATTTCCGTTGCGCGATCGTAATCAGAGCGCTTCAAGGCAGCTTCCAGCTCAACATAAAGAGCTGGAAAACAGTTGGCTATGGCACTGACAAATCCCTTTGCACCCATCTTGAGCGGCTCCACAATTTTAGTGCTGCTTCCGATCAGAAAACAGGGAGTGAAAGGGATCAGCTCACATTGGGCAGAGGAGTCTTTCAGGGCTGCATGAGGAACCTGAGATAATATTTCAGATGTTATTGGGTTGCCGGTGTGTTTAGGGAAATTATACAGAACCAGAGGCGCTTGACAAATATCTGCAACAGATTTCAAATACTGCACCAGTCCCTGCTGGGGAGCATTAAAAAAGTAATAGGGCGGAAGTAACATTATTACATCAGCTCCATGCCGCACAGCTCTTTTCACCAGTTCCCGGGTGGATATCAGACTGTCACATCCAGCCTGAAACATAATCATTCCAGGGAAGTATTCTCTGGCAATGTCAAGAAGTTCTATGCGTTCATCCGCAGTCATTGAGAAAAATTCACCCGTAGTACCACTGATAAGGATTCTGGAGACACCGTTTGCAGAAAGCCACTCCATATGATCTATTAAAGCTTTTCTGCAAATCATCTCATCGTGACTAAAAGGTGTGGTAAGAGGCACAATTAGCCCCTCTATAGTAACCTGCTTCAATTCAGAAGCGACAGACTGGAAAAGCTGGAGATATTTATTATCCACCGCTTCCAGAACCTGGCAGTAATCATCATGACAATAAACATGAACATCACTCCACATCTTGCTTTCAGCCCCGTACTGCTGAAACTCCTGTAAATTACTTTTGAGAAAGTTGACAATAGCTTTTTCGTATGAATGGCCCCTCTCGCGCATATCGCGGCCAAGACGGGTTTTGAGTTGGGTTTTAAGATCCGAATCGATAAAGATGGAGAAATCGATTAAATCTCTTATCTGAGAGCAGGTCGCGACCTCACCCTCTATTATATTGAAACGAACCGGTGTATAACTTATGGTATCAGGTGATTCACCGGATTGTAAATCATATATTGGAACATCGATCGACTCACCAGCCCGAAGTTTTATCAGATGTTCAATTATCAGATCTATCCTGTTGGCCGCAGGATGAGGCCCCCATATTCCCAGTTCTGCTCTTTGTTTCCGGGACTTCTTGTAATTGTCTAAGGATAATACTGCGCTATCCGGAAGTAAAGAAGCCAGCTTTTGAGAGAAAGTACTCTTTCCACTGCCTCCGGGTCCTCCAACCGCTATATAAACCGGTTTGGACTGATCATTGAAATACCTGGTAAGAACCGCAGCAATCACCTTTTCAGGACTGTAAAATGTATTCAGGGCGATATGAGTCTTGTTTTTCTGCATTAAAATATGCCTTCTATATTAAAATCAAGTATTATTCGAAAATTCTGGAACATAAAAGTACATCGCCGGTATTAATTTGTCAACATCGGAGAAATTAAGCAGATTTCCTTTGAGTTCCGGTGAATTTTTTTCCGATTAGATTCTGATCTTTTCTGCCCGCAAAAGTTTTACTTACATAAAGAGTTCTGTGAATAGATTTTTTACCCCCCTGCATTGGTTTCTCTGGAGTTTTAAACCCGGATGCTTAGTTCAGGGTTTGTATTGCGGAGGCCTTTCCTCTAAATTTAAAACAGAGGCTGCTTTCTGCCTGTAATATTCTGATCTTTGCTCAGTAGATTTGGTTTTCATTTTTTCACGGTTTTTATCCCGGATTTCACGCACCATTTTCACCGAATCAAATCTCTTTTCCATAATCAGTTACCTCGCGGGGAGGGAATATTTCGATTGTTTTGTACCCGTTTTCGATGTTTACGGCGTTAAAGAGCCGGATTTTATCGTATCTGACGATATGTTTGAAATTCCAGCTGACAAGCATGTCGACACAGGCAACGGTGGCTAACGCGATATGGTTCATATCGTCGATGAACCGTTGAGGTAAAATACAATGCTTCAGATAGGAATTGAGTAAAAGCTCACTATCCTCATTTTCTTTTATTACCTCGGTTTTATTTTTTAATAATTGCTGGTATTTTTCTTTTACCATTTCTGGAGCATCATTTATTTCGGCTGCAACCAGAAATGAAGTTACTGCTATGATTTTTTCTTTTCTCAAATCCTGGAAGAGAGCATTAGACCAAACCTGAAATTCATCATCGAAGCAACTGCCTATGACCGAGGTGTCTAAATAAACTCTGGGGATCTTCATCGTGTTAGGCTCAGAATGAGTATGTTATAAATTAAATGTAAGAATAAGATATCGCAATTATAGCACCAGTTATTTTGTAACCAGAATTGCAATAAATTCTGAGATGCTTTATTTTCTAAGCCTTAATCACACAAAGGCTGAAATATATGAAACTGGGAACCTCTTTTAAGCTAAAGTCCATACCTGTAGATATTTATTTGTTCCTGGGTGCCTGCTGTTTCTGGGGTTTCTCCACTTCGGTTGGAGATGCCATCTTTAATAATTTCCTTAATGAATCCTTTCAGATGAGTGACTTTAAACGCTCCTTTCTGGAAGTACCCAGGGAGTTACCAGGATTAAGTGTGGTTTTCATTTCTGCGCTCTTTTTTTTCCTTTGCAGCAGAAGACTTGCAGCACTGGCTATGCTTTTCAGTGCAATAGGAACATTTCTTCTGGCTGTAACCACTCCGGTTTATCTGACTATGATTTTCTGGCTGTTTCTACTGAGTATGGGGCAGCACATCATGCTTCCTTTAACCTCTTCCATAGGAATGGAGCTGGCTAGAGAAGGACAGACCGGTAAACGGTTGGGGCAGTTTAACAGTGCCAGAAATTTTGCAGCAATTTCAGGAAGTGCTCTGGTGTTTCTGGGATTCCGCTATCTGCATTTTTCCTTTTCCTTAACCTTTATAATTGCATCCATCGGGTTTCTTGTATCCTCAATACTGCTATTTAAAATGAAAAAGCAGCCTTCCCAGAGTGCTTCTTCAAAGTTAAAACTCTATAAAGAATACAATCTGTACTACTTTCTCTCGATTCTTTATGGTGCACGCAAGCAGATTTTTTTGACCTTTGCACCATGGGTGCTGGTGACCGTTTTTAATAAACCTACGGCAATTGTCGCCACATTGATGACTATTGGAGGAGCGGTGGGAATTTTTTTCCAACCGTTTATAGGATGGTGTATCGACAAATTCGGGGAAAAGCTGGTTTTGGCATCGGAAGCATTTGTTCTTATTATCATCTGCATAGGATATGGAACAGCCCAGAGCTTATTCAGTAACGATATTGCTTTCATTATTGCAGCAAGCTGCTTTATAATCGATGGTTTGCTTATGTCTGTAGGAATGGCCAGAGCTACCTGGCTAAAAAAAATAGCTCTCCACCCCTCTCATGTGACTCCAACTCTTCAGATGGCAGTCAGTATAGATCATGTATTCTCAATATCTGGCGCTCTTTTTTGTGGTTTAATCTGGAAAATGTTCGGTTACCAGTATGTATTCCTCTTTGCCGCGATCATAGCGGTGATAAATCTCCTCTCGGCACTGAAGATCAAGACCGGTGTAAAAGAAGGAACCCAGGAAATAACACAGCTTCAAGCAGTCGATTCGCAATAATTTTTATCACCTAAAATCAATAAATTCCCCGCCGGAACCGTATCCATTCAGTAAATCATTTCAAACCAGAAAAACAAGGATGTCATGATGCCCAGAAAACTGTTTAAAAAACTTATAAAGCCGATTATTTATCTGATTATCGGTCTGTTCCTGATAAGCACTGCTGCCCCGACAGTCTCCTTACTTTTTCCATCAAACCAAAAAAGTGTTTCGTACAACTATCTGCATAAATAAAAAATATCTTCCCGACCTCTCTCCTTTTTACAAGCTTGAAAAAGGAGAGAATCGGGAATATGTAGCAGGGTAAAAAAGCGGCTTTTTACTGATCCCATGATTTAATTTTATCCATTAACCTTAATCGGACCTGTTTTTTAAGGTGATCTGACTTTGTGAGCCCCTGCAATCATTGCTTACAACTGTGCAATCCATTTCGCCTGAACATGCCCTGCGCATCCGGTAATCCCATTCTGCTCAAGGCCACTGTTATATGGGCCAATAAAATAGGGCCGAAAACAGATAGGATCAGCAAAATTTCCGGAGAAACTCATGAAGAAAAACTTTGGTAATGTCCTGTTTATCTTTTTGTCGCTCTTGGCCTTTATCTCTTGTGGCCAAAAAAATACACCGGTAATAAACGGTATTAAAACCGGAACACTTCATTTTGGAAACCAAACCGAACCAGAGGATCTCGATCCTCACATAGTGACAGGAGTTCAGGAATTTCATATTATTCAATCCCTGCTGGAAGGGCTGGTGATTCCAGATCCTGTAGATCTACACCCGATTGCTGGCGCAGCCAGTTCCTGGGAAATGTCAGAAGACAAAATGAACTGGACATTTCACCTCAGAAGCAACGGCCGCTGGTCTAATGGAGATAAGATAAAAGCATCCGATTTCCTCTTTTCCTTCAAGAGGATTCTCTCCCCTGCCCTCGCTGCAGAATATGCATACATGCTGTATTGTATTGAAAACGCAGAGGACTATCATAAATCAAAAATAAATGACTTCTCTATGGTGGGAGTAAAGGCACCTGATGACAGTACCCTGGTGATAAGGCTGGGAAAACCCACCCCCTACTTTCTTTCACTTATAATGCACCATTCCTGGTTTCCGGTTCATCCGCCAACTATCCTTAAACATGGCAATATCGATACCAGAGGGACCAAATGGACGCGTGCAGGAAATTTCGTGGGAAACGGGCAATTTACACTTACTACCTGGCAAATAAACAAAGTGATTACGGTCAAAAAAAACGAACACTACTGGGATGCTTCCAGCGTATCTCTTAATGAAATTAACTTCTATCCAATTGAAAACACACTCACAGAAGAACGGGCATTCCGCACCGGCCAACTTCATATCACCACCTGGCTCCCTCCACAGAAAATAGACTGGTATAAAGCCAACAAACCTGATGTACTTCGCAATGATCCCTACCTGGGCACCTACTATTATCTGATCAATGTGAACCGTAAACCACTGGACAATAAAAAGATAAGAAAGGCACTTTCTCTCTCCATAAACAGAGATGAACTGGTGAAACATGTCACCAGAGGCGGGCAGATCCCTGCCGGATGCTTTACGCCTTATAATACTGCGGGATACAACTTTGATACACTCTTGCGTTTTGATCCGCTTGAAGCTAAGAAACTGCTTGGAGAGGCCGGATTTGATGAAAAAAATCCTTTTCCCTCCATTTCGTTATTATATAACACTTCTGAATTACACCACACCATAGCTCAGGCAATCCAGCAGATGTGGAAAGAGCATCTGGGTATCAACATAACCCTTGTCAATCAGGAATGGAAAGTGTATCTGTCTTCAACCCACAACAAAGACTATGATGTCGCCAGGATGGGATGGATAAGCGATTACAATGACCCCAATTCATTTCTTGACCTGTGGATCACAGACGGTGGTAACAACCGCACTGGCTGGTCAAATCCGGCCTATGACAGTCTTATCGATGCCGCATCCAGGGAATCGGATCAGGCAATCCGGTATGAGTACCTTAAAAATGCTGAAACAATTCTGCTTGATGAGCTTCCGATTATTCCTATCTATTTTTATACAAACGTTTACCTTTTGCATCCATCTGTAAAGGGCTGGTATCCTAATATTCTTAATATTCACAACTATAAATTTGTACATCTGGAATAGCATGATCCGTTTTATAACCAAACGAATTTTTCTGGAAACCATCCCGGCACTGCTTGTAATAGCCACCATCACCTTCTTTCTTATCCGTATGGCACCGGGTGGACCTTTCAGCACAGAAAAAAGTATCTCAGCAGAAGCTTTAAATCAACTCAACTCCCATTACGGACTGGATAAACCCCTTTTTACCCAGTACTTTCTTTACATGTCCAGGATGCTTACCATTGATTTTGGTCCTTCTTTCAAGTATCCCGGCCGCACAGTTACTGAGCTTATCGTCGAATCATTTCCGGTTTCACTGGAACTGGGCTTATACGCTCTTCTAATTGCTTTAGTACTGGGAATTTTCTCCGGAATGATTGCAGCATCAAAGCCCTCCTCCCTTCGGGACTATCTTACTATGACCATAAGCATGACCGGAATCTGTATCCCATCTTTTGTGTTAGGTCCCTTGCTGGTATTAGTTTTCAGTTTGAAACTGGGATTATTAAATGTATCAGGCTGGAATTCACCTATGGACAGGATTCTCCCCGCATTCACTCTGGGAATGGTGTATGTAGCCTATATCTCCAGGTTGACCCGTGGGAGTCTTCTGGAAACAATGGTCCAGGATTACATCAGAACCGCACGTGCCAAAGGTCTTTCCGAAAAGATTATCATTTTCCGCCATGCACTGCGCGGCGCAATTCTTCCGGTACTCTCATTTCTAGGTCCAGCTGCTGCCGGACTTATCACCGGCTCCTTTGTGGTAGAGACTATCTTCTCTATCCCGGGATTGGGAAGATTTTTCGTTACTGCAGCTTTTAACCGCGATTACACCATGATAATGGGAACTGTGGTTTTCTATGCCTTGATAATGATATTTTTCAACACCATTGTAGATATTCTTATTGCCTTTCTAAATCCCCGCCTGCGGAGCGCATTGAAATGAAAACAAAACCTACACTCGCAGGAAATTCACTGTTGCGTGAAGGAATGCAGCGATTTCTGCATAACCGGCTGGCGTTAACCGGACTGTTTTTTCTTCTCATTATTATTACACTTTGCATTGCAGCACCACTTCTGACCTCATATAGCTATGACAGTCAGACCCTCTCCTCCGGAGCGACCCCTCCTGGTGCTTCTCATTTAATGGGAACCGATGTTCTGGGAAGAGACCTCTTTACCAGAATATTATATGGAGGAAGGGTCTCCATTTCGGTTGGACTCTGCGCCACACTGGTATCGGTTGTCATAGGGGTATGCTGGGGTGCAGTGGCCGGGTGGTGCGGAGGTAAAGTAGACAGTCTTATGATGCGTATAGTAGACATTGCTTATGCATTCCCATTTACCATTTTTGTGATTATTCTTATGGTGTTTTTTCAAAGAAGCCTTCTGCTTTTATTTATGGCCATTGGTGCCGTGGAATGGCTGACTATGGCCCGGATAGTACGTGGTCAGGTCATGGCTTTACGTCATCAGGAGTTTATTGATGCCGCAATCGGACTTGGTCTGAGTCATCCGAAAATCATATTTCGTCATATTTTACCCAATATAACCGGACCAGTGATAGTTTATGCGACTCTCACCATTCCGGCAATCATGCTGCTTGAGGCATTTTTAAGTTTCTTAGGGCTGGGAGTGCAACCTCCGGCAAGTTCCTGGGGAATATTGATTCGTGAAGGCACCGAGGCTATGGAAGAGTATCCATGGCTTCTGCTATTCCCTGGGGCGATTCTCTCCCTCACACTTTTTTCCCTAAATTTTATCGGAGATGGATTGCGGGATGCACTCGATCCGAAATCATCAAGGAAGTAACCGATGCTGCTTGATATAAAAAACATCTCAGCATCTTTTCATCTACGAGGCTCAGTTGTACATGCAATCAGAGATGTTTCTCTGAGCATCTCTCAGAGTGAAACAGTGGGAATCGTGGGTGAATCCGGCTCCGGTAAAACGGTTCTTTCACTCTCGCTAATGCGTCTTCTGCCCAGTCCACCTGCGATAGTAAAAGGTAAAGTACAATTTGATTCACTCGATCTTATCAATTGCTCAGACCGTGATATCCGTTCGATAAGAGGCAACCGGATCAGTATGATATTCCAGGATCCATTAAGCTCGTTTAATCCTTACCTGCGCCTCTCAGAACAGTTGATAGAACCCCTTATGTGTCATCAGAATATCTCCCGTAAACAAGCGCTGGAGATCTGCATCAATATGCTCTCTGAAACCGGAATATCAACTCCACACAAATTAATCCACTGTTATCCTCATCAGTTCTCAGGAGGAATGCTTCAACGGGCAATGATCGCGATGGCATTGGTCACTAATCCCAGAATTCTCATTGCTGATGAACCCACGACTGCACTTGATGTCACAACTCAGGCACAAATACTCAGTCTGATGAAAACACTTCAGAAACAATATTCGATGTCGATTCTTTTCATCACTCATAACCTGGGGATAGTGGCAGGCTTCTGTGACAAGGTCCACGTGATGTATGCAGGAACAATTATGGAGTCTGCAGAAACCGTATCACTTTTTAATAATACTGCACATCCATATACCAAAGCACTGATCCGCAGTGTGCCATCATTGCATTCCACTGCTGAGCAGCTTTATGTAATTGGAGGGCCTCCCTATGACCCATCATTACCGCTGAGAGGTTGTCCATTCGCTCCCAGATGCGAATTTGCCATACAGGATTGCTTTAATGAACCGATGGAACTCACAGAAATTGCCCCAAAACACCGCACCAGTTGTGTCAGAATTAAAAAAGGAGAACTCTCCTTGTGAAAAGCAATAATACTCTTCTGGAAGTAAAAAATCTATCAGTCACATTTACAGACAGTAATCACGGGAAAGAGATTATTAAAGCAGTATGTGATATAAATTTATCACTGAAAAAAGGTGAAACTCTGGGTCTGGTCGGTGAATCAGGATGCGGAAAAACCACTCTTGGAAGAACCATCGTCCGGTTTCAGAAAGAAAGCAGTGGAACAGTTTTTCTCGATGGAGTTAACCTCTGTGACCTCAGACCATCCAGGCTCAGACCTCTGCGTAGACAAATGCAGATGATTTTTCAGAACCCGTACTCATCACTGAATCCCAGAATGACTGTTCTCGAAATAATTGCAGAACCATTCCCGAAAAATCTTTCAAAAGATAAAAAAATCGAGCGGGTCTCACAACTGATGATTCAGTGCGGGCTTGATCCTGAAATGATGCGTAAATTTCCACACGAATTTTCCGGAGGACAGCGTCAGCGAATAGCCATCGCCAGAGCAGTTGCTGCAGACCCAAAAATTATTATTGCAGATGAACCGGTTTCATCTTTGGATGTTTCTGTACAGGCACAAGTTTTGAATGTCCTGAAAAAACTAAAGGATTCACTTTCTTTAACTATGATATTTATCTCTCACGATCTCTCAGTAGTCAGATATATCTCTCAGAGAGTTGCAGTAATGTATCGGGGAAATATCGTGGAAATCGGAAAAACCGAAGACCTGTTTAATAATCCCTGTCACCCCTACACCAGAGAATTACTCAATGCAGTACCGGTGATCGATCCACATAGAAAAATCCATGAAATTAAATTCAATCAAAGCAGTGGTTCTGATACTCAAAAAAATACCGGATGTTCCTTCTACCCGCGATGCCCCCTGGCAAAGGACACCTGCAAAACAGAAATACCCGGTTTACACCAATGTGGTGAGGAAGAGGGACATTTTTGTGCATGTGTAGATATTTAGAGAAGTGATCACCAGTTTGAAATGTTTTCAATTTTTCCGGGATCATCCAGATAATTTTTTGTGGAAATTTTTCTGCCCAAAAAAAGATGTTCCCGCAATAATATGTAAAATTGACCGGCTTTCAGCTTGTATATTTCCTTCAAGGAAATCTCTTTCAATAATTCCAGTCTTTCTGCATCAGGGCTGCAATACTTTACAAATACTCCGGAATCTTTTATTCTCAGTTCCTGTGAATTCAAGTTCAGTGATGCTTCTTTTCCGCAGAGATTGATATATACTGTAGCTTTTGGAAGATTGAGGACCCCAAAATTCTCCTGAAGCTTCATTTGTATTTTATCTTTTATCACTCTGTCAGAAGTTTTAAACCGGATAAACGATAAAGAATCGATTCTGGGGAAAATGACCGTTTTTGTAGTTTTATCCAAAATGAAATCGTCCTCAGAAGTGAAATTATCAGTTCTTTCCAGAAAAATTTTCACCGATTCCACCGGCTTTTCTGAAGTGTTTATCAGGTATACGTGTTCATTATGCTTCGCGATCAGAATGTTTTGAAATGCTTTGAGGCGATTGAGTATGAATGATGCCGGTTTTTTCAGAATCCTGTGATCAGCAGCAACCCTCTCCATTGTTTCTCTCATCTGCATGGATAATGTCAGGTCCTCATTAACATATCTATGCATATATTGATATAAAATGCTTGCCCCGTTCTGTTCGCAAAGTTTATCCAGATTGGTTTCTGAAAACAGGTTAGGAATATATCCTTTTGTTGCAGAGAACCAGTAATTTACAAATTGCTTTGAAAAGTCATGATAGGGCATGGATGGATTAAAAGCCAAAGTGTTTACAGATCGTGTGCGGTACAGACGGATGAAATTTATCTTTTCCCTGCAGACGTCACCCCAGAAGTACTGGGATTCCGGTAATTCTCCAAAGCATCTGTTTTTTGTATATAACTGCAGCAGCATTTTCTCAATGGGTAAATTTGCGGTATTGGCATCCCAGTACAGGTTTTCAGCATTCTTGGAATGACAGATAAAGACCTGAGATGGTTCAATATTTTCCTCAAGAAAATTCAGTGCATCCAATGTCCTCTTTCGGTTGTTGTTTCCACAGGATGCACCATGGAGGCAGATTTCAAATCCCTTACTCTGAAGCTTTTTACAATATTGCAGACATTGCGGATCACTTAACAGAGGGGCCGAAAAATCAATTTTCAAGGGTGGTGTGCCGGTGTATTCCGATTTAGGGTACACCCACATGGCCCGGGTGATAGGGAAATTGATTTCCATTAAGAAATCGTACATCGCCTTAAACCTGGGGAAACTGCTGTTATCAGGATCATCAGTAATCGAAACAGCAGCCATGTATGAACCTGGAAGCCAGGACAATTTCATTCTTTATCAGCCTTTACCATTAATATTGCTGCAGTATTCCTGATTACCGGTATACGCTCTAAAATGAAATCAGCGATCTTCATAAAAGGAAGTAATACAGGGGGCAGTTCCTTATAAGAAAAAAGAAATATTTTGAAGGAAATGTTTTTAAATCCCGCCTTTTCCATCATTGCCTTGATTTGCTCTTTATCATACAAAGTGTCATGAATATGGGGCTTTATGAAGAAAATTCTTTTAAGAATATTAAACCAAGGACAATATTTGTTGGGAAAATCAATGACAATAGCCCCATTCTTTTTTAAAACTCTGTAAGCTTCTGAAAGAGCTTTGTCCGGGTTTGGAAAATATCTGAAAGCAGAAAATGAGAAAACAGCATCAAAAGACTCATCAGCGTGGCCTTCATACTTTTCAGCATCCTGGGTTTCAAATCTGATATTTTTGATGTTATAATGCTCAGCTCTCAAGTTTGCCTTTTCAATGGCATTTTTTGATAAGTCAAAACCAACAACTTCAAAATTTCTTTGAGCTAACGGAAATGTCATCTGCCCAAGATTACAACCAATCTCAAGTATTCTGGAACCTGGAAGGAGATTTGCCATCTTCAGCGCATTGTTTATTTTTCGATCTTCAAAATAGTAGTATGATTTTGATTGAGGAATTCGGGGAGAACCGGAATCAAGCCAATCTTTCAAATCTTCAGTTTTCTCTGCAGATTGATTTTCATAGAAATCGTAGATATCTTTTTTGACTTCATCCTCTTTCAAGGTCGCACTGCTCATAGATACTCCTGTCCACGTAAAATCAGCACATTCATCAGTCTTTTTTACTGATTTTCAATATTTTGCGAAGATTTTGGTTTGTAGTTGGTAATTAAAGTTTCACACAATCATGATTATCCACAAATCTTATCCGGATCTCCAGAAAAAAATGATTGTGTGCAAAAATATAATATCTGTATTAATAAATTAGTAGTCTTTGCCAAAATCGATATTCCCACCTGCCTGTCTCTTTATCTTCTTAAATAATACCTGTTAGAACTACCAAGGGTAGGATTCAAAAATGATCCTTTAATAAAATTTAGTCCCTTGGCAAAGATATCTTTGTTATAAGTGGAATAAAAACCCGGTGATGGTGAAAAAATGGGTGGAAATAACTGGTTTTATTACTCCTTGGCAGGTGACATCTGATCATACTGGGAAGAACCATAACCCGTTTTACCCTCACATTCCCATGCCACTAAATTGCATTAATCACTTTTAAATTATACTGAATTTATAAATCACGGAAATTGGACATTCCCTTTATTTTCTCATAATGGCACATAACAAGTCGTTTTTCAGGACCGACCCTCAGGTGTAAACCGTTTCCATTGCAATACCTGAATTCCCGGCAGTCCTTACATTTATTTGTTCTGGCCCAATTACGGTTCCTCATATCTCCATAACGATTGTGCCAGCACGTCAGAAAGTCATCTTTATAAATATTACCCTGAGTGAAATCTTCCCGTAAACTTGGGCAAGCAGAAATACTGCCATCTGCCAGAACCGATGCTACATTTATCCCGGCCCGGCAAAAAAAGTAGCTTCCGCGTACTTTTCCTTCATATTCCCCCAGAAATCCTTCACATCCGTAACTGACCTCTATGATCTTACGATTACGACAATCGGCAATAAAATCCATCATTTGCCGGAATTCAGAATCTGAAAGGGATAATTCATTTACCGGTGTTGCGCGACCTTTGGGGAAAATGGTGAATAACCTCCATTTTCTGACACCAGTCTTTAGCAGCAGGTCTTTAATCTCCTTAAGTTCTGAAATATTTCTTTTGTTGACACAAGTAACTGCATCAAAAACCAGATCATGTTCGCTGGCACAAAATTTTATTGCCTGGAGAGCTTTTTGAAATGAGTCATTCTTTCCACGCAACCAGTTATGGGTATCCTGCAACCCATCAAGGCTGACTGTCACAGATCTTAATCCTGATCTGATCAGGGAAACCAATCGTTTAGCTGTCAAAAGATAACCGTTGGAAACAATTCCCCAGGGAAACCCTTTTTTATAGATCTGTCGTCCACAATCCTCAAGGTCCTCCCTCAACAGAGGCTCTCCTCCAGTAATGGCGATCATCACGTTATGAGGATTGTATTCTTCTGCTATCTTATCAAGTATTCTTAAAAAATCCGCTGCAGGCATGTCCGGTACTTCAGAATCCCGGGTGCAATCAGATCCACAATGTTTGCAATTCAGATTGCATCTAAGTGTACATTCCCACAAAAGATAATTGAGTTCATGCAATTTTATCTGAATAGCACGATATGCTCTGAAAAGCTCCAGTCCCAATCTGGTCTTGAAAGGTATGGAGTTCATGACTTCAGTTGGTTCTGTCAACTTTTAAATCAATGGTTTTATCAGCATGTCCATAATTCCATCTTCCACCCCTTTTATTAAGCTCGCTTTGAGGAATGGAAACCGTCGTATCTTTTGTTTTATATAACCCATTCTCGATGGAATCAATATCTTTGACTTGCAGATGCCAGGTATTATTCCATAATGCGGTTGTAAATTCCAGAGAATATCTTCCATCAGAATCAGTGATAGCGGAGGTGTTCAATGTCGATAAAGCAACAGTATCCCTGATGCTCACCCTGAGCCCCTCTACAGGAAGACTATTGCCAGAAGATATGACCTTACCTGAAATTTTATAGTCTGCATGAGGCATCCCGTACTCAACCGGCTGATTAAGACCACCTGAATTATCTGAATCGCAGAAAAGTCCAAGGACAACACTGATGATCAAACTCAACAGCTTCAGTACCCTAAACATGATCTTTTGAAAAATTCTTCTCAAACCCGTTTTCCTTCTCCGGTTGTTCTTAAAAAGTAAAATAGAAACCCAGTGATGGAGATAAAATGGTGCGCAGATCACTGTTTGTTGTGACTCTACTGGTGGTAATATCCGAATTTTCCAATTCTTCTTTATAATAATTGACGCTGAAGCGGTACAAACTCGATGATAACCGTGCAGCAAAATGCTGGTTGAAGTGAAGGTCTATATTGATCTGGCAGGCAATCGCAAGAACCCCGTCATGGTATGTGTCATAGTCAATGGAACTGTTATCCAGATCCGGTGGGAAATTTATACGATAAGAGATTTTTGGTCCCAAAGAGAAATCTAAAATATCGCTGTTATTTACCAGATGGAAATAGATACCAAATCCTGGCTCAATGCCGTGTTGCGATGTTTCAGATTTGGATGTTTGTGTCGAACCTGAAGACTTTGACTTACTTTTATTTGAAGAAAAATGATAACCAAAGAAAGGGGAAATCTCGACGACAGCGTTTGGACAGATCCCCAGAACAGGTGTTAGGCTAAAATTAGTATTACCATTTTCCTGCTCCTGATCCGATGTCCCACTGGCTGATTCTCTTTCATTCTCATAATTATAAACCCTATACCACATATCCAGACCTAAAGTTATTTCTGCAGTGACAATTGCACTGAAAGCCAAAATCGCTATCGACAATTTTCGAAACATGACAGTAAACTCCCTTCATTTTCTTTGTTTGATATGCAAATGCACAGATACTGCGTATACTTTCTCATTGTTATATGGATAAAGCAATAGTAATTTAATTTACGGCAGCTTGGCCTACCCTTATTATTTTTATCCTTTTTACCCTTCTTTTGCAAGGAGCAAATAATGGCAGATGTAATCGATTACAACATCATCGGTGATGATATGCAGCTGGTGGAGATTGAATTGGACCCTGGTGAAGGTGTTCGTGCCGAAGCAGGTGCAATGATGTATATGGAAAATGGGATAGAGATGCAGACCAATGCCGAGGGAGGTCTTTTTAAAGGTTTTAAAAGAATGCTTACCGGAGAGAGTTTCTTTATAACCACCTTTCTTCACTCCGGAAGAGGTAAAGCCAAAGTCGCATTCGGTGCCCCTTATCCAGGCAAAATCATCCCCCTCGATCTAGCCTCAATGGGTGGAACCATTATCTGTCAGAAGGATGGGTTTCTCTGTGCTGCCAGAGGAATCGATATCGATATAGCATTCACCAAAAAAATTGGTGCCGGTATATTTGGAGGTGAAGGTTTCATTCTCCAGAAACTCTCAGGTGATGGAATGGCCTTTGTCCATGCAGGAGGTACAATAATTGAAAAAAAACTGGAAGCCGGTCAGAGCTTACGAGTGGACACCGGCTGTCTGGTTGCCTTCCAACCCTCGGTCAGCTACGATATTCAATTTGTGGGTGGATTTAAAAATGCACTGTTCGGTGGTGAAGGACTCTTTTTTGCCACGCTCAGAGGCCCTGGAATTGTATACCTGCAAAGCCTCCCCTTCTCCAGACTGGCAGATCGCATACGGGCAGCCAGTGCAAGCACGAAGGAACAATCCCGTGGCTTCGCCGGAGTCGGAGGCAGTATTATAGGCGGAATACTTAACGGGGATTAAAGAGGAACTTCGATAGCCACACCTTATCCAGTGGCTATCGTGCTCTATAGAGATTGATATTGCTATGGCACAAAAATATTTATCTGAATATAAGGCCCGGATCAATGCAGTAATGGATCATATACATGATAACCTACATAAACCATTGACCCTAAATGAATTAGCTCAAGTGGCCAACTTCTCCCCCTATCATTTTCACCGCATATTCAGCAGCACTGTTGGTGAAACACTTAATAACTTCATTCAGCGTTTACGCATCGAAAGAGCAGCTTCCATGCTTATAGCCAATCCCGGAAAAAGCATCACGGAAATCGCTTTAGATTATGGTTTCTCCAGCTCCGCATCCTTTGCCAGGCTTTTTAAAGAGATGTATGGAATGAGCGCGAGCCAATGGCGCAGCGGTGGATACGAACAATTCAGCAAGATTGGAAAAACACAAAGCAAGATTGGAAAAACGTTTAGCAACTGTTGCAAAGAGCAGTCCTCTGATTCAAAGTATTTTTCTACCAGTAATTCAGAAAATGGTGGCGCCAAACCGTCTGATCGGATACAGAATTTTTACTTTCAATCCAGGAGGACTCAAATGTCATTGGAATTAAAACCAACAGTGGAGGTTAAATCTATCCCAGCTTTTACAGTTGCCTATATACGGCATATCGGTCCATATAAAGGGAACAGTAAACTTTTTGAGGATTTATTGAGCAAATTATTTACTTGGGCAGGCCCGCGAGAGCTGCTTCAAAAACCAGACTTGAAATGCTTATGCGTCTATCATGATGATCCGGAAATTACCGATGACCAGAACCTGCGTTTAAGCATCTGCATCTCGGTTCCTAAAGACACAAAGGTCGATGGAGAGATCTGCAAAATGGAAATTCCTGCAGGCAAGTACGCAGTTGGCCACTTTGAGATCAATTCCGATCAATTTCAGGATGCATGGAATTATCTTTATGGAGAATGGCTGCCCCAAAGTGGCTATCAACCCGACGATGGACTCTGTTATGAGCAATGCCTTAATGATCCCTCAACACACCCGGAAAAGAAACATATCATTGACATACATATTCCGGTTAAACCCTTATAATCATGTTGGGACGATCGGCTGGTCGTCCCCAAAGTATGGCCCGGGTGATCATGCCAGAACTTAATCTCTACACCAGCAACCGGATGGAAAATCTGGTCACCATTCTCGCCCGGATCATAAAAGACCCCCTGGCATCCCCCTTTGACCAGGAAATTATAGTTATTCAAAATCGGGGGATGGAAAGATGGCTTTCCATGCAACTGGCCAAAGAGTTTGGTATCTGGGCTAATTGCCGTTACCCCTTCCCAAACGCTTTTATCCATGAGTTGTTTTCAACTGCAATTGAAAAAGTTCCGGAACGCCTGTCAAACGACCCTCAGGTTCTGGTCTGGAAAATAATGCAGACTCTTCCAGCTTATCTTCCTTCAGACCAATTTAAGCCGTTATCCGATTACCTTTCCGATTCCAATCCATTGAAGTTATTTCAACTTTCCAGGAAAATTGCCGACCTGTTCGATCAATACACTGTATACCGCCCTGAGATGGTCCTGGAATGGGAAAAAGACTACTCCATAAAAAATTGGCAGGCTGAGTTATGGAGAGCCCTCTTTTGTGAAAACTCAATTCATCTGGCCAAACTCAAACAGTTATTTTTAAACAAGTTAGCCGAAAAAAGCATTCAACGGGAACTTTTTCCTCAAAGAGTTAACATTTTTGGGATCTCTGCACTTCCACCCTTTCACACTGAGCTTTTCAACGCTCTTTCCACCATTACTGAAGTTAATTTTTTCGTTCTTAATCCCTGCGCTGAATATTGGGATGATATCCTGTCAGAAAAGGAGATCTCAAAATTCATCAGAAAACAATTTAAAACAAAAAAAAATAAACCATCAGAAAATCAGTTGCATTTTGATCGGGGAAACCCGCTTCTTTCTAACTGGGGAAAGTACGGACGTGATTTTCTGGCCAGAATTCATGAATATTCCCCGGAAGAATATTCCTTACCTGTCGATAATGAAAAAACAACCATCCTGGCTACCGTTCAATCTGATATTCTGAATCTACGTGAGCGGGGGACCTCCGGGCTCCCTGCATGCAAGATTAATAAAAATGATAATTCGATTCAGATCCATTGTTGCCACAGTCCTATGCGGGAAGTGGAAGTTTTATACGATAACATCCTGCAATTTTTCCGGTTAGATCCACAGCTGCAACCAGCAGACATCGTTGTCATGTCCCCTGATATTGAGACTTATGCTCCTTTTATCGATGCGGTATTTGGATCGGTCCATGATCACCAGTTAAAAATTCCCTACACTCTGGCAGATTGTAATATACGGCTGGAAAACCCGATTGCAGAATCGTTCATACTTCTTCTAAATCTGCCAGGATCCCGTTTTACCGTTACATCTATAATCAGCCTGCTGGAAAGCAGAGAAATCCAATCAGCATTCTCGATTTCAGAAAAAGATCTACCCCTGCTGAAAAAATGGATTACAGATACCGCAATCCGTTGGGGTATCGATAAAACCACAAAAGAACAGTTTGGCTTACCTGCATTTGATGAAAACACATGGAGTTATGGACTAAACAGGTTACTTCTGGGGTATTCTCTGCCCTCCAGCGACAAATTTTCATTCATGGATATCGCCGGTTATGATCAGGTTGAGGGCTCTCAAAGTGAAACCCTGGGTAATTTTCTGGATCTTATGGAGAAGCTTAGAGATTTCATAACATATCTCGGCCAAAATCATACGCTTGATGGGTGGTCCGAGATTTTGATCAGATATTTTGATCTCTTTTTCAAGGTAGACCAGGAGCATCAAAACGACCTATTGGTTATAAAAAATATTCTGATAGATCTGAAATCTATCTCTAAGGAGTTGAATTATAATGAGAAAATATCTCTGGATATTATAAAGAGCTGGATCTGTTCAAGGCTGCAGCAACAGAGCCTCCGCCCTGCTTTTATCACCGGAAATCTTACTTTCTGTGCTCTGCTGCCTATGCGTAGCGTCCCCTTTAAAATTGTGTGTCTGCTTGGTCTGAATGACGAAGTCTTTCCAAGACATTCTTCTGCTCTTTCCTGGAATATGATTGCAGCTAATCCCAAACCTGGTGATCGTTCTTTAGAGCTGGAAGACCGTTATCTTTTTCTGGAAGCGCTGCTCTCAGCCAGAGACACTCTATATATCAGCTATATCGGTCAAAGTCCACATGACAATGTCACCAGACGCCCATCGGTAATTATTGATGAACTTTTAGATTACTTAGATAACTCATTTGTTATCAATGCCTTAGATAATGATTCCCCCATTTCTGTTCATTCAATAGTAAAAACAGTACCAGAAGTAACCATTCAAACCGGCAACAACGCCGTAACCACTTCAATTAATTCAAGTTACGCTTTTTCTATCAGGGATACCATTATCACAAAACATCGTCTCCAGGCTTTCAGCCCTGCTTATTTCAATCAGAAATCAAATCTATTCAGTTTCTCTGTTGAGAACTATCTGGCAGCAAAGAAGGCAGGTCGGATTTCCGGTCACAGCAGTTCCTTCTTCACCAATCCACTCAAAGAACCAGACTCTTCCTTTAAAGCAGTGCAAATAACTGAGTTATCCCGCTTCTATCAGAATCCTGCACGTTACCTTCTGCAAGAGCGACTAAATATAAGACTCGATATCCGTAACGATAATTTATCTGATGATGAACCCTTTGATATTTCTGGACTTGAAAGATTCAGACTGACCGAAAAACTAATTGACGGACTTCTATCCGGAAAATCGGTCGAAGAATGCTATCATCAATTTAAGATCAGTGGCCAACTTCCCCACGGTACAACCGGGCAATGTCACTTTGATGAAGTATCCAGGGAGGTGTGCGGTTTTGTGGATGAGTTAATTAATCTCCAGATCGAGCCAAAGCAAGATAATCTATTGATTGATAACGACTTATCCGATTTTCACCTTTATGGTTCGATCGAAAATATCTGGTCTGGCCACCTGCTTCAGTTCAGGTTTACCCACTTCAAACCAGCTGATTTGCTTAATCTCTGGATCAGACATCTTCTTATAAATTGTTTCGGATCAAACGGTTATCCCAAAGTGAGTCTTATGCTTACCCGTGACGGGTGCATCCGTTTAAACCCAGTGGTGAACTCTGAACAACTGCTTCATAAGTTATTGAATTATTACTGGATCGGACTTGCCTCCCCATTGAATTTTTTTCCGGAATCATCCTGGGAGTTCGCGGAATCAGTCCTGATTAAAAATAAACCCGGAGAAATTGCTCTTTACAATGCTCTGAAAAAATGGAACGGTGACCAATATTCATACAATCCAGGAGAAGCCAATGACCCTTATAACTCATTGTGTTTTCGATCAATAGATGCCTTGGGAGAGGTCTTTAAATTAACTTCTCTGGAGATTTTCGAACCTCTGATATCAAATATGGAACGAATGGATTAAGCAGGATGAGTAGCTTAGAAACCAAAGAAATAGACACTCTACCCCAGTTCGATCTGATTAACACACTGCTTAAGGGACATATTCTTATTGAAGCCAGTGCCGGGACCGGTAAGACTTATACCATCTCCCGACTATATCTGAGATTGCTCCTGGAAAAGGAATACACCCCATCCTCCATATTGGTGGTAACTTTTACCGAAGCAGCTGCAAACGAGTTGAAAGAAAGAATCTATCTTCTTATAAAAGAAGCACTTAAAGCATACACTTCCGGTTGCTCATGTGACCTTTTCTTAAAGTCACTTATGACTCGCATAGACTCAGAAAAAGCATGCCGGATACTCCAGTCTGCTCTTTATAATTTTAATACAGCTGCGATTCATACTATTCATGGATTTTGTCAGAAAGTACTATATGAAAACTCCTTCGAAAGCGGCACCTCTTTTGAGTCCACTATCATAACCGATCAGAACTCATTGATTCAAGAGATTGTATACGATTATTGGCGCATAAATTTCTATTCAGAATCCCCTTCATTTCTTTCCTATGCCATCAGTGCCAGCTTAAGTCCCCAAACGTTCCTGGAAATTACCAGGGCTGCAGGCCGCATCTCTGAGGAGTGCAATATTGTTCCTGAAGTTACAGATACTGAAGATTTTTGCAGTAAAGAAAACGCCTTTAACCAGTCATTTCAAGAACTTAAGTCACAATGGAAACTGTGCAGAGATGAGATTCGCAATATCCTGGTAAACGGTAACCTCAACGCCAACAAATACAGTAAGAAAATTATTCAGGAGCTTGTATTTTCGATGGATACAATGCTTGGATCTGAAAAAGCAGATCCAAATCTGTTTCCACGTTTCGAAAATCTTACCACCTCCATTCTGGCCGGTTCCATAAAAAAGGGATTTGAATCCCCAGAGCACCCCTTCTTTACCCTTTGTGACAAACATGCAAGGCATGCAGAAGAATTGAGAAACTGCTTCGACACAAAAATTATCAGACTCCAAACAAGATTTCTATCCTATTTAACTCAGGAACTTAGTAACCGAAAGAAAATCAGGGGAGAACTTTTTTTTGATGATCTGCTCAAAAATGTTCATTCTGCCCTGAAAGACAGTAAACAGAGTAAAGAGTTCACCGATAAACTGCGTGAAACATATAGAGTCGCACTGATTGATGAATTTCAGGATACCGATTCTATTCAGTATCAAATCTTTTCATCCATATTTGATAACAACTTACCACTCTTCATGATTGGTGATCCCAAACAGTCCATCTATGGATTCAGAGGTGCCGATATTTTCACATATCTTGAGGCATCACAACAAGTTACCACACGATATACTCTATCCGCAAATTACCGTAGCTCCCCATCCTTCTTATCTGCACTCAACACCTTGTTTTTGCGAACCGATCATCAGTTTGTATTTGAGAAAATAGAGTATATCGAAGCAGTCGCCGGCAACGAGGATGCTACCCAACAAATTGTAATTGAAGGAGTTAACCAACCAGCTTTAAATTTCATCCTGATAAATAGCCAAAATGATTCAGACAAAAAGATAGATAAAACGACTCAGATCTGCAGTGCAGTTGCTTCGGAAATAACAAAACTCCTTTCCCTGAGTCTCGAGAACAGGGCTTTAATTGGTTCCAAAAAGATAAGCCCCTCTGATGTTGCTGTTCTGGTAAGAACAAACCGGGAAGCAGAAATGATTCGGCAATGTTTATCCGCCTTGCATGTTCCTTCGGTTATAGACAGCGGAAGCAGCGTTTTTGAGAGTTCCGATGCAGTCGAGCTGGAGAGACTTCTGATTGCAATGCTTGAACCTGCCCGTTCAGAACTGATTCATGCAGTACTGGCCTCATCTTTTTTCGGGCTGGATGCAAATTCCATCGAAAACCTCTCATCCGATCAGCAGTTGTGGGAAGGCTACGTATCTAAATTTTTTTATTATCATGACCTGTGGCGCGATCATGGTTTCATGTACATGTTCCGCGTTTTTATGGCACAGGAGCACATAAGATCAAAACTTCTGGATTTAGAGCAGGGTGAACGCCATCTCACCAATTTGCTTCACCTCTCTGAATTATTGCATCTGCAAGAAAAACAGAAACGATGTGGTATGACAGACCTGCATTCCTGGTATCTGCAGAAAATTACCAATAATACGATGCAGGTGTCTGATGAAGAGATGCTGCGACTGGAAAGCGATAAGGATGCGGTAACCATTCTGACGATCCATAAAAGCAAAGGACTGGAATTCCCGATAGTGTTCTGCCCATTCTGGCATAATTCAGAATTAAATAGCAAAACAATCGCCTGCACGTTTCATGATCCGCATTCGGATAATACCCTTACGCTTGCAATAGGTTCCGAAGTGATTAATAAAAACCGTCAATTGATCGAAACCGAGTTGCTGGCTGAAAACATGAGATTGCTTTATGTGGCACTAACCCGTGCAAAATCATGTTGTTATGTTGTTTGGGGAAAACTGAGGAATACAGAGAGTTCTGCCCTCGCCTATCTTCTCCATAAAAATGAGATCAGCGACTTCTCTTTACCTTCATTGAAAGAGAAAGTAAAATCACTCTCTTTTGAGCAGATACGTCAAACACTTTTGGAGATCAGTGAACAGAATCCATCTATAGCACTCCTGGATGCCCGGTCAGAACCAAAGCCAATTGAGATACCAACTAACGATGAAAACCAGTATTCATGTCAGAAACTGGAAAGAGGTATCCCTGAATCCTGGAGAATATCCAGCTTCAGCTCATTAACCAGAAACCATTCCACAGATGAAGCTCCGGATTATGACTTCACCCCGGAGCATAACAATTTTTCTGCTGATGATGCAGAAAATGAGAATTATACGATTTTTAATTTTCCAAAAGGATCGGTTGCAGGTACTTTTCTTCACAGCATATTTGAACAGATCGATTTCTCAGATCCAGGATCAATCCAGAAAGACCCCGATCTGGAAACTCTTATGGATATATATGGATTTGACCATTCCTGGAAGCCGGTAATCACTCAACTGATTGACGACACATTGAATACTCCTCTGAAAAACGGACCAAATGTGTTTAAACTTTCAGAAATCCCCAGCAGTTCCTGTATAAAGGAAATGGAATTCTATTTTCCCCTGAAAAAGGTCACCCCCTCAGATCTTCAGCAAATTTTTTCGGCTCAGCTGCAAACAGATCTTTTTTCGGTTGATTATCAGGCGGAAGGATTGCACTTTTCTCCCTCCGGCGGATTCATGAAAGGTTATATCGATCTGTTTTTTAAGAAAGATGACCGTTTTTTCATTCTGGACTGGAAATCGAATCATTTGGGAGACAGATACGAGGATTATCAGGCCGACTCTCTTAAAGAAGTTATGAAATCTGAACACTATATCCTTCAGTATCACATATACTTAACTGCCATAGACAAATACCTGCAACTCAGGTATAAGGGATACAGTTATCAGAAAAATTTTGGTGGAGTGTACTACATTTTCTTGAGAGGAATCGATGGGAAAAGTGATAATGGGGTGTATTTTGACCGCCCGTCAGAAGAGACAGTGAAGAGACTGAGAGAGGTGCTGATCGGGTGATTGTGAGTGAATTCAGAGGATAGTTCTTAATTATTTATTTTACATCGTGAGGAAACAACCGATGAATCCTGAAATTTACGAATAGATGCCACCTGCAGATGTCTCAAACTCTGAGGCGGCAATTACTATCTAAAATAGTTGATACCTATTATTTCGAATTTCTTGCCTTTTCAAACCCCTACTCTTCCAGTTTGATTTTGTATTGAATAATGTACTCTGCTGGCTCATCCAACATCTCAGTGCAGATACCAGCGATATCCCCAGTTCTACAATTTGAATCTCTTGAATGCATTACTTTGTTTAGGTACTGGAATTTAACCTTTATAATACCCGAAAGAGTGTCATTATTGTATCCTGTTATACAACTATAAACAGAAGAAGAGTCGAACTTGTGGCCCCATACAGCATTTTGATTGTAATAATAAAAGACACTGTCATTTTCCCGAGATGGCAGATGAAGACTGAAGTAAAGGTAATTGAAATTGTCTACAACTCCCTGATACGTCCTGTTATTGAGCCATTGTGATTTAAAAGACAAATAAATTTTCAGACTATCAATTGTTCCAGAATAATCAAGATAACCAAAAGATGTATCACAAATTACCCCAACAGGACAATTTTGAGATATCGTTCCAATAAATTCTGTTTTTGTCGGGTTTTCTCCTTCTGTATAATACACATGTTCAGTATTTCCCTTCCCGTTGATGTTCAGACCGATATCTTCAGGTCCACTGCAGCTTAAGCAAAAAAAGGGAAGAGATACAAGAATAAGATTTTGGAATTTCATGGTTTACCTCCTGTTAAAGTTTGTGTAAAGCTATTCGTGCTCCTTAGATTTCCCTCCTATATTAAATTTAGCTCGTATTTTACCTTTAAACAATCTGCATTGAAAAAAATCGTATTCAATAAGAATACATTTTGGTAAACGAATTCTTTACAAAACAAATCTATGGTTTAAAATATGAATTTGATTCGGATTTCAGATTTGGTAAATATTCCGGGGAGATAAGATATCAATTTTTACCGGTCCGCTGGAATGAAATTACATTCATCAAAGTCTATGGTGAATCCATGTTACTTCTCAACAATTCGACACCATTTTTCCATGCCTCATGTTCAAGAAACGGATCGTCTTTCATCATTGGTTCTATTGCCTTTGCCCAGAAATCGACTCGTTTCTTCAATCATTTCAGGAGTGAGGCGTCTCTCTGAAAATTGTTCTTCCCAACTGACAAATCGGTTCCAGCAGACTGCAGCAGTAAGGTTAATCAGACTGTAAAAATTCGGGTAAAGTGCGAGGTTTTTTATTTCAAGTTGAAAACTATCTCTCCAGGAATAACTCCCGGGAGATAAGTTACTAATCCTTTGCTGATCCGCTGGAATGAATATATTCATCAAAACCTGTGGGGAGTATATCCATGTTACTTCTTAACAACTCGACACCATTTATCCATGCCTCGTATTCAAGAAACGGATCGTCTTTCATCATTGGTTCTATTACCTTTGCCCAGAAATCGACTCGCTCCTTCATCATTTCAGGAGTGAAGAGTCTCTCTAAAAATTGTTCGCCCATACTGACAAAACGGTTCCAGTAGACTGCAGCAGTAAGGTTAGTCAGTTTGTCACAGTTCGG
>JAEZKP010000046.1 GCA_023436145.1 Fibrobacterota bacterium | reverse complement strand
CCGGCAAAGGAGAGTAAAACCACTAGCGGTTGCATCATTGGGCTGTACCCAGACCGATGGTGCAACCGCAAACCACTACGGGGTGCGGCCGGCGTACTCGCCGCGCGGTGGATATATGTGAGTAGCGATAGCGAGGACCGGGCTAAATATCCTGATAGTGGTGAAGATTAGTAACTTCTTTACGGATTTCGTTAATAATCCAGGTGTAATTACAAGAGTGTAAGAATTCAGAAACATCTGAAGCACCTGTTTTGGCAATAAGATCTTTTAATAGAAGCTTGTCTGGGTCACTTAGTTTAATAATTAATGGATTACCATTATTTATATCCCTATTAGAAACTCTTATGGACAATTCAATAAAACTTGATTTACTTATGCCAAAAAGTTTTGCAAATGAAGAGATTTTTTTTATATGGGAAGTAGATAGAAAAAGAGTAACACCGATTTTAGGAATCGTTAACTTGTTCCAGGGGCGGCCGATTTTAGTGCCTATTCTTATTTATGTGACCGGTAATTCTCAGTTTATCTGACCGTTTGATCTGATTTACAGAAAGCTAATAATAGTTATAAGATAATTTCTGCGGATGCAACGGTCATTTTGGTTGAGAATTTTGTTGTTTTTTTCTCATTGAATCGCCTTTCAGATTAAGTTGTACTGCATTCTGAACAATTCTATCACAGATTGCATCTGCAATAGTAGGATCGGGCATACGTTTATGCCATGACTGAACCGGATATTGAGTAGTTACAACAATAGAGCCAGTTTGATCTTTTTGTTCAATTATATCCATTAGCATTTCTGCCTCCTTAATATCAGTTGCATTCATCAGAAAATCATCTATAATCAGAACTCTGATTTTTGATAGTTTTGCAAGAAATTTAAGGTACTGTCCGGTTCCCTTTGAGGTATGGATTTCTTCAAAAAGCAGGGCGTATCTTACCCTCCATACCGGGTAACCCATGATGCAAGCACGGTACCCGATTGCTTCAGCTACATAACTTTTACCGCTTCCAGTCGGTCCTGTTAAAATGATATTGCGGTTACTTTCTATCCAGTCAGCAGATGTAAACAGCATGATATCCTTTTTAGTAAAACCTCGATTCTGATCGTATAAAATATTCTCAATAGTTGCCTGATCTGGTTTAAAATTAGCACGCCCTATCATTCTCTGTAATTTTCTATTTTGACGTGCACAATATTCATCTTCAACAAGTAATGCGACAAATTCGGATGGTTCCAGACCATCTGATTCGTTATTTTTTAAGCGGGTCATAAGGGACTCCGCCATAGTGGTAAGACGCATAGACCGAAGTTGATCAACAACAGTTTGCAAGTGCATAGTATAATACCTTTCAGGAAATTGAATAATAATCGGAACCACGAATGTTATCATGGATATCCGGTTTAATCAGGGGAAATGAAATAACCTGCTGTGTATCCAGACCACGCTCCAGAATAGATTTGACATCTGCATACCTGTGCGCCTTAAGGTTAAGAGCCCTTTCACAAGCAGCTTCCATTCGTTCACGCGGGTAAATTTTTGAAAGTCGTAACAAGCCCTGCACAGCCCTGAATCCCTGTTGAGGGTGAGCACATTTTTTCATTATAGCATCAGCCATAGAAGCAGTAAATGGGCCGATTTCACCTGCTTTGGAAATAAACCACTCTGGTCGCATACCATGAACAAAGGCATGATTTGGAGGCATGTGTTGGGGGGTAGTGGTGTAACCTCCCGGACGTGTAGAAAATTGATGTCTGCAACAATGTTGACCATTATGATATATCTCGATAGTTGCTCCGTTAAGGTGAACGTCAACTTTTTTTCTGGCTAGAGAAAATGGTACGCTGTAAAAATGCTTTTTGAACTGTATATGATAGTTCAATCCTACAGCTACATCATGTTTGATCTCTGAAATACTGAAAGGTATCTGTGGAAGGGGTTTGAGATAAGGTTTGTCCAGTTCAAGAAAGCGCTGCATCCTACTTTGGCCCCCATAATCCCGCATAGGCCTGTTATTTATAAACTCTAATTCTTTGGCAACGGCTTCATTTATTTCAGACAATGAAAAAAATGTCCTGTTGCGCAGTGCAGCAATAATCCAGTGTTGAGCTATAAGAACCGCGCTTTCAACGCAGCCTTTATCGCGAGGGGATGCTACACGGGCCGGCAGGATTACTGTGCTATAATGCTCGGCAAACTTGGCAAAAACAAGGTTTATATCCGGGTCATAACGATTTGCTTTTGTTACAGCACTTTTGAGGTTGTCCGGTACTATGCAAGCTGTTGAACCGCCAAAAAACTCGTAAGCATGTACATGGGACATTGAAAATGATCTGTCGTTTTGAGAACTGGATACTTCTGCATAAGTATAGCTGCTTGCTGCAAGTGCTGTAACAAATAATTCAACATCATGTATCTCACCGGTTTCACGATCAACGTAAGACAGCTTATCTCCCGAATAATCGGAATACAAAATATCGCCGCCTTTGTATACCATATGCATGCTAAGTCTCGGGCTTCTTCCTGATTTAATATAACGGTAAAAAGATGCCTGACTCATGCAACCAGGATATTCTTCCTTGTACTCCCGATAAAGAAGTTGAACCGTCACATTCTTTTTTGTTAACTCTTGCTCAATATATGCCAGATCTGGTAATGGAGCTTTTGATTCTTCTTCCTGGACGGGTATCTTTTCAGGAAAAACAGCCCTTTCAAGCTGTTCGTCGGTAAAATCCGGCGGTAAGGGCCAGCTTAAGCCCGAAACAGCAAAGTGTGCACAGGTGTTATAAACACAGCCTTTCGATTTTCTGACTGCTAATGCGGTTTTTTCAAGGCTTAACCCATGGGTATATCGATGGGTTAGAATTTCACGAATCTTGCGCATAGGCGTCCTTTCTCTACACATTCTGCATCCTTTCTTTGCTGAAAAAAGCAGAATATGGGATATGGTGAGCGCCTTCTGATAATAGATCTACATGAAACGGTCATTTTGAATGAGAAAAGTCGGTCATTTTCAGTGAGAATTATCGGTCACTTTGGCTGAGAATGGCCGGTCATTTTCGGTGAGAATTATCGGTCATTTTGAGTGAGAACGGGCAATTTTAGAAGGTATGAAAGAAGCCAAAAGAGAAGAGTATTTCTTTTTACCAAGTAAATCGGAATATGATTTAATACCCTCAAACTCATAAAATGCATCATTGATTTTGGATGTTATCAAATCAGAGTAGCGCATGTTGCCTTTTTGAGCAGCTTCAATTTTAACAGCGGATATCATATCCGGAGGAAGATAAGCAGTGATTTTTTTTGAGAATACACTCATAATGTGGATCTTTCTTTAAATAGTGGTATGCCACTAATATAATAAAGAGCGAGGGGTGTGCCAGATGAATATGGAAAGGGGTATATGTAAGGGATGCACTAATGAAACGGATTATAAAGCACGTTGAGGTTTGGAAAACAAACTTAATGGGATATAAAATGCATATTACGTTTTTATCCCGGCAACTGGTTTATAATTTAGCTAACGCTTCGCTTCGCTCTGGAGCAGGGGGGTGTCGGATAGAACTGGAATCACCTGCCGGATAACGCCGGAATTGGGTGACGAATAGACCGAAATACCTTAAAATGGGGGACAGAAATTATGTTGGACTGCTTATAAAATCAGCACTTTTTTATAAATCCTATGGGGAATTAGTCCTAAATGTTTAAAAATACCCAAATACGCAATAAAAGCCAAATTTGGGATATGTACAAATAAACAATTGTTTATTTGTACATAAAATTATAACTAATGGCATGCCATTATTAAATAAAGGTAATGCTATAACGGTTGAAACACTGGGCTGTACCATGTCAAATGTGCAGCCGCTGGTGATAAGTGTTGAACCAGTGTGTGATCCAAATCGTGGCCGTTTGCTTTTAATGCGTTTATCGCACGTTCAAGATAAACTGTGTTGTCGAGGGTAGCGGCTGCACCATTGGGCTGTACCCAGACCAATGGTGTAGCCGCAAACCACTACGGGGTGCTGCCGGCGTACCCGCATTTCAAGTGATTATATCCAGGCTCCACTATCAACTTGTAAATTTTTATGGCACTTTTGACCTAAATTTTAATTTATCCTATGATGCAGAGAATTGAAATCAGAACTAATACTTAAAAGGATATTTCATTTTGGACCCCCAGATTATAAAAATCTGGCACATGCCTACTAATATATAGTGTGTCTGATTATCCAGTTTTTTAAAGTGTCAGGGATACTATCCCAGTAATCTTGGCTTAATGGATTACCAGCTATTCTAATAATTCCACTATCTACGGGCAAATGATTGAAAATTGACATAATTTCCAAGGGTAATGTTTTTATTTTATTACTTCCAATATCTAAACCATGTACTCTTATTTTACCAATTTCTGGAGGTATATTAGTGAGGTTACAATAAGAAAGATTCAAACCTGGAAAAACTATAACCGAATCGGTAATTATTTCAATACTATCAATGATAGCAGATGATATTGCACCTCCGTAAGGCGCAGGTTCATAATAAACTCTAAGTGACTTATTAATGGATGATAGTGTATTAGATAAGACTAAGGTTCTTGGTATTGTATCCTGTTTTGGAAATGTAAGGAAAAAATCCTTTCTAACCGATTCGTTGGGCCAAGCTCTATATACATACCGTACAAAGCTATCTAAAGGCATTTTTTCCGGGTAGCCATTTTCCATCGCAAACTTTTTTATAAGGACTTTTTCATGATCGCTTATTACAATGTCATTAGATTGATTAGGGGGTAGAATCTGACATCCATTTACCATAATTAATATTATGAAAATTGCATTATCTAATTTAAAAAATGATTTCATATTGCACGCCTGTATCAAGTGTACTGCCATATTGCGTTACTTTCGGTGTTGGGGAAAATCCGGTAAACGTTGGTACATAACTTCCATTAAATAAATTTCCAATGCTCCAATTACCTGATATATCAGCATGTAAAAGCCATACTTTAGCATTACGTAAGCATTCGGTAAACCCCGTATTTTAATCTAATTCTGGAAAAACCATATTTCTGTCAAAAAAGGAGAAATATGGAACTAACAGACGAAATGCTTATCCCCACATTTAAGGCCAGCGGGCTGACC
>JAEZKP010000032.1 GCA_023436145.1 Fibrobacterota bacterium | reverse complement strand
TGATAACACAACTCGGGGCATGACGGATTTATTGCATTTTGAACAGTACTATTTAAGCGCTACAAAAAAACAAAAAATATAAACCGAAAAAATTGTGAGGTGGAGATGTCTGGTGAAGGTCTGATGTTTTTAGCAGGTTTTTTTACAGGTGCTGTCCTTATATCTATACCACTGGTAATAATCTGCAGAATCCGCTACCGGGCTCTTTTCAGTAGCGAAACCGGAATGCTGAAGGAAAAAAGTGAAGGGCTGCTGAAGGAAAATGCCATCTTGCAAAATGATAAAGAGTCACTGAAGAACAGTCTGAGCTCAGCTCAGAACCAGATTGCAGCATTGGAAAGTCAGTTGCAATCTCTACAGGAAAGAATTTCAGATCTGAAAAGTAATCTTGAGTCAAGTAATGCAAAAATAGATGAATCCAATAATATCATCAGGGAAGACCATGGGAAAATCCTGCAGCTGCAGACACAACTGGAGATGGAACGGAAACAGGCTGCGGAAAAGCTTCAATTACTGGAAGAAGCACGGGAACTGCTTAAAACTGAATTTGTCAATCTGGCGACTTCAATTTTTGATGAAAACAGCAGAAAACTGTCGGAGCAGAACAAAAGCAGTCTTGATCTGCTGCTTAACCCCTTAAAGGATCAGCTGGGCGATTTCAGAAAGAGAGTTGAGGATGTCTACACAAATGATACTAAGGAACGGCAGAGCCTTTTCGAACAGATAAAAATGCTTACCGATCTCAATCAACAGGTCAATAAAGAAGCGCAAAATCTTACCAGGGCTTTAAAAGGGGAGAACAAGACTCAGGGCAACTGGGGAGAGATGATTCTGGAAAGAGCTCTGGAACTGTCCGGTTTAAAAAAAGGGGTGGAGTTTGACACTCAGGTAAGTTTACTGGATAACGAAGGTAAACGGCAACTTCCGGATGTAATCGTACATATTCCCGGTAGCAAAGATATCATCATCGATTCAAAAGTAACCCTTACCGCATACGAATCGATGGTAAATGCTGAGGAGGAAACTTCCAGGGAAAAATTTCTTCAGGCACATCTCTCTTCCATAAGAAATCATATCGATCAGCTCAGCACAAAATCCTATGACTCACTTCCTGAACTCAATACCCTCGATTATGTATTGATGTTCATGCCTCTGGAAGCTGCCTTTGTGGCTGCTATCAGAACCGAACCTTCACTTTTCGAATACGCCTACCGAAAAAGAATAATTATAGTATCACCATCTACACTGCTGGTAACCCTGCGCACCATTCAGAATATGTGGCAAAGCGAATATCAGAACCGCAATTCCCAGGAAATTGCCCGTAAAGCAGCAGATCTGTATGATAAGTTTGCCGGATTTGTGGATACACTCTCGGAAGTAAAAAATGCCATCGGCAAGGCTTCGGAGAAGTGTGAACTGGCTATGAATCAGCTTTCCACAGGTAAGGGAAATATCGTGCGCAGAATTGAAGAGTTCAGAAAGATGGGAGTCAATACAAAAAAAAGCCTGCCTATGGAGTTACTGGAAACCTGACCATCATGACAGCCTACTGAAGTATCCCGTTTACGGGCCATAACCGGTTCTGCTCTATCAACTGCTGATTGATCATGATCCCGGTTATACTCCCCTGCAGTTTTTTGACCACAGGTTGCATTGAACGGTCGAAAATCAGATCCTGCCGTTCCATCGGATCATTTTCTACATTGAAAAGCTGAAGCGAATTTCCCCTGAGCCTTTTCACTAGTTTAAATGGATACTGGATACTTACCAGATATATTCCATCGTAGGGTTGAGAGAGCATAACCGGATCTCTTGGACCTTCATCAAATATTGATTTTCCTACTGAGTGGTGTGCCGGTTTTATGTCCAGCAGATCAAAAATCGTGGGTATAAGATCGGTTTGCGAATATGCATGTTGTGAGAGTCTGGAAGGAGCAAGATGGCTTTTCCAGATTACAAGAAAAGGGGTTCTGAAATTATCCTCCCAGGCACCTTTTTCATTTTTCTGAGAGTGAATCCCTGAAGGGAAACTGTGATCACCCACAATAATTATTATTGTGTTCTGAAGCCAGTTTCTGCTGTTAAGTTGTGCAAACAATTCCCTGAGGCAGGAATCGGAAAGAAACATTGAATTACGGTAATTTTCATAAAAATCCTCAGCATCAGCATCCGGGTAAAGATATTTCTGAGTGTCAGGAATATCCTGAAACATCATATGATTGGATACGTTGAAGGTGGTCAGGAAAAAGGGCTTTTCATTGTTTTCTGCCAACTGCTTTTCATGAAGGGAATCAAGAATACTGAAACATTTCCGGTAAAAAATGTCATCCTGAAGCCCCCATCCCCAGCACATCTCCTTCTCCTCTTCGGTCAACATATCTTCGGTCATGGAGAGAACAGTGTGAAACCCGGCAGCTTTCATGAATGTACCTGTATTGTCGTATGATAAATCATGATAGGCCTTCATGAAAAGGGTGGAATAGCCATAGTCTGATAATATGGCCGGGAGCCCGCGAAACCTCAGTTCCGGCATTAAAGTGGTTTCTTTTCCCAGGAAACCTGCTGGCACACCGGTAAGCAGTGTAAAAAAGCCGCGTGCAGTCTGTACAGAATTTCCATAGAAATGTTCTATGTAAACTCCTGAAGGAATAAGGCTGTTAAAAAAGGGAGTGATAAATTTACCATGGTCTGTCTTTTTTTCTATCAATAATCCGTTACAGGACTCCAGACAAACCAGAATTATGTTGGGTAACGGTTTGATTCCTGAATCAGAAACATTTTCAGATGAACGGTAATAGGGAAATGGTTCCCTAAGCGTGGCAGCTGCTTTTTCTATCACCTTCTGCTGATTTTTATAACCGCTGACCGATTTGAACAAACTTTTAAGCTGATCCAGATTGTTCACAGGAATCATGAACAATAATACATACGCAAAGGAGCTAAACAGACCGGTTTTTATCGATAGTCTGAGAGTCCTGTTCTTTTCCCTGTTTCGTAAGAAACACAATGCAATAATAGAGACCATGCCGGAAAATATGAATATCCATGATTGCAGCCGGAATTTTTCGGTCAGAAGGATGAAAGTCTGCTTATGGGTCATCAGATCGGAATTTAATAACAAAATTGAGTAGTCAAAAGCAGAATCCTCGGTTATGTAAAAAAAGGAAAGAAGAAAATACAGAGCTATAACAGTGGTGGCTAGAAACGGTGATGCTGCGGGAATCCGATGGGTAAGATTCTTTATTGACTGGACAAGCAAAACCGGGAGAAGAACAGTCAGGGCTATATTGACAGGAAAAAGAAAAGGTTGGGGTGTGCTGAAGGCGCAATATTTTATCAGCAGGATTATCTCCATGGAGAGAAGTATCCAGGTTTCCGGGTAAAAAACCAAACAGCTGATTTTCACCGGAGAGGAGAGCGCTTGAGAGATTCGTATAATAATCTGTTTCAGACAGTCAATAAAATAGTGGTTTACCTGTGTAAATGAGGTTTTAAATGCCACCTCTTTAACAGATCGTTCCGGTTTTCTGACTCGTAATGAGGTAAATAACTTGATTATTATTGTAACAGTGAAAATGCTTAAAATAAGAACCGGTGTATATCTCCATTTATAATCACTTACGAATTGAATCCACTGAAGATGAAAGACAGAGAGCGGGTAAAGCATGCGCGCGGTATTTATAGGGTCAGGGTTTGATTTTCCCACTTTTATTTGAATAAAATGAATTATTTGAAAAAAAAGGTACATCAGAGGGATACTTAAAAGATAAATAGCACAGAAACGAAGAAAAATATCGGAATAGATTTCCCTGCTTTTAGCCCATTGGAGTTGAAAAGACATCAAAAGAGCGAATACTGAGAGATGAGCAACAATAAATGCTTTTGTTTTTTGCATGTGGATAAGTAAAAAAATGTTGAAAGCCCGGTGCAGGTCATATAAAAATGCCTGGGATTGCAATATATTTCATTAAGGATAGCTAATCAATAGCCAAAGAGGATGTATTGCGCTATTTAGGGAGAGGTGGTTAAAATGGCTGAAAATCTGCGAATCGGGACATGCTCCTGGAATTACAGGTGCTGGGTGGGCCTGGTGTATTCCAAAGAGTACAGAACTGCGGTTGAATACCTTAAGGAATATTCCAAAAATTATAACACAGTAGAAGTTGACAGCTCTTTCTACAGAATACCATCATCTGAGGAAATCTCAGAATATAATGAAACAGTCGGACCGGATTTCAGATTTACATTTAAGGTGCCTCAGAGCCTGACTCTGACTCATCTGAGAAATAAAGCTCCTGACGGGTCGCTGCAGACCAATGAGACATTTTTATCATCCGAATTATACCGGATATTTATCCAAAGGCTATCTCCGATAGCTCCCAAAATTACCGCAGCTTTACTTCAGTTTGAATATTTGAGACGTGAAAAGATGAGTTCTCTCGATAAGTTTTTAAGGGTACTTGAAGGGTTTCTTTCAGAAATTCCACGAACTGTTCCAATCGCCATAGAGCCAAGAAACGGCAATTACCTGTGTAATGATTATTTTGCCTTTATAAAAGAAAATGGCCTCATTCATGTTTTCTCAGAAAAGCAGTACATGCCATCCATTACCACTTTATATCAGAAATATGGTTTCCTGATAACCAGTGAATCAGTAATCCGGTTACTGGGAGGGGACCGGTCTGAAATAGAGGAGAAGACAGGGGAGCAATGGGATAAAATAGTTGAAAAGAGGGATAAGAAAGCTATTGTAGAGATGATAAGAGAAATGCTGAAGAGGGGAATAAAAGTGACTGTTAATGTCAATAATCATTATGAGGGATGTGCACCCCTGAGCATAAAATCGTTACTTGAAGAAATCGGATGATTCTGAGTAGTGGGCAGTCTGCCTGAAACTGAATCTTTTAAGAATTTATGTTTTTGTACACACCAGGGGTACATGGAGATGTGCTCCGTGATGATTTGGCAGGATGAAAAGAGCAAATCCGGAATAGAACACATTTACTCACCTTCTTCGTTTAGTCCTCTTCTTTTCCATATAATCAAGATTCTGGCTGATTATTACCCGGAACGACTTTACCAATATCGGGAAAAAGTAGTAAAGAAAAAAATGTAAAAAAAATTATCCAGAAAATAGGTAAAGAAGATAAGAAAAATTGCCCTCTGAGTTTGAACACGGCAATAGTGTTGCCAAAAACTGTCAACACTTTCATTTCACATGATGAGGAAATTAAGATAATAAGTCAATCTAAAACAGACTTTATCATAAAAAATAAAATCCGTTAAATTTCTTAAAAAATCCTGCAATAATTCATAATTTCAAGGCTTTTTTAACATAATGAGATTCAGTAATGTCTATTTTAATTAATGCTAAAGGCTACTATTTTTAACATTCGAAATACCTTCATGTCTGGTATTATGCATATTGTATTGACGAAAAAACTTGTCAACACTTTGAGCATGATTTATTATCAGAATAGTTTTACTTACGATCAAGCTCCCGGTTGTAATGTTCCGGTAAAAAGTTACCTGTATATTTACAACCAGTTCTGATCTTATTCATTATATATAGGCAAGTCTGTATTATCCTGAAAGGGA
>JAEZKP010000095.1 GCA_023436145.1 Fibrobacterota bacterium | reverse complement strand
CAGGCTACGGAGAAGTGCTTTTGGTAACTCATTCCTTAGCCTGAAAGGCTTATCTTCTTCTTTTAACGCAGGGATTCCTTCCCTGCGTGCCGTGCTGGTAGGGAGCTATCATCTGTACACCTGATCTGGCCATGAGATCTCCAGATTGCCCAGGGTAGGAAACCCATAAGGGTCAGGATTACCATCTATTATTAATGAAATGCTATCATCACTCGTTTAAAAAGATATTTTTCGTTACTAACTCAGGCCACAATATTCATAGCAGATTTTATTATCGATTCAAAAGATTCTTCCCTTGACGAAATTTGCTGCTATCTATTCCGGTTTCACGAAAAAGGTCCTCCATGTAACAACGAAAACAAAACCAAGTTTAATTTTTGGAATCATATAATTATTCGAATACAATAATATCTGGTTTATTTTTACATGGCCATCAGGCCATATTACAATTTATGTCGAATTATGAATATATGCTATTCTACATTAATTTGAAAATTTCATTTTTTTGCCTATAAAAAACATTTAAGAATTTCTACATATTTCACTCAGTCTGTCTAAAGTGCTCGAAATCCATCAGGATCAAATAACCCGGTATGCAACAAAATTGTCCTGCTTAGCCCATAGATATAGCCGAATATCCTTATTTGGGTTAGTCTCTTGATGATAAAAACAAATTATTCGTGGATTTTGGTGGTTCTGAATAATCTTTTTTACCCATTCAATTCTTTCAGCTCTAGGGTAATCTGGCAGTCTCTCCTCAATTATTTCATATCTATTTTCTCTTTTAATGGTTCTTTTCTGTTTTCTGGAAGTCAGATGCCAAAATATCTTTTCTTTTCCATCTTCCATACGATGACTCTGCGGATTGATAAAGATAGTATTATTCAAATAAGTCTTTGTTGCAACAAGGTGTAGTACATCTTGGGAGATCCCCTCCTGGTTTTGCCCACCTTCGTGAAGACGCTACGGTGGTTGAGTAAACAGGTAATACACAGTTTAGTTATTCGGGAGAAAATACCTATAATCTCGAAGAAAAGAATAAGCTACTTTACCTCTTAAAACTACCCTTTGTTAATAAGAGGCTCGCCACCCGTAGCTCGGGAGAAAGAAACCCACCTTCGCGAGGACGCTACGGCCTGACATCCGAAGCTCGGAAACACAATGTCGCTTGTTCGAGAGAATGAAGCCCACCGCCGCGAGGACGCTATGGCCTGACATCCGAAGCTCAGGAACACAATGTCGCTTGTTCGAGAGAATGAAGCCCACCGCCGCGAGGACGCTATGGTGGGCATCCTTCGCTCGGGAAACAGAAGACTGTTCCCGAGCGAAGGATGGAGGTGAGGGGAGTTGAGTTTTTTATAGGAACGATTGTTTTTACCCTTATTTCATAGGGCATATATGAATAGGGTCGTTTTTGTGCAGCAAATCTGCAGCAATATTTGATTTTTTGAATTAACTTTTCAGTATTTTTGTTTGATTTTGTATAGCAAGCAATTTATCTTCCCTTTATACTGTTGCATAAATCTGTAATAGAATTACAGATGTTCATTGTTGTCAGAATCTTCAAACCTTATTGCCGCATAACTGTATTCGAATAATCAAAAAGGATGATAGGGTTTCATTAAATCGGAAAAAAAGTATTTTAATTTTTTTGTATTCCGTAATTTCTAAATTTATCATAATCCGTTTGTTTTTCAGATATTTAAATGCTTAAACTGAGATACAAAATATCTAAATAAATTAAACCTTTGCAATGAAAGGATTTACTATGGCTACAGTTGTAAGTTTTATTAATATGAAAGGTGGTGTCGGAAAAACTACTCTTGCTGCGCAGGTCGCTCATGCAGCTGATAATGCTGGATTTAAAACTTTAGCCGTAGATATTGATCCACAATCAAATTTAAGCCAATCGCTCATGACACCCAAAAAATATGCAGCTCATATTAAACAAAAAAAGCCAACTATTGTTCAAATATTTGAAAATTATGTACCTCCTTCTGATGACGACGAATGTCCAACAGTACTTAATATTGAGGACATTATTCTAAAAAAAACAGGATATTGGAGTTCAAGCACCCTAGACTTAATACCAAGCCGCCTTGAATTAGCAAGAGTATTAAAAAACCCAACTGGTAAAGAAAGGCGATTAGCTAAAGCATTATCTAAAATATCTCAAAATTATCAATTGATTATTATTGATTGCGCCCCCACAGAATCTATTTTAACAACAGCTGCATATTTTGCTAGTAGATATGTTCTAGTTCCTGTTAAGCCAGAATTTATGGCTACAATTGGATTACCACTTTTAGGCCGATCCATTCAAGAGTTTAAATCAGAGAATGAAGATCATGATATCGATATTTGTGGAATAGTTTTCAACCATTCCTCAAATTACACATCAGGTCCTGAAACTCGACAATCAATAAAGGAAGTATTTGAAGAAGCAGAAAAACATGGTTGGAATATTTTTTCAAATCACATATACTATTCTGCTTCATATCCAAAATCGGCCAGAGAAGGCACGCCTCTTAATCGTACCAGCTATGTTAGATATGAAGTAACAAACACCTTTAGCAAATTTGAAGATGAATTTTATTCAGCAATTGGCCTATCGAAAGGGAATTAAATGAATAATCAAGAAATACTTGAAATTGAAGTTAGCTTACTTTTTATTAAATATGGATATAACAAAATTGTCGAAGCGATTTCTAAAATAAAAAATGAACCTATTAACGAAGTAGAATTAAAATTAAATTCTATTAAAAAAATTACTATTGACAATAAAATCAGCAAAGAAAACTATGTGGATGCAGTTTCCACAGTAACAAAACTTATTTCTCCAAATTCTGATATTGCCCCTAAACTTATCGAATTAGCAAAAAAATGGGATAATAAATTATTCCTACCTCAAATGAATGATGTTCGTAAATTTATGGAAAGAAACGGTGCAGAAAAATACGATAAAAAATCTCGAAAACTATCGGTTAAGGATGTTTTTGTTTTGTTATCAAAAATGGATAAAAAATCATTAGACGAATTATTAAATGAAACATCTGTAATATCGAATGATCTCTCAATTATTTCTAACCAAATTTTTAAAAAGAACTAATAATTATTTTAACAATATTAATACAGTTTTTTTCCGTTGCAACATTAAAACTTAAAAATACCCGATGATGCATTCATTTTTGATAATGGATGAAAATGTAATAATTATTAAGAAACAGATTAATGACGAAAAAAGAATCTTATGGTGGACAAAATCCGAGAAGCTCTATGGAGAAATCTAAACGAATTACGTTATGCAATTTCTATGCGAAATTGTTTAAATGAATTTACTACAGCTGCCCCAGAAACTAATTGGGGGTTTTTTACCTATTGTACAATCGCTTTATACAATGATATTTTTTCGCATGAAATCAAAGTACTCGACAAACACAAAAAAGCCGCTTCATTTTGGTACATCCGCAATTGTAACTTTGACCTTGTTAATAAATTAATGGAGAAACATAACATAAGCATTGAAGAAATTGAAGAACTTTCTTATAAATTAAAATTAATAAGAGATAAAACTCACTTTCATATAGACAAAAGCGGCGTTATAGATCCGAGTGTAATCTGGAATGAAGCCAATATTAAAGGCGATTATATAAATGAAATTATCGATAAACTGTATAAGGTCATGAATGATGTTTACAGAGAGAAGTATGGTTGCGATTTTGGTCAACCTATTCATGACGGAAAGGATGCTGGCATTATTGTAGAAGCTTGCAAAATCGCTGGAATTATAATTTGATTTTTATGGTTTTTTTCAATTTAGATTATTGCCCAATTAAATCTTATTCTTTTTTTCTATAGTTATCCTTGCCAGTCTGAGATTAACCTAGGATAATTCCTCCATCCATCCGGAGCAGATTAATTCTGGGAGGATCCTCCGTAAAAATTCCAAAGATTCTCCCCCAGACTCAGCCGCTAATTACAATCAAAAAATAGGTGTTTTAAAACAACTCTGATTATGCTCTCTTTTTTAATACACCTTCAAACATTGGCGCGGATATACCAATTGTTCCATTAATGTGCGTAAATGTTAAACCTTCAATTTTTTTGTTTTTATGAGGATCGAACAGTTTGACTACTTGAATTCCTGCTTTTATATAGCCGAGCTGAAAAATCGCACCTGCCGTGGGTCCAAAAAACAGTTTACTTTTCGTACCAGTGATACTTTCATAAAATTTGTTTGCAAAAACATCACCTCCAAGTCCCCTCATCGTAATACCGGCACTTAACAAGAAACCAATATCAGTAGTGGTTTCGTCCATTTTACCACTAATTGCATAGAATGTAGCTATTGTTAAACTTCCCACAATGGCATCTTTTGCCTGTAAAACCATTCCTGTTGAATCAGTTTTGCCCCACATAACATTTGATATGCTTGCTGGTACCTGAATCCCCATTTTATAATTTGTAAATGGAATGTTAAAAGCCTCATAAATCCTGACTTCTAGTAAAAGCGAATTAAATGGACCAATTGATGATACTGGATCAATAATAGATCTTCCGATTTTGTTAGTTATTGTGTCACCTTCAGTACCAATGTTTGTAAAAGCATAAAAATACAGTCTTTTTTTTGTTAGACTCATACCAATAGCGCCATTTCCTATGTTCCCAGTCTTAGAACGATCCGTAAATGCAGTACTTACTTCTCCACCAGCAAAAACTGAAACATGTATAGTGTCTCTTACGTCACCATTAGTTGATAATAAAGTAGATATTGTGTTTTGGGGAAAAACTGAAACCGCACTTAAAGCTATGGTTGAAATTATTCCTCTTATTTTCAGCATAAGATTTCTCCTTTTTAATTATTTTATTGATCTTAATAATTAACCAAATTTCAAGGAAAAAGAACTTACAAGTGCCTAACCGACAACCTAACTTGGTATCATCATTTTCTTAATTTCGCAGAAAACAATAAATAGTGCTAAAAAGGGATATGAATTCGCATTAATGGAAAACAAAAATGCTGGGAATCTTTAAATAAATAGCAAAAAAATGCAATTTTACATAATTCTGAATTGCTGCATGCAGTTTTTAACTCTAATTGTTAAAATAAATGATAGATTTTACTAATTGTTATATTTATTTAAAAATTTTAGATTCACACCATCATATTGTTCTAATACATAGGTTAAACATTCGAAATCAACAACTCCCTCCCCACCTGCGATCCCTCCTTCTGAACACTATACCTCACATCCACTTCCTGAATCTTAAACCTGGAGAATGTTTCCCGGATAAACGGTTCATCATTGATACTCATTATGAACTTTCCAGATAGACCGGATAAAATTGCACTCATTTTCAGAAAATCCATGGGTTCAAAGTTGTATTTATAGAATGGCATTTTATAATAAGGTGGATCCATATAGAAGAATGTTTCCGGTCGGTCATACCTGGTGAGCAGATCGGACCAGTCCAGATTTTCGATGGTTACCCTGGCCAGCCTGAGATGAACCTGCGATAATTCCTCCTCCATCCGGAGCAGATTGATCCTGGGAGGATCCTCCGGAACAATACCAAAGCTTCTGCCCCGGACCCGGCCGCCAAAGCACTGCCTCTGTATATAATAGTACCTGCAGGCTTTTTGAATATCAGTCAAACCACCGGCATCCAGCTGTTTACTGAAATCCTCAAATAGCTCCCTCGATGACAGCAGCCATTTGAATTGCCTTAAAAATTCCTCCAGGTGATTCTGTAATACCCGGTAAAATGAGATGAGCTCACCATCTTTATCATTAATAACCTCTACTTTTGATGGTGACTTGCAAAAGAATACCCAGGCTGCACCTGCAAATACTTCAACATAGGTCTTGTGTGATGGAATCTTTTCTGATATAATGTTAGACAATTGGCTTTTACCGCCAATGTAGCACAATGGACTATTCATAAAAAACCTCTTCTATAAAGGGACAGGTAGTCCGGTTTCGGATAATCCACGTGCATTGTGGGTTGGATGGGGATGGCTGCAATCATCCCCTCTTACCTGTTTACAGGTTTTAAACAGGTTTTGTGTTAACGATCTCGATAGTATGTTCCTCCTTACTTTCCTTCAGTATTTTAGTAAGGTCATTAGCTGCAGAATCCTCGATGTGGTTTGTATCTATCAGGTTATATCCCAACAAAACGCACCCAAGACTGTGATCTGCGGTTATTCCACCATGCATTCTTATGCCTGTAAACATGGGAACGTTAAGAATTTCGGGTAACAGCTTTTTAAATTTCGGACTATAAGTCACAACCACATTATAAATACCCTCTGGAATAGCAGTTTTTCCATAAACTTTTACTCCAGAGGGACGAACCTTGTCTTCTAATGTATAGCAAAAACGTTCGGTACCGATATATAAGTGTCCAACCGTTGATTCTTCTTTGAAAATGATTCGTGGAAGGTAAAGTTTCATTTATTAACCCCTTTGACTTTTTCAAAAGTTCTGAACCCACCCAGACCCAATATACCAAACAGTAACGGCATAAGAGTGCTCAGATCGAGCGCAGGCATTGCCGGTGCATCGTAGCCGCACATGATCATTAACCATGGCAGCATCGTCCGCAAAATGAACTGGTAAAACAATCCCAGCACACAAACCCATCCAACTGCAGGTCGCCATCCGGATTTGAAAAATTTATCAGACATAGCTTCCTGTTTATTGATCTCTGCCTGGGCCAATGCTATCTCTTTGTCAGCATTTAAAACAGATATTTCCATATCATGAGTCAACTGTTCAAGTTTAACCAGGTCCTCCGGAGATAAAACGGTTTTGCCGGTGATGGCCGTTCGGATATCTTTCGCCAACATTCCGATTCCGGAGAAAACTCCTTTAATTCCACCTTCTGAAATATTTTTGAGTATGCTCATAAAAATCTCTCTTGAAATTTAATTTATTTATTTTTGATTGATGCTTTGGCTTTTCCCTTTCCGTTCTCCTTGTTCTCGGTTGAGAGATTAGCTGGGAATTGTGCTTCCAGCTCCTTAATTCTTTCCTGTGCCTTTAACAATCGCTGCTGCAGATCGGCAGTTCCATTAAACAATGGTCCAGCGATTTGATTTATTACCAGCCTTTTGCATTGTCCGAAAAGCAGATCGAGCTGCTGTTCGATCTGCTCAAATGATACAGTCTGACTTTGTGATTGATTTGGTTGCTGCATTTATTCCTCCTCCGAGACATTTTCTTCTGCTTGATCATCAATTATCTGACTGATTTTATTTTTAATAATATCGACTGCCGATTCGATTATTGCTTTTTCATCGTCAGAAAACATTTTAGTGTCAAATGTAGTCTGGTTCATTGTTGGCATAGCAGGCATATTTGGCATGATGTTTTTCTTATTCAGAAAAACATTCCCTGGGTTCACCTGGACAGTGATATTCCCTGGATACAGATATATCAAATCAACTGCAACTGCAGATCCCCTGAACTCCAGTCCATTAACATCAATCGTTACTGGATTTTTCAGAGCTATTTTTCTGTCAAAAAACATGTTCATAAATCCTCCTTATATTAATGAAAAACATGTCGCATTTCATTTTTCTTATTAATATTCTCTATACCAAGTACCGCCTATGCGAATAAAATCCATAAAAACGCCGGGGTTAATTGTAGTTGATGTATTAGTAACTGCGTGGTTAACAGGTGATGAATTAACTATGGCAAGGCGCTGTCCGCTGATACCTCCAGAGATAGTGTAATTTTGCTCGCCTCCAGAATATGTTAGATTTACTACGGAATAACCAGTAACATCCAGAGGCAAGCCACCAGGATAAGGATGAGTTAAAACTCCAGCATCTCCGTAAATAAATCCACCATTGTGAATTACATTCTCCTCAACTGTGGCATTGCCGTCAACAAAAATATCGCCATCAGTGTAAATATCATTACCTACTGTCAATATTCCACTTATATCAACTAATGGTATTTCTTGGCCCAACAGACCGGCGTCTCTGTGAATTACCAGTACGTCTCTTTCGTACAAATCAGCGGTTTCAACAGCAAAACAAATGTTATTGCCGTACGCTTTAATCATGGATCTTCCTTGACCACTGTTATTATATAGCTGTAAATAGCCATAACCATCGGTCAAATTAAAGGGCCCTATAGCTTCTATACTACGATCCCCGTTTAACATTAAAGTGGGACCCTCCCAAGAAATTATATTGCCAGCTGCTCCATTAGGAGCATTATAAAATACCAATTTTCCATCACTTGCCATTGCAATGAAAGAGGCACCATAAGCTTTTCTATATCGCCAAGTACTGCCGTCATAATATGCGTTTTGGTTAAGGTACGTACTTTGCCTATTAGCTTCCCATGGCATAATAGTGAACATATCACTTGCAGCAAAAGAAATATTTTGATTATTTGCCGGTGCTATTCCAACTGATAAGATACTGTGTGTGTTTACTATAGTTCCATTGTCAATAATAGAAGAATTGCCAACTGCTCCAGTTGCCCCATTTGTATATTTCGTTATGTAATTAGTGGTACCAATTGGCTTATTTATCAGTGCGTTCCAGTCAGCGGACACTCCACTATTCAATACAGGAGTAACAATATTGGTAATCCCTGACTCGCTAGTAACAAATGCCATTGAATAAGGAGATCCCCATCCTGTTTGGTTACTATAACTACAATAAACGTCGGTAACTTCTATTTGTGGGTAAGTCCAAACAGTACTTGTATTACCAAGTAATAAGCAGCACTTTGAACCATCATGAGCAAGCCTTACACTTGAAAAAGGTGCTGAACCTTTAATAAATGCAGAGGTGTTGAACCAAGCGCCTGTGCCAGAAAAATTATAGCCCGAAATAACACATTCCCAAGCCCCGGAAGAAGTATAATTATAGCCTGTAATTTTGAGCACAATCATAGTTGATGACCATGTTTTCGGTAGTACTATCTTCATTGTTCCTGTAATTGAAGCGGTATTAGTCCAGAAGTGATAAACATCTCTGTAGTGATGATTCGCAGTACCGTTACTGATGTCAGTATAACCATTATTAGCAATATTGTTGGTAGATATTGCACCTCTGAAGTAAACGTTATTATTACTATACGGGTAGTAGAAAACGACCTCATCTTGCCCATTATTTCTTCTGTAGAAATTAACACCATCTATTAATTCACCTGTAGCCCAGGCAGGTGTACCATCACCTTGATAATAAAGACCACCACCATAAGTGCTACTCTGCCCCAAATATAGGTAACCAGTACCATTATAAGCACCAAAAGCCTCAAAACCGCAATTATAATTATCTCCAGATTGTACCCTTATATATTTACCCTCACTAGTTAGTGTACTGCCAACAATGATATTTCCTGTAAATACACCGTTTGCGCCATCAATATTATGATATCGTACGACTTGTGCGTCGCCATCCCAATTCTTCACTCCGAATGTGCCATTTAAATCTGTTCCTGCTGGTGTCGCAGTTACAAACGCAGTGCTAAATAAATTTCTCCCTGGGTTATACCTTGACTGAGCTAACCTTCCGTAGATATCTCCCCATTTTACAGCAGAAGCAACCCAAACTGTACCACCATTTATTTTGATTAATGCATTAGATGGCCAGCCCGAAACAGGTGTTACCGTAACGTGTAACTGATTAGCAGGTTCGCCACTATACCTGGTCATTTTCAGTCTGACTATACAATGGCCATAATAATAACTAACATCGCCATGTACACGCAACTCGATATCCTCATCAGCCCTACCTGTACCAGTAAGTTCGTAAGCTTTGTACCAATAAAGATCATAAGGACTTGATTGTTGGTTAGTAACACCTAACATTGTCCAGTCATTTATTACACCGCCGTTAGGGATATAAATGCCTGCAAAGGTGGGTATGCTTGTAGTTTTTAAAGCCTGCCCATTAAAGTAAGTAGACCAGTCACTGTGACCTGTAAGTAAATGCGAAGTTAAGGAATAATTATCCGGGTTAAAGTTGCCATCATGCCACAATGTTCTATATGGATACCATGTTCCGTTTTCTTTAGTTCTCACATAGAACATATCTTGACGACCTAACAATTGGAAATGATAATCATTCCCGGCCATCTTTATGTCTAAACCCATAAAATTGGTTACACCGTTAGGCCCATTTGATGCATTATTGTTAAAACAGTTAGTCGCAGTGTTCCAGTCTTGGTATAGAGTATGAGATACTTTTCCATCGAGATTTGGCTGTAAATTAGTTATTTTGCTGATCGATAATGCCGGGATATCCGATTCCATCAAAGCTCGTCTGGTCCACATGGTTCCATTGCTGATAATTACATGCCCAGTACTATGGGTTAAAGCTGCAATCGCGGTAAGATCTGAATCCAGTTGTTGTTTACCATCCAGGGTGCCCTGCAGATTTGTTACATCAGCTATGATATGATTATGAACAGATGCAGCTTTTCCATCCAGAGAAGTTTGCAGGTTCGTTATTTTACCGATCGATAATGCCGGAATATCCGACTCCAACAAAGCTCGCCTGGTCCATGCGGTACCATTGCTTATCATCACATGTCCGGAGCTATGAGTAAGTGCCGCGATCGCGGTAAGATCAGAATCCAAAGGTTGTTTGCTATTAAGTAAAATCTGCAGGTTCGTTATGTCTGCCTCAGTAAATGCTGTTTCGATTGCCCTGATACCATTTTCACTTATTTTAAGTAGTCGATTTGCTGTACCTGAAATGGGGTAAACAGAATAATAAACGTCGTTTTGATCCTTAAACCCTATTCCCTTTTCATCAGTCTCTATACCGGCCTGGCATTTCTGCAGACCGCTTGTCGGTAATAATGAAGCAGGTGCAGACATCGCAACACGGGTAGCATTGATATTCGTAATGTTTACATTTTTAGCACCTGGTTTATTATATGTATTCTGCATGACAATTACTCCATTATAAATGATCTTGTGTCAGATCCTGCATTAAATCAGCCTCATCCGCAACTTGTCCCTGCAGCTGCTGATCCAGAATTACATACATCTGGTTCTGCAGGATCTCCAGCTCTTCACTTGTCACGTTGTCCCAGAGCACAACCTGCATGGATACCAAGGAAGAATTTTTCCCTCTTTTTTTACTCGAAACCATTTCCTCAATGATAAATCTGATTTCTTTACCAACGGTTGAAATTGGAATAACCACTTTTCCCCAGCAGCCAACTGTCTGATTAACCGCTTTTTCATATGAGACAACCAGTTTCATCCTCTTTTTACTCATCCAAACAAATTTCCGGGATAACAACTGGATTGCATCCTCTATATGTTTAATCCATTTAAAATTGAATTCAAAGGCAGTAATTTTATTTACCGCCTGCCTCAATGTTTTCGCCATAGCCCATAGTGGTCCACCCTGTTCAGCTGTTAATCCAGGAGTGCAACTTAGATCATATTCATCCTGGTCAGTTTTAATAATAGAAAACTGCTTAGTAGGGTTATTTGTACTCCAATCAGTAGCGAATTTCACCACCGGTTCACAGTAAATTTTATTTGGGTCCCGTTCAATTATTTCGGGTTCTTTTATAATGTCGTGTACAGTTATTGTAAATGATATTTCCGGTTCAGGATAATCGATCAGTTTCACTGATTCGTTGCCGTTATTATCTGTATACAATACCAGGTTAAACTCTTCGCAGATCGATTTGCTGATTGCCCTGGTTGTAGCATCATCATAATTCAGTATTTCTCTGCAGATTTTTACAGCCCGAAGATCGCCCAGGCTGGAATGAAAGAATGAACCGTAAGTTCCTGGATCGATATTAATATGCCTGATTGGTTCCTGGTTCTCGTCTAATTCATTCCAGTTCTGGCTTTGCCGGATGTAATAAAGTGCATCTATTGGGTTATCCAATAAATGTTGTTTCTGATGTAAGGTCCAGTCCCAGTCGAGAGTTATTACCAAATCTTCAGTTTTGTTAATCAGCTTCAATATGCAGTTGTCACTGTGCGGTTCCCAGTCTATTACTATTTCAGTTTCAGTATAAAAAGCAATTTCAAATGGGTGTTCGTACCAAGTATTTGTTTCAACCAAACCTCCAGCAAATGCAGTATCCACTTCAATAAAAATTCTATAGCGTTCCCCTTTTTTAAAGGTGTTTCCTTTATATGAAGTGATCTCCAACATAGTTTCACCGGCATCAAAATTATCATCAATATCTATGTGTATCAAATCCCATTCAACAGGAGACCAGCCTGGAGTTAGTCCACTATACATATAAATAGTCTCCGATTTCGGCTTTGCTTTTAAAAATCAGACACAATTTTCTGATTTTTAGTGTTTCTGTAAAATTAGAACTCCCGGAAGTTCCGCCTCTGGGAAAGAAAATCAATCCTTCATTATGCTGGATATAATCTTTTCTTGATCCGATATTTTCCAGCAAATAATTTTTATACCTCGCGTAATGCGTCCATTTGTCATTTGTTCTGGATCCTTCACCAAAAAAATTTTCATTATTATCAGTATGATTTGTATAAAAACTATCTGGCATATCATCCAATTTGAAGACGTTATTAAACATATCTAAATCAGCAATAGCCCAGGAAATCTGACCCATGTATTTTTTTAAGCCAATCATCGGAGGGAATGTAAATTCGCAATTGCATTCGATCGATACTCCGATATATGCCTCATTGAAATCAAAATCGATTTCAGGCAATGTAAACCTGAATGCTCTTATATTTTGAAAATGGCCATCCGGCCAGGAATGCACAGAAGTACTCGAATAGCGATATTTGTAATAATCTCTATTATCTGGATCGCTACTCATTTCATCATTATTCACAGTAACAGCAATTGACTCATAACCAGTATGCAAATCGTTCACATAATAACCAGGTGAACTCCCTTTACGAACAAAATTACTCAGATCGTCCCACGGTTCACCTTCATCAGAGAAAACCGGATCTTTGTATTTGCTGAGATCATCAAGATCGACAATTGCTTCTATCGCTGGCACACTTAAGATTTTAAAGCCATAGAGTTCATCTTTATCCGGTTGTTCGATAGGATACGATACCGATATTGGTGAAAACACACTTAGGTTGAAACCTGTTGTTAATAATCTTTTGTGTTCATTACCATAATAGAATTCTGGTTCATTTTTAAAGCCTATATTTTCCTTTGCAGCCATCCATTGGTATAATGCCGGATCGCCTTCGGATAAAGCTTTATCTATAAACTGGACATAAGATTGATATTGATGATTGGCATAAAAATTTCCAAATAACCTTACTATTTTATCTATTATTATCGTTAATGCAGCATACTCGCCAGCTCCAGCACCATATGCGGGAGCTCCAAGATTCGGGCTGTATTCCACACCGGTTATTTTTCGTAATTCATTTTCATAACTGATTTCCTGTCCTTCATCTTCATTTACCGGAGCTGTTTTTATGTACAAATATTTTCCAATCAGGTTATTAAAATATGGCTGTGTATCAAACACATTCACATTTCCTAACCTTATTATAAAATGAAGATCATCTGCTGCAGGATGTTGGTCAGCAACAGGGAAAACGTCCAGCTCTGAAGGAAAATTCTGATACTCTAAATGAGCTGGTAAAAGATTTAGAATATCCTGTTGGCTTAATATTCTGAAGATATTTTTTATACATGGAATTTTAAAATAAATTCCATTCTTCGGATCTGATTCACCGATACATAATGGAATTATCTGACCATTAACACCAGTTGGTGCAAATGGGAAGTTGCCTTCTGAACCGGAAATAATTTTTGAGGTTAGGTTACGATCTTTTACATTTTCCCATGCCTCACAATCAAAATGTAATTCACGATCATCTGCGCTGAAGGTATCAATCATTCCGGTATATATTCGTTTGAATTCCTCTGTATCCGGATAATAATCCTCACATATAACCCTTGAGCCAATGATTGGAAAATCTAAATCCTCCATCAAAACATTTATCTGAGCCAGATTAACCACACTAAAATTTATAGTTGAATACTGCTCAATATTTCCACCTGTTCCCAGATCTAATTTGGTTGTTTTATCGCCAACACTTGTCAATATTGGTGCAAATGAACCTACGCTTGGAGCTATTGGCACCTCGCTCCAGTGAAATTCAGATCCATTATCAGTTGAAAATAGTCCGATTTCAGGAATGTCATTTTCTATAGTTTTCTTGGTGTAAACAGTTATCAAACGTATAATTTTCATGTTTCACACCACCAGTCTCAATTTCAGGTCAAGAACCCATTTATTGACATTTGTACATGTGCAAACCAGTTTACTGTCTCTCAATATCACCATATACTCATCACTGGCAACCTTTTGTGCACCAAACAGGTAGGTATTACATGGATTATTTATGGTGAATGGGTTTCCACGGATGTCTACCTGCAGATGGTGGATTATTTCTGCCATTTTATGAGTACCTGCCAGTATCTGAATATCAGCATCATAAATATCTGCCGCCGGTGACAGATCGATGCTTGTAATTTTCCCTGACAATGATTCATTACGGTTTACACCTGTTTCAAGATTATTTCCTATTTCCCGCTGCATCTGCAATACACCAGTGACATCACCCAGCTCAAACAGCCCTTCGCTCACTGCAGATGGTATTTGATACACAGGATACGAAAGCAAATTGAACAAAGTTGTGGTTTCGAAATACCGGTAAGGTTTATACTTCATTCCGGAGGTCTCAATAGTATTCAGCTTCGCCCAGAAATAACCTGTATCGCCCAGGTCCGGACCAAACACATGTAATCCTGAATTTGCAGGACAGGTTATCCGGATATCTTTTTCCCTAGCTTCGTCGGTCATCAAATTCTGTAAATGAAGAGTTTGAACAGCACTCAACAACCATTTAATTTCGGTTGATCTGCTATCGTAATCAATCCCCTGATCCAGCCAATGAATTCGCCCATAAACTGTCTCAATCATTCTCATGCACATGTTAATTGTAACAGTATATGGATACTGAGGAGGATTCACTGAAATAGAAAACCCATCTGATAACAGATCTATCATGAGCTTGTTCCTTGCAGTTGAGCTATTACCCGCTGTTCAATTTCACGCTCGAATTCATCCAGTTCCCCGCGTCTTCTGGCTTTTTCAAATTCTTTTTTATACTGGCCGCTCATATCTGATATGTAAATATTTGCGATTGTATTCTGCTCTTTGGTATTATTAGTAGTGTATGATTTCGAATTATTATAATTCGCAGTTCCAGATTTCGCGGACTGTATAAATTTCCATAATCCCATTTGGTGATCAGTATTTAAGACCATTTCCCTGGAATTCAACCATCCCAGAACCCGGTCACCGGTGAAAGAATTTCCTGGAACAATACCACCACCGGCATATTTTTGTGCTGCCGCAAGTGCCAACGATGCTGCAATGCTGGCAGCAGTGGCAATCTGTGGACCAATAAGAGCTGGAGTAAAGCCATAAGTAGCAATGTTTTTAGCAGATGCCAGAGCACCCATTATTAAAATTTCTGCTATATTTTTTTGTTTACCTTTCTGGAAATATTCCCGCTCTATGCGTTCGATTTCAGCTTTTTTCTTTTTAGCTGACATTTTCGAATTCTGCACCGCTTCAATTTCTTTTTGCATCTCACGGTCATGTCTCATGGAGGAAATCTGAAAAATAGCGCTTGACACTTGTTCTGCAGCACCAATTGATGATGTTTTAATATCCTGTTCAAGTGCCTTTCTCTCATTGGCTATTTTCTGCGCTTCTGCCTGTGCTTTCTCTGCAGCTTTGGTTGCTTCGGTCTCTTCTATTTCACGATATTTATCCCGGATCGCCTGCATTCTTGCCTGGCTTATTTCTTCTGCCCAGGCCAAAGCTTCACCATTAGCCCAGTGAATATCTGCCTGCTGTCCATACCAGTCTACAACAGCCTGCAGTTCACGGTCCATTTCTGACAGTTTCGAATCTCTTAATTGTCTATTCAGATCCTGAACGTTTTTATTATACTCAAGTGCCTGCCTCCTTTGTTCATCATAAAGTTTTCTATTTTCATCTATAACTTTTTGTGCATCAGTAACTTCTTTCTTTTTGGCTGCAGAATTTTCCTGGATTTTTCGTTTTGCCTCTTCATTCTCACCTACTATCTGCAGCTGTTTTCGTGCATCATCTTCAATTTTCTTTATTAATTTTTCCTGTTCTGTATATTTGATTGCAGCATTTTCCCGGTCAATTCTTGCCAGAGTCTGCTTTAGTAATGCTTCATCATTGGCAGCCTGAATAGCTTCAGCTGCCTGAGCATTTATCGTCTTTTGTACATTTGAAGATTCTTCTCCATACCGGTTCATCTCCTCTTTAACTTGTTTTATTTGGTCTTGAAGAGCCTTTATGACTCCGCTATGATCATCAGTGGGTAAACGTAATTTCTTTTTTGATAATTCAGCCTGCTTTTCTTCCCAAAATGCAAGATCTTTTTTTAAAGTATCGAGCTGCAGCTGTCTTTCTTTTTCAAAATCTTTAAAGATACTGACCTGTTCTTCCAGGGATAGATTTTCTTTAATTTTACTAAAATTTTCCTGAATAGATGGTACTGTTTTTCCAATACTTTGGAATATACCCAACAGTCTGTTAGCCTCCTGAACCAGAAACAGCTGAATATCAGCTCCGAGCTTTTGAACCGGAAGCGAAGCCCTTCCGATCTCCTCCTTAACATCACCAATCCTATTTTTTAACTGCTCTATTTCCCCGGTAGGGGTTTGTGCAATCGACCTGGCCAAACCACCATATGATAAGCTTACCTGGTCCAGTATGATTCTTTGAGCTTCAGCTACCCTACCTGTAGATTCAAAATTTCTTATCTGGTCCTGTTGTTCTTTAGAAAATCGGACTCCGATTTCCCGTAAACTTTCAATCGCTTTTTTAGGTTCACTTAAAGCAGTTCCTAACTTTTTAGCGGCACCATCCACATTACCGGTTACAACAGAAAGGTCAAGCATGGCTTCCTGTGCATCCTTAAAAATGTCACCTTTTATATTACGGAAAGTAAGTAAAATGTGCTGTCCGGCCTGGGTTACTTCATCTCCGACAGTGGTTACATCCTGAAGCCCGGATGCCATAGTTTTTAGTTCATTATAGGTAAACCCTGCAGCATTACCGGTAGATTTCAGTGCTGCTATAAGCCTGGTATTAGCTTCCTCCTGCTTTTTATACAGTTCATATCCTTCATTCATGTAACTGCGCAATTTTTCGACAGCAAAACCGGCAATAATTGCAGCCCCGGTAGCTTTCGCAATTGTCCCCACCGCATTTATTGGTGCACTTATTTTGTCAGCTGCAGATTTAGCATCTGCAGCCATTTTCTGCATAGGAGCTGAAATTCTATTTACAGCCTCAAATATTACTTTAACATTTGGATCCGACATTTTTCTCAAGCTCCGGATGCTGGCGCAGAAATAAAACGCCTTTTATATGAGTGATAAAAGAAAACACATTGAGAAGTTTTAAAGGCTGGCTGGTAAGTGGTTTTCCATCCGGGAAAATGGTGAATCCGGTTGTTTCGTAATATGTGTAATATGAAATTGCACGTCGTAAAGAAAAGGATAACGACCTGGGACACGATTTTAATTTTATCTGACCGGAGCCTTTGCATAACCCGCATTTTTCATCTCCATCACAAATACAATTAACTGCAGCTATCCATTTTTTAAGAGGTTTTGAACATCCTCTCGAACGTTTTTCTTTTTTCGTGCAAATTTTACAATCGAAAACCTTATCCAGTATTTCAGAATACTCAACAGAAAAGTAAGCAATCAGCTTTTTTTTTCTTCTGCATCGACTTCGGTATTGAAGACCTTTTTAAATACGATAAAGGTTTTAAATTTTGAATCAAAGAAATCGCTGGGAAGTTTTTCTCCATCCGGGAATTTCTGCTCTATTTCGCCATGCTTCCACCCGGCAACAAACATATCGAACAGTTTATCTGTAACCTCCATCGTTTTTAATGTCAAGTTATCATCTTCTTTTAACGATTTCAGCTGTTCAAGCAGAGTCTGAGCCTTATATTCAGTTTTCCCGATCAATGGTTTCAAGGAAATCGTTAAACCATCTATTTCATGATCTATGGAATCGTCCTTACTATATGGAATTGATGTCATATTTTTACTCCTTATACCAGATCTGAATTTACAGTCAGAGTATAGTTGTTATCGATGGATATTCCGGTCATATCCCAGCTGGTAATATTTCCCTGTTTGCTTTCTTTGATATCCTCGATCTGAGCATCACCTATACTATGAGAGATTTTCTCACCAGTTTTACCATAAGTAATATCAATATCACCTGTAGTTCTGTTTCTCCAGGCAGTGTACGGATCAATCACATTGGGAGAATCCGCATAAACGGTCATAGCCCATTTAATCTCAATATCAGTTGCCTCGGTGTTTCCATACCCGGAGAAGGTTGTTCCATCAAGTCTCTGCTCTACCGGTACATTTCCGGAGATCTCATATTTGATGAGTTTATATGATTCCCCAAACAGAGAAATAAGATCTGCAGCAAGCAATGCAGGTGTAAACAGTTCGGGTTTAACAATAGTCGGAAGTGTCCCTGCAACAGGTAAACTCAGTATAGATCCCTTACCACTCTGAAATGATATGATAGCTTTCTTTCCCACTTCCTGAGTTATTTTCCAGTCAAAAACACAATTGACGGCCTGCTTTAGCTGGGATCTATTTGCACCGTGAGCACCTCCATATTTCCAGACAGTTACATCTTTGTGCTCATTTGAAGGCCGAAGAATGTATCTGGTACCGGCCACAACTACATCCTCAGTTAAGCCAAGTCTCGCAGCCTGGGCAATCTTTACCCAATGAGCTATTGTTGATGCACCTGCAGACCGGATCGCAAAATCCAGCTGAATATCTGCATTGATCAAACCGGGAACACTGGCATCCTGGGAAGATCGCCCGGAAACGGTTTTCATTGGATCAGAAGTTGGAACTATGTCAAGTTTAGATTCTGGCAGACAGTCGATCCAGTCTGCAGCTATCAAATTTGATTCAGGTACTCCCAAAGCACCCTGTAATCGTGCCAGGTATAATTCAGATGCAGTTATCATACGCCCTCCATTATGCTAATTGATATGGATCGCTGGGATTAATCTGTCTATCGATTTCGATAAACATGTATACACCAAGTTCCATAATATTTTCATCGACGAAAAGTCCGAAATTGTGCCTGGGTATCCGGATATTCTGAGCCAGTCCTCCCAGTGTCGGATCCTGTTTTAAAGCCTTAATAAAATCAGCTGCAACATTTCGAAGTCTCCAGGTGAAAGGTGGATCTCCTGGAAGATCATCCGATTTACCATCCAGGAACCAGACCATAAACGATAAAACATCATCACGATAGGAGAATTCTGATTGCGGATCCAATTCATTGGGAATAACCAGGCAGAACGCATACTGGCCATCCTCAATCCGCAATACCGTCCTGAGCAACTCAACAGTTTTCACATCGGTTTCATAACCATTTGCAATAGTAATGGTTCGAAATACATTTAGAAGATTTCCGGTTATTCTTGCATCAATACAATCAGCCATTATGCAGCTCCTAAAACCCAGGTTTCGGGATCATTGCCAAGTATTTTTTTTACCCGTATCGAAACCGCTTTACCTGTCAAATCAACAGTATCGACTACATCAGATCCCTGAGTTACCACCGGGACCTCAATCTTTTTAACATAGATAACCATGGGATAATTATGAACGGGAAGATCAGATCCTCTTACTGGAATAGCCTGCATACCTTCCCGGTCGATGATACCAAATACTTCCTTGCGAATGCTATCGACTGCAGGAGTATAATGAAAAGTTTCACCCAACATAGGAAGCAGTGGATCAATTGAATAGATACTCATCACATACCCCTGCAATCATTTATTAACAAAATTGAAATAGGTTGACAGCCCAACAGCCAGCCATAGCACTGCCTTTTCCAGAAACTTCATAGCTACACTCAACGACATACTTTTAACAGCTTTTGGAATTGTTTCCAGGGCAATAATTCTCCGCTCATGATCAGCAAGCTTATTATTAGTCTGGGTTATAAATCCATCCTGATAAGCTCCATCTTTGATCTGGCCGGTGAGGATCTCTCTGAGCTCCCTGACTTCCTTCAAAACCATTTCAATAGTGTCGTTTGTATTTTCGTTTTCCATTATGACAATGCTATGAAAAAGAGTTATTACTATTTAAAGCTTTTGGACTTTGTCAAAAACCTTCTTTGCATTTTTGTAACCCAGACCAGGGACAGCAACCAGATCCTCGAATTTTGCTGCTTTGATTTTCTCGATGGAATCATAACCGCTCTTTTCAAGAATTACACAAAGGTCGTTCACTATTCCCTCGATCTTTAATACTGATTCAACCTGTGCAGCTGCACAGACAACACCGCTTGTAGCGGATTGATCACTTTCACCCTGGTGATTTGTTCCGGTATTTTCAGGTTCAGTCAGCACAGGCGAATCAGAAATATTACTTTCACTGTCAATATCTAATTCTTCGTCAATTTCGTTGCGACTGGAATCTTCTTTGGCCTCTTCGGTTTTATCCGAACCACCATTTTTTTCAGACTGGACAAGTGTATCCGCTCCGACATCTTTTCTGGTCATTTCTTGTCTGACAGTGTTTTCATCTTTCACAGTCTGCTCTTCAGGGCTTTTCTCCATAGAAGGAATTACCAGCTTATACTTTGCTGCCGGTGGTACCATATTAATCAATCTGGCAATTTCATTGAGATTTGTGAGCTCGAATTCATTCCCAGGAAGGAATGTCTTTTCATCCAGCATTATAGTTCTTAAAGCAATCAATATCATATCAATTTACCTCCTGATAATGGATACCCGCGGCACTAAGCCACGGGAATATGAATTAAGGTTGTACGGTTGCGCAGACAAAGCCATCGATCTGATGAGGAATCGGCAGAGGTGCACTCTGCAGCATCAACCAGAGAGCAGATGGATCTTCAGTTTCCCATGTTTTCGGGAAGAACTGCAGAGCTGCATTGACCTTTGCTTTAAGATCCTGGATTACAGCAAAATGACGTTCGCATCTTGCGGCACTGGAACCGATAAGAACTGCATTCGGAGGTAAAAGATTCATCCGGTTTCCGGTTGCCGGATCAATGTACTTCCCTGAATATGTCCAGATCTCACAATTCGGATCATACCAGTCAGCAATTTTCTGGGCACCATTATTTTTCAGCTGTGGAGTAATATCTCCGATATTCATTCTCCGGTTATTCAAAACCTCTTTGATTTTTGGATGATTAAGAAAAGATCTGATTGCAGCAGAACCCATTACTACCTTATCTGCATTTAATCCGGAATCATCCAGAATCAGATCGATCCAGGTGCTGAGATTTGCCTGCGGGTCTGCATTGACAAGATCAGTCCAGATACTGTTTCCAGCTAAAACCGGAAGATGTGTGGGCAACATATTAAAATTAATGTTACGGTTTATACCATCACCGACTACATTCATCTGCCCAAGAGTCAGAGCTTGCGAAGCCATCCATTCTTCACGACGGATTATCCGTTTCATCAGTATCAGTAGGTTTTTAGCAACAAGCAGATTCAACCTGTCGCTCTGATCCTGGTTCGGTGCAAACAATACCTCTCCCGGCTGCCTTACCAACAGATCATCTGGTGTAAAAGGAATTTTTTCTTTAATATATGCTGGTTCAAAAGTATCGGTGATATAACCGTTCTTTTTTACCACATGCCCTTCATGCAATGGAGAAACAAATACAGCCATCGATTCTCCGCCCCGCTCAATATCAACCATAACGGTTTTAGTCGGATGAGGTGGAACCAGTTTAAAAAACAGCTCCAGAAGAAATGTTGTGGGCTGGTTCATATAAGAGATTGCGTTTAACAGGGCTATGAACTCAAATGGATTCATGAATCACTCCTTTTTGCTTGATATTATTTTATCTGCTGATGTGTATGATTTGAAAATCTTCCTGATATTACAAAGTCGATATTTTGTTTACTGGTTAGAGCCAGTCGTAATGTACATGTTCAGATCACGCATTGCCTCACGATGTGTATCAACAGTATCAGCACCTCCAAAATTGAGAAGTGTGGATTCAAAATCTCCGGACAAATAAACCGGAACATGTGTCTCATCTGCAGCTCCGACAAGAATATCCTTTGCAAGGACACATTTTGGAGCTTGTGAACCATCTGCGTTAGCAGTATTACATAAACGATATTTTCCGGATGCAGTCACTTTTCCAAGTACTGCACCTCTACGCAGTTGACCGGCATTAGCCAAAATCGTTACATCACCGGTTTTAATCGGGAAAGGTCCCGCAATCAGATTATCAGGTGTATATGTTTCCATGCTCATTGCCTCTCTTTAAAAATTAAGTTGATTTCGTTTATTAATTGTTTATTTGCTACTTCAAATTTGAATGCTTTCACTTAATTTCGCGATATGTTGACCAAGTTTTGCAGCTTCAGCATTCTTGTCATTTTGTGGAGATTCCTGATTCCCGATGTTCCCGACTGCACCTGCCAGTTCCTGTCCATCCTGGTTCATTGCGGTTTTTAATTTCTGAGTCTGTTTTCCCTGGTTCTCCAGGATGGCAACTGCAACCGTTTCCTTTGTCGCTTCAGGCTTGAACAGATTTTCAGCGATTACCGTTTCGGCACCTGGTACTTTCAGAGACATAATTCCCTGAATTCTGGTCCTCTCACCTTCCGCTCCCTGGGATTTTGCTGCAGCAATAGCAGCTGCAGATGTCTTTTTTTCCTCTTCAGATCCAGCCGTTTTTCCCAGAGAAAAAACTGCATTATAAGTATCCGGGTGTTTGGCTTTAAGCTCTTCAATATTCATAAGCCCTCCAAAAGTAAAAGATGATTTGTTGACGTTAGCATTATTGTATTCGGCAATTACCGATTCTATTGTACCGATTTCATCCGCCAGTCCTGCATCAACAGCAGATTGCCCGACAAACACACTTCCCTGGCCGAACTTTTCGATTACAGTATCGTATGTTACTCCCCTATTCCTGGCAACCGTATTGATAAACACCTCTGCCAGCTCATCTACAATCCGCTGAGTTTCAGCTTTCCCATCAGATGTAGTTGGTTTAAGTCCCTTTTTTGGAGATTGAGAAGAAATTATTTCGATCTCCTGTACACCCATTTTCTCATCCCATTTGGAGAAATCGGTATAGATAGAAACTATTCCAATACTGCCGGGCTCTGCTGATTTGCTTATAACAACTTTATCTGCAGCTGAACCGAACCAATATCCTGCACTTGCAAATAACCCGCAACTGAATGAAACAATCGGTTTCTTTCCTCTCGCTTCATAAATCATGTTGGAAAGGTCATCGCACCCGGTTATTTCTCCGCCAGGAGTATGGAAATTAAACACTATAGCCGATACGCTCGAATCCTCCAGGGCACTATTGAAATCCTTGGCAATCAGATTTATTGAACTGCCACGCCAGATGTAATTGCCAAGTGAATAAATGGGACCAATTACCGGGATGACCGCTACACTACCATGCATCTCCACTCTGTAAGTATCCGGAAGCCATTCTCCATCATGAGCAGTAATAGCCAGTTCTTTTTCTTTATCGTTTGAATTTAACGATATTCTGGCCATTGTTTTAAGCACTTCAGGCATTATCGCCCATCTGTGATTTAAAAGCCAGTCAAATGCGTAGTTCATTCCTGGTTCTCCTCAACAGTTTCATTGTTTTCATCTTGAGATGTTACTGTTTCAGCCTTTTTTGATGCATTTGTATTTATCCTGGTTTCCTCACGCTCCCATTGATCATACAAAGTGTCCCAGTCATCACCGTCAAGATTAGCCACTTCTTTCTGTCTTGTTGATAATTTCCCTTCGACACGTGCAAGAGCAGCATTGGTTTCAACAACAGGATTGATCTGACCGAGTCCCTGACCCAACCATTTTGAACCGCTCCATGCCTGCTGGATTATCGGATTATAGAGAAAACCGGGAGCAATGATTCTACCCTTTACAATAGATTCTAAAAGCCAATGTTCATATGGTGGTTTACAAAACGACCATCCTAAATCTGATCTGTGAACAGTCACAGTTTTCCAGGCAATAAGCATTGCAGCCCTGGCAGCTGAATAGCTGGATTGAAAGAAGCCATATATTACTTCGAAAGGAACTCCGATACAGGATCCGATCTGCTTTGATAATGCTTCAAAGAATGGAGCATAATTGGCATTTGGTCTGGATGGAGTTGCCAATTCAATATCTTCACCATTGGCCAGATCAATTATATTTCCTGATCCTATCTCATACTCATTTTTGGCATTAACAGCCGATTCATTTTGTACGGAAGTAGTGCCTCCAAATGCCGGACCCGGTCCTTCTCCGTTTTCAGTTTTTATAAAAACTGTAAAAAATGAACTCACAACTGCAGCCATCAGTTCGGATTCAGATAACCTGCTGACCTGTTTTAATGTTTCAATTACAGGTGCGAAAATTCCCACTCCACGTCTCTGCCCAGGACGTAGCTTTACAAAATCATGATATACCTGGCGCATTCCAGTTCTTGAAGAAAATGCAGGTACCCTTTTCCAGCTGTTTGCGCCGTATAATAAACCGCCTGGATGCTTTTGAGCTATGTGGTATGCTACCGGAGCACCAAGCTCGTCTATTTCAATTCCTCCGGCTACAGTTTCGTTATCAGGCATATTATTCGGATTGCATACATAATCGGATTCCAGAATTTTTATCCGCAAATCATAAACAGATCCTTTCCAGGGATAATTTATCGGAAGCCAGAAAATATCTCCGCTGACAAGTTTTGATATATATGTCAATGCCTGCAAACCGTAGATATTATTAGTGCGTGAAGCATCGATATTTGTGGATTCAAAATGAAGTCTGTATTCGCGTTCTGTATTCCGTTCCCAGGCTTCCGCTTCCTCATGTGATAAGCCGAGAATTTCTCTATCAATACTGCATTGCAGTTTAAGTCCGCATCCTATTACAAAATCTTTTAATCTGTTAATTGATCCGGCAGCAAGAGGAGAATTCATTGCCAGATCGCGGGAACTTGCACGGATACTGTTATGTTTTGGAAGGATATCTGTATCAGCAGAATTTGAATATGGCTTCCACCCCCGCATCGATCTGCGGTCAGATCCACCGGTGATATAACCGGTTGACGCAAGCGGACGGCCTAAATGGTCAACAAGACCAGTTGTTCTGTGGGTTCTTTGTGCGCGCATATCTATAATATAATGTTAATTGATATGCGCCAAACATCACGGAACAGCACAGTTCATCACGGAACAGCACGATTTTTATTTACATATCATTAATAACGGCTCTCCTGACATTTGGACCAGTCCGGTTACTCAAAAGCCTGGAAACAATTCGCTCATATTCCTGACGGCCTTTTCTTATTTCTGCAAGATTCTCCAGTGCAAAACTTCTGCCATTTACAGAACCTGTTTTTCCTGCCAGAACATTCTGCTCTGCAGCTATATACTTTTGCAGCATGTCATTTGCAGTTGTTAAATCCATAAATCCTCCTTATCAGAACTGCACACCGGCAGATCTCTGCCGTCTCTGTTTATTCTTTATCACCGATTGCGAAAAATCCGAAGCCATTATTTTATTATGAGCTTTATAAGATTCCAGGTTTGGATTCAGGAGCTTTAATGCAGCCAGGCCATAAACGAAACAGTCGAGTGCTTCATTTCTTTTTCCTTCGGGAAGTTCATATACCGGTTTCGGTTTTCCAGCCGCATGACGAAGAACCTTTCTTTCGGATGTTAACTGTTCAAAATACTGGTCCTTTATCTCATCTGAAAAATGGATATATCCTGGTCCGGGATCCTTTAGCTTCAGGTTTTCGTATATATGATCTTTTGCCTGATCAGTACCGACAATTACCAGATGCGTTCCGGCTCTTTTGCTTGGCCTGGCAGATGTAATTATCGGCCTGCCCGGTCCGCTCATCCCCTTTGATGGAAATATTCTCCTGTGCTTCCTGGCTTTGCAGAAATTATAAACCTCATCAGTGTTATGTCCCATAGCATCAATTAAAGCACAGGCAACATTCATCATAACACCTGATTCATGTTCCCATTGCACCAATAAATGGTGATCCAGCATTTCCCAGACCGGTATCTGTTCCGGACTTCCATGCAATACTGTGTGATCTATAACCCAAATCTCATTACGCAAACCTATCCCCAGAATAGTGCATTCGATTCGATCATCCTGAGTATCTATACCGGCGACCAGAACAATAACCCCTTCAGGAACAACTGCACCAAATGCCTCTCTGCGTTTCATCAACCAATGAGAATCTATCGATCCTTCTATCTCCTCGTAAACTTCACCCAGGACCGTATTCACCCATACTTTACGGGCATTAGGATCACCGATAGCATCAAGATGATCCTGCACCGCTTCTTTCCAGCTATACCATCCCAAAGGTGAATAAAGTGCTGAAAGATGGAATCCTGGAAATTTGGATTTCGGATTATGCTTTATCCATTGACCATGCTCCAGCATCCATGGTTTGTAATGTTCATCAATTCGTGTACTGCAGTGAGAACATTTCAGATAAACTGTTTCGGGATCGTCGTTTTCATATTTGATGTTTGCCCATTTAATAATTTGTGGCTTTTTGCAGAATGGACATGGCACATAGTAATATCTCTGGTCAGATTTAAGAAAATATTTCTGGATCCTGGAAAAACCTGCTACCGTAGGTGTGGAAGAGAAAAAACGTTTTCTTCTTTTGAAATTTGTAGTTCTTTTTAAAGCTATCTTTAGTGGATCACCTTCCCCGTCAACATCTTCAGGATAAGCATCGATCTCATCAAAATGAGCAAATCTTACGGACATCATACGCAAACCGGCAGCACTGTTTGCACCTGTAAGTGTGAGATTCCCTCCAGGGAAATCTTTCATCAGAATTGTATTTCCACCATCCCTGGATCTGTTCTCCTTGACTTTTCCTTTTATTGAAGGGCACTCAATGATTGAAGGCTGCAGTTTGCTTTTTGAATATCCTTTAGCCAGATCTACCGTTGGATAAACTGCCAGTATTGGACCCGGCATATGATCAATGATATACAGAATCATATTAATGCCGATTTCAGTTGCACCGACCTGGGATCCTTTCATCCAGACAACATCTTCTGCATGAGATGATGGAGAAAGTTCCTGCATTATCTCTCGACCATATGGAACCCGTGAGGTTCTCCATAGACCTGGTTCACCTGATGATTTCGGAGATAAATAACGGTTCTTATCAGCCCATTCATCGATTGTTAAATCCGGAGGAGGTCTGAATCCGGCCAGAAAAGCTGCTATGCATTTATTAACATTTTCTTCAAACATTAAGTCCACCGGATACCTCCTGTAACAGAACTTTAAGTTCGCCGGAAATTATATCCTGAACTTCTTTTTCGTCAAATTCAGCATCCGGATCATCTTTCAATTCGATAATGTATGCTTTTATCCTGGCATGAATGATTGATGAGGTTCGAAATGGAATATTAAGAATTTTTTCCTGAGCCTGAGCTGCAATATTGAACAACTTTGGCCTTAGTGTATCAATGTCAACAAGCTTTCCGGCATCTTTTTTATAATCGAGCTCTGCCTGTCTAGCTTCCCAGACTTCCTTTGCTCCTCTGGCTTTATAATACAAATCACCATGTATACCGGTTTCATTTTTCGATTTCCCGCCTGCAGGTGTTTTACTTTCTTCAGGAAATAGGTTTGTTTGAGCACTATCTGAATTTCTTGCAGTGGGAGTACGTATAGCTGTATCAACTTTTCCCATATCACTCCTGGTTGCCACCCGTTGCTGTTCCAGATCAGTATTTTCATTCCATTCACTATCGGCCTGATCCGGATCCACAAATTTCCATACCTGGTTGCCGTGCTTTTCTTCTTTGGCAATAGAAATACGCCCGGAGTTAACAGCTTTCTGAACTGCTTTAAGTGTAACCCCTCTTAACCTGGCATATTCTCTGAGTGTTACCAGTGACATTTTATTACACCTTCAATCTCTTCCTGATTTCAGATATAACGGCATCTTTATCAGGTGCAGTTTTGATAATGGATTTATGCCACTTTTCATATTGATTTTTAATGACAGTAAAACGATAATCTCCGATGGAAATATTTACAGTTTCTTCATCATGATTATGATTATCATCTCCTGATGACAATGATTCGGGATTTAAAAGGTCGGATAATTCGCTATCAGAAAAACCGGTGAATTTTAGATCGATATCGGCCTCCTCAAGTTGAACCAAAATAAGAGTAAGCTTTTCTTCATCGAACCCGGTATCCATGGTATCTTTATTGTCACGCAGTAAATAAGCTTTGGCCTGGTCAACTGTCAGATGATCAAGTACTATTACCGGGACTTCCTCCAGGTGCATTTCAAAAGCAGCCATATACCTTCCATGCCCGGCAACAATACCGAACTTACTATGAACCAGTATTGGGTTGGTCCACCCGAAAAACTTTATTGATTCGATAATACTGGCTATTTGTTCCGGAGGATGCTGCTTTGGATTAAAATCAAAAGGCTTCAGTTTAGATAAAGACCAGAATTCAATCTCTTTTGCAGCCCGGTTGCGATCTAATTTCATGTGACCAAAATTCCCGGATTTAATGTGAATTAAATAACATTATAAAGTAAAGAATTTACACTTTGACAAAGTCAAACTGACGACCATGAAAACCCTTAAAAAATGGCCATTTTCGGCAAATCTGACGACTCCGGATAAAGCCTTTGACTGCATAAATGGAAGGCATCGCATGCGACCCTTTCCAAATTCCCGTGGAAGGACCCGTAACTATATGATTATCATAGATTTGCATCATTTAGCAGTTTCCAGTGCATATTTTAGTGCTGCAGAGAAATTCCCTTTGTATAAACGACTGAATGCATTGTCTGCTATATCGTAAAACTGAAAGGTCCTCTGGTATCTGGGTGGTCGGGTGATAAACATAAACGGCTTGTAAACATTTAATCCTGTTCTCATCAAAATCACCTTGCCTGAATGTGCACGTCTTTCGCCACTTTTCATCTTTCTTCCCAGAGATGGACCAGCAACACGAAATCTATTTTTTTTCCATGTTTCTTTTGAATTCTGTGTTCCGTCAAATGATGCCTGAAGTGCAGATATCATTTTCATTACATATGAATGTTTAATGTTACCATATGCATTCAAGGGTGCGGATTGTGCAGGTATCAGCCATTGGTTGTATCCAATAACACCGGCATCTCTTAAAAGTAATTCGCTTCTTTTAGGTTTTCGCGCTCCTCCTTTTATGTTGTGCTCCAGATATTCCTCAGCACTCGATCCCTTTGATGCCCAGGCTTTCCAGAATAGTTGAGCATGCAGATCTCTTTTGGTGGATTTCTTTACGTACAATGAATTGACAGTGTACGGCATCGGTCTGTCGAAAAAAGACCGCATCGCCAGCATGACAGCTGTTCGAGCCATGAATGCGGTCTCATTAAGAGCTTTCGACATAGCAAAGGGGACATGTTTCTTTTCGAAATCTTTCAGCCAGATAATAAAATCATCAATGACAATTTTGGACCCAAAGAATTGCACTGAATTGCTCATGTGAAAACTCCTTTTGAGCACAATATAAAACAAAGAATTGATTTTTATCAAAAGGCACTTGAATTTATTTGTCAAATAGTGTCAGCAAAACAAGTGCTGCCAGTGAATGATTTGATTTTTGAGGGGATTACAAAGAAGTTACAATTAACATTTTAAACATTGCTGACAGTTTGCTTACGTTTTTGCTGACAGTGTTATTATTTATAAGCTTATGATATACAATATAGATACGTTATCTTCATGTAAAATGTCAGCACATTATACACATATTACACGCGTACGCATGAGATAAAAACAATGAATACCCTTATATATATGTTCACAACTGCTGACTGCTGACAATTACACCTATCGCTCGAAAAATCATATAATTGGACTGTCAGCAAAAACGTTGCGGATTTTTTGAAACTGCTGACCTGGTTTTCAAATAGGAAGTAGCTTATATATAATATAGAGATCATCTTTAATATGTTTTCGGGTTTCCTCCAGGTGATTTTTTAAATGGTTTTGCTGACACTCAAAATCTTACTTGTTTTAAAATTAAAATTTTTCGGCTTCATCCTAACAAAATTGGAATCCAGAATCTATATTGCTCATAAAATTACAAAATAGAAGTGATTTCTACCACGCAACGGAAGAAATCTAACCTCAGAATACTCTTAATCGATGGTAATCCTTGGTGGACAGCTTCATACGTATGTAAATTTTAGATTTTCTGGAAGTATCAAACTCACTGCTTAAATTGGAAGGAGGATGAAAAGCTGATACGAAAAGTTTTCGTATCAGGTCAGGACAGAACAAATATTATAAAATTTTAGCTCTCATGTCATTTCTTTTTCAGTTTCAGATGTCTCTCCATTTGATACTTGTTCTTCCACTACCGGTATTTCATTTGGAGCTTTCTCCTTTGGACGATTCTGTCTCTCTAATTTTTTGAAATACTTCTTAAGCTTATCCTGGACCACACTCGCCTCATCACCAACAATTATTTCCCTCTTGATAATCTCGTTTTTTATGATTTCCGAAATTTCTTCAGCCTCGATTTTAATATCTCCAACAAACTTTCTCAGCTCTTTGCGAATATTCGAAATAACACTTTCAGTAAGTATTAAATTGCCAATTACATATTTGTTTATGCTTTGTGTTTTGTTATAAAGTTCTTCTCTGGCATTCTTTTCCAATCCTTCTTTAGACAGAACATAAAGAATTTCCAGATCCTTATCACTCTTAATATCCATCGTTTCAAAATCAACACTGAAAACAAGGTCGTAGTTAATTGGCTGCTCAAAGCGTATCTTGTAAACCATCCACTTCAGGCCATTAGTTAAGATTACCCACTGTATTCCCTTGTTTGCTCCGTAGTCGATAGCCTGTTTTAAATGAGAATCTTTCAGGTCCAGTCCTATCGCCTTGCATTCAAGCAGAAAGTGAATGACATCCTCAATCTTAACAGCCAAATCACAGTAAGTGCCTCGTATTAATAGCTCACTGGTAACCTCCAAATATTTATCATAACCAAAAACTTCCCCTAAAATATCGTTTATTATAGAAACTGTATCGGATTCATTAACATCTCTGTCTTTGGCTAATCTAAGAACTTTTTGAAACTTGGGGACAGCTTTTTGAACCCGTTCGGTGAATTTACGGGGAATGTTGAACATGTCGTTTCTCCTTCAAGATTATTTAAGGATTTACCAAATTATGGCATCTATCACTTTATTTGTAAAGGAAAGATTAAGTGTGGCCGGAAGCTACGCTCTTACCCATTGCTCCCAGCCCATTCTTTATAGCTCCGATGCTTCCTTGAAATGTAAATGTTGATCTCTCCATTATTTGATCAAACAAATGCTGGAAAAGCTCATATCTAGCCTGAAATATTGCCGCAGTTTTCTCTGCTTCTTGAAGTCGTTTTTTAAGCTCCGCAACGTGTTCTGTGTCTAAAAGTGAAGTATTTTCTGGCATACTTTCTATACCTGCTAATTTTTCTAATTTTCGTCTGATCCTTTTTGAAGGAATTGAATTCCCTAATTCATAATTGGATATAGTTCTTTGTGAAACACCAATAGCATTTGCTAACTGTGTTTGATTCCAGTTGTTTTTCTCCCTTACAGCTTCAATAAGCTCTGCGATGTCCATTCATATTCCCTAAAATTCGAAATTATAGTATAATTAGAAATTTTACCACTTTTGTTTGACTCTATCTTGGTAATAATTCTATATTTTCTAAAGTTGGTAGCTTACTACTATGATAATATACGTCTTTTTTAGAAATGGGGGAAGAAATAATGGGAATCATAAAAGTAGAAGAGAAAATCGATTGGGCAGAAGTTGCACGACGAGTTTCAAAAATTTATGGCAAAACCGTTCATAGAGCATATTGCCGTGATACATACAATGGGCACCATACTTCCCCCAGGTTGTTAAAACTCATCCAAGATGTAATTAACCAAGCTAGACAGGAGGTTCAAAAATGAGTCAGAACCAACTACGTGAGTATTTTTTTGAAAATGAAGGAATTAGAATTGTCTTCGTCGATAACGAACCTTGGTGGGTTGCTAAAGATGTTTGTGAAGTATTGGATATTAATTGGAATGGTTTACCCCGTATTTTACATGTACCTGAGCAGTGGCGAAAGGTCACATCTGTTGTGACCATTCATGGTGAAAAGGATGCATATATCCTCTCCGAAGCAGGTCTTTTCTTCTTTCTAAACCGTTCCGACAAACCCAAAGCACTTCCCTTTCAAATGTGGATTGCCGGAGAAGTCCTTCCTCAGATCCGCAGAACCGGCCGATATTCTTTGCCTATTCCCCATGGTGCAGTTTCTCATATCGGACCCGACCAGGATATCTCTCTGATAAATCAGCGATTCGATAACCTGGAAAAAATGATATCCAACATAGAATCGGCATTTTCAGATTCATCGTTCACCAGGCAAACAATTCTGCAGCTTCACAGGGAATACGAAAATAAGCCTCACTCTAAAAGGCATGGTACTCACCGGGTTAAATGCTCCTTCCAGGATCTCTACCGGGTTGAATGGCTTACAACCTTTTGGATATCTACCCTGGGGACTTCTATAACCGAAAAAGAAGTGATCACCCTGGCCATCGATGCGCTTATCGAAAAGCTCAAGCTGGAATTAAAGGGTGAGAAGCCGTCCTTTGCAATTCAGAGAACGTCGATTCCTTTAAATCCACATAGAATTCCTTATGATACTGGAGTACAGCATGTCAAATAAGATACTTCTAATAAAACATGATTCATCGGAATCCAAACTCACCCGTGAATGCCCTTTTAACAGACATCCTGAAGCACCGTTTATCAAAGGTATTGTTACCATGGTTGGATCAAATGCATGCCAGAACTGCAGTGATCATGTTGCGCAAACGCGACTTCACGTTGTCTGCAGCTGCAAACTTCCAATGGTTATAAAAACCTTAACAAAAGAGGTGGTTTATGATTAATAAGGAGATCAGCATTGCTTCCAGAATAATGTTCTTTGCTCTCTGGTTTATAATCTGTATCCCGGTTGGTATTCTATCGGTTTTTTTCTGGATATTCATACCGGCAGGCAATTTTTTATGGCAGTTAAAAAATGACTTTGCATACAATTGGCGGGTTAAATCCAATTACTGATTTCACATTATCCGGAGCCTCCTATGTTTGAGCTTTTCGAATTACCAAATTTTCCGGTCCCATTTCCTTGTAAAAGTATGGGAATATTTAAAATAGATGAGCTGGTAAAGTTAGATTTTTCCATCGATGAAATTCTTGATGCACTTGATGGAAAAGTTATTCAGGAAAGATTCATCATCGATTTCGCACCTTCCTTTTTGCGTAAACTTCAGATAGACCAGTTGGTAAATGATTATCCGGATGGACTGTCCGAAGAAGAGATCGCTGATGCTTTAGACATCACCCATCATAATGTAACGAATGTAATATTCAACGCAAAGAAGAAACTGCAGGAAAAAGGAAAACTGCGAAAACTACTGGAAAGTATCAGAGAGCTTCGTATGCTACGCACCAGGCGGGAAAAATGGGATATCACAATCAGTGGTACTTTAACTGTTGAGATAACAAAGGAGTAAAATAATGTCTACTTATGACCTTTTTACTTTATTGGTTGTGTTAATTGTTGCAGCAGGTTGGTTATTCATCTGTGCTGCAAATAAATTACGTGTTAATCCAGAAACTAAGCCAAAAACATTTGATGAAAAGCACCCTGCAGGTGTGCATGAATACCGCCATGCCTATGGTAACTGGCTTAAATGTATACATTGCGGAAAAATGCTGAATAAGTTGGATTTGGTGAAGAAAGAAACCAGTACGTCTATTCTGCCAGTATTGCTTTTGTTCTTTCTATTTGTCGGATGCTCATCACCGGTGACCAGGTTGAGAGCTGTTTCACAAAATTACTCTGGTTTAAATGTATCCAGAACTATCGACAATATTCTCAATGCGGCGCAAAATGCCGCCATTCAGGGTGATCGATATACCATTGCAAGATTTGTTGCGCCTGAATTAGAGATACAAAAAATAGTCAGGCAACTACTTGCAATTGATCGAAAGTTCAGAATAGAAGTGCAGCCAACGGAACTATTTACAACTCTCATTATAAGGTGGTAAAGATGGATTTTAATTATGACAATCTCAGACCAATGGATGGAGTGTGTACAGCTTCATCATCAGTAGCAGGACGACTGATAAGGCTATGGACAGCCCGCTTTAAAAATTTCAATGGCATTCAGGAATCCTTCAGGTTAAAAATCGCGAATCATTTTGGATATATTGTTGAACTCGGTGGTAAATACTGGATAGCTGAAATGCTGGGAGGTGGATTGAAAATTAATTCCCTCAAAGAATATCTCAGACATCCGAAAAGAGAAAAAATTGTGGGCATAATCCGGCACAATCGATTTGATTCTCATAATATTCGAATGACAGCTAATGATTATGTGATTCAAAAAGCTCATGAGCTGGTTGATTATGACTGGAAAGGTTCCCCAGGTGCATTTGTCGGTTTGTGTGGAAACGGTCCCAAAGAATGGTACTGCTCTGAAATGGGTGAAGAAGTTATCAACAAATTTGGTGATACCTGGGATGACTGGCAATTGAGAAGAGAAGGAAAAAAAGCACGAATTGCACCAGTTGAAATACATCACGGCATGAATGCATGGTTCGTCAGAAATTACCTTTCTGAATAGGGAGAATGCAATGAATAATGAAAATAAAATTCCAGAAATGGCACATCCTCTGAGTAAACATTGGAAACAACCGGATCGGCTGAGAATCGGACTGGGTCCAATTCGTGCAACAATGTCAAAAGATACTTTTGATAAGCTTTTAGAATATTCAACATCTTTACCCACAGGGGAATATGATGGCAAAATGTGGAAGGCAAAAAAGGGTAGTGATTGGTGGTTGTTATGGTATTCTGAATGTGACAAAAAAGATTGCAAAATCAATATTCGCAAAATAATAATTGTCGATGCAATTATACCAGTATCATGTCCCTTTTGTGGTGGAAAATTAAGACTCGAAAGAGATGTGGGTGATTTCGGATGGCACTATTATGAACATGAAGATTTACCTGATACACCATGCATTATCAGCACCTTATGTGTCGAATGTGATATGATTGGCTTATGGAATAATAGAGTATCTGAATTCCCTCAATCCCCCACTACCACCTCATAGGGAATCCCCGTTGCCCTGGTAGGACTCCCGGTAAACCTTACCGTGCTCTTTGATACCGCACCTGGAAGCCGTTTTAATAAACGTCCCCAGGTGTTTGGCCAGGGTGATTTTTCCAGCATTTTCCGTATAGCAGAATGAGAATCTGAGATCCAGACCATGTACTTATTTTTCTGCCCATCTACAGGGTCCATCCGGATCCCATGCCTTTTTAATATAGCAATGTAAGTCATCTGCTCTGTCGTTAATGCGGTTTCAAATGTGAAACCAGAATTAGCAGGTTTCTTTGTAATCTCCTCCAACATTTCATCAATTGCGATTTCGGTTGTAGGATTGATCCGGATCTGATATTGTAAAATAAGATCGAGCAGATTACGTTCATCGCTCGATGCCGATTGCTTCAAATCTGACCAGTCGAAGGTTTTAATCCATTCTCTTACACTTTGAATATCCACAACAGCATCTTCCTGCAATGCATACATTCCAGCTAACAAGGTACCCAGTTGATCACCGATTCTGCGTTCACCAAACATCTCTGCTAAAGCAGTTGTAAAAATAATGATATTCTGCCTGATAACCGGAATCATGGAAATTGTCCTGGCTCTCAGCCTGGAACAGTATTCAGGAGTAATCAGTTTTGTAATCTGATTATTTAACCCTACATAATGTGCTTCTCTTAAGTTTTCAGCCAGCCTAATCATTGGTAAAACAGTAATACGGGATTCATCTGCAGATTTGGTGATATTAATTCCTATGCTGGATAGACAAAACATACTCCGGATTTCGAATTTCTTTCCTGTCTGGTTTTTGGTTCCTTTGGCAATCTTTGCATCAGTCTGCATCGATGCCTGCCGGAGTAATTCGAAAACCTCCTCCATTCGCCTCTGCCCGGCAGCCTCATGTGCTTCTGATTCATCATAGGCAATTGATAATGCATCATTTACCAATTCCTGCCTGATACCGGCCGCACTGCTGGGAGCTGTATACAAATAACCGAATGGACCGATTACCGGTTTAAGTATTCGACTGATGATATACGATTTTCCGGTACCACGTTGACCGGTCAACCAGATATGCGGTCTCCAGGTAATAGCTCCACAGATCGGTGCAAGTACACACCATCCGGCCAGAAAAAAGTTGTACAATGGATTTTCAAAGTTAATAGAACCAATAAGCTCAATGAATTTTCTGGCATCGTCCAGCTGCAGAGGTTTGGAAATATCATCATCAATACGCAATCCAGCTTCATATATAAAACCGCTTTTAAATGATGATATACTCTGCTCTTTTCCATCAATTATCAAGCGATCACCCATGTGAACGACTACCCGGTTACTATCCCACCATGCCCCCCTGCCTCGAAGCCGATCCGGATCATACACACCCTGTGTTTCATTTTGTCGCATGATAAAATCAGCTGCCCGGTACCAGGATACTTTTCCATCCTCAGTGGGAAACATCTTCTGCCACCAATCCAGGGAAGCAATTGTCATAAGTGTGCCTGAATTATGGGATTCTCCTTTTATAGCTTTAACCTGGGATGTACCGGATGGCAGATAATACCAATAATCACCATCGTAACCCAGGCAACGAAATGGCGCACTATCCATCCGGTTAAACTGTTTTGGTACCGGTGGATCAATCAGATTTGCTTTGATAAAATCCTGAATCTGCTGAAGAGTCCATTTATCATTGTGTATAGCATCGTATACATCCCATGTCGGTGGTTTATCCTCCGGTGGTTTAATGAATTTGATTTTTACAGCAATGTTTTTTAGTATTGAGGCAATTTCCACAGCAGTGATGTAACCAGGTTGCTCATCTACCGGCATTATTTCCCCTGCCAATTCATGCCCCGGTCGATATTTCTGCTTATCGGCATCAGGCCAGATACAAACCTCTCTGCCTTTTAATATTTGCCAATTGGCTTTTTTAACAGCTTTCCCGCCACCAGGCCAGGTTGTAACAGAAATAGGAACAAAGAACTCATCATACAATTCCTGTAAAGCTTTAGCGCATTTTTCGCCCTCAACAATAATTACTTTCTGCTTTGGTGCCTGGGATAACCTGGTGAGATTAAATAATGGTCTGGGATCCGGAAAACTTAAAAACCTCCATTCCTTTTTCCCGTTCGGACCAGAACAGAATGTCAATGGTGGAGTTTCCTTGCCGCTGGGACCTTCGAACCTGGTTACGTATCCCAGTAAAGCTCCGGTTTCGCTTTTATATTCCCATAAATGAGTCAATGGATACTGAACTGTTTTTTTAGCACCTTCAGAACCTTCATTTCTGGTAAATTTTTTTGGTGGTTCCGGAGCATCATCCGGTACTGGCAGGATTGGTTTCCATGGTGCACCTTTTTTATCGGTAGTTTCAGAACGTTTTTTTGATTTAGTAGCTGTTTGATAATCTGACATATTAATCTGTTTTGCAACAGCCTTTGCAGCATCTCCCTGTTTCATTTTGCTATTCAGATATGAATATAAACTGATAATATCCTTACCACCTTCTTTTGTGGCGAAATCGCTCCACACACCATTCTCGCAGTTAATGGAAAAGGACCCGGCTTCATCATCTGCCCTGGTTGGATTTTTTACGACATACTCTTTTCCCCTGAATGTTCCACCTGGGATCCACCTTTGAACAAGCGATTGTGCGAAGTTAAGTGCTGAACGATTGATCTTATCAAAATCTATCATAGTATCCTGTTTTCTTAGTTGTCAGCTATTAAAACCAGTGCTAACCGGCAATATAATTACCAGTTTTCGATTTCATCAAAATGGAAGTGCTTTTTGATAAAATTTAAAATCGATGTCTATTTTGGGTTCTAAAGAGGAGATATTCATGAAAATTATCAACGTTTCCTTCAATTTTGACCTGCGGTTTCAGGGTATTGGAAATAAGGTGCCTGATATTGTTATGCGAACTGTAGCAGAGCAAATTCTCGGTTCACTGAAAAGGGAACTGGCTCACCTGGAAAGTATCCAGCTGGACAATGATAAACTTGTGAGAATTACCACCGGATCTCCGGAGGTTACCGGTGCCTAAACGCAGGACAGCGAAAATAATTAAAGGTGATTTACTCAGTGAACTTGACCTTGAGAAGCGTTGGGGTGGTTTTGTGAGTGCTGGGACAATTAGAAATTGGCGTTACCTGAAAAAGGGTCCCAAGTACACAAAACTCGGCGGAATTGTTGTCTATCGTCTCGAAGATGTAATCGCATACGAAATAAAACAAGGTATCAAACCCTGGGATAAATAAAATGCTTGAAGTCTGCAATTTCTGGGGAAAAACACTCGGCCACTTTGAAAGTTTAGGAATATGCATGAAAAACACCGGCTTGTCATTTGATGATATATGCAAATCAATAGAAACTGGTAAACCAGTCCAGGGTATGATTGTTTCATTCAGTGATTCTTACCTGCGTAAGTGTGCTGTAAATTCTTTAATCAAGTATCATGGCAGTTATGACCGCTGCCAGATTGCCAGGATGACCGGTATAAGTGAAAGAAGAATCAATTTTATTATTAATAAATCTTTGAAGAAAATGAAAGGCAGATTGTCATGCGTATCATTGACGTTTTAATCGGGCTTCCTGGTGTCGGGAAAACCACCTTTGCCAGAAACTTTGTAATAAGTAATCCAGAATGGATGATTATTACTCTCGATGCAATAAGAGAAATGCTTTATGGTTGTTATGTTTACAAAGATAGCGACCAGGCGATGGTGCAGAGAATCGCCGGTTTTATAGTTCGTCAGATCGCACAATCCGGCCGTAATGCCATCCTCGACGATACTGTCATGGTATTAACAAAGGCTTCCAGGAAGGAATTGATCTCCAGCTTACGGGCTATGTTTTATGCGGAACGTGTACAAATCAGAGCGATTGTTTTCAACTATGATTTAGAAATCTGTTTGAATAAACGATTAGCGGATCCCCGTGGTGTTTCTTCACAACAGTGGAAACGGGTTATTACCGATATGGTGCAGGAATTTGAACCGGTTTCCAAATCCGAAGGATTTGACAAAATTACATACATTGATTCAACCATGAAAGGAAAGGATTTGATATGAATCAATTAAAAGCAGTTTCGCCGGTGATGGTGGATGTAGCATCCATTTATCCATCACCAGTTAACAAATGTACAGGGCAACGTGCCAATGTGGAGGAGCTTGTAAAATCCATTGCAGCTCAAGGATTGCTGCAGCCTCCCATTGTCCGCAAGCATCCCACTATCGAGAATGGGTATGAGCTGGTAATCGGTGAACGTCGATGGAGAGCTTGTTCAGTAATAGTGAATGAGATGCCGGTTTTTATTCATGTTTTAACCGACATTGAGGCACATGAAAAAACCATCACTGAAAACATGCAGAGAGAAGATCTCAGTCCCCTGGAGGAAGCAGAATCGATTCAGGTCCTCATTTCTGATGGTTTGTCTATCGAAGAAATAGCAGATCGCCTGGGAAAAGATGTTAAATGGATTGCCCGCCGCAGTAAATTGTCTAATCTGATACCGGAAATTGTTGCAGTCTATAATGATCCGGATAACCACAGTGGTATCAGATCCTGGACCGGTGCACATCTGGAGCTGCTCGCCAGATTTGATCAACATATCCAGAGAAAATACTTCGATGATGTAGTTGATTATTGTGATGTTAAACCTCTAAGAGAACTTAAAGAGGATCTTAATAGTTTTTTGATGCATCTATCATCTGCCCCCTGGAAGCTCAATGATAGCGAGCTTTGCCCCTCTGCAGGTGCCTGCACAGATTGTCAGAAAAGGACATCTTTGCAGGTCAATCTTTTTGACCAGGAAGAGATCAAAGGAAAAGTGGTCGATAAGTGTATCGATGCAGATTGCTGGAAAGAAAAATCCAGGCTTTTTGTGTTTAAAAAAGAATCGGAGCTGCGGGAGAAGAATCCTGACCTGGTTATCATCAATAAAAACAAATATAACGGTCTCTTTGATAGCGATGATCGCTTTGTTCAAAATGCAGTTAACGAATATGATGTTAGCGAATGTAAAAAATCCGATCCGGATGCAAAACAGGCATTGGTCGTTGATGGAAGTGGAATCGGCCAGGTTAAATGGGTTAAATCCTTCGGTAGAAATGAGATTAAATCATCAGGTCCGAAAACACTGGATGAAAAACGCGAAGGGCTTTCCAAAAAGAGAAGGAAACGGGTTATAGAAGTTGTCATCGGCATACTTACATCCGAAAGAAACCAGCCCTCTATTATTACAAAATTACCCCTGGAAAAACAGCTTTCCATGGCAATCATCTGGGGAACCAAAAGGTATGAATCGGTAATCGATGACACCGATTATGATATGTTCGACAATTGGAAACAACACAAGACATTCGTCAAAAGATTTGACAGCGAATCGATGCCGGTGGAGCTTGCGCGTTGTGTCCTTCCGGGATGGATTGAGATATTAAAATATATCCAGGAATCCCAGTCAGTTGACCTTGAAGTAGTCAGAAAATACACTGACTATTTAAGCATCGATCTTGATGAGATTTCCAGAGAAGTTGAGCTGGAAATAAAGGAACCCAAATCCTGGAAGAAAGAGGAATCCGCTAAACCAGTAACCACTTCTGAGGAATCTGTAAACACCGATTCAGATCCGGATCCGGACCAGATCCCCGCGAAGAAAAAGCCTGCCAAAAACAAAAAGGCAAAACCGAAGAAATCTCCATCCAAGAAAGCCAGCAAAAAAATCTCTGACCTGGTCGATGAGGAGCTTTCAGAATGAGATTCAATTCCAGACTTCTCGATGAAAAAGCAACTATCAATGATGATGGTTCAGTCAGTTTTGATTCCGGAGTGACATACACTCTGGATGAAATTACTGCATTGAAAATGCTTTCTCCCCAGGATGTCAAAAATGTGCACCTTTTAAAGTGCACATTTGATGGAGAAGTTCGATTTGTACAGGACCCGGAAATGGATCTGAAAATCGAAAGGTCAATGATTATCAAATTTTAAGGCAATACTATGAGAAACATGTCTTTTATGCTTACGACAGAACAGACCAAAAACCGTTCTAAAACAGTCACCCGCCGCCTGGGATGGAAGTTTCTGAAACCGGGTGACCAGGTTATGGCTGTAGAAAAAAGTCAGGGCCTTAAAAAAGGTGAAAAAATAAAGAGAATATGTGTCCTGGTCATTATCAGTAACACTCCGGAGATGCTTTGTAAAATCACTCCTGCAGAAGTTACTATGGAAGGTTTTCCCGGCAAATCTCCGGAATGGTTTATCGATATGTTCTGCAGGTCGCATAAGAATTGTACACCAGAAACTTATGTAAATAGAATAGAATTTAAGTATACAACTAATTTTAACATTTGTCCTCTTTGTGAAAGGGTTCTTAATTTATCTGAAAGTAATTTAACTGATAAGGAATATGTTTACGTATGTCCAGGAAAAGGTTGTGATTATAAAGTAAAAATAAAAATGGATGATTGTGATCTTAGCACTTAATTGTCTCATTGCCAAAGATGCTTACGTGTCGATAACAGAAAAGAGGTAACTTATGCCAACTAACATCCAATGGACTGACGAAACCTGGAATCCCTGGCAGGGCTGTCATCCTGTTTCAACAGCTTGTGACAACTGTTATATGTACCGGGAAATGTTCCATTACGGAAAAGATCCCAGACAGGTAGTCCTTTCTTCAAAAAAAACTTTTGAGAAACCGTTATCACTGAAACCAGGCACCTGGGTATTTACCTGTTCATGGAGTGATTTTTTCCATGAAGCTGCAGACCAGTGGAGAGCGAATGCCTGGAATATTATTCGAAACCGGCCGGACCTGTGTTTCATCATTCTTACCAAACGTCCGGAGCGGATCGCCGAATGTTTGCCTTCCGACTGGGGATCCGGATGGAAGAATGTCATTCTGGGAATTACTGCAGAGGACCAATGGAATTTTAATCTCCGATGGCAGATCCTGGAGCTCATACCTGCAGCACATTATGTCATCAGTCACGAACCGAATCTCGGCCTGATTCAATATCCTCCCAATTTTTTAAGCCTGGGAAATCGTGCATGGGTAATCACCGGTGGAGAAACCGGAGATCGAGCCAGACCTTCACATGCATTGTGGTTTCGCAATGACCGGGACCAGTGCCATATACATAATGTGCCATTCTTCTTTAAGCACTGGGGAGAATGGATCCATGGTATAAAGAATACCAATATCATCGGTGATGGAGCTGAATTTTTCACTCTTCATAATGATCTGGTTATAAGCGAAAGGACAGCACAGATTTATCGATGGGCAATGGGAGGAGCATCAGTTAAACTGGGGAAAACCAGTACCGGCCGGATGCTCGATGGCAGGGAATTTAATGATCTCCCCCAGGTTGAATTGATTCAGTTGCAAACTTCATTGCTGTGAAAGGTAAACATGAAAGAAATTCAGAGAATTCCGGAATGTGTCCGCTGCGGGAGAGTGCTGGTTGATGGTACCTGGTATCATCCGAAGTACGCACCTGCAAGGAATGGAGCTTCATATACAAGTGGAATTTGTAATAGCTGCAAAGAGATTTCAAAAAGAGCAGCTGATACAGCAAAGAAGAAAATTGCAGAGAAGCTTTCATCTGCACTGGGCTGTAAAGTTACATATCTCAAAAGAAGGTAAAAAATGGTGGAAACGATATTGCGCTTGCATCCGGATGATATAGACCTATTGGCAAAAAAGATTGTTTCTGGAATGGCTGAAGCTAAAGCGATGCCGGAAAAGTTGGTTGGCATTGATGAGCTGGCAGTTATTACTGGGATTCCGAAAGGGACACTTTATCAGTATTCGCATCAATCGGAATCAAATGGATTTCCGTGCAGTAAGAGAGGGAAGGAACTGAGATTTAAAGCATCAGAAGTGATCGAATGGTTGAAAGATAAACCCACAAAAAAAAGAAGGTAATAATATTTTTAATCCATAATATGAACGTTTTGCTTAAAACGATTCAAAAACATGGAGGTATTATGGAAATGTTCCGTTTACATCCAGATGATATTAAAACGATAATTGATGGCATAGCTGCAGCAATAATGGCCGCCAAACAAACCCTGGAACGTTTCGTTAATGTTGATGAACTTTGTGAAATCATTGGTGTCCCAAAACCTACAGTATATATGTGGAGCCAAAATTCATATTCTAACGGTTTTCCATGTTCAAAAGCAGGAAAAAAAGTTACGATTCAAAGTTACAGAAGTCCAGAATTGGATGATGAATTACCGGCCGATGAGATAGTTTCGTTTTTCGGAATAAAGATAAACAAACAATAGAAAAAAAAATTCACGAGTAACTATAGAAAGTTTGCAAATTTTTACTGATGTTAATTAATCTATTATTTTATTCTTTTTATTTAATTACTTGTTTATATGAATCATTTACCTCATTTTCCATTTTATGGATACGCTTGCTAATTTTTATTTCTTTTATCTTATTATTATCTGATTCGATACACTCACCATTTTCATTTTCATTTTTTTCAACCAAAGTATGAAAATATGCCTCACATGGAATTCTAGGAAGACCTTGACGATGAATGTAATTTGAAAACTGCTGCTGAATTTTAACAATATACGGTGGTAACAATCTACCGATTCTATTATGTGTTTTCACTAAATCTTTTAATTTAATAATTTTAAAACATTTAAATTTAAACTCAATTATTTTTCCATTATCAATGAAAGGTACAATCGCATGATTACTTTTTTCATGAAAATTGCCTTCAAAGAATTTAATATCTTGACATTCCAAACATCCATCTTTATCTTGTTTTAATTCACATCCAGAAATGCAATATATCTCTGGATTTGTAGTCCTCAATAAATCGCAATGTGCTCGAATATTTAAATAATAAATATATTTACTTGCACCGGCTTCCTTTATCTTATAAATATCACCAGTTGAGATATCATTGTCATCAAGGGATTTGATAAACTTTGTTCCCTCTATAACACTCCTAATTTCCGACTGTGCAGGTTTTTTGTCATTTTTTAGCAGAATATCATCTCTAAAATGAAAAGGTTGCATTCTTGTTATGAGGTTACGTGAAATTAATTCACCCAGTTCTAATGATTTATTAACACCATCTTCTCCAAAGCATTTCCACATAACATTCGGCCAGACCGGATTTATATCTTGGAAGTCATTAAACATTTGATTTTTGCATTTGTGATATTCTTTTTCCCATTCCTTTAATACATAAATTGAAGGATTATTTTCTACCCAGTTTGAAATCGTTGTTTCCAGAATATTTTCCTTCAATAGGTCACCTTTTGACTCGATCAATATATTGCTTGGTTTTTCATCGGAAAATAGTCCGGAATCAGATAATCTATCTTGAATATGTTCTTTAGTGTCATTTGAAAAAATAAAAATCGGGCAATAACACACTTTTTTCAGATTTTTAATGAAATCGATTATTCGACCATATGATTCTTCCTTGACTTGCTCAGGTATTTTAACTCCTTTTTTTTTATAAGAAGATCCAATTAAGTTCCAATCAAGCAAAACAAATGATAAACCCTGAAAATGTTCTATTATTTCCATATTCGGAATTGTGTTATAAGATTTAACAGGAATATTTAATGATTCAATCTGTTTAACAATATTGTTAATATTTTTTGTTCTAATATCAATTTCATCATCGATTACAATCGCTATGCCCTTGAACAAATCATTAATGTTAACTTTCATACTATTTATCCTCTGCAATAAAACTAACAACGAAATTTGCACCTGACAATACTTTTTCTGATTTTATTTCAACAAGATCGATTGAATAATCATATCTATCAAGTAATTGTCTTGCTATATATAAACCAAGCCCTCTTCCTTCTTCGCCTTTTCCAGAATAAAAAGGTTCAAAAATATATGGTGAATCACTAGTACTAATACCAGGACCATTGTCAGCAAATATCATCTGCCCTTTGCTTCCATTTAAGATAATATTTATTTCTTTTTTGTTTGAATCGATCTGAGACAACCAATATACAGAATTATCAAAAAGATTTAAAAGTAGTTGAAGTAAAACAGCGTCAGTTGTTTTGGCAAGTAAAGGTGAGCCTATTGTTTTAACAGAACAAGTAATATGTTGTTTGTTCATTAAATTTTTATAGAGGCGCTCAACCTTTACTATTATATCAGATACATTAATTGACTTCCTACGTTTTTTGGTTGATTTGAATAATAATTGGATATCTCTTAGTTGTGATTCAATAAAACTGAAACCGCCTCTTATTGACTGAAGTTCTTTCAATATGTATTCTCTGTCTAATTCATTATTTCCCATTAATTCACTAATTAGACTGTCAATATTTAAAAACACTTTTCCCAATATTGCCATTATGTCATGAGATGCGGTTTCTACAGATAATCCTACTCCAGCCAGCTCTTCTGTCGCTTCCGCACGATGAACTAAATAGTTTCGTTCCGTTTGATAAGCTTTGGTAACTGACTCTATTGCTTCTTGAGCCTTTTTATTATCAGGTACACTTGCTTTTAATTCGTCAATACTTTGTTGAACCTGGCCAGTCTTAAAAACATCATGTGCATTTTTGTTCTTTTGATCAATAAGGTATCTAGAATAAAATCTTTTTCGAATATAAGAGAGAAAAATCTGTATTAAAGTTATAAAGTCTTCCGTTGCAGTTCCATGTTCAATAAGTCCCTCACGGTTAGTTTTGTCTTTGAGATCGGGATTCTCTTTTTGTGTGATATTCACAACACCTACGATTTGATCATTGCTAAGCATTGTGCTTGCACTAATAGTGCCACGTGTTACATCAATCCTTAACCAATCGTCATCTGGGTCTCCATATGGATAAACTCTTATTCCATCTCTATATAAATATATACGATGTTCTCTAAGGTTTTGTTTATCATCATTGTCAAGTTTATATTTTATTGAAGCACGTGGAGCTAAATCAAAAATATAGAACTCGAAGCTAAATGAACCACATGATATGTCTCGATGGTTTAATACTTCTGCTTCTTTACCGAATCGTTTTCTAAAAAATAAATCACCCCTTACAAGTGGGTCATTTAACAATAAGGTGTATGGAACTTTATTAAGATTAAAAGTAAATACATTTTCACCAATATCGAAACGTCCATTTTCAATCTTCAAAACAGCTCGTTCTTTAAGCAAAAATTTTAACTTTTCTAAATATGTTTCAGATAAATGCTGATAGTTATCATTAATATAAAAATAAATTCTAAAATCATTACTATTTTTTTGAAAGGATTCGAATATCGGCTGCAACCTACTAACATCTTTAAATACTTTCTCTACTTTATTTTGGGTCCACGATCCTTTCAGTTCAGAAATTTCAATTTTTGTTCCCTTTGCTGGCCTTTTGATTAAATTATTACCCAATTTTGATGTGTTTTCGATAAAACACCTTGGTGGACGTGAAAAGATTGACACTTCAATTTCATCTAAAAATATTTCCTGCTTACTATTTTTAACAGATAAGAAATCATCGTCATAATCACTAAAATCAAATCTAACTACATGTTCTCGTACATCATTCTCTGTTTTTGTGATTATTTCAACTACCCTTCCCAATTTTAAAACAGCAAACCTACCAATACCTTTTTCACCTTGAACAATCCTACCGAGTTTTGTTTTCGGCTTATCTTTTTTTTGCTGTAATTTATTTGGTGTTGCTGGATTTAGCCAGCAATTTTTTATTGTTTCTAAAGACATTCCATCACCGGCATCTTCAATAATGATCTTTGATTCTGAAGTAATTGAATAGTCTTCTTCAAAATTTTCAAAGGTAATTTTTACCCATTTAGAATCAGCATCATAAGAATTCTTTATTATTTCCATTAATGCAATTCGCTCATTTTTAATTAATTGCTCACCAAGCATAGTGAGTAATCGAGCGTACGGCCTGATTCTATGTTGTTGAATGGTAGACATTAATTTTTATTTCCAATCAGAATGAATTCTTCACTATATATTTTACGACCATTTGAATCTGATGTAAATTTTCCGATAGAGTCACGGTATGGAGTTAATATTTTGTTAATGATTTTCCTTTTTGTTGCCAATACTGAAGAAAAACCAGCTTTATATAATGATTCGGAGAGGTGTTTCGCATTATCAATTCGCACGTTTTTATATTCAGTATTTCCTATTACAAATAATGCTATTCCACCACAGCTTAACATGTCGTATGATTTTTTAGCAACAATTTGCATGTCTAAAAAATATCTTGCTACGGATCGTGCCTGTGACTTGTCCGAATTTAACAATAGCGAAACTATTTCATTCCCAGTATCATTAAGAAGCTTAAATTCATGTGCAAAATTATAAATATTATGCTGACTGCCAATCGATCCATCACGCAATTTCCGATAATCATCAGTGAAATCTAACCATAATGCGGAAAGCTGGTGTAAATCTGCATACTCATACGAAGTTACATAAGGCGGACTAGTAATTATCATATCAACTTCAGGTTTTCTCGAGTTGCTTAGAAAATTGTCTGTTATAATTTCCGATTTCGAATCAGAATAATTCTCTAATTCTTTTAATGCAGAAAACATCAAATTACATTGTTTTACAAACGCTTTTAAAACATCAGCACATTTTTTATTAGGATCAGTTTGTGGCTTTATAGATTTTGTTAACCACTTGGATGTAATTTTTAATATGTTGGAAAACGCACAAAGAAAAAATGTTTTATACTTACTATTTTCAGGTATCTTTTCTAAAATTATAGTTTTTAACAGCGCCAGATCGTTATACTGTGTAGGATGATACCAATATTTTAATCGTTCGTTTCCATTTAAAAATTGATTAACAGTCAATGTTTTTGTAAACGTGTTAACAATTTCTTCATAATAACCATTCAATCGTTTTAATTGATATTTTTGACTTTTTGTTTTGGCGATAAGAGTTGCAACTGGATTTATATCGCATCCCCAAAACGAAATATTATTTCGTCTAGCTTCAAATGCAGTTGTTCCACAGCCACAAAAAATATCCGCTACGTAATTTACATTGTAGCCTATTTTTTTTGCATAGCCTAACGCTTTGGTTGTAATAAACGCTGGAAATTTTGCTGGATAAGAGTGAATATGATGTATTTTCAGTTCTTGTTCATCACCAATATTCCAAAAAGAATCAACTGGAACATCTTCAAAATTAAATTTTTTTATTTTTTCAGGAATAGAAATCATCTGAACCTAATGCTTTTTAGATTTGACATTTATGTTTATATAAATTATATCATTACAGCAAATTTTGTCAAAAAAGATTAGTATATTTATATTCTAAGCATCTGAATAGCCGTACTAATTGCCTCTTTACTCAAATGTGCATAGATTTCTGTTTCTTTTATTGATGCATGCCTTAAGATTTCTTTTACTATATATAAAGAAACACCCTTAATCACCAGATGAGATGCACATGTATGCCTGAAAGTATGGACCTTTGCATCGGTAATCTTCTCATTCTTAAGTATTGTCCCTAAATTCCTATACAGATTTGCATCATCGAGCTTTTTTCCAGATTCATTGGTGAAAACATATATATGAGAATCCGGAGAACGCCGAAGCTCCTTCTGTGCTTCCAGGATCGCCACAGCATCTTTATTAAGCGGTACGATCTCTTCCCTCTTTGTCTTATTCCCCTCCAGGACCCGGATCACAATATGCCCTTCTGATTCGATATAATCAGTCCATTTCAGATTTCCCAATTCACCGGCTCGAAGCCCGGTAAGATAAAGAAATTTAAAGATGTTTTTATACTGGCCTTTGGCTGCATCGAAAATTTTCTGAAGTTCGGCTTCCGAGAAATACCTGGGAATGCTTTTTTTGCGCTTAAATGTCTGGATTACTTTTACAGGATTATTTGTGCAGTAGAACTTTTCAATCGACCAGTCATAAAACTTTATAAGTACTTCCCGGTGTTTGGAAAGTGTGGAAGTGGATCTCTTTTTATCTATTACCAGATAATCAAAGAATTTTTGAACGTCCTGCTCTTTTATTTCTGAATACTTTCTTTTATTAATATCTTCCAGGAAGTGAATGAAGTTATCGACTATTGCCTGATATCGCTGGGTAGATTTGGCACTCTTCAGGACTCCGGTCCGGCTTTTAGGAATTTCGGTTTTCCGGTATTCTTTAAGCTGCTCGATGATGTTTGTATCCAGGATCCGGACACAGATATCATGCTTTCGGTTTAACTCCTCTGCATCAAATTTTTTCCGGACAATTTCGGCATCATTTGCGGTTGCCTGCTTCCCACAGGAATAATTCTTCCATTTCCCATCGGCACCTTTGTATCTTATATACCAGGTTGCCCCCCGCTGAAATCTGGTTGCCATACTCTTTTTTCCATCCTTTCAGACACAGAATTTATGCAGCAAAACTACAGCAAAACTTTTAGAAAGCTACCAAAAACATAGGAAAATACCCTGAAATATGAATATAGATTCTTGCTGCAGCAATTGCGAAAAATGAAAGAAAAATGCGGTTTTTAGTGGGAATTTCGCGGTTTTTGATATAAAAAAGGCACTTGCGGAGAAGTGCCTTAAAACTTAAATGGAGGTGAGGGGAGTTGAACCCCTGTCCGAAAAACCATCAATACGGGCCACTACATGTTTAGTTCTTCTTTTTAAATCTCACCCTCTGATGCGCGGAAGAACACGCTAACCAAAAGGCCAGTATCGTAATCTCGCCTGACAGCCGATACCCTCTGCCAAACCAGCGCCTTAATTTGCCCGGTCAAAAATAAGCGCGATCCCTGACCAGGTCGCCACCTTTAATTAGGCAGCCATTGCGAAAGAATAATCTTCGGCAATTATAAGTTTATCGGATGATTTACGAGGCCAACCGATATCCTCGACATGCAACCCAATATCTCCTGTTCCCCGTCGAAAGCCAGTACACCCCCGAAAAGAATTTGAGATTTCGGATTTGAGATTTTAGATTTAAAGAGAAAGAATCTATATGTAAATTTGATCAATATGTGATCAGGGTTAATTCCGGATTATAGATTTTTGATTTAAGAGAAAGAATCTATATGTAAATTTGATCAATATGTGATCAGGGTTAATTCCGGATTATAGATTTTTGATTTAAGAGAAAGAATCTATATGTAAATTCAATCAATATGTGATCGGGATTAATTCCGGATTATAGATTTTTGATTTAAAAAAAAAGAATCTATATGCTAAATTAATCAATATCTGATCGGGATTTATTTTCGGATTATAGATTTTTGATTTAAGAGAAAAAATCTATATGCTAAATTAATCAATATCTAATCGGGATTAATTCCAGATTATAGATTTTTGATTATAAGAAAAGAAATCTATATGTAAATTAATCCAAATGCGATCAGGATTTATCCGATTCATGAAATTTCCCTTATAAATCAACCAGAACCTCTGAAATCAGAAAATTGTGATCCTTTTAAAATAAAAAACCAGAAATTTCTGATCCGAATGTGCTTCAGGATGTCTTTAAAATCAAAGATCGCGGTGGTTTTTAAACCGCCTTTAAAACCCGTCATCAATATATAATACGGTAAACGGGGCCGCTTATTTAATTTTCAGACCCCTAAAGACCACTTTTTCAGGCAGATTCGCGGATAATTATCTTGGTCGGAAGCTCCTTGTGCTTTATCCCGGATTCCCTTCCCTCAATCTTATCCACAATCATATTTATAGCATAATCCCCCATCTCCAGCTTGGGCTGACGAACAGTGGTAAGCGCCGGCTCAATCACCTCTGCCGCCGGAATATCATCATACCCCACCACCGCCAACTCAGAAGGCACCTTTATCCCCCGATGCTTTGCCTCCTTTATAATACCAATCGCCACCATGTCACCCGCGGGCACAAACACCGCAGTAACCGAAGGCTCTATAGAGATAAGCTTATCAAACACCTCTATCCCGTAATTCATCACATCATCTTCAACAGTAAAGACCAGCTCCGGGCGAAACTCTATATTATGATGCCGAAGAGCGTTTTTGTAACCCTGAAGACGATCCTCGGTAGCCGCACCATGCTTGTAACTGGTTATACAGGCGATGGACCGGTGTCCTTTACCTATAAGATAATCGGTAGCATCGAAAGCACCCTGCTCATTATTGACATAAACAGAATCCAGATTTTCACATCTGCGGGCCACAATAATACTGGGAACACTCTCCTCCCGGAAAATATTAAGCTCCTCATCGGTAACAGTGGAACTTATAAGGATGACCCCGTCAATTCGCCTCTCCCTGGCTAAGCGCTGAAAAAGCTGCGACTCATTCTCCTTCTGCCCCACTGTATCAAAAAGCTGAACCGTATATTCGATATCGCGATTGGTGGACTTAATCCCCTGAAGTACTCTCACCACAAACGAAGATGCCAGATTGGGAACAATAACCCCTATGGAGTTTGATTTCTTGGTAGCTAATCCCCGGGCAATAACATTAGGATAATAATTAAGCTCTTTGGCAATCTTAAGAACTTTCTTGCGGGTAGCATCAGAAATGTTTGGTTTGTTGTTAATCACCATGGAAACAGTCGCGGAGGTCACCCCTGCTCGCTCTGCAATGTCTTTAAGAGTCACTGTCATACTTCACCATCCTTCAATATTATCAACCCGGTTCAGAAATTTACATTCAAGTTCAACTGGGCACCACCGCTTTGCAAAGAAAGATCAGGGTACACTCTCATCTTCTGGCCATAATCACTTAAATGCGCATCCACGACTGCATCGAAAATATTAACAAAGTACAATATAAGTGAATACCACAAATAAGTGTTTCTCTTACGGAACGCTGAATTACGCAGGAAATCCCATTCGCGATTGTATGAACTATAAAGCTCAGCACCGATATCGGACTGATCCCGCAATCTCAGTAAACGCGCATTCTCACTTTCCGCATGTTGCATCAGCCGGTGATTGTTAAAGGCCAAAGCTCCCAGAGTAAGCTGACCCATAATAAAAAGACCGGCTTTGGAGAACTTCCTATTGTAAATCTGGCCCAACCCCGCCCCGGGAATAGCCGCCAGCCACCCCGCCACCGCCGGGTTTCTGCTTTTAGGCTTATCCACTATGCTGCCGTCGATTGCATCCAGAATGTTAAATAAATACCCCCCCACAGTCAGCGTAATAGCATTATACATCCTGTATTTTGCTAATCGGGCATCCTGTTGCGCTAAAAATGACTCCTCAAAAGAAAATGCACTGTCTCTACCCGAATCAGCCAGAGCTTCTATTCTGTAATTTCGGGCCAAATCCAGCAATTCGTGGTTTTTCTGGTAATAGTGATAGGCAACTGAACCACTAACCGCTTCAAACGCAAGAAATGTACCAGCCATAAAGTAACGCTTTTGTATCAGCTGTGCTGCTCCAGGCACCACCCCAGACATTATCCCCGCCCTAACCATACCCATTAACGTAGAACTGCTCTCCGGCACCGAAACCAGATCCTGTGGCAATGGAATTTCCTGAGCCAGCGCACTCTGCATCATAACACCTATTAGTATAACACCTGCCAAATACTTGTTCATTAAAAATTTAACCCCTTAAGTGAAAATAATATCCGTGGTAGGGCAAACAACAATTACGTTCAGATCTACCTTTTAGTATTCCTTTTTTTCCCCTCTCCGATCACTCTTCAAATTTCTCCAACCAAATGTTATTTTTAGCGATTACCAAATTATTCAAAAACTAAAAACCCAATTATATACGTCAAACATACCACAAAACAGGAGGTATTATATGACAGAAACCACTGCCGCTACCCCCCAGCATATGGAATTTCAAACTGAAGCCAAACAACTGCTTCATCTGATGATCCATGCGCTTTACAGCCATAAAGAAGTATTCCTGCGTGAACTTATCTCCAACGCTTCCGATGCGCTGGATAAACTTCGCTTCGAAGCCCTCACCAACCCGGAGATCAAATTCAACGAATCCGATCTGGCCATACATATCAAACTGGATAAAACCGCTAAAACTATAACCATCAGCGACAACGGTATCGGTATGAACCGCCAGGAAGTCATCGAAAATATCGGAACTATCGCCCGAAGCGGCTCTAAAGCCTTCCTGGAAAAAATGACCGGCGATCAGAAAGCAGATTCCAACCTGATCGGACAATTTGGCGTAGGTTTCTACTCCGTATTCATGGTCGCCAGCAGCGTTAAACTGATCACCAAAAGAGCTGGCACATCCGATCCTGCAGTTCAATGGGAATCCTCAGGTGAAAGCGAATTCACCATCTCTGAAGCCAGCAAAGAAAATCATGGCACAGAAATTACCATCTACCTCAAAGAAGATGAACAAAACTATCTGGAGAACTGGCAGGTTCGCTCTCTTATAAAGAAATACTCCGACTTTATCGCCTTCCCCATCTATCTTCCTGATGATAAAGGTAAAGATGAGGTGGTCAATCAGACAAAACCTCTCTGGCGACGCGCCCCATCCGAAATCACCCAGGAACAGTATGAGGAGTTCTATCAACAGGTGCTGGGCGGATTCGGTAAACCTCTGGCAATTCTTCACAACCGGGCAGAAGGTATCATGGAGTACTCATCGATGCTCTTTATCCCGGAAAAAGCACCCTTTGACCTTTTCTCCTATGAACGCAAACATGGAGTAAAACTCTATGTCAAACGGGTTTTCATCATGGACAATTGCAAAGAGCTGCTTCCGGATTATCTGCGTTTTGTGCGCGGTATCGTAGACTCTGAAGACCTCCCCTTAAACGTATCCCGCGAAATACTTCAGAAAAATCCGATAATCGACCGGATCAGAAAAGCCATAGTCGGTAAAGTGCTTGGCAAATTAAAAGAGATGGCAGAAAACGAGCCGGAAAATTACAAGTCTTTCTGGAACGAATTCGGACCGGTTCTCAAAGAAGGTCTGCACATCGACTACGAAAACAAAGATAAACTTCTGGAAATCGTCCGCTTCCAATCCTCCATGGGAACATCAAAAGACGATCTGGTCTCCTTAAAGACCTATGTCGAAAGAATGCGGCCCGATCAGAAAGAGATCTACTACATCACAGGCGATAACCGGGAGATCGTGGAGAAAAGCCCTCATCTGGAAATATTCAAGGCTAAAAGCATAGAGGTTCTTTACCTGGTAGATCCTATCGACGAATTCATAATCCAGGATATCTATAATTTCGAAGGTAAACAGCTCAAATCGGTAACTCAGGGCGACCTTGATTTGGGAGAATTAGACAAAGAAGAGCAATCTGCAAAGAAAAAAGCAGAATCCAAATTTAAAAAGCTCTCTGAACGGATTAAAAACATTCTCTCTGATTCGGTCAAAGAGGTCAGAATCACCACCCGCCTCAAAGACAGTCCCGCCTGCCTTGTTGCTGATGAAAACGCCATGGGCGCACACATGGAAAAACTCATGAAAGCCATGGGTCAGGAAGTGCCCCAATCAAAACGCATCCTGGAAATAAACGCAGAACATCCGATACTGCAAAACATGAATTCCAGATATGAAAAGGATGCAAAAGATCCTGAACTGGAGGAATGGGCAAAACTTCTCTTTGAACAGGCTCTTATTGCCGAAGGTCAAATGGTACCCGATCCTCTGGCCTACTCCAGAAGAATCAACAATATTCTGGAAAAAATCTCATCTCTTTAAAACTGGCGGAGCCAGAAATGGCTCCCCTTCTTTTCTCTGTCAATTAACCCAGCACATTGTAAACCCGGAGCAAAGGCTTATTTTATGTCACTTATTGCTCTTATCAGCGATTTTGGAATCAAAGACTGGTTTGTCGGTGAACTAAAAGGTGTCCTTTACTCAATAGCCCCAGAGTCCACCATAATCGATATCAATCACCAGATCCCCCCGGGTGACATCCATGCCGCAGCTTTTAACCTTCTGGCTTCTTACACCAGCTTTCCAGCGGGTACTGTGTTCTGTGTGGCTGTAGGTATTTCAACCGAAATAGAATGCAGGTCGATTGTCGCCCGCACTAATAGCTACACTTTCACAGGACCTGATAACGGAGTACTTTCCTGGGTTCTCCATAAAGAGAAACATCAGTTATGGTGCATAGAGAACAAAGCCTACACCAGAATGCATCCGAGCTCCACCTTCCAGGCACGGGACACATTCGGAGCTGCCGCAGCTCATGTCTCCAGAGGAATCGAACCTGAGAAACTGGGCCCCCAAATATCGGGTATCATTGAGATACCATTTCCCGAACCACAAATTGATGCACACAGAATCACAGGCGAAATTATTTACATCGACAGCTTCGGCAATGCTCTGACCAATATCTGGTTTTCCCATCTTCAATCATTGAAGGAACCCTGTTTCACCTGCAAATTAAATGACAATTACAAAATTACTGTAAAGACACAATACCAGGATGTAAATCATCTGGAAAAATTGTGTTATCCGGGGTCGACCGGTTTTATGGAAATCGCAGTCCGGGGTGGAAACGGAGCCGCCATCATGGAAATTTCCAAAGGCCAAAAGGTGGAAATAAGCTAGGTCGCACAGGGATAAAACTCCTTCTCCTTTCTTATTTCCCTAGCCTGAAAGGATTTCTTTCCTATAGCACAGGGATTCCTTCCCTGCGCGTTTAAAATTGCAACAATAATCGCCATATTCACATATGCAAATTCATCATTACCGATATTTCCACTATAATCAAACAATTATCAATTGCATGTTCATAATCCAGGTTGATCTGTAATTCAAAACATCTCTTCATTTTCAAAAAACACCAATTGACATAATACAATTTGCATCATCACCGACATTCCCATAACATTCAAATAACTGCCAATTGCATGTTCAAAATCAACGTTGCCCCGTGATTCAAAACACCCATTCTTTTTAAAAATTAACCGGTTTCCAGGAATATTATTAAAAAATGCAGATAACTGCAGTTACGATTTTGTATAATTAATATATCCTGAAAAAAATGAAGCCGGTCTCGCGTACCGCAAGAGCCGTTCATTTCAGGTAAAACCTGGTTTTAACCACCAATCAAAGGACCTACACCCGGGAGAGCTTATGTCCATCTTGCGAACACTACTGCCTGTTACTGCTCTTTTCATTATTCTTCCAATCCAGGCATTTGCCATTGTTGGATTTGGATTTCACTGGGGAAACGATTTTTCTTTAGATATGGATGATGTTACCAGAAAACAGCTTTCATTTGGGGATCTGTTTATTGACACAACCTCAATTTCCGGGTCCAGACCTGAAATACTGAGCCAAATAAGCGGTTCCAGCTTGCCGATCTATATGGATCTGAACAGCTGGGACAAAAAGCCCTTCAATATAGGTGCAAAACTTTTTATCGACGTCATACCAGTGTTGGATGCCATAGAGATTTCCACTAATTTCGGAGTCTGGGAATATAAGAGTTCACTTATCTACCCAGTTTCCATGTCTTATCGCCAGAATGTGAATCCCAACACTACACATCACCCGGACAGTCTTTTCGATGTAGTCTACGATACACTTCCGCTCACACTCAAGCAGTTCGATATGGAATTTCTGGGGTTGAAAAACACTCCGTTCATGAAGCTTCATTTTGATCTCACCATAAGGAAAAACCTGTTCGAAGCTCCTGCAAAAGTGCTAAAGATTTATGCTGGCGCAGGTCCAAGCCTTCATTTTGCGACCCCCATTATGAGCAAAGAACTCATAGAAGAAGCACTTGGTGAAGCGATTGAAGGGGTTAAACCGCTAAGTATGTTGTCAGGAGATGTTTTCCAGAACGATCAGCTAACCAAAAAGATTATGAAAAAGATCACCAGCAGCCTGATGATTCCACACTGGGGTTGCCATATCGTTGCCGGGACAATGGTTAAGCTACCGGTAATACCAATCGGGTTTTACCTTGATGGAAAACTCATGATTCCATTTGACAATGTAGACAAGCATACCGATCTGGACGGATTTGGCTTTCTTCTCAACACCGGAATAAGTTTTTCCTTTTAATTGCCTCATGGTGCCCTGTGAATATTTGCAGCCCACAAAGTGGATGCTGCAATGTATTTTGTAGGTTTTAAAGGCAATCATTAAGAAAATCATGAGGGAGAGTTCACATTATGGATCGTTTATGGGCACCCTGGCGGATGCAGTACATACAAAATGTAGACAAAAAAGATGAAGGCTGCATCTTTTGTAATAAGCCAGCGGAAACTGATGATCGCAAAAATCTTATCCTGTATAGAGGTACCAGCTGCTTTGTAATGATGAACCTTTTCCCTTACAATAACGGTCACCTGATGGTAGTTCCCTACCAGCATACTTCAGATATTCTTTCATTAGACCAGCAAAGCGTATCTGAGCTCTGGTCTCTTGTCTGCCTGAGCAAAAAAGTGCTTTCAAAGAGTTTTTGTCCCGAAGGGTTTAATATTGGAATGAATCTGGGCAGGGTAAGTGGAGCTGGAATAGATCAGCATATTCACATGCACATAGTCCCACGCTGGAATGGAGACAGCAATTTCATGCCGGTAATCGGTAATACCAAGGTAATTTCCCAGGCAATCGAAGATACTTATGATGCATTGCAACCTCATTTTAAAGCAGGTTAGAAATCTCGGGTTCCATAATTAAAACCTCAAATCGATCTTGAATTCAGTATTTATCTGTTTTTCATTAAAAGCATTCGAAGCGATGCAATTTTTTCCATGGACAAGCCAGAATAGAAAGCGACCTTTTCCTCAGATTCACCATTTTTTAACATATTAACAGCTATTTGTTCAATTCCTTGTTCAATTCCTTGTTCAATTCCTTGTTTAAGTCCCTGTTTTATCCCTTGTTCTATCCCTTCTTTGCGACCTTCCTCTTTGAAATATTCCTTAATTGAAGACATTTTATTCTCTCCGGTGATAATAACTGTTTTAATCTTTTCCAAGACACTTTCTTTTAAATCTAAAGGTGCAGCTGAATCGATATAAAGTGATAGCTCTTCAACATATTCCCCGACATCCACCTCATTTATCATCTCTTTTAAGATTACGAGAATGGAGTCAATCTTCTTTATTATTGACCTGGTCTTTACATATTTAAGCGCCATAAGTGTCAAGCGAAGCTGCGGGGATCCAATGATCCTGTCATCAGGAGTGTGATAAAAATCAAAAAGGAGATATTCAAGTCTTGAAACATGTTTATGAAAAATAGGATTCGCCTGATCCAGATCCAGTGACAGAGAAATGTTCCATTTCCTCCTGCCATGATAAATCACGATCAGTATCGGGCCTTCATATTTTTCAAATACAGGTATATCATTTTCAAGGGTATTTAAGTAACGTTTTAGTTGAATTACAGTTCTCTTATCCGGAGTGCTTTTGTGCTCAAAGAGAAGATATATGAAATGGGATTTTGTTTTTTCAAAGAGTCTGTAAACAATATCTGAGCGGAATTCATTCAGAAACCCATCAACATTGTCGTTTTTTATCATTACAGAAGTAATAAAATCAATATCTATCTTCCTGTTTGAGTAGAGGTAAGTATGCACAAAACTGGATACTACTGCTATTTTACTGAACATTGCCTTGAAAAAACGATCATGGGGAGCTTGTAACCGTTTTCTTTTCATAAAAACCAATATACATAAGGGAGATAAAGCCTATCCCTAAATCTCAAATCTAAAACCTGAAACCTAAAATTCTTTTTTGGGGTTGTATTGATGCAGGGCAACTTCACCATCTATCATAGATGCATAATTATAATTAATCAGCCAGGAACCGGTATTAAGGTAGATCCCGGAATCGAACCGGCATAATTCTCCATGATGAGTATGCGCGAATACCACCAGATCATTTCCGGCTTCCAGGTACTTCCTGGCGTGTTCTCTGTATTCGTGGATAATGGATTGGGAGAGAAATTTGCGGAGGTATTTTCTACTTGATCCGGAGAAAAAGGAACCTATGGTTACCCCCCAGTCCGGATGCATCAGTTTATAAAGTCGCTGGTTGAAGGGGTTGCGAAGGATCTTTTTGAGCACCCTGTAACCGACATCCCTTTTTATCAGTCCGTCACCATGAAACAGATACACTTTTTTTCCCTGGATCTGAACTTCCAGCGAATTGTGGTAAATATTTACACCGATATTTTCCTTTAGAAAGGGACCCAGTGCAAAGTCATGGTTTCCTGCCAGATAATGGACATTTACACCACGATCGATCAGTTTCTTCAGAGTGAAGAGGACCGGAAAGTAATCGGAACGGATAACGTAGCGGTATTCTATCCAGAAGTCAAAAAGATCTCCGATGATGAAGAGATCGGTAAGATCCTGTGGAGCTTTCTGCAGAAAGTCATTGAAATGTTTTTCCCGATTTTCCCCGCCTTCGACCGGGATTCCGAAATGTGCATCAGAAATGAAATAAACAGTATGGTTGCTCATTGAAAATCGGGTCCGGAGATTTAAATAAAAAGGCGAACAACGCTGTCCGCCCTGGAAATAGGCAACCGGAAATGGGCAGCCAAACTCATCTTCTGTTAATTATTCCCAGAGATCATCTGCACTATCCAGATCGCTAGCCATGTCACTGAAATTAGCATTCTCATCATGAATGTTGCCAAAATTCAGCTCTCGCATGTCATCCTCAATGTCAGATTCATCATCGACATACCTTTCGTCTACATCGCGCAGAATCTCATCAGCGTCAAATTGTTCATCGAGTATCACTGGCTATCACCTCCTTCCGCTCCCAGGGCGGTATGTTACTGTAAATGCAGATCAAATAATAATGAATTCTAAAAATGATGTCAACACTTTTTTTATTTTTTTTTAATATTCCTGTTTTCCGGAGAGTTCGGGTTTATAAACAGAAAATTGCAATTAAAAATCCTAACCAGCACCAAAAGGGTTAAAAAGCCGAATTTGAGTTTTACGAGTGTGTCGGGATTGAAGCAAATCTACAAAATCAGGAATTACCATTTTTCCTGATAATATCATCGATTTCCTGCTGAACTTTAGCTTTATAAAGAACTTCTTCCAGATCATGAGCAATCTTTTTACCCTGCTGCAAAATATCAGCCCGCTTCTCCAAAAGCGCTAATTCCAGTTCTTTTTTCCGGTTCTCTTCATGTCGGAGCTTTAAAAGGAGCACACTATGGCCCACTGAGATCCCCAGAAGCAGAATAAAAACCTGGATTAAATAAAAAAACAGTAAGCCCTCAGTCATTTATTAAACCTCAAAGTATGTGTTTATTTTCATGCGACAAGTAATATACTCTAAATATATCTCAGGTTGGCAACGAAAGCAATCCAATAAATTAAAGTTGTCGTTGCGTTAAAAACTACGGCTCAGCTGAAATGAAATTTATCGGTATTAAAATTCATTCTCCTTGCAAAATTGATCAGTTTAAGAAACATATCCCTGGTTTCATCCTCATCATTTTTATGAGTATGGCCCATGTTTAATTTTTCATACAGCTCCTGCACTTTGGTACTAAGCAGAGGATGAAACATATCTTCCAGTTTATGCTTGGATACCGGAATACTGAACCGGTCTACAAGATTAAGCAAATAACGGATACGGTCACATTTCTGGACAGAGAGGTTCTCCTGAAGAGTCTCAAGCTCATCTATAAGGATTTTTTCCAGCACTATAGCACCGTGACTCAGATCAATGTTGATCTGAAAACGATTCATCGTTCTGTACATTTCCAACAGTTCTGAAAACAGTTCATCCTCATATCCGGGAGTAGCCATCTTTTTAATAGTACAGTCCCACTGATCCTGAAATACGAAGGAAAGCGGCGCTGTACAATACAACGGAAGAGGTTGGTTGAGCCTGGAGAGTATGTCCAGTTCTCTGAGGTGTTTTCTTCTCCAGATACCAAAGCGCTGATTAGTATCTCTGGAGATCTTATGAAGAAAGTGGCTGGTTATCTCCTGCTGAGATGTCTGGAAAATGTCCACCAGACTGAAAACCTTCGTTCTGCTATGTCCCATCCAGGTTTCCGGTTGTTCTAAAAAGTTTTGATTGTATTCATTACCTGGAACAACCCAGCCAGTGATGTCTGAATTCTTCCGCAACGCAATCAGTACCGCAAAAGAGCCGGTTTCACCCGAACTCTCATTTTCTAACTGAACCATATACCCATTATATACAGGCGAATCGGACTGAGATGTCAGGATCTGCTGCAGTTTAACAGAATAGTCATAGATATCAAATGAAGGTAACTTTTGTATTCCCAGAGACTTAAGTATAGATGCCGTAAAAGCCAGAATCATTTCATGCTCAAAGAAAGGCATAATTTGCTGCTCAATAAGAGTACGGCCATTTGTGTTGGGCAGATTGCTTTTTGCACTTTCCAGATCCTTGAGGAAATCATCTAATACCTGTTTACGTTTTGACTGAGGGATGCCCAGTTGCAATGCCCTGCAGGCGTAGGCCAAATTCTGTACCGTTTCTATTCCGCTTATATCAGAGAAAAACCATCCGCAGGAAGTGAATGAAAAGAGGGAATATTTCTGCGCTTCCAGAGCCCGTTTAAAACTTAGAACCAGCTCTTTATCTGAGGAGCAGATCCCACATTGTCTCTCCAGAAACCATTTAAATCTTTTCCATGAGCAATTTTCAAAGGCAATATATTTATCCCTTATCACCCAGGGGTCTACATTGTAGCTGGCAAATGTCAACTCAAATTCGGTATCAATTTTTTTCTGTAATTTTTCCAGTGCATTGCGTAATGGAGCACGCCATAACTGTTTCCAGGAACTTTCTCCACCAGTTTTGCACCCGCAATCCCTTGCCCAGCGTCCAACTCCATGTGCACAGCTCCAGGCAGTTCCCTCCCCGTTTGCATTTTTCAGTATTACTTCGTAACGGGGAGGATTTTTCGCCAGAAAGAAACCGAAATTCACTGGAATTATATCCAGTTCAGCTGCCACGTTTTTGAAAAAATAGGCAAGACACATGTCTCCAAACGGCTTATGATGGCCAAAGGTCTCCCCATCAGTAGCGATGGTGACCAGCTGGTCACTCTGAGAATTTTCGGTAAAGCAGGACCTTATGCGGTTACCCAGAATGTGAGCATCTGTGAGAAGCTGACCGAAGCTGATCTCTCTGGATAAACCATCATCAAAAAAGAACGCATCCAGATACGATTTGGGGTTTCGCTCATTTGTATAGATCCGGTAAGTCATCCTGGTATCAATTCCATGTTGGGCGGTAGAAATCCACTGCCCATTACCTTCCATGGATCGAAAACTTTCGACCTGGCTGGGTGCAAGTATCACAAATTTTATCTTTTCTTCAATCAGACATTGAACAGTAACCGCGTTTATAGCAGCCTCTCCCAGCCAAATCCCTTCAGGCTCTCTGCCAAAGCGACTTTTAAAGAAAGTCTTGGCCCAACGAATCTGAGTTAACTGATCACGCTTTGAGGAGAGAGGCATTATTATATGATTGAAAACCTGAGCTATAGCATTTCCATGTCCTTCAAGTCTTGCACAACTCTCCTGGTCATCACTTATTATCCGTTTGGCGGTCAGAGGGTGATGCTTTTCCAGCCATGAAAAAAGTGTGGGACCAAAATTATAGCTCATATTGAGATAATTATTATAAATATCCACGATCATCCCATTACCATCCAGAAGCCTCGAATAGGCATTGGGCCTGTAACACTGGTCGTAAATCCGCTCATTCCAGTCATGATGAGGAGCGGCGGAAGGCTGCCGCTCAATAAGATTTATCCAGGGATTTTCTCGGGGAGGCTGATAGAAATGGCCATGGATTACCACATATTTTTTACTTTTTCTGGATTGCTTATTGCCAGTCATATAACCTTCCGTCAGGGTAGGTGACATTTTTTGATTCTAACCTTTTCTTGAGAATATCCAGACCTTGAGCAATGATATCATTTCTTGAATCATAAATGTTCTCAAACCAGCACTCAACTTCATCGTTTATTCTGGTATAACATTTATCACCAATCCGTTTATTACCAATCTGAATTTCGATGGTACTTTTTTCTCCATCAATTATCAAATTCCTTAGCCAGCGGATACTCATAAGTGCTCTTTCTGAAATTATTTAACACAAACCTCTTGGATCATATTAGATATCAGATATCAGATTTTTGATTTAAAGATAAAAGATTCAGGATGTGAGATCTCAATCTTTAAATCCTTAAATCCTCAATTTCAAATTTCAAAAACCTCAAATTCTTAAATTCCTTATTCTAAAACCTCAAATTGACAAAGGCTCTTGCTTTATCTGAAAACAGGTCTGCCGGGTGTTCCATCATTATTCTGTTAAAAATAGCCCTGGCGCTGTCAACTTTTCCACAATGAAAAAGTGCTTCTGCCTTGCAATAAAGATATTCGGGTGTAACTTCTGTTACCGGATCTGTATTCAAAAGTACCAAAGCCTCATTATACTGCCCTCTTTTTATGTAGGATTTGGCGACATACAAAGCCAGCTTCTGCCTTTGCTGAAACTCAATACGATTAACGCTAAGTGATTGAGATATCTTGTGAAACGATCCACGATACAAATTAAATTCAATGCTTGCCCATACTGCAAGTGCTTCAGAAGAATTTCCAAACTGTTGCAGCCAGAACTGATATGAAATCAACTCCCCTGCAGATTGCCAAAACGGTGCGATCTCCAGGGTATCCAGAAAAGCAGAAAATTCATCGATCTTGCTACTGAAAAGCAACATTCTGGCCTTCCACATAGAAGCAGATTCTTTATTTTTATGAATAGGTAGCTCCGGTTTCGCAAAAAAGTTTAACGTAGACTGAATCTCCCCCTTTAATATAAACTGGCGGATAACAAGCGAATCCCGGGCCACAGATGTGGATAAAGAATCAATCAACCGGGAGGCAGCGGAAAAATCGCCGCTGTTTTGATAGAAAGTAATGGCTTCTATTCTGCTTTTATCCGAATCCAGCCCGATACGGGCAAGCCATTTTGCAGCAGAATAATTATCGCCTGTTTTTACAAATGACTGATAGGCAATGGTAGCGGCCATAGTCCTTATTGAAGCACGGTCGGTACTCTGGTAACTCATTCTGGCTGCCTCAATCGCTTCCCTATATTTGTGAAGAGAATATCTTTTGCGTGCTGCATCCAGAGTTCTGGATGAAATCGAACCTCCGGCAGCCTCCATTGCTTGGAACACATCCAGCTCTTGCTTGTAAAGTTCGAGTTTCGAATAGATGTCAGCCAGCCAGGAGTAAATGGAAAGAGTGTCAGAACCGGGAGAGTCTATAATGCATTTTAAAAATTGTTCCAGCACTTTTTCTGCTACAGACAACTCTGAATCCCCAAGTTCCCTGCCCAATTGATGAAAAGCAAATCCGCTGAATCCAGGCTCCTTTCCAATCGCCCTGCAATAAAGCCCGGCAATTCTGCTGTAATCTCCTGTAAGGCTTTTTATCTTTGCCCATTTTAGCAAATCCTGCGCATCAAGTTTCCCCTCAGCATCAAAAATGTCAAGCAACGTGTCTGCTGTGGCGTGCATTCCCCTGTTAACCAGACTGTCAATTTCATTATAAAGTGTCTGGTTATCTCTCTGCCAGTCTGCAAATATTAGGCTCCAGACCGGTTTTCTGGAGTAAATCAAATTCGAATGATAACTGAGGAAAAGTGAATGGGTACTGGTATAATGATCTCTACCCCATTTTTTTACAAATAATACCAGACTGTCCTGATGACTCTTTCTGCTTCTGGCTATCAATGGCTCCAGAACAGAGATAAAGCAACTGGAATCAACCTGATTACTGTTTTCAAGAAGGAACTTTAATTTTGAGGAGATATCCAGGCTCTGCCAGGTGGAATCGATATCAGGACAATCCGAAAAAACCGATCCTGAAGCAGAAAACAAGATAATCAAAATAAAAGCAAGAAACGGTTTATGCACCTGGTCCACCATTAAAATTTAGATAAGATTTTGCCGGAATTTAATGCCAGTTCATTCTGAAAACGAATATGGATACGCCCCATATTCCTCTGGTCTCTAAAATTTCTAGCCCATTCCATGGTCATTATTCCGATTCTGGAAGGTAAGCGGATTCCTACTCCATAACCAAGCATTGAACTGTAGTTACCGTTAAGCTCAATTTTCTGCTTAAATCCTATCCCGCCATCGCTAAAAATATATACAGCCCCAGCCTTGGTGAAATACATCAGATACTCTAACTGCCCATACATCAAAGTTCTGAATGCAAATTCATTATCTGAGTATCCCCGGATGGAATTATATCCTCCGGCTCTGAATATCTCTGCTGCAATCAGGTTCTTTTCCTGAGTGATGAGGTGTTTTGAGATCAGTTTCAACTGAATAGCCTGCCAGGAAAACAGAGGAAGATGAGTCCCTACCAGAAATTCAATGCGGGTACGGGAGTAGTTTTTGGTTTTGCGGGCAACACCGCTGCCACTTTTAATAATCAATTCCCTGGAAAATATGCCTTTTCCTGATTTTTCAGGCATTCTGGCTAAAATGAAATCTGCTCCATAAAAAGTCCCATGCTCTCCGATTGAATCGGTTCTGGGGGTGGTTTCTGAAACATTTGCCCCTACCCCGATGCGCCACCAGTTTCCTATTTCGCTGAAAAAAATCATCTGGGCAGATAAAAAGCCATACTGCTCCTTGAGCACTTCAAGCACCATCGCTCCATCAAGAGTCAAAGGAAGACTGAACAGCCAGGGTTTGGAGAATTCAATGTTAAGCTGCTGACGATTTTTATCTCCTGCATACTCAAAAAGCGCAGATTCTCCTGAACGGAACATATTAACAAAAGAGAGTCTGAGGTTTCCGTACAGGGAGGGTTTTGTTCCTTGTGAAGCAGTGAACCCGGCAACCCCTTCCAGACCCAGGCCGGAGTGGTCTTCTATGTGTACCGGTACATAAACCATCACCGAATCTGAGGTATTTGAAGAATCGATCTGTGGAGTAGAAACTGTCACATTTTTTATGTAGGGACGTCCCAGTAACCGTTTTTCAGAATCCAACACCCTCTGCATATTGAACAGCTCACCATATCCGGGAGTGTAGTCCTTAAGTAATATTTTCTTTCTGGTCACAAAAGGCCCGGTAAACATGGGAGAGGCAAACCGGCAGATCTGATCTGTAAAGATTACATAATCGATGGAAAGGTTTTGTTCACTTATGTTATTAATATTTATGGTCACACTGGCAAAAGGAAATCCATTGTCTGCCAGTAAACGATTTAACTGATCAGCCCTCTGCCTTATCCTGCCAGCATCATAAGGGTAAGGCAGTGTAACCGCAGGAAATAATGAGAGCACAGAGGTATCCGCTCCGGAGATGGACTCGGAGATTATCTGATTTCTCAGACCTGGAAAAATTCGGATGGAATCATTTGAGAGAGTATCCCAATGCTGCTGGAAAAAACCCAGAGAATCCAGATAACGGGCTATCAATATTGATTTGGAAGAGTCTTTTGAAGACTTAAGAACCGTTCGCAAAGCTTTGCAATTAAAAACAGTTCTCCTGGGACAGTTGGTGACAATAGAGTCATTCAGGAGAAAAAACGAAGTGGTGTCGCCATAGCAAAAGAGGGCAAAAGTAAAGAGCCCGATCGCAAAACGAAAAATAAATGCATTCTCCCCGCTGAGAATAAGTCCTTAAAAAAGTTGTGGTTCCCCGTAAGAGAACCACAAAAGTACAGGATGGAGGAAACAGGAGTTTCAGATTCCCTGTTTTTTCCGTCTCTCAAGAATCTCTTTTCCTTTTACAGAATATTTGGCCACAGGAACTTCTTCCAGACGCTCGATAGGGATAGGCTCTCCGGTCACTTTACAGATTCCATAAGTGCCATCATCAATCCTTTGCAAAGCGTCGTCGATCTGTTCCAGATATTTCTGCTGTCTTTCAGCCAGTCCCATGGAAAATTCCCGCCCATAAGAGAGTGAGGCTACATCACCCAGATGATAACTGTAACGGGAGATCTCGCCTGCAGAGTCAGATATAGACTGTTTTAAATTACTCTGCTGAAGTTCATCCATTTCTTCAAGCACTTTATGCTTTTCGGAAAGTAATTTTTCCTTGAAGTAATCCAGCTGTTTCTTTGTAAGTTGTTTATTCATTAGGTCCCTCCATCGGATACTTTCTAAAGTTTTAGAAAATAGATAATACAATTTGCGGGATTCAAATTATTTATTTATTAATTTTAAATCTATCTATATTTATAGACGTTAATAATACCATATTGCCACCCCTCAAAACAAGTCTGCTGATCCAATCAATCTGCATAAAAACGAAATAATGAAATATAAGTCGAATTTATCTACGAAATAGATGAACTTTCGAATAGTCTTCCTGTTATTGTTTCTCAGTTTTTCAGGATCTGTAGATGAAGCTGTTTCAGATAGATTGCAAAAAGCAGTTTTTATGCCACTCTCTTTTCACCTTTTTTTGAGCCTTAGTGGTCGTGAGGATGTATTTTCTATATTTATTCCTTTTAACCACTGTTCAGGAAAACGAAACAGAAGGTGTTTTGGGATGACTTTCTGATCAGATTTTTCCGATTACGGCTATAAAAGCGGAAAAGCCTTATTACTACATCCTTCTTTTTTCATAATGAGCAGCAGTGTTTCAGGGCTCCCGTTGCGGAATTGAACTTTTTCAACTTCAAAGCGGGTGAAAACTACTTTTTTCTTTCACATATGAATACGGAGTGTTTCTAATTCTATGACTAGAGTACAGCAGGCCAAATCAGGAATAATTTCAGAAGAGATAAAAAAGGCTGCCATCCGGGAGGGTATACCTGCAGAAACAGTCAGATCTGCGATGGCCAGCGGAACAATGGTTCTGGTGAAAAATAAAATTCGTAATATTGAACCATTGTTGCTGGGTTCACCATCTCGGGTAAAGATTAATGCCAATATCGGCACCTCCTCTGCCCATGCAGAAATAAACGATGAATTGGAAAAAATGAGAGTAGCTGTACGCCATGGTGCCGATGCAATCATGGACCTGTCAACTTACGGGGACCTCAAAAAAATCCGACAGGACCTGATAAAGGAATGCCCGGTGGCTTTAGGGACAGTTCCTCTGTACGAGCTGGCAGTTCGTGCCCGTGATCGCGGTATATCGGTTTTACAGACTACTGCTGATGATCTCTTTGAGATTATAACCGAACATTGCGAACAGGGGGTCGATTTTCTTACCCTGCATTGCGGAATTAATATGCAGACGGTTGCCCGCTTCAAAGAAGTTAACAGACTTGCCGGAGCCACAAGCCGTGGTGGTACCATAATCATGGAATGGATACATCGTAACAACAAAGAAAATCCTCTTTATGAACAATTCGACCGGCTCTTAGACATCCTGGCTCAAAACGACGTAGCTTTGAGTCTGGGGGATGGTTTCAGACCGGGTGCTTTGCATGATGCCACCGATCGGGTACAGATTGAAGAACTTATAATTTTGGGAGACCTGGTAAAAAGAGCAAAAATGAAAAATGTAGGAGTTTTTGTGGAGGGACCGGGACATGTACCTCTTCACCAGGTTACTGCAAATATTCAAATTCAGAAAAGTCTCTGTGAAAATGCTCCATTCTATGTATTGGGACCTCTGGTAACCGATGTCAGCCCCGGTTACGACCATATAAGTGCAGCTATCGGAGGAGCCGTTGCTGCAATGGCAGGAGCCGATTTTCTCTGCTATGTAACACCGGCAGAACATTTGCGACTCCCTTCCATTGAGGATGTCCGGGAAGGGGTAATAGCATCCAGAATCGCAGCTCATGCAGCCGATATCTCCCGGGGAAATCCCTCTGCAATCGAATGGGACAATGCTATTTCCAAAGCCAAAGTCGATCTGGATTGGGAACGGATGCTTTCTTTATGTATTGATCCGGAAAAAGCACGCAACTATCGCAAATCCCTTCCTCCACAGGGTGACTCTTCACACTGTTCAATGTGTGGAGAATTTTGTGCAATCCGTCGCTCCCGTTCTGTTCAACAGGAGGCCTGATTATGGCAAGTTTCTGTGTAAGCACTATCTTATCCCCCGAACAAAAAGAGATTGCCATCGCCACCTGGTATTCACTGGGAATGCAGGGTTGTGAAGAAAATTCTGTAGACAGCGGTGTGGAGGTAAAAATCTATTTCCCTGATCGCAATACCGCACAAATCGCCTCTGAAGATCTCAAAAACAGAAATCCTCTTTCCCCGGTTCTTATAAGACAAATCGAAAATGAGGACTGGAACAGAAAATGGCGCGAGTCTATGAAACCTGCGGAACTGGCCCCTGGTTACTGGGTCTCCCCTCTTTGGCTACCCCCTCCCATGCAAAAAGAAGATGTCTGGATAAAAATCGAACCTAAAATGGCATTTGGTACCGGACATCACGAAACCACCAGGCTTGCCGCCAGAGAAATTCTCAATAGAAAAGAATGGCTTTCAGGTAAATCGGTACTTGACATTGGAACTGGCTCCGGAGTCTTATGCTTTGTTGCAGATCAGTGCGGTGCAACAAATTGCACCGGCGTGGAAATAGATAAGGATTGTCAGGAGAATCTGGCCGAAAACCACACCCTCAACTCTGCTAAGGGCAGAATCAACTTTCTCATCGGCTCATTGTCCGCTCTGAAAAACTCAAGCACCTTTGACATGATAGTCATGAACATGATTATGACAGAATCCGAACCACTTCTTTCCAGGATCAGCCAGCTTATCACAGCAGAAGGAATTCTGGTGTGGTCAGGTATTCTAAGTAAAGAAAATAATGAGGCCGTAACCAGTGCTTGTGATTTCGGTTTTAAACTCCTTGGACAACAGACAGAAAACGAGTGGTGGTGTGGAAGCTTCATAAAAAAGAGTTGAAAAAATTTTCAGCCTGAGGATTTGCTATGAATAATAATTCAGCAAAGGACCATTTTTTTACCCCCGAATATTTTGACACTATCAAAAAAAAACAACTCTCAGGTCCCAACGGATGGCTCCTTTTTGTCGCCTGTAATGCAGGGATCGATTATGCACAGGCTGTAAAAAATGAATATGAAAAAAAGCTGAAAGCAAATGGCAGCGAGCTTGAAGAAATTCCACTTCTGGGAAATCACGAAAAACCAATCACCAGAGTCTTTACCGATACCGAAACCTGCCCCAGACTCGATCAGCATGTCGCCGGTTCCAATGCATTTGTCTTTCAATGTGTCCATGAATTTGTCACCTCCAACACAGTTAATGAAAATATTCAACAACTCCTGCAAGTTATAAGAACTCTTCGTGCTCACCGTGCCCGAACCATAACGGTAGTAACCCCATATTGTCCATACTCAAGACAGGACAAACCAAGCTTTCTTAAACGTGAAGCTACGCTTGCCAGCCTCTTTGCCGACCAGCTAAGAATTGCCGGTGCGGATGCTCATCTTACTTATCACCCCCACGCCTTATCCTTACACGGTTTCTACGAACCTTATATGATGCTTGTTCCTTTAAGTGGTCTGGATCTTTTCATTGATATTTTTCAAAGTTTCAAGGGGCTTAACGATGTCGTAACTGTCTCCACCGATGCCGGTGGAGCAAAATTCACCGTGCATTACTCCGATGCAATGGATATCCCTTATGCTATTGCTAATAAATTCCGGCCTGGAAAAGAAAAAGCAAACCTTTTGGGAATAATTGGAAATCTTCAGGATAAAAAGATTGCTATTATCACCGATGATGAAACGGTTACCGGAACCTCTTTATTCAATGCTGCCAGATGGCTCCACTCTCATGGTATCCAGCAGATCTATATCGCAGTCAGCCATATCAAATTAAGTGAACAATACATTCCAAAACTCATTAAACTGCATCAGGAATTCGGGCTTCAGCAATTACATACAACCGACTCGATTCCCCAAATTCCTCTTATTTCCAAACTTGAATTCGTGAAAATCCATTCTCTGGCTTCCAGATTCGCAGCAACCATTAACCGCCTGCACTACAATCAGTCTGTAAGCGACCTGTTTAAATTTTGATTTTTTTTGCACTTATTGCCCAAATCCTTACGCAGTGTTATTATGTTTAAGGGAAGATGAAGCTATTTTCATACTGACTGTTAGTTTGTACTGATAATTTCACACCTGAAACCTTTTCAGAAATCATTTTCTATTGGATGACTTGTTTAATATCTCAAAGCAGTTTTTTATCTTTGAATCTGAAGCGGTTTTCAGCTCAGAATATATCTGTAAACGCCTTCAAACAGCTTAAAATATATGAACTTTAAACATCTGCTTTCCAGTCTGCTTTTGATATTCATAACATCAGTTCAGGCACAGGGACCTTTCTTTGAAGTAATCTCCATTGAGGGTACGGCCAAAGTTCAACGCGCTCAGAAACGGGAGTGGGAGAAGATCTCCATAGGGTCCAAATTATTTGATAATGATCTTGTTGAAACCTACTTTCAGACAAAAATGCGAATCAGATTTGGTGAAAATAACCTGATAATCCTTGGTTCTAACTCCAAAGCGCTTCTTAATATCGTTCCCAAAGAGGATAAGCGGGGAATTATTACCAGTGTTAATTTAACCCTGTTTGGAGGTGGGATTTTTGCCAAAGCGATTTCCAATTGTCATATAAGTTTCTATTCTGCTAATGCGGTAGGAGAGATGGACAGCGGTTCTGTATCTATTGTAACCGATGCTAAAAGCGGAGAAACCGGTTTTCAGGTACTTGGTGGATCTGTGTATGTACGAAATATAGCCCAACAAAAAAGAATTCCTCTACGGGCCGGCTTAACCACCATGATTCTGCCAAACAAAGAGCCTACCGCACCTCTTTATCTTACTCACCGTCATGCAGCAGTTTTGAAACACTTTTTTGGCGAAGAATACATAACCGATGAACTCAATATATCCGGAATAGAGCCCACCGACGAACAAGGCTCTGCCAGCAGACTGGCTTTATCACAGAGTTTGTCCAGAAACCCTTCCACCATCAGCGATCCCGGAACTCACAAGTCAACTTTCAGTCCCAACAGAGTTTATGGAAGCGTTTTACTGGACCAGGACTCCTTTCCTTTCTATAAAGCATTATCCAGACCGCTATATGCTTCCTCACATAAAGGTCATCTTAAATTTGTCTCCAATTTGGGGATCTATTCCGGTGGTTTGAAAAGCAATTTTTCTCTGGCACCATCGATCCAGTTTCCAAGGATAAATTTCGCCTTACAGTTTTCGCTTAGCCAGAACAGCTCTTCCGTAATGAACCCGGGTTTTTCTTCTGCCTCGGGGATACTGGATAAAATCCAGTGTCTGTCTGTGGGTAAACTCTCCGACTCAACTTTCATTTTTCTAGGAAGAATAGAGGATTATTCTTTGGGATATGGATTAATAGTAGATCGTTTCAGTAATCGGGATCCAAACCGGATATTCAATTCACCAGGGATTACTGGTCAGATCAACATACTGGAGGATCTGAATTTTAAAGCTTTTCTAGGAAATTTGACCAACCCCGTTTATGGAGGCGCATATATCAATTACTCACCATCGGTTTATTCTCTGGGAGCAGGGTACTATTTTGATTTTGATCTTTACAGAGAAAATTTTTTGCCGGATGAATTCCGTTATGCATTGATGGAAGAAACCCAGAGCTCTATTTTCGACCCACTGCTTAATCCGGCGAATTCACACATCTACGAGATTGATTTGGGAACCAACATTGTCTCTGCCTACGATTTTAAAATGGATATACTTTTTGAGTTTGCTCAGAAACTCCAGAATGGAAATGATGGCATTGTGGCACGTATCCCAACGGTTCTCTTTGACATCAAACAGATGCGCATCGGCGCATCACTGGTTATAGAAACTAAAAGACTGCTCAGCAGTCACTTTGGTCCCTTTTATCTGGGAAACCGCTACAGGGTAAAACAGGATAAAAGCGGCTTATACAACGATACAGTTTACACGCAGAACAACTACCTGTCAAAACACAGAAAGTCATCCGGATTTGCCTTAACATTTAAAACAAATCCGGTCAAAGGTCTGGATATAGACGTTTATTATAAGCAGGATTTTATAAGCAAAAGTACACTGGCCCTTTCTCAAACGGATAATAATTCCGACAGTTCGTTCAGGGTTTCCGGAGATTTTACACTGCTTCTCAGTTGTAAGATAAATGATACACTTGTTCCCTTATTCAAATATGGTGAGATCTACTTTCAGCAATTTCATGGCAGGCTCTTTCCAGCTAATTCCACTTTTTTCTCCTCATGGGCAATGCAATCGGGCTTTAACCTGATGACCCGCCCGTTGCTGAAAAAATTGGCATTTGAAGCAGGTGGAAAATTATTGTATATTGACCGCGATCATAATAATTCAGTTGATGACAAAGATCTGATTTTTGAAATTTATTTAGGAATGCAGTGGGGATTTTTATGAACATCAATCAACAGACCCAGACAATTGATCATATTCTGGAAGAGGCTCTTTTTGAAGATCTACAGCAAATCGGTGACATCACCTCCGATGCCATTTTCTCAGAGCAGGATATGGCCGACGCCATAATTAAAAGTAAAGCATCAGGAATTCTCTCCGGAGCATATCTGCTGGAGCCGCTTTTTTCCAGAATAAACCAGCAGGTTAAAACAGAAGTCCTGTTAAAGGATGGTGAAATGCTGGAAAAAGGGACTATCATATGTACACTTTCCGGCCCGGTAAAAGCAATTCTGGCGGGTGAACGGGTAGCGCTTAATTTTCTTCAAAGGCTCAGTGGTATTGCCACTCTGACTAATCAGTATGTAAAGGCTATAAAGCATTCCGGAACCAGACTGCTGGACACCAGAAAGACCACACCTAATCTTAGAATTCTGGAGAAAAAAGCAGTTTTGCACGGAGGAGGATCTAATCACCGGTTCGGGCTTTTTGATATGATTCTCATTAAAGACACTCACGTTAAGCGAAGCGGCAGTGTCAGCAATGCTCTGAGAAAGGCTATGGAGTACCGGGCTGATAACTTAAATATAAAAATAGAAGTTGAAGTGCAATCGGTTGCGGAATTTGAAGAAGCACTTTCTTTTTCACCTGACCGGATAATGCTTGACAATATGAGCATAGCGGACATGAAAAAATGTGTGCACCTGGTAAGGGAACGAAATATTCCCGTGGAAACTGAGGCCAGCGGAAATATCACCCTGTCGACAATCGAATCTGTTGCAGATACAGGAGTTGACTTCATCTCCTCAGGAGCACTCACCCACAGTGCAACTTCCCTGGATATCCACCTGGTAATAAAATAAAGGTAAAAACGGTCACCATGTTGAATTCCCGGCATATAATAAGGGTGTCAATAGACATTGGGAATACCAGAACTCATATCGGGATCATAAATGCGGAAGAATTCAAATGTCTCAACCGTATTGACATATTGTCAAAAGATTCAGAAAAGTATATTCTCAAATATATAAATGAGCTACATAAACAAAGCAATACTCCCGGCAGTTCCACAGTGATTGTTTCCAGTGTAATACGGTCTCAGCTGGAAAAAGTGACAAAACAGTTAATCCAAAATAAAATGGAAGTGAAACAGTTCTGTTACAGTGAAAAACTGCCCATTAAAATCAATTATAAAAATCCGGAGATGCTTGGTACAGACCGGATCGCAAACGCTCTATATGGATTCAGCAGATTTAAAGGTGAGAATCTGGTATTGATCAGCGCAGGTACTGCATTGACCGTTGATCTACTGTGTGGAGAACAGTATCAAGGCGGAGCAATTCTTCCCGGACCAGCCATGCAGTTTCAAAGTCTTCATAAAGGCACTGATGCGCTCCCTGAAGTAAACGAAAATAAAACATGTAAATTACCGGGCAATAGTACTGAAGAATGTATGAGAGCAGGAGTTTTATTTGGTGCCGGTGGTGCACTTAATAATATTGTTGACCGGTATAGAAATATCGTATCTGGAAATCTCAGAATAATTGCAACCGGAGGAGCCTGGCCTTTATTGACTGATTATCTGGATTTTGAGTACTCCTTTTTTCCGGATATGACTCTTTTAGGAATTTCTCTATTCGCTGATTTGCAGAATTAAACTTTTTTGAGTTTTTTTGTTTCTCTTTAGCACTAATACACTGATAAAGATTATATTATTATTTAATCTAAAACTAAAGCAGACGTTTTTTTGGAGCGACTTGACTCGCCCTTTTGCTTATCAGGTTCCAAAGCTCTCATTTCAGCTTTCAGATATACCCAATCCGTCCTCAGCAGACACACTACTGCGAAGGATGAACAGAACGAAGAGCCTGTTATACTAAAGGGATACGGTGCAGTCATAACTAAAGGATCATCCGATTTAGGCTAATGATTCTGTTGCTATCCCAGGAAACATTCAGTTCCCAATGAATCAGAATAATCCACTGCAACGATATCAAATAAAGAGGAAAATCAGTGTCGGTGGTATGGCCAGTGTTTTTCTGGCTGAAGATAAGTTACTAGGACGAGAAGTAGCCTTAAAAATGATGCACCCTCATCTGGTGCAACGTGCTGATGCCATTAAAAGATTTTCTATCGAAGCCAAAGCTATTGCCACTCTTTCTCATGATAATATCATCCATATTTATGATTATGGAGAAAATCACAATCGTCCGTTCCTGGTAATGGAGTATATCGATGGAATGAATCTCCAGGAGTTACTGGACTCTTGTGGTGCCCTGCCAAATCTGGTAACCATAGCAATTGTCCGGCAAATAGTCTGTGGCCTTATCTGTGCTCACAAAAACGGAATAATTCATCGGGACATTAAACCTGCCAATATACTGTTGAATAAAAATGGAATTATCCGTATAACCGATTTCGGAATTGCCTATCTCGCGGATACAGAATCGGTTACACTTACAGGATCTTTTATCGGATCACCTTATTTCATCTCTCCTGAGCAAGCAACCAACAAACCGGTCAGCGGAGCTTGTGATATTTTCTCACTGGGAGTTCTTCTTTATTTCTGTTTATCAGGAGAATTACCTTTTACCGGAGATACTCCCCACTCCATCATTAATGCCATCGTATCGAATAAACCAGAAGATATCCGCAGAAAAAACTCTTGTGTGCTGCTCTGGTTGGCAGACCTGGTTGAGAAATGCCTCAAAAAGAACCCAGCGGAGCGTCCTACAGCCTCCCAGATTTTAATGATCATTGATCAGCAGTGCCAGAGTGCCTCACTATCAGTAAGTTGTTCCAGAATCGTTGATTTTCAGAAATCATCTGAAGAATACAGGGCTGCAGAAATTAGAACACTACTCATGCAATATCATCACTGTGCAGCCAAAGAGCTTCGCAGTGGCAAAATTACATCTGCAATACGGAAAAAAGAACAAGCCAGATTACTTGAAAACACTCAGTACATTCACCATAAAATTAAAGCAGCACACCTGCCTTTCATTTTTGTCTGCCTGATAATTCTGTTAAGCAGCTCAGTAATCTTTATCGTTTTTATCACAAAATCAAAATCTTATCCTGAAAAAAAAGCATTCAGCGAAGATAACATGGTGATACAACAGGACTTGCCACTTTCTAGGATTTCCCCACCGGTTAAACCAGTACCCACAGAACAACCTGTAATCGCTTATACTCCGGCAGAAACAGCCGACACACTGAAAAAAACACCAGAAACCATCTCTGCCCCAGTAAGAAAAAAGGTGCTTACCATACCTGCCACCCATCTCAAAGCGGGCAAAAATTTAGTACAGGACTCATCAAGTACCTCCAACATGGAAAACAGGAGTCCGGATCCGGCTTGTCTGATCGTATATACCAATCCACCCTGGGTCACAGTTTATATTGACGGAATTGAGAGAGGTATTACCCCCCGTAACAATTCGTTCCAACTTTTTCCGGGTAAACATCAGTTAGGACTGAAAAAATCCGGTTTTTCCGAGTATTGGGATACTATTTCAATCAGTGCTGCTGACACTTTAACCAGGCGGATTAAACTGAAACAGATAGACATGAGAGGATCGGTTCAAGAGTGAGTAATCAGTATATTTTGCGCAGAATCTCTCCACAGAGCACCGACTCGTTTCACCTTGATAGCCGTATGCTGTTGATAGGTAATGCTCCTGATAATGACATAGTTATCGATGATAAAAAAACCGGGCAATGTGCAGTAAAGATTAGTATTATAGACACTGAATATGAAATTGAGCGGATCGGGAATGCCAAAGTTTTATTGAATGGACGCAAAGTCGGTAAATCCCGAATTCACACCGGAGACAGGATTGAAATAGGGTCTCATGTTTTTCTCTTTGACAAAATCGATTCACAACCCTCTTCCAGAATCAGCGATTCCGATCTGCTATCGAAAATCTATCGCATAGTAAACAATGTGGGTAAAGAACGGGATCTTAACCGGCTTCTGAACAACCTTATCAGCACTCTTGCTGAAATAACCGGTGGCACCGAAATTTTTATCTTCATCCTGGACCATCAGCATAATCCTCAGGTTTTTGTATCCAATTGCAGTGGTACATCAAATGAGCGGTTCAGCGATACCATTGTGCAGAAAGTATTGGCTCTGGGTGAAGGATTGTGCATCCCCCACGCCCTGGCTGATCCTGATTTTAAAACTACGGGCAGCATTATCGATTTACAGCTTCAATCTGTGGTCTGCGCTCCGATCAAGGTTGCAGACCGGCTGATGGGACTTATTTATGTGGGTTCAAGAACTGCATCAGTCTCCTTTACTTTGCAGGACCTCGAAATTCTTAATCTTTATGCCACTATAGCCGGGATGCTTATCAAACATGTGGAATATATTTCCCAACAGAGCAGTACTCTTCATAAACTTACAGCTAATATTACACAGGAGTCAATAATTGCAGAATCAAAAGTTATGCAGGAAGTACTTGACTCAGTTAGTGCTATCGCGGCCTCGGATATCACAGTTCTTCTCTCAGGAGAAACCGGAACAGGCAAAAGCAGAATAGCTCAGATTATTCACCAGAAAAGCAACAGAGCCACTAAACCCTTTATGGTACTTAACTGCAGTGCAATTCGTGGAGAACTGCTGGAATCAGAACTTTTTGGACATAAAAAGGGGAGTTTTACCGGCGCCCATGAAAATCATCAGGGACTCTTGGCTGCAGCAGATGGTGGTACAGTGTTTCTGGATGAAATTGGAGAGATGGAGCCCCAGCTTCAGGCAAAATTACTTCGTACCCTGGAAACTTCATTGATAAGACCGATCGGAGCTACCAGAGAAATCGCAGTGAATGTGCGTTTTATCTGCGCTACAAACCGGGACCTTCCCCAGATGGTGGCGGATGGACACTTCAGAGCCGATCTGTTTTACCGCATTAATCAGTTTCTTATCGAAATTCCCCCTTTGCGTAAACGGGGCAATGATCTCCTGCTGCTTGCTTACGCATTCCTGGAAAATTATAAAATTCAATATCCAGCCAAAGATATCTTTGATTTTCACCCCGATACCATCCGCTTTATCAGTAATTACAACTGGCCGGGAAATATTAGGGAACTATCCAATATGATTCATGGAGCGATCTTACGTTCCAAGAGTCCGCTGGTTTCCATTACACCACCCGATCAAAATTCATCTCCGGGAATACAGAATTTTGAAGCTGCAACCAGAGCTTATCAAAAAGAACTTCTTCAGCATGCTATAGAGTTCACCAATGGAAATAAAGAGGATGCTGCACGGATACTGGGATTATCAAGAAGTACATTCTACCGTTATCAATCTCAACTAGGCCTTTGATCAGTGCATATATATTCATCATTTTTTTTCTTTTATTCGTCAGTAAAAACTCTGGCATTGATATGGATTGCACTTTTATCAATGTCGGTATTTGCAGCAAATCTGGATGAGGAGAAAATCACCGGACATTTTGAATGGGGAGAATATGACTCTCTGATTAACATTCTTCAAAAGCATTTCGATACACTCACAGAGGTCAGCGATTCAGCTTCAACTGCTATATATTACTCCTACCTGGGAGTTGCGCAGTTTAGCAAAGGAATAATAGGCAATGCACGCCAAAGCTTTAATAAAGCACTGCTTTATGACAGGACGGTTTCTCTGGATAGTACCTATGTAACTGCTGAAATACTTAATCTTTTCTCTGCAACCAGAACCGAATTTGAGGAGCAGCTCCACCGAATTAAATACCAGGATTCCCTGCTTATCGCCAGGCAATCCGCATTCGAAGAGAACTTAAACCGGATCAGATCAGAAGCGCTGCGAAAAAAGAAAAAAAATCTTTCCTTCCTTTCTGTATCCTTAAATAGTATTGGGATGCTGTTTATCGGTGCAGTAGTGTATGAATATTTTGCCACCAGAGATTCCTATGAACAATTCAGAAACGCAGCACAGAGTGGTGATCAGCTAAGGTATAACCATTATCGGGGCATAATAAAGCAGGCAAACCGTATCGCAATCGGGTGCGAAATATCCGGCGGAGCTTGTCTCTGCTCAGGTTTGATTATAGGTATTAGATCACTGAAAATTAAAAATAATCTGGAACAGAAATAAACCTTATGACCAGGTGGCGATTAAAAATTTTTAAACATTCCCCTGTTTTTCTTTCCTGCCTTTTTGCAGATACAGCGGTAGTTTATGATTCCCTCAGTATATCAGTCATAAATAAAACTAAACTAAAACAGCACTTATCAAAATAGCCCTTTTGTCAAGTTTTTATCTCAATTCTGAGACAGGAGTCTCAAGGTTAAAACAAACAAAACCATCTCAGGTCAGGTTTTTAGTGAAAATTATCACACAAAAACGGGCATGTTTTTTGCATAGATGACGCCTATGGCTGTAAAAAGCAGAGCCACCATGGTTTTACTGGTTAAGAACTGTTTTTGCCGCACGGTGAAATCTATACTTTTGAGACTAAAAAGGCAATTCAATTACCCTGGCAACTTCATCCTTAACATAATAATTGTTGGCGTTTCCGCACACCTTAAGTTTTGCAGCATGGATCCACACCTCTGCAAAACTTTTTTTTATCCTACAGTACCGGTTATTGACAGTATGACCTTGTGAATGTTAGAAATCACATCGGTTGCAGTTACAGAATATTCACTTAAGCTCTGGCTTGCCAGTACTCCTGACTGTAATTGAATATAACTTCCCAAAACTGCGGCCATGGTGGTGGATACCCCCTGGGCTAACAGAGAAACTATGATACCGCTGAGAACATCTCCGGTACCTGCTTTGGCAAGAGCGGAATTACCGAATGGTAATATGTAAACTTCTCCACCGGGACTGGCCACTATTGTGGTACTACCTTTAAGCAGAACTGTGAGCCGGTAGTGGCTGGCTATCTCTTTTACCCGTGAAATGACATCTAGTGGTTCTTCAGGAAGCTCCCCGAAAAGTCGCAACCATTCGCCCTTATGAGGTGTGATAATCATTTCGCCACTGTGCATTTTGAGTTGCCCGGATTCACCTTTAAAAGCATTCAAACCATCTGCATCCAACACAACCGGAATATCTTCAGTCAAAACGATCTCTCTCACCATTTGACAGGTTTGCAGGTCATGACCTAAACCCGGTCCTATACACAATGCATCTTTTCCTTTAGCAAGATTTCGTATCTGATCGACTGAACTGTAAGCTGCAGTACCATTCTCGGTTTCATTCAGAGCATACAGCACAGTTTCTGTATTTTTCAAAGATAATACCGGTATACTTGATAGAGGTGCAGCAAGATGAGTCATGCCGCAACCGGCCCTTAATGCTGCATTGGCTACCAGTGTTGGTGCGCCTGTATACCCTCTTGCCCCACAGACCAGTAAAGCCAGCCCATGTTCAAACTTGGAACCATCAGGATTTCTGGGAGGAAAATTCTTACGGATGAAATCCAGAGAAGGCAGATAAATTGTTCCTTTTTTCTGAGCCACTATTTCATCGGGATATCCCAGATCCTGGATTATCAATTTACCAGTAAACTGTTTTCCAGGGTAGAAATAAGATCCTACCTTTGGAAAGCCCATGGTTACTGTTGCTTTAGCCCTGATGCATGGATTACCCGGAACGCCCGTGTCATTGTTTAGACCTGATGGAGTATCTACGGAGAGTACCGATACACCTGAGTTATTAACTGCTTCGATTGCCTGAGCACAAATTCCCCGGGGATCTCCACGCAATCCGGTACCCAGCATGGCATCAATTATCAAAGAGCAACCAGCCAGAGCATTGAGATCTGCTATATCATTTAAAATTAAAAAATTGCCTTTTCTGGAGATATATTCATTAAAGGCGATTTTTGCCTCCCCCCTGAGCTCATCGGTATCACACAATGAATAACACATTACCTTATGGCCGGCATCCATTAGCATTCTAGCTACGACATACCCGTCTCCACCGTTGTTTCCTTTGCCACAAATAACGGCGATTTCCCTTTGGGAACAGTCAGAAATCATCTCAGTCGCGCAGTTAAATAACCCCAACGCTGCCCTGATCATGTAGGAATAACCGGTTACCAGGTTACCACCAATTGCTTTCTCATCGATTTCACGTATCTGCCCGGCAGTAAGAACAGGAATCATATTTACCTTCGATTCTAACCCTTTAATTTTAATCCTTCTGGTTTTGCTAAACGACCTTCAGATGTGGTATTTTATATCTGACTCACTTAAGCAAAGGATTATTATGCCTCGCTTATTTATAGCTATTGATCTACCGGAACGAATCAAAGACGACATATCATCGACCTATATGGCAATTCCAGGGACAAGATGGGTAGAAGAAACCCAGCTTCATATAACTTTGCGTTTCATAGGAGAAGTAGATAATATTATTACTGAAAAGATTGCTCGTTCCTTGAATTCAGCCATAATTTCTCCTTTCAATCTGAATTTGAAAGGTGTTGGCTACTTTCCTCCCCGGAAAATCCCCAGAATTCTCTGGGTGGGAATAGCAGATAACCCAGAGCTTCTCAGATTACAAAATAAAATCGAAAGATCAGTAACTTCAACCGGAATCGAGCCGGATAACCGCAAATTCCACCCTCATATAACTATAGCACGGCTCAATGCTGCCGTAGCGGAAAAAATTGCACTGTTTTTATCCGCAAATAGCCTTTTTGCCACCGAACCATTCGAAGTTTCCCAGTTTCATCTATACAGCAGTCATCTTAAAAAAGACGGCGCTCACCATGAAATACTACAAACTTACAAACTTCAATAAAAGTAAAGCCTGAAATCATGCTCCAGCAATAAAACTTTTTCTGGATTTTATAAACTCAAGAGTAGTATCAGCATCTCTGGTGACAAGCAGTTCACCTGGAAATTCCACACTTCTAAGCAGTGGAACCACAGAACTGTCCTGCCCCAGTTCATGAATCGCGTGTGTATCACTGCATACCGCAATGAAACATTTTTCCTCTTTACATGCCTGCAGTAACGCTATCGTCTGCTCAATGCTGCTTCTGGAATAAAGAATTCTGCTGTTATTGAGTTCCAAAGCCATACCCATCCGGGAAGCTTTACGGGCAATAGACTGATAATCCAGTGGATATGCAGAATCGTTGGGATGAGTGATTATGTCCACACGACTGTTTTTCTCCATCGCGTTTATCAACAACGATGTATAATAATCCCTGGAACACCCTTTGGGCGTATTATGATGAATACCGAGCAAAACGACATCCAGAAATGGTATGAAAGCAGATGGCAGATCGATTGTACCATTCTCATCCAGAATGTTACATTCAATCCCCTTAAGCAGTTTAATATCCTCATAGGGACATTGAAACCTGTTGAAAAATACGTCGTTGAGTCTTCCTCCCATGGTAAGACCATGATCGGTAAGGGCCAGGCCCTTCATACCTGTCAGTCTGGCCTGATTGATAAGTTCCAGGACCGTATGAAGCCCGCAATGGCTGAACAGTGTATGGACGTGTAAATCTATTTCCAGCATTGGAATTACCTTATAAAAGAGAAAGGCACAAATGCCTTCTCTTAAAAAGGGTTCAGGTTCAAATCAACTGCGAGATCTCCGGGCCGCTTTTCTGGTAGCTTTTTTAACTGCCTTTTTGGCCTTCTTAACAGGAGTAACCTTGCGGACCTGAGCAGCCTTTTTTGTTTTAGCAGCAGATTTTTTCTTTGCCGGTGCAGATTTCTTTGCCGGTGCAGCCTTCTTGACAGGTGCAGCCTTCTTTGCCGGCGCTTTTTTCTTTACTGATGAAGAAGGTCGGGTTGCAACTGCTTTTTTCTTTCCAGATACCTTCTTTTCAGTTGCCACTTTCTCTTCCAGTTTCTGTTCAATGGCAGCCTGAGCAGCAGCAAGCCTGGCAATAGGTACCCGGAACGGGGAACAGGAAACATAGTTCATTTGAGCACGATGACAGAATTTAACTGATTCCGGATCACCACCATGTTCACCGCAGATACCCACCTTAAGATCGGAACGGGTGCTCCGGCCACGCTCTATTCCAATCTTCATCAGCTCTCCCAGCCCTTCCTGATCCAAAGTCTGAAAAGGATCAGCAGGAAGAATCTTTTTATTGAGATAAGCGGGAAGGAAACTGCCAATGTCATCCCTGGAAAATCCAAAAAACATCTGAGTAAGATCATTTGTACCAAAAGAGAAAAATTCCGCAGTTTCAGCCATCTTCTCTGCAGTCATTGCTGCTCGTGGAATCTCAATCATAGTTCCAAAAGTAAACGGTATTTTTTTGATCTCCAGGCTGCTGCAAACCTCGGAGTAGATTTTATCAACCAGTTCTCTTTGATTCTTAAGCTCACTTACAGTGCAGGTCACTGGGATCATAATTTCAGGGAACGCTTTTTTGCCCTCCTTAATCAATTCACCTGCAGCTTCAAAAATGGAACGTATCTGCATGGCCGAAATTTCCGGGTAGGTTACCCCCAGACGAACACCCCGGTGTCCCAGCATGGGGTTATTCTCTTTGAGACTCTCTCCTCTTTCCCTTACCTGGTTAATGTCAATATTCAGTTCTGCAGCCATTGCTGCGATTTTGTCCTCACTATGAGGAACAAACTCGTGAAGAGGAGGGTCCAGTAAACGAATTGTAAAGGGAAGTCCATCAAGCTCTTCCATTGTGGCCTTGACATCTCTTTTTACATAGACAGCAAGCTGGTCCAGTGCATCCTGACGCTCCTGACTTCCGGAACTCATTATCATTTTACGAAGCAGAAAAAGTGGCTGATCGCTTCCCTCACCGTAAAACATGTGCTCAGTACGGAATAAACCAATACCTTCAGCTCCGAAGCTTACTGCTCTTCTGGCATCAGCAGGAGTATCAGCATTAGTTCTGATTTTAAGTGACCTGAATTTATCACACAATTTCATGAGCGTACTATAAGATTCATTATTCTCCAGGTCCACATCGACCAGTTTTAACTCACCCTGGTAAACCAATCCTCTGGTTCCATTCAAAGAGATCCAGTCTCCCTCTCTGATAACAACACCGGATTTGGTAGTAAATGAATCGTGATTGACACTTATATCCGAGCAGCCAACTATACAGCATTTTCCCCATCCTCTGGCCACCAATGCCGCATGTGAAGTCATTCCTCCTTTGGAGGTAAGAATTGCCTGCGCTTTATGCATCCCATCAACATCTTCCGGAGAAGTCTCTTCCCGAACCAAAATCACCTTTTCACCTCTGGATGCCCATTCAACTGCTTTTTCAGAGTTAAAAACTGCTCTACCTATTGCACCACCGGGACCGGCCGGTAATCCTTTAGCAATAGGAAGAACTTCCAGTTCAGCTAAAGGATCAAGCATAGGCAGAAGAAGTTCCACCAACTGAGTCGGTGCAACTCTCATTATTGCAGTATCGGGTGTAATCAACTTCTCCTTTACCATGTCTGTAGCCATACGTACAGCCGCAACGCCATTGCGTTTGCCAACTCTGCACTGAAGCATGTAAAGGGTACCGTCCTCTATGGTGAATTCAATATCCTGCATGTCCCGATAATGTTTTTCCAGGCGCTTCTGAACATCGAAAAGCTGTTTGTAAACTTTGGGCATGGCTTGCTCAAGAGTTACCATCTGTTCACCATGCTCATGGCGGGAATACTCATTGATAGGAGCCGGAGTACGTATCCCGGCAACAACATCTTCACCCTGTGCATTAATCAGATACTCTCCATAGAACTGATTTTCTCCTGTACCGGGATTGCGGGTGAAAGCCACACCGGTTGCAGAGGTTTCCCCCATGTTTCCAAAAACCATGCTTTGGACATTAACAGCAGTCCCCCATTCATCAGGAATCTTTTCTATACGGCGATACTCAACAGCTCTCCTTCCATTCCAACTCATGAACACCGCACCAATAGCCCCCCAGAGTTGATTCATGGGATCTTCCGGAAACGGGTTACCCAGAATGTCCAGCACTGTCTGTTTAAACTCCTGCACAAGCACTTTCAGATCATCGGCACTCAGCTCGGTATCATTTGTGTATCCTTTTTCTCTTTTGACCTGCTCCAGACGTTCATCCAAAATCTTACGGATACCCTTTCCGCCCTTGGGCTCCAATCCTTCAGCCTTTTCCATCACAACATCGGCATACATCATAATAAGACGTCTGTAAGCATCGTAAGCAAAGCGGGGGTTCTGAGTCTTGTCAATAAGCCCCTCGATAGTCTGGTCATTAAGACCTATGTTGAGAACCGTATCCATCATACCCGGCATAGATTTACGCGCGCCAGAACGCACAGATACCAGCAGAGGTTTTTTAGTATCCCCGAATTTACGACCCATCAACTTCTCTACCTTTGCAAGTGCTGATTGCACCTGAGTTCTGAGCTCTCGGGGGTAATTGCGATTGTTGTGGAAATAATAATTACACACTTCTGTGGTAATGGTGAAACCGGGAGGAACAGGCAGCTTTAAAGCAGGGTGTCCAGCCATCTCAGCCAGGTTAGCCCCTTTGCCACCCAGAAGATTTTTCATCGACTCATTTCCGTCGGCACTTCCTCCACCAAATGAATAAACATATTTCGGCATTCTATCCTCCGATGCTCAATGTTGTGATATGTAATTTGTGGGAATTTTAGCGATTCTTAAAGAATTTTACAGTGAAAAATGATTGAAAGCAATTTTATAATATAAATAAGCAAATCTTTCTCGGCAAGAAAAAGGATGCAAATTACAGTACTATCGATTCTACCATTGAAACCACGTTGGAAGAATTATAATTTGAATGATATGAAACGAAATACACTGGCTTTACTACTCCATCCCTGCAAGAACCGTCTGATGCCCAGAACGGTTCTCAAGGACAACATCAACAGTTTCGCTGTTAATTTACTTTCAATTGCTGCAGATTTTCCGCACCTTCGCTTTAATCTGGTTTTCCCGGGCTACTTTCTGGAATCCATGGATGTACTTTTGTTATCAAAAATGCGGGAATTGTCCAAAAAGGGCACTCTGGAATGGGTTTTGACCGGTTATACTGAACCATTTCTCAGCCTTTCCCCTCTTGATTTGACCAGTCATAATATAAACCACGGCCTGCAGCTTTTTTCTGAGCTGACTGGTGAAACTCCGGCCGGTTTCCTTCCACCTTATTCCAACTGGGAACCATTCCTGATCGACATGCTCTCAAATGCAGGACTTAACTATGCAGTTCTCAACCAGGAACTTTTCCCGGCGCAAACCAGATACTGCTGCGGTTACTGGATGGCGGAACATACAGGTAAAGCCTTAGCCCTGATAGCCAGTAATGTTATAAATCCTATGACCGCTCCAGCCCACTTTATTGACTGGCTTAATCAAATCTACTCTCAGGATAAAACTGAGCTGGCATCCGAAAAGTTTGCCACCGTTCAATATATGATACCTCTGGGAGGAAGCAACGATCCGTTCCGATGGTTGCGTTACGCTGCTGCAGAAATTGACAAATACCTTCTCAATTTTCAGGCAGTCCGTTTCAGCGAATTCATCACTTCCACTCCGGCTCTGGGATTGCAATACGTCCCTTCCAGCCTTTTAATCGAAGATAACAAACAGACCGATCAGCACTTTCTCAATTACCTTTATTCATTTGACCAGATCGGTATCCTACAGCGTAAACTTCTGGATGTCCATAACAAGCTCAATGCTGCCAAAGATGTAAAAACCATCGCTCCTCTTATCCGTCAGCTATGCATGGTACAGGATATCCACCGTCTCCTCCCTGGAAAAGAGTATGGATTTGAAAACACCAATGACCGTTTATGGTCTTATGCTAAACTTATCAGCATAGAACGGACTCTATACCTCAAAAATGACATCAAAGGTGGACAAATCCGAATCACCGATTTTCTGAAAAACGGAGTCAAATCCATTATTCTTTCCAACAGATCCCTTAAAGCCTACATAGATAATATCAATGGAGGACAGATTTTTGCATTCGATTTCCGTGATCGCCACCTTAATCTCTGTGCAGCATACTCCCCCCAGCAGCATCAACCCCCAAACGTGCTGGTTGCCGGAAAATCAAGAACATGGTTTGTGGATAGAATTCTTCCTCAGGATTGCAAAAGTTCAGATCTGATTAACGGAGCTGTAAAAGATCTGGGCAATTTTATAAATGGCCAGTTCGAGTATAAAACCCGTAAAACCAATTCCGGAGTACGAATAGTTCTTGAACACAGAGGTTCAATTCTCAGAACAGACCGTTTCAGCCCTCTAAGTATGGAAAAAGTTTACGGACTGGAGCAGGATTCTCCAGTTTTCAATTTCGTCTATCAACTTTCAAATCTCTCACTGATGGATTATCATTTCAAATTTGCCACCCAGCTCTCTTTGAGCTTTCCTGGGCTGGGTAGTGGAGATGTAAAGATACGCCAGGGTTCGCAAGTTTTTGAAAAACCCGGGATTGAGTTTTTCCAATTCACATCAGCTACAAAATGGCTCATCGAGGACCGTCTGGGTGGACTACGACTCTATTTTCAAACCCAGAAACCTTTTGATATCTGGTGCATTCCTGCAACCTCTGCGGAATATCCATCAGAGCCATCTCTTGGACTCACCCTTATTCTCTCCTGTAATGTAGATCTGAACCCCTCCTCCCAATGGAAAAACATCGGCAGGATTACTTTCAGAAAAATCAGAAGAAAAGGTGAATACATAGATGCACTTTGAATCACTGGACATAATCATCGAAGGACGCAATGATTCAGTATTTCTGTTTCTCTCGGGTCCTTTTCGCAAAGACATCATTCCAAAGATGCGGGAAAAGTTTACGGTCCTTCTTCAAGACGGTAATCGCCGCTTTATGGTAAATATGGAAGATGTCACATATATCGATGATGCAGTCGTACAGATGTTTTTACAGCTTCTCAATACTATAAAAGCCAAGGGTGGTGAATTGGGGCTCATCTTTAAAAACGAAACCCTGACCAGAGCATTTGCCCCCTTCTTCAATCTTATCCCGGTATATCCGGATGACTCCACAGCTGCACCTGGTGGATTTCTGGCCAGCCTCAGACGCAGGGGAATTCTGCTCTCCCGAAAAACCGGAGTGAGAATCTCACGTCCTGTTGCCATCTTCGTACTTATCGTGCTATGCGGATGGTTTGTTACTTTGCTTTTTATAATAAGGCTTCAGAACCGCCATCTTAAAGAGCAACAACAACAACTCTACGAACTTACCACCTATAAACAACAGGCCATCATCGAGATTAACAGAATGCAGGAAAGACTCCGTCCTCTGGAACAGTTGGGAATAGTCAAAGACACCATTCAATATCAGCCATGAACAAAATAAACAGACCTGTCCGGTTGGGGATTCTGCTCCACGGAAACAAAATCTGGATTTCTGAACTCCTCAGTATCGTATTTATCGCCTTGTTACTTGTCTGTTTCACCACTCTCAGCCTGATTATTCTGAATAATGAACACTGCAGGCATAAATTCACAGATAATATTGCAGCATTAAAAAAAGAAAACCTTCTGCTCAAGTATACTCTGGAGGAAACTGAAGAAAAAACCAGAATAAATCAACTTCTTTACTCCTTTGCAGGAAAAAAAATCGATCCGCATACGGTTGTTAATCTGACAGATCTGGTTTTTTCCAGCAGCAGACAATTCGGATACGATCCGGTACTGCTGTTGGCAGTGATCCATGTAGAGAGTGTATTCGATCCAAAAGCTTTAGGCAGATTCAGAAGCGGTGACCTCAGTGGCGCCATGGGACTGATGCAGGTAAAATTTGAAACTGCACAGGAAATGGCAAAACGCCTTAATATAGAACTTAAATCAAAAGATGATCTTTTTAAACCGGAAATCAATATTGCTGTAGGTGTCGCCTATCTCACTCACCTTATTAACCGGTTTCAAAGTTTTAAACTGGGACTGCTGGCTTACAACCAGGGCCCTCAAACCATTAAAATGACTCTTTCTAAAAACGAGCCACTTTCCATTAACTATTACAAAAAAGTCCTTAACTCATATTACAGGCTGCAAAAACTCGCAAATCGCAGTCCTGAAGTAAAAACAATCAACCCTGATAAATAATAATTATGAGAAATTTTGACCATTTCCTTTTTTATTCCTGCCAGATCACAGAAAACTCTGTGATACTTGATCCGGCAGAAACCGCTCATGCGGTCAGAGTTCTCCGACTCAAAGAGCACCAATTATTTAATGTCACTGATGGCCAGGGACAAATCATTACCTGCAGCCTTGAACAGGTCAATGCAGCTCAGGCATGCGGAAGCATAGTGGAGCGGCAACTTCTTAAACCCATAAACATCAGTATTCACCTTAACATAGGAATGCCTGATCGTGATGCTCTGGAAAAAGTTGTTGCAGACTGCACTGCTATGGGCATCCAAAGAATTACTCCGGTTATCTGCGACTACTCTCAGGAACAGTGGTGGAAAAGTTCCTGGCCTAAACATTATGAAAGACTCAAAAGCAAAATGATCTCTGCTATGAAACAATCCCTCTATCCCTTTTTACCTTCACTGGATACACCTGTAACCCTGCAACAGGCGCTGGAAAACAGCTCAGGTAAAAAAATCATTGCTGATCCGGAAGGAGAGGCCTTTTGTACAACATTAAATACGGATGATTTTCCGGTGTCCTGCTTTATCGGTCCGCCTGGAGGTTACAGCTTAAATGAGCTTTCACTTTTCAGGAAACACGACTCAATTATGGTAAGAATAGCCCCTACCCGGCTGCGAACTGAACTTGCAGCTGTAGTACTTTGTGCCCAACTGCTTTGTGTCAGATAGTTATTGCAGTATGATACTATAGAGGACGAATTCCTTTATACACCATCACGATAAATTGAATACTGTGAGTAAAAAAGGTTTCTTGGTAGGTAATGCCCTTGTAAGGAAAAAGGTCCTTCATATATTGATAATAGACTGGTTTTCCATAGCGAATGGTGTATTGAACAGTGATCGCCCGTTTCGTAGTCGTCATAGTTTCAAAACCAGCCCCCCCGGTAAAACTGACAGATGTACATGTGGAGTAGTTGACATTTTCACCTACATCGGTTTCGGTGAATCTGACCAGATGAAGACCGCCACCAACTGACAGATAAAAGGCAGATTCAGAATTCAATCGTAAAGGTAACTGCCATGTGGGTATCAATGCGACATGAAACAGGCTGGTCTTCATTAAACCATCAAAGGAATTTCCAGTATCTTCATTAACAGAACCATAATCCAGAAAAAACGGTATCTGCAATCGTGTTTGCCCGGGCAGAGCAAACCTCTTGCCTGCCACTAATCCGATCGAAGGGATTTCAGATCTGCCCACTTTCTGTTCACTTCCATCTGAAAAGAATAGATGACCGAGCCGGTCATGATAGGATACATTAATCCCTGCAAGATACATTCTGTTGATCACCTGGGAAGCTCTTAACTTTACCGGTATTAAAATTGATAATACTAAAAACAAACTTTTAAAAATATTATGCATTCTCTTCTCTTGCATTCATAGTTAAAATATATGCCTTTATAGTTTCCTGAACTTACGGAAAAAATGGAGCATTTCAAACAGTATTCTTTTCCAGTAAATTAATCATATCCTTTATTTCAATAAACGCACTGTCAGCAGAGATCTCATTTACATCTTCTGTGTGGCATGAAACCAGCTCTCTGGCTAATACACCATAAGCCCTCCATCTGATCAGGTTCTCGCCTTCAGTGTGATATATCCCTACTACCGGAACTTTTACAGCTGAGGCAAGATGCAGGAAAGCGGTATCTGGTGTAAATAATAACATGCAGGACCTGAGAATCTCAGCTGTAGTCAGTATGTCTGTGGAAGGCGCGATCAGAAAACCGGTCTTCCCGGCGATTTCTTCCGCCCACTTTCTCTGTATGCCATGAGCAAAAAGAATCACATTTACCGATTCACAGTAATGTTGCCGGATCAGAGAAGCAAGTTTGAAATAATTATCAATTGTCCATTGACGTTCTTTCTTGCCTGCAGACAAATTGATCCCAATAACCGCTCTATGCGTATCAATTTGTTTTGTAAATTCAGCAGCCGCACTGATATGTTTTGGGGTGGAATATATCAAAGGACGAAAATCTTCACCTTTAAATTTATGCTGCAGAACCGTTTCCAGTAAAATCCTGTTACGCTCAATTATATGCAAACCATAAACATCAGTATTTATATCGAAGTACCTGGAAACCTCTCCTTTATGCATGCCTGCAGTCATAATATTTGACATTCGAAGAAAATAGGACAACAAAGTGGACGTTCTGGAAAATCCGGGTGTAAGATCTATGGTAATATCGATCTTGTTTCTGCATATCCATTTAAACAAACCGGTCATAGCCAAAATGGAATGAAAATTGACAACCTTTACAGTATCAACATCGGGACTGTATTTTACAAGTATGCTGTTATACTGACTGCAAATGACAGTGATCTTTATTTCCGGCAGTTCTGATTTAAGAGCACGAAACAGAGGTGTTGCTACAAGCAGATCCCCCAGTCTTCCGGGTCTGAGAAATGCAATACTCCTGATTGGCTTATTTGGACCAATTACCCCCTTTTTCTGAAGAATACTGAAAAAGAACATAGGTATTTTGTACCGAAAAATTTTATCAAAAAATTCAGACATTCTCATTTTCCGTTTGTAGGAATTCAAGCTGAACTGCTTTATGCAATGGCATTTATGCTCAAATACTACTCTCTGCCAACACTGCTGATAAACAATTTTTCTACCGCATCCACCATGACCTCCATGGTAAAATCCCTCTTTACTCGATTGAATCCGGCGGCCCCGAACTGTTTCCGTAAACTCTGGTCTTTCAACAGAATTTTAACTTTTTCTGCTATTTTTATGCTGTCCATCACTGGAACTGTAAAACCGGTGACTCCATCTATGACAATCTCATCTGTTCCACCAGCCAATGCTGCCACTACTGGAGTTCCAACACTCATTGCCTCCAGAACCACATTGGGCAATCCCTCATCGATTGAACTTAAAACAAAAATATCTGCGCCGTACATCAACTCCCGAACATCCTCCCGATGGCCGGTAAAATGAACATAATCAGAAATTCCGCAGGACTGCGAAATCTCCTGATATGGTTTTGGATCTCCTCCACCAGTGATAACCAGATGAACCTTCTCTCCGGATTCGTGCAATATTTTTACTGCCTGGATCAGATATTGAAACCCCTTTTGCGGATGTATACTGCCTGCCCCCAGTATTACTTTACTTTCTTTAGAAAGTCCGGCAACAGTCTTAAGCTTTTCTTCTGAAAAAGCGCTGACATCCGCGATTTCTACCCCATTGTGAATTACATGAATATTGTCCTGATCTATCCAGGAGAACTGCCTGAAATTTTTCTTTATAAAATGTGCCGGAGTGATAATCCTGTCCACAATATACTGGTAGGACAATCTGTATCGCAATTTTTCATAGATCAGGGAGAGTCCCTTTCTGACAAAAATACAAGGAACACCCGCCAGTTTCGCAGCGATTCCCCCCAGACGAACATCCTTTTCAAAATTGCAGCAAAGTAAATCTATCCGCTCTTTCCTAAACTGCCAATATAGTCTCCAGATAATAAAAGGATCAAAATCAGCATGTATCGGCAGACCAATTACTCTTAATCCCCGTTTAGAAGCCTTCTGAAGCCAGACCGCCCTGCTTTTTCCGATGCAGGTTACCTGATGCCCTTTTGCTGCCAAACCAGCAGCAGCATTTACCATCCACTTTTCACCACCACGCCAGATATCACTCTGGATTGAATTCATGAATACAATTTTCAATTATTACTTAATCCTGTTAATCAGTGGAAACCCGGATGCATTATAAAATAATAACTATTATAAAATGTAGGTAATATACTTCCTGCCTCACTTTTTTTTAACCCATAAGGTATCAGGCCACCCACATGTTCTTTAGCCACCAATCATAAGTCTAATAGAGGCTGATTTTACTATCCATCAGAATCAATCCGTACTTTTAATGAACTTCCTCATGAAAGGAGTATTTATGGCTGAAAATAAATACCAGAAAGCTACATTCGCCGGTGGATGTTTCTGGTGTATGCAGGGACCTTTTGATTTCCTGGAGGGTGTCATTTCAACTAAAGTCGGCTATACCGGAGGTAAAATTGAAAATCCCAGTTATGAAGAAGTCTCCACAGGTATTACAGGCCATACAGAGGCAGTTGAAGTGCTCTATGACCCGCAAATAATAAGCTATAAAGAACTGCTGGAGGTTTTCTGGAGAAATATCGATCCAACCACCAGGGATCAGCAGTTTGCAGATAGAGGAAGCCAATACCGCACGGCTATTTTCTACCATAATGAGGAGCAGAAAAAACTGGCTGAACAATCAAAATCAGAACTGGAAAAATCCGGCAAATTTGATAAACCAATTGTTACTGAAATAGTGGAGGCAACCAGATTTTACCCAGCCGAAGACTACCACCAGGATTATTATAAAAAAAACCCATTTCATTACGAGATGTATAAACAAGGTTCCGGAAGAGCCTCGTTTATTGAACGAATGTGGAAATCCAAACACTGAAAACTCTCAATACCGCAAATCACCGGAGAAATGCTATGCAATTGCGAAAAAAACGTTGTATACTCTGTGAAGGTGGAGTTCCACCACTGGATGAAAGGGCAGAAAATGACCTGCTTAAAGGCCTTAGCGGATGGAAAATCGACCGGGAGAAAATTCACCGCTTGAGTAAAACAGTAAAGACGGAAACCTTCATGGATGCCATAGAACTTATTAATAGTATCGCTCAGGTTGCAGAATATGAAGGTCATCATCCCGACATTCATTTACATTTTAACAGGCTTACTCTGGAATTATATACTCATAAAATCGGGGGTCTTTCTGAAAACGATTTCATTTTAGCTGATAAAATAGATGAAATAATCGATCAACTCTCCTGAAAAAAAAGCATCTTGTGCCGAGAGCTCATCCATGAATTCAGTACCCCTTTTCCCTCATTTCAAATCATTTGAAATCACTGATCGAAAGTTAATCCATACGGCATTATGGAAGTACCAACCTGAAACATCTGAACTGACATTCACAAACCTTTTCATGTGGAGAAAAAAATACAAGTACCAATGGTGCAAATATGAAGACTGGCTCCTTTTTATCGCTTCCTGCAGTGATGGAAAAATCTACGCCCTGCCCCCTGTCGGGCCACCTTCCCGGAAACGAGCGGTATTTCTGCTGCTTGACTGGCTTTCTGAGCAGACTTCAGGAGAACCGGAAATCAAACGCGCCGACACCCGGCTGATAATGGAGCTTCAGCCTTCAACCGGTTTTTCCACTGAGTCAACAAGAACGCATTTCGACTATCTTTATTACACAACAGATCTCATTAATCTTTCCGGAAGAAAATATCACTCCAAAAGAAACCACCTCAAACAATTTCTTAAAAAATACACTATCGATTATCGACCAGTTTCAGATACCCGGATCAGCGAATGTATGGAATTTTCTTCCAGATGGTGTAAAATCAACAACTGCTATAGCGAACCATCGCTCTGTGAGGAATATGTGGCCATAAATGAAGCATTGTCACAGTTTAACAGATTGCAACTGTGTGGAGCTGCGATTTACATAAATGGAAGAATGGAGGCTTTTGCTCTTGGAGAACTGCTCAATAATAACACTGCTGTTATCCATGTGGAAAAAGCATCCACTGAATTTCATGGCATCTATGCTGCAATTAATCAGATGTTCTGTGCAAACCAGTTCAAAAACACCACTTTCATTAACAGAGAACAGGACCTGGGAAATGATGGACTGCGAAAAGCAAAACTATCATATCATCCGGCAAAACTTGTGGAAAAATTCAAAATAAGATGTAAATCACAAGTTTAGTTTCCAAATCCGGTACTCGGGATTCAACATCCGGTATCCGGTTTTGATCCTGAAATTCTTATTTGTTTTTTTTTAAAAGTATCGCTGTTTCCAGATGGTGAGTATTGGGATAAAGGTCAAAAAGAGCCATCTTTTCTATTGTGTAACCATTATGGTTTACTAAAAAATTGATATCGCGCGCCTGTGTTGATGGATTACATGAGATATAAAGGATTTTGGCAGCGCTGATCTTTACAATCTCTTCACGTGCTTTTTTGGTTAGCCCGGGTCTGGGAGGATCAATTATCAATAAATCCGGTCTTTCGGTAATTACCCTTCGAATCTGCTCTGCAGGACAATGAAACGCATCAAAGCTTGATATACCATTGGAACTGTAATTTCTCCTGGCTGATTGAACCTGCTCTCCTACCGACTCAATAAGCATCCCTCTTTTAAAGTTACCGGAAAGCATTAAAGAGAAAAAACCGGTTCCTCCGAAAAGGTCGACACATATATCTCCTCCAACCAGAGGCTTAGCCCAGAGGCCAAGCTTCTCCAATAAAAACCGGTTACTCTGAAAAAAGCTCCCACCATTTACTTCAAATATTGAGTTGCCGACTTTGACAGTTGCAGTTCTTTGAGTTATGCCCGGTAAAAGAGGATCGCTTGTTAAACCGTCATTACCCGAAATTACCTTAAGGCTTCCCTTAGTTACACACCCCGGTTTACCGGTAATGGTATTGAGCAGATTATTGATTTCATCACATAGCAGAGGGCAATGCTGTACTGCCACGATATCATTGGTTTTTTTGCGGAAAAAACCGCAAACCCCGTTCTGATCCACTTTTATCTGGGCTCTAATCCGGTAATTAAATTCCGGGGAAGAAAAAACTTCAGGATCAGGAAAACTCTCCAGTTTACCTATTCTTCTGAGGCAGTCAATAAAAATTTCTTTTTTAAACTGCAGTTGCCCAGGATACCGGATAAAAAGCCAATCACAACCTCCACACAAACCTGCGTACCTGCATGGAGATTCCCTCCTCAATTGCGATCTTTCTATTACTTTAACCGTACTGGCTACAGTACAATCATGCTTTTTTGATTCCGGAACCACTTCCAGAACCTCACCCGGTAAGCCATTTTCAATGAAAAGCACACCAGAACCAGTGCGGGCAAGGCCATATCCACCAAATACCATTTTTTCGACTGTTACCTGCTGCATAACATTCTTCTTTTCAGATCAGAATTCCTGATAATTGCAGAGGCTGTCTTCATAGATGATTTTATAACCGGCAGGTACAACTTCCTTGTGAACAGATGAGACAGAATTAATGGTTATGCTACCAGTATACATTGGTTCAAATAGACGTATGACAGAGGAGAGCTTTTCTTCTTCTGAAACGCCGCTGATTTCCACATCCGGTTTCAATCCGGTTCCATGATAATAGCCAGTAGCATTACTCATGCCTCTTAGTTGCAGATAAGTTATCTGAAGATCGAGTCTTTTGTTGCGAATCAGTATCACCTGACCGATCCCTTTTCCAAAGGAGCGGGAACCTACGAGTCTGGCAGATGCACAATCTTTTAACGCCGCTGCCAGGATTTCCGATGCACTCGCAGTGAATCCATCCATCCATACAATAAGCTTTTTACCCTTAAGTACTGAATGCTCGCCATGAGTGTACCATGGATGCCAGTCCCGGGTTACTATAGGACTGCTTCTGAGCTCTCTTATTCTTTCACGAGCCATAATATATGCTTTTCCCACAGGAAGAAAAGCTCCGACCACTGAATCGACTTCAGGGATTGAGCCCCCTGTGTTTCTACGAAGGTCAATAATCAGATTTTCACAGGTGGGAGGAATTTGATTGACACAGCCTAAAAACTGACGGTAAATACTATCGCCCATAAAAGTTGATATAGTAATTAACCCGGTCTTAGCAGTCAACGATTTAAAGGTAACCAAAGGACTGCTGCCGGTGATAGCAGATGCAAGGCCATGTTTATAATATTCACTTGCATCGGTATAATGGGTGTACAGAGAGCCTTTCAGCGTATCCGCTAACCAGTCAAACATCTCTTCCGGACGGCTGAAGATAAACGGGTTTTCCGGAATTCTGCCCTGATAGATGCTGCTGTCCTGATAAATACTGAATGCCTTGATAAATTGCCAAACGCTCTCAAATTCTGCTTTATCGGCATAAGGGGATTCAGTAAACAGAGGGGGGTCTGACTGACAGAAACAGAACAGAAGTGACAAAATTGAGAAAAAGGAGACCTGGAGAACTGTTTTTTTAAAATTTAAGATGATTTTGCGCAGCATTTCGAATTGCTCCAATGGGGACTTTATAATCTGTTGCACTGAAAATATAGCTTCCGGCAACAAAAACATTAGCACCATTCTCAGCACATAATGCTGCAGTCTGATCATTAATGCCACCATCGACTTGTAGATCAATTAAATGATCTTGACGGGAGATCTCGATGGAGACATCTTTAATTTTCTGAAGCATGGAAGGGATAAATTTCTGTCCACCAAAACCGGCAAAAACGGTCATTATTAATACCTGATCAATATCCTTAAGGTGTTCCAGAAAAAGATCAACCGGTTTATCCGGATTAACCGTTATCCCGGTTTTGACTCCGTGTTTTTTAATTCTCATTAAAACATCCGGAATCTCCAAATCGGCTTCAGCATGAAAAGTGAGAATATCTGAGCCGGCATGGCAAAACTGGTCGATATATTTCTGTGGCTCAGAGATCATCAGATGTACATCCAGCGGAATCGAAACACTTTTTTTTACTGCTTCTATCACCATGGGTCCAAAAGAGATGTTCGGCACAAAATGTCCATCCATAACATCGCAGTGTATTCTATCGGCTCCACAATCCTGAGCGGTCTTCACTTCACGCTCCAACTGACGGAAATCGGCGGAAAATATGGATGGGGCGATTTCAATTTTTCTGGAATTCAAAGTCGGCTCCGCTGGTAGAACTGCTTATTCAGGTGAAATATAAAACTTGGTCGGAAGGAGGTATATAAAAACAGAAGGAGGCGGTTTAACGCCTCCTTTTATGGTTATGCAGAGGCACCTTTAATCAATTGCAAAGCAATTTCATTTCTCTGTATCTGATTTGTACCCTCGTAGATCTGGGTGATTTTTGCATCTCTCATCCGTTTTTCCATCGGATACTCACGCATATAACCATAGCCACCCATTACCTGAAGAGCATCCACAGTCACTCTCATAGCCACATCAGAACAGAAAAGTTTCGACATTGCAGATTCCTTGGCAAACCTTTTCTCACCGGCATCGATAGTTTTGGCAGTAGCATAAAGCAATGCCCTTGCTGCTTCGATTTCAGTAGCCATATTGGCCAGCATATGCTGCACAGCCTGAAAAGAGGAGATTGGTGCACCAAACTGTACTCTCTGACGGGAATATGCAAGTGCATCATCCAGCGCACCCGCAGCAATACCCAAAGCCTGGGAACCCACGCCGGGTCTGGAATAATTTAAAGTGTTAATAGTTATTATAGCACCCATTCCCTCTTTGCCCAGGAGATTTTCCTTAGGAATCTTACAGTCCTGAAATACCAGTTCAGTGGTACTTGAAGCACGAATTCCCATCTTATCTTCATGCTTTCCGAAAGTGAAACCGGGAGTACCTTTTTCCACAATAAAAGCGCTCACTCCGCGAGCACCACGTGCAGGATTTGTAACCGCCAATACAGTATAGATTTCAGCATTTTCACCATTGGTGATCCACTGCTTTGTACCATTGAGCACGTAGTGATCACCTTCCAGTTTGGCAGTAGTCTTCATCATGCCTATGGCATCAGAGCCGGCATTAGCTTCGGTCAACCCGAAAGCAGCCAGTTTTTTTCCGGTGGCTATAGGTGGCAAATATTTTTTCTTCTGTTCTTCATTAGCAAAAAGCAGAATGGGGAAAGTTCCCAGCGCGGTTGCAGCCATGGCCAGAGAGATACCACCACAGGCTTTTGAGAGTTCCTCTACTGCAAGGCACAACTCGAAAACCCCACCGCCAAAGCCACCATATTCCTGAGGAATATAAAGCCCGCATAAATCTACCTCGGCCAGCGCATTTACCACATCCCATGGGAAAATACCCTCATGGTCATATTTTTCCCGCACCGGAATGATTTTTTTCTGGGCAATTTCTCTGGCAGTTTCCACTATCATCTGCTGTTCTTCAGTCAGAAAGTAATTCATCCTTAACTTCTCCTTTGAGTCGAGACAAGATCTCTTCTTTACTATAGTTTAAAGTTGCTATTTGCGCTGCATTCTGCTGGGCAATTTTTTTATTAGGTCCGCACCCCTCACCACGGGGGATCCCTGCGATGTCGATACGTACTCTGAATTCTTTGGCATGATCCGGACCTGAAGACGAGATGGTAGTATAGCGGGGAATTCCGAATCCATCTTTTTGTGCCAGCTCCAGAATTTTACTCTTATAGTTTATATTACGTTCATCCTTAAGAAATTCTGCAATGCGGGAAAAAAGATATTTCCGCAGAATTTCTCTTACCACACCCAAACCTCCATCCAGATATAATGCTCCGATGAGAGCTTCAAATGCATTGGAGATGGTGGACTGGCGGTTTTTTCCCCCTGCCTTAACCTCTGAGAGCCCGAAAATGAGATAAGAACCCAGATCCAGAGAAAGAGCGACTTCCCCCAGGATTTTCCTGCTTACAATCAGAGATTTGATTTTTGACAATTGTCCTTCACTTTTATCCGGATTTGTGAGATACAGATGTTCAGTTACCAGACAATTAAGAACGGCATCACCCAGAAATTCCAGGCGTTCGTTTGAAAGCAGCCCTTTAATATCATCCGGTGCACTTGCGGATTTATGAGTAAGAGCCTGCTTAAGAAGATCAGAAGAGGTAAATCGATATCCCAGCTTCTTTTGCAGAGTATCGATAGACCCTTCGGGTTTTTCTCTTCTTACAGTTCTGAGAACTGATTTAAAGAAATCAGTTGCCAGCTTCAGGGGTTTCATATTTGCCAACAGCCAGACATGCGTTGTGGCCCCCGAAACCGAATGAATTACTTAATGCATACCTGAGCGGTTTTTTAACTGCAGTATTAGGTGTATAATTAAGATCGCATTCAGGATCAGGATCTTCGTAGTTGATAGTCGGAGGAATGATTCCATCTCTGACAGCAAGAACAGATGCAATAAATTCAATAGCTCCGGATGCCCCCAGTAAATGGCCTGTCATGGATTTGGTAGAACTGATATGTAATTTATCCACATGTTCCCCAAAGACTTTTTTGATAGCACAGGACTCATATTTGTCATTTAGCGGAGTGGAAGTACCATGTGCATTAATATAATCTATATCGGAGGGTTGCAGTGATGCAGAAGCCAGCGCCATTTTTATGGCTATCTGGGCCCCGGCCCCTTCAGGTGCAGGAGCAGAAAGGTGATGAGCATCACCGGAAGCTCCATAGCCCACCATTTCACCATAGATTTTAGCTTTACGGGCAAGAGCATGTTCCAGACTTTCCAGAATTATCATCCCTGCACCTTCACCCATAATAAATCCGTCTCTTTTCAGATCAAACGGGGAACTGGCTTTTTTGGGATTTTCATTTCTGGTTGACATAGCTTTCATGGAGCAGAAACCTGCAAAAGCCAAGGGAGTGACAACTGCTTCGGTTCCACCGGCCATTATTACATCTGCAAGTCCTGATTTAATAAGCATAAAAGCATCGCCCAGTGAATGGGCTGCCGATGCACAGGCACTGACAACAGCATAATTAGGCCCTCTAAAACCATAATTCATCGAGATACGCCCTGCAGGCATATCTGGAATCATCATAGGAATAAGAAATGGAGAAACTCTGCCAGGGCCTCTCTCTATCAGCTTTGAGTGTTCGGTTTCAAGAGTAGACATCCCACCGATACCGGAACCAACGACAACACCACATCTTTCCAGATTGACACTGGAAAGATCAAGTCCGGAATCCTTAACCGCTTTCTCCGCAGCTACCAACCCCAGAAGGATAACCCGGTCAGTTCTTTTCACTTCTTTTGGATCAACATACTGGCTGAAATCAATGTCCTTTACTTCTCCAGCGATTTTTGTAGGATAATCAGAGGTATCAAAACTTGTAACTTTATCAATACCACAAACTCCGGAACAGAGAGCGTTCCAGAAAGAATCGATATCATTGCCCACCGGACTGGTCACCCCAAGACCGGTAACCACTACTCTTCTTGACATTATTGGCCCCGTTAATAAATAGTATGGAAAAATCAGGCATAAAAATTATCCCACCCAGTCACAGTTTAGTGACCGGGGGGAAGAGAGATTATACCTTTTTGGAAAGATAATCCAAAGCATCCTTAACGCTTTTGAGTTTCTCTGCATCTTCATCGGGAATTTCCACATCAAAAGCATCTTCAAAAGCCATGATCAATTCAACCTGGTCAAGAGAATCAGCACCCAGATCATCAACAAATGAAGCCTGAGGATTGACTTTATCTTCACTTACTCCAAGTTTCTCAGCAATGATCTGCTTTACTTTGTTTTCCATGTCACTCACAATGCACTCCTTTCGAAATTAATACAAGGGTTTTCAATAAAAAATTAAAATGTTTATATTCATATCACATGACAAGTCCGCCATCAACAGTCAAAACCTGTCCGGTAATATAGTCTGCAAGTGGAGAGCTTAAGAACAACACCGCATTAGCTACATCCTGCGGCGTCCCCAGGACCTGAAGCGGAATCTGGCTGGACATTTTCTGTTTATCTGCATCGGAAAGCTTATCCGTCATGGCAGTTTTAATAAAACCTGGAGCAACAGCATTTACATTTATAGAGCGGCTGGCAAACTCTCTGGCCAGAGTCTTGGTCAAACCGATTAAACCTGCCTTGGAAGCAGAGTAATTGGCCTGCCCTGCATTACCCATTAATCCAATGACAGAAGCAATATTTACGATTTTACCACCCCTGGCTTTCATCATCGGCCTAGCTGCCTCTTTGCAACAAAGAAACGCGCTTTTAAGATTTATATTCAACACCAGATCCCAGTCGCTTTCTTTCATACGTACCAGAAGCCCATCCCTGGTAATTCCAGCATTGTTAACCAGGATATCTATCTTTTCAAAGCTCTCCAGGAAAGTCTTAAACATCGCCTCTACATCTGCTGAGTTGGAAACATCAGCTCTTATAGCTAAGCATTTACGTCCAAGCTTCTCAACTTCAGCTGCAGTCTCATTTGCAGTTGCTAAATCAAGGTCACTTATTGCCACATCACAACCAGCTGCAGCGAGACGAAGCGCGATTTCTTTTCCAATACCCCGCCCGCCCCCGGTTACCAGAGCACACTTAGTAGAAAGATCAATCACCACAAGCTCCTTATCACAGAATTCAGGAATTAGTTAGCAGAGAATATATGTTTGTAGCAGTATCACTAGGAACAACATTCAATGAGTCACTACATTTTTTGGCTAATCCTTTTAGTACACTCCCCGGACCAGTTTCAACACAACAGCCAAAATCCAGTCCGCTCAGGGCAATCATCGACTCCACCCAGCGAACCGGAGAAATCAACTGCTTCACCAATAATCCCTTGAGTATTTGAGGATCTGTTTCAGGCTTTGCTGTAACATTAGCTATCACCGGACAAACCGGCGCTGAAAAAGTAAGCGAATCCAGAACATCTTTGAATTCATCAGCTGCACTTTGCATAAGAGGTGAATGGAAAGCACCACTTACCGGTAAAATCATTGCCCGCTTAGCGCCGGCAGCTTTAAGTTTTTCACAAGCTTCATTGACTGCCGCAACCTCTCCGGATATAACAGTCTGTTCCGGGGTGTTTTCATTTGCAGAAACCACAATACCGGAAGTCACTGTTTTAAGGACATCTGCAATTTTCTCTTTATTGAGCCCGATTACCGCAGCCATAGTCCCTGGCCTGCTTTTTCCTGCAGCTGCCATCAATGCGCCTCTGGTGGCTACCGCTCTTAATGCATCCTCAAAAGAAAGTACCTTTGCCCCGTAAAGTGCACTGTATTCTCCTAAAGAATGCCCGGCAGTGAAAACAGGGGTAATCCCTTTCTCTCCAAGAATATCGGTGATTGCGGCTTCAACAGTGAAGAGTGCAGGCTGGGTATTCTGAGTGGCAGTCAATTCCTCCGGTGGGCCATTAAAGATAATGGTGGACAGATTACGTCCCAGAATCTCATCTGCCAATTGGAATCTGTTTCTGGCGACTTCAAAAGTATCACAAAGGTCCTTTCCCATCCCTACTGACTGCGATCCCTGCCCGGGATATAAAAACGTGAATTTCATATACACTCCGTTATTAAAACGTTTTAAAAGCGAATAACTGCACTGCCTGCCACTAAACCACCACCCAGAGCAGTGATTAGAACCCTCTTTCCTTCACTGATTTCTCCCTTGCTCCACACTTCGTCTAAAGCAATCGGTATCGAAGCAGAGGATGTATTACCATATCTCTCCAGATTTGAAACGACTTTACTGGATGGTATATTCAGATTTTGGGAAACAGCCTGAATAATGCGGATATTTGCCTGGTGCGGAATAAGAAAATCCACATCTTCCAAACTCAAGCCTGCAGCATGTAAAGCTTTAACTGATGCTTCCGACATATTCCTGACAGCATGTTTAAATACTTCATTTCCTTTCATGCGCATGGTGCGGCTCTCACCCCATGAAGGAAGCTCCAAAATATCCCCCTGCGTTCCATCACTTACCAGATAACTGGAAATTATCCCCTTATCCTCCCGCTCTGTCCCTTGCAAAACCACAGCACCGGCACCATCACCAAATAATATACAGGTGGAACGGTCTTTCCAATCAAGAGTTCTGGAGATCAACTCTGCACCCACTACCAGAATATTTCTCCCCTGCCCCGAAAGAATCATACTGTTAGCCACGGTTAACGCATACACGAAACCTGCACAGGCTGCGCTTATGTCAAAAGCAAAGGCATTTTTGCATCCCAGTAAAGCCTGTATCCGGCAGGCAGTGGAAGGAAAAAATGAATCGGGAGTAAAAGTGGCACATATAATTCCATGAACATCTTCCGGGCTTATCCCCGCTCTGCTCAGAGCCAGACTGGCAGCTTTGGTACCTAACTCAGACGCATTGGCCTGCTGATCCATAGGTACAATGTGTCTGCATCTTATACCGGTTCTTTGAATAATCCATTCATCAGATGTATCAACGATCTTTTCCAGATCTTTATTGGTCATAACATTGTCGGGAACATAGGTACCGACAGAAACGATCTGTGCACGTTTAAAATTTGTCACAATCTTTATACACCTTTCGGTCGCGCTGACTTTGACCATACTGCATCAAGCTGAACTGCTTTGATTGTAGCTAATATTGCATGAGCAATAGCACGCGACGAAGATCCGCCATGAGCTTTTAGCACCGTACCTTTAATCCCCAGAAACGGCGCAGCACCATAATTCTCAGGATCAAATGCAGCTATATGGTTTTTAATAATTTCAGACTTTTTACCCAACATAGATTTAACCAAAACATGAAAACTTTCACATGTTTTTAGAAGAACATTCCCAGTAAAACCATCACACACAACCACATCTGCTTCACCAGACAATAAGTCATTACCCTCGATAAAGCCGATGTAATCTATGCATTTTTTTTTCAAGATCTCTCCTGCATCACAGATAACCCGTGTACCCTTTATTGGTTCAGTCCCAATATTTAACAATGCAACTGCAGCAGATTCCTTTTGAAGATAACGCTTCACATAATTGTTCCCTAAAAGGGCAAAAGATACCAGATGCTCTGTTCTACAATTAAGATTTGCACCCACATCCAGTAACAGTACCGGTTTTTGCTTAACAGTTGGTAGAAAGGCAGCAAGAGCCGGACGTACCGCGCCTTCAGTCCGTCCCAGAATAAATAATGCTGCTCCCAGCAAAATTGCTGTATCACCAGCACTCACAGAGGCATCAACCACGCCTTCCTTTTGCAAAGTAATACAGCGCACAATTGCAGAATCCGCTTTTTTCTTCCAGGCACGCGTCCTCTGTTCCTGAGGTGAGATTGTATCTGTACAGTGGACAATCTCAAAATTCCCTGCAGTGTTTTTACTGTCTGCCTGAGCAAGTATCTCTTCTATTGTATTTCGATCACCACATAACCAGGCTTTAAAAGGAGTCTTACAGAGCTTACGAGCTTCCAGCAAACCTGAAATAAGAACCTTTGAACCATAATCCCCACTTTCAACATCAACAGCCAGGCGGATTTCTTCCATACTTAAAATAGTTAAGGTACTTTTTATTCTTCTGGTTGTGTAACCTCGACACCTGCGTAATAACCACAATTGTTACACACCCTGTGAGCAGTTTTGGGTTGCTTGCAGTGTGAACAAATAACCGGTTTAGATGGTTTAAGCGCCAGATGACTGCGACGTCTGTCCCGTCGTGCACTGGAATGCCGTTTCTTTGGTACTGCCATGTAACCTCCCTTTATAAGACAAATTGATTAATTACCAGCTTTTAATTTTTTCAAAGCTTCCCACCTGGGATCAATCATCTCTGTTCCCTGAATGGTACCTTCCTTATCAACATTAATATTTTTCAATCCATCTATTTCAATCCCTTTACAAGACTCTGAACATAAAGGCTTCAAAGGAATTGAAAGCATTATCTCATCAAAAAAAACCGGGCTGATATCCACCTGTTCATGACGGTTGTCATAATAAAAATCCACACCATCAGAATCGCTCTGCAATTTAGCACCGCTGCCGGTCTGTTCTTTGATTATTAGCCGAAACTCACCACCTATGGCCAAAGGAAAACCATTTAAACATCTGGAACATTCCAGCTCCAATGATCCTTTGAAAGTAACATGAACGTAAGCAGTTGGTCCGATCCGATCGACCTCTGCGTTATAAGAGATCTCCTCTAAAAAGGAAGGCAGATCAGCTTTGACAGTTTCAAGATCGGTTGTACCAGTCAAAGTGGAATGGCCCTCAGGAAGAACTTGCATATTTATAATCATAGCCATCACCTCAGCAAAAACAGGTTAAAACTTAGTCAAAACAGATATATTTCGAATAAGTTTCCACAGAATTACCTGTTTTTATTTATCTGCACACTTTTTTAAGCTCTACAAAATAATTCCTCTTTCAGACTATATCAAGACTTGTCTTCCAACTAAAGAGGCCATTCGTAAGGCAATAGAACAGAATCTGGCAAATTCAATTTTTCAAAGCAGAAATTAAATCGCTGGCAGCCTTAAATTTCTCGTTAGCAAGTTTTGCCTTCTGCCGTACAAGCCTTTCCCTGACTGCCTCCTGATGCGAATCTTCAGCTTTATAGTAACTGCGGTAATTTTGTGCAGCTTCTCCCAGTAACTGAAGTGCAGAAGCTACCTCCTGGCGGGCATTGGGCAAAAAAGTATTTGAAAACTGAATCTTCTGGTACTCTTCCGTTAACTTTTCCACTTTATACTTACATTCATTTGCTCTACCAATTAAAGCATCCACCTCCAGAGATCCATCCTGCAGATTTGCATTAAGCATGGACGAAGCAAGGCCAGTTCCAGTAGCTATTATCGGGTTTATTAAAGCCACCATCCCTATCTCTTCCTTATGAGCTCTCAGAGATCTTTCCTGCTCTAGAATTTTTTCCTCGGCAAGTCGATTTTCTGCCTCTAAACGTTTCATTTCCTGCATTTTAAGGGTGTTTTGATTATTGTTCACGTACTGAATAACTCCCCAGACATTACCAGCCAGCATAACAGTCGCCATAAGATATGAAAGACTCAACCTAGTAGGCCCATGTGCATTAATTGCAATCATGTATGCCAAAAGTGTCATAGAGCAAGCAATACCTAATAATAGAATTTCAATACTCATTTTCATCCTTCTTCCGTATGAGAACAGATTCAATTCTGGTCGGATTTGCTAATATAATATAGAAATCCCAACCATCAATCACAAATCTATCCCCTGTTTTAGGAATCTTACCAAAATAATTGGTAAGCAAGCCATTCAAAGTCCTCGCTTCAATACTGGATTCTCTCAATTCTGCAGGTAACCAGGCCTTAATTTCCTCAATATCCTGAGAACCTGAAAACATCATCGTTTTTATGTCCGTACCCCGATGGGGTTGAGTTGTCACCGGAAAAATAATTTCCAGAAACTTGTTCATCCCTGCAGAAAGAGCGAAAACACCACAAAATGACCCGAACTCATCTAATATACAGGCCTTGTCACATCCCATGTTTATAAGAAATCTCACCAGCTCTGCAATTTCAATGCTTTCCGGAACCCAGAGCGGAGGCTCTGCCACCTGACTAACCGTCGCTTTTCTATCTGCTTTCATTAATGCTGAAAGACTTGCCGTTCCAATAACCTGTTCCGGATATTTACTATCACGTACCAGTAAAAATGTATGCCCAGTTTCCACCAACCTCTCCATAGCAGCAGATATACTTGTATCAGCAGGAATTATCTGCAACAATGAACGATGGGTCATCAGCATCCGCACTGGCTGAATACCCTCATCAAAAATTCCCAGTATTATCTTTTGCTCATCTGAAGAAATTGCTCCCTTGCGTGCAGACTCCATAACTCCAGTCCTTAATTCTTCCATGGTAATAAAAGGGCTGGGCTGACGCAAATGTTTTTTTAAACGGTTGAGAAAGAACTGGTTTGTACTTTGTATACCCGTAAGGAGCGGACCGAGAAAACCTTTTAAGCTGAATAGATATGGAGAAAAAAAAACCGCTATCTGTTCATTTTTTTTCAAAGCAATATTTTTTGGCAGCAACTCACCAAATAAGACTATTATAAAAGTTGCAACCACCAATGTCAGCAATGGTGATTGAACCCCGGAAATTTTATTAACCAAAGAATACACCAGACCCGTCAGGGTGATATTTACAAAAGTGTTACCCAGGAGAATCAGCAGCATCGTCCGCTGCCCATCTTTTAACAACAGAAATACATTGTGAAAGGATTTTTTTGTATTCCCCTCAAAAAACAATAAGCGCTCCCTGGGTATAGAAAACAGTGCAGTTTCAGATGCAGAAAAAAAAGCTGAAACACCTAAGAAAAACACAGTAATAAATATCAATAATAATAAAGCCATCAAATTGCTGATATTTTTTCTATAACCGAATAAAGAGCAATTTCAACAAGAAAAATCCTTTATCTGTTAGTCCTGTAAAAACAGCGCTACCATATATCTTCCATTTTTACCATGGTATTTTAAAAAGGAAGATCCTCATCCACCGTCGCACCTCCGATTGGTTCCATCGGAGCCATATCAAATCCAGGAACATTTTGATCCATCACAGACGATCCCATATCACTGGAAGAAGAACCACTGCTACCAAGAAACTGAACTTGATTAGCCACAATCTCAGTACGGTACTTTTTAACCCCGTCGCGATCATCCCATGAGCGGGTGGTTATTTTCCCCTCCACATAAGCACTGCGGCCCTTCTTCAAATATTGATTAACCAATTCTGCAAGCTTCCCCCACACTACTATATTATGCCACTCAGTGCGATCCTGACGCTGCCCGTTCTTATCATTCCATCTCTCTGTTGTTGCCAGAGAAAATGTAGCAACCGGCTGCCCACCCGGCGTATAACGCAATTCTGGATCTTTGCCCAAATTTCCTATCAAAATAACTTTATTAACCCCTAGCATAGTACCTCCCATTAAATATAGATTTTTAGTAAAATAGAATATGATCTTAACCTCTATTAAAAGCAAGGGAAATAAAGGGCAGATAAACTTAGGTAGTCATTAATTAAAAATCTTCAATATCTAATTTCTGGTAACCAGAATAGTGGTTGCAATCAGCGCTGCAATAAGAGTTGAAATCACCGGAATGATTATTACTGGTTTGATTTTTCTTTCACTGATCGAAGTCTCAAGATATCTCCATAATTGAAGACTAATGGTCGAATCTGAACAAAACGCTTCATAATGTAATCCATCTTTAACTGAGAAACGTATCTGCGCACGCTTGCCACTTAATGCCATAGATGATTCTATGTTCCACACTTCAGGATCACTGATAAGGTCAGTGCCCCGAATGGTCAGCGTTGGTGCACTTATGGCAACATCATAAAAATCTATAATCAGCTTTTTGGAAGACCGGTCATAATAAAGCCAATGCTCTTGAGGCACAACAGATTTGAAGATGATGTTAATACTATATATTATACGATTTTTTATGATCTGAGGCGGCCCTACCAGCGGAATTCCCTCCACAACTATCTCCTGAAATGCTACTGCGGTGACTGAATACAGCAAAAGAAAAATGACCGGACCAATTCTAGAAAAATCCGATTTCATATTAGTCACTCAGGGAAAACAGGTGGAATTTTTTTAAGATATTATTGTAAGATACCCAAAAAAAAACTCAATTGCTACCCAAATTATACATTAAAACCCGAACACGTCCAATTAAAAGTTGCACTGGTGAAGCTACAACAAACTATTTTTATCCTACTAACAATTTTGCAACTGTTAAATCCAGGCTATAGAAAGAATTTACCATGCTCTATAACACCGAGCTCGCCATTGCCCTCGATACAGCCGTTAAAGCCGGAAAAAAGCATCTGGAATTCCAACACAAGTGCCTCTCTATCGAAATCAAAAAGGACTGCTCACCAGTCACCGAAGTCGACAAATTATGTGAAACATTCATAAAAGAAAAACTCCTTACAGCTTTCCCAGATGATGGCTTCTTAGGCGAAGAGAGTGGAGATTATATCGGCAAAAACAATCGAAAATGGATTGTCGATCCACTGGATGGGACAAGACCCTTTATCAGAGGTATCCCAACCCATAGTGTCCTTATTTCTCTGGAGGACAACAACCAACCGGTGGTTGGTGTAATACATTTGCCAGCCATGAATATCACCTGCTGGGCAGCTAAAAACTCAGGGGCATTTCTCAATGGAGAAAAGATCTCTGTCTCCAAGACTAATACTCTTAACAGAGCAATCGGAAGTGCACTTGGATTTCTGGAAAAAGCCGGTCAACTGGAAGGTCAAAGACTCTTAAAACTCATGAGAAGCTGGGATTACAATTACGGTTTTATGGATGCCTACTCATATGTAGCACTAGCCAGTGGGAAAATTGATCTGTCTGTGAATCTATTAGATAAACCATGGGATTGCACTGCTGCTGCCTGTATAATAAGCGAGGCCGGCGGACAATTTTCAGATATCTACGGAACACACTCAACTCATAATGGAAATATCGTTTTTTCCAATGGAATCCTGCATGAACAAATAATCTCAGCTCTAAACTCCTGAATCACCCGGAACATATAAGAAAACTGCCTTTTTCAGGAGAGCATGAAATATTTTATCCGTTTATCAGAGAAGCAGATTGCCGGGATTGAATATTCCCTCAACCTGAAAAGACAATATTGTAATACCCATTTCCGAATTTAATTGTTACCCAAAACTATTCGCATACCATATTTACGGAGGACTCCTTGTCAACATCTTCGGCAAGACGATCAGAACAGGCAGGCATCTTTCATTTCCTCAGAGAAATGGGCTCTGCTCTCATAATGGCTCTTATTGCCATTGTTTATGTGATTCAAGCATTCAAAATACCAACCGGATCAATGGAAAACAGCCTTCTGGTAGGTGATTTTCTTCTGGGCCTCAAATTCATGTATGGAGCTCCAATATTGCCATTTTCACATGAACTGGGTATTAACCAGAGATTTCCAGCTGTTACCGATCCTAAGTCAGGTGATGTTATAATTTTCAAGTATCCTGGCTCAGATAAAAAGGATTACATAAAAAGATGTGTAGCCGGACCTGGACAGACAGTTGAAATTCACTCACAAAAATTAATTGTGGATGGCAAAGAGATTAAATTGCCACCCCATGGTAAATATCAGGAAAATGGCGAACTCGAAGACCGAATGATAACCGACTTCAAAGCATTGCGCATTCCGGCCAAAGGAGACGTCATCCGGCCTTCAGAGCTGCAACTTCGTGAATTTCTTTTTTTCAAACACCTCATCCATCAGGAAAACCCTCGGGCTAAAATTACTGTCCAATACCAACTCTACCTCAATGGTGAATATGCCAATGACCGACAGATTCCGTTCAATGGTGTTAACGTATCCCTCTCCGACCTTCATGATAACAAGGTAGTATACCAAAATCCGCTCACCGGTAATAAAGATTTTTTTAATCTCAATCAGGTTGACAACTGGGTTAAAATCAACTACTATCTGCAGTACATCAAATCTGCATTCCCATCCGATACTGCAGAGTTCCGTTATGTTCTTTTCATGAACGAAAAACCGGTAACAGAGTATAAAGTAAAATACGATAACTACTTCATGATGGGTGACAACCGGGATAACTCACTGGACTCCAGATACTGGGGATATTTGAATCGTAATTTTGTTAAAGCGAAAGCCTTTATTCTTTATTTCTCTCTGGATAAAGAAACACCTTTCTGGCAGCTGCCTCTGAAGATACGCTGGAACCGGATCGGGAAACTGATCAGAGCCTGGGATGGTTTCAATATTATGCCTTCCAGAATGTGACTTTATATTTTCTGATGATTGCCAGGGGCCTTTACATGAAAGAGTTCCTGGCTCGTTTTATCCAGGCAATTCTATTTACTTTGCTTACTTAACCAGTACAAACCGGCATTAAATATTATATCGTGCTTTCCATCAAATATCTTCAATATTACAGAATTGGATTTGCGTTCAAAAAGCAGTGGCAATCTAACGTCAGCAAAAAGGCTGTCATGAAATGAAGCCGCAAGATTATCAGGTATCCTCCTGAACTTGTCTATGTATGACATATCACTTTCAGTAATCCTTTCTTCTTTTTCCGCCAGATCATTGAAAGCCATTATCGAATGTGATGGATTTACGAAATTATCATTTATTCCAGCAGCAATATAAACCGGAACTCTCTTCCCATAAGCATTACTTAAATAACTGCTGGCGCTTCTCCTCCGACATTCAAGAAAACTTTCGGAACCCTCTAAGGGTGGACCTCCGCAAGAGTTGCGGATATGAACGGTGTAATTATATCCGCTTTTCCGCAGTTCCTGATACCATTTTGCCAGATCATACACCGGTACCCAGGCTGCTGCTCCAGCCCAGAGCTGTGGATATCTGCCCACCATGATCAGTGTAACCATAGCTCCACCAGAAAACCCTGTAATATAAATTCTGTCTGAATCTACCCGCGCATGACTGATAGCGTAGGTCAATGCATCCAGAATATCCTGTATGGCAGGTTCTGAAGCAGTTGCACTTTTGTTTGTAAATGCGCCCCGGTAATCAGGATGGATAAAAACCCAGTCATTTTTGACTGCCCAGATTCCAAAAGGAATACTGTATTGATGCTGATAGTCAGCACTCCAGCTATGCAATGCAAGTAGTAACGGTTTTTTGTCTTTAGAACCTGAATCGTAAAATAAAGCCGGCTGTCTGGTTCCATCGACAGTTGATTTAATCAAAACATGTTTAATCTGAGGCACTGCTGTTTTCCAGGCAGCCTCTTTTGACATCTTCATGACCGGAGAGGCCGCAAGCTGGTAAAAAGTTTTGTAGGTGTCCTCACCTATCAGATGTGCTGTCTGCTCCCTCTCTGCTGCACAGAGAATATTTAACAAAAACAACACTGAAAAGAAACCGTTTACAGAACTCATCATAATAATTATCCTGTTATTAATGATAACTAAGGTATCATAGATCTTAATCCAGGTATCAGTCTGATAACATATATAAGACCGAATGAAACTGATAATACTATAGAAGCAAACCAGGGAATCGCTATCCAGGGATCTGTACCTTTGTCAGGAACCATGAACTGCAATATTCCCCGCTTTAAAAATGAAACAACTATTGCATGAACCAGATAAATACCAGGGATACTAACCGCCAGTGAATGGAAAAAAGGCTTTGCTTTGCTGTTTTCTATAATAATAAAAAGCCTACTGATACTTTTGAATACCAGAAAAACCGGTATGGACATTAATAGCACATTAACACTGTAATATTCATACAGAACATCCGTGAAAACCCCGTTTTTAACCTTGACAGTCAGGATATAGGTGCCATACACGGTGAAAAAAAGAGCAATAAAAAAAATAGTAATAAGAAAAACCAACCATTTCCTGCTTACATATACATTCTTTAAAAGATATCCCAATACGAAATAGCCGGCATAATAGAAAATGAAACTGGGAGTAGCAATTGACAAATAGGTTTCAATACCAAACAATAATTCAATAGTAGGAAGAAATGAGCCCAGAACAAACCACATTAACATAACACCCCTGATATTTGCTTTAGAAGCATGCTTAAGATAAACACCTATAATGGGCGAGAGAAAATAAAGTCCTATGAGTGTGTAAATAAACCAAAGATGATAGTAAGCGGGTTCCTTAACAAATAACCGTAAAATATCAGTAAAGGAGATCCGTTCATGGTTTACCGATATTCTCCAGAAAAAATACACAGCACTCCAGAAAAAAAAAGGTATACAGATCCTTTTTAGCCGTTTCAAAAAGAATTTCCGAAGAGATTGTTTCTGAACCTGCTCCAGTAAAAAAGTACCGCTTAACATAAAAAAAACAGGAATACACCAGCGACAAACTGAATCATAAAGATTAGCTGCCCACCAGGCAGAGCTACTCCCCTCATATTCCACCAAATAAGGAGCAGAGCTGTGAATAACGATTACCCCAACAATCGCAAATACCTTTAGAATGTCCGCCCAAGCTACCCTTTTAGCATCTATCATACTTTCCCTGGAGTTACCAAAAAGACTAAATTTCTCAGGAGAACACTATCTTTTTATCAGATCGGACCGCTATGAAAAACAAAGCAATAATGATTCCTGAGAAAAAGTACCTTTTAAAACAATAGCACCCCCAGCACAGCAGAAATTAGAATTGCTGAAATAGCAGAGAATCTCAAAAGGATGGTTCCCCAAAAAATAAGCAGAAAAATAGTCAGACTCTTTATATCGATTTTAAATGTGAAAGGGAACTGGATCTCTTTTGCCAATAATAAACGCCCCACATTTTCGAGCCCTAAAGGAACGGTAAAAACCGATGTCTGGGCAAAAAATAGAACTGCAACCGATATCAAGCCAATCGTTGCCGGCCTGATACCCAAAAACATGGCATTGAATATGCGGTTCTCCTTGAAATTATCGAAAAAAACGGCAGTTAGCATTATCAATAGAAAAGATGGCAAGAAGACTCCCAGAGTTGCACAAACCGAACCTGGAATACCTGCAGTTCTATATCCCACATAAGTTGCGGCATTGATTCCGATGGGTCCGGGGGTCATCTGTGAAATGGATACTACATCCGCGAATTCTTTAGAATCTAACCATCCTGAATTTTCAATCTCCATCTGTATCAGAGGAATCATGACATATCCTCCTCCAAATGAGAAAAGGCCGATTTTAAAAAATACCAAAAATAAAGAGATAAGTATCATCGCGCTTTCTCCCGGAAAAGAAAAATGCCAGAAAAAGCAGAAAGCAGAATCACAATAATAGGATGGATCTCAAAAAACGCGACCAGGAATAAAGAGCATGTGGCGATGAGAAAATCAGTCCTGTTTCTTATCACAGATCTGGTAAGTCTGATTGCAGCAAGAAGAATCAGCGCAGTAACACCGGCTCGAATGCCACTGAAAGCATCCTGAATAACAGAAATCGATCTGTATTGGCTGAAGATAGACGCTATCAGAAGTATAATTAAAAATGAAGGCAGAATCATGCCTGCTGCTGCTATTAAGGCACCTGTTTTTCTGCCTATTTTATAACCCACTAACAGAGATGCATTAATAGCTATCACTCCGGGCAATGTTTGAGATATTGCAAATATATTTACAATTTCATCTTTGGAAACCCACCCTTTGCGATCCACAAACTCCTCTTCGATAAGCGGAATCATCGCATAACCTCCGCCAATAGTAAACGAACCGATTTTTATGAAACTATAAAACATCTCGAAAAACCGGCTCCAGTTTATAGACACAGATTTTTTTCCCCTTCCTTTTCCAATAAACGATAAAACTCAGCCTACAATGCTGATACCTCAAAGTAAAAAATATAACCCATGACACAGACTAATAGAACAGAACCACAACTGACAGTTAAAAAACTCAGAACTTCCATGGTATCAAAATTGTAGTACTATCCCTCTATAATATTACTCTGATGTAGATTTCCGGAGAGCCTTAAAGTGATATTGAGCTATATCATCATTTCAACAACTCTAATCAGCCTTCTAGCATGGATCGGAGCACTCTTCTATCTGCTCAGAAGCAACATTATCGAAAAACTACTACTATTTTTAATCTCTTTTGCAGCTGGTACTCTTATGGGTGGTGCATTTTTGCACCTGTTACTGGAATCACTATATGAAAATGGCATCAAATTACACATCTTCATCTGGCTCTTAAGCGGTTTTTCCCTTTTTTTTCTGCTGGAACAAATCCTTAACTGGCATCATCATCACATTCCCCCTGACTCAGCCAAAAAACCAGTTACTTACATGATTCTGATAGCTGATGGACTTCATAACCTGATAGGAGGAATGGCCATAGGAGGCACCTTTCTCATCGATATCCGGGCTGGAATTACTACAGCTCTGATTGAAGCAATACATGAAATACCTCAGGAAATGGGAGATTTTGGAATTCTGCTTTATGGCGGATGGAAAAAATCAAAAGCTTTACTCGCTAATTTTCTCTCCGCACTCTCAATTATTGTTGGAGGTATTATTAGTTACTGCTTTTCAGATTTTCTTAATACAGCAATTTTACTGCCTTTTGCTGCTGGAAATTTCCTCTACATTGCTGCTTCGGATCTCATTCCGGAGATTAAAAAAAGTGAAAACCCCTTAAGAGGTATCATGCTTTTCATTGCATTTATAAGCGGTGTTTTTTTTATTTTACTACTAAAACTGCTGGATTAATTAAACCAATTTCTTCAGAAAACCAGAAGACCTATGAAAATTGTCATCGCCGGTGGAGGTGCTGCCGGTTTTTTTGCTGCAATCACCTGCAAAGAAAAAATTCCCCTGGCAGAAGTTATCATTCTGGAAAGTAGTGACCAACTGCTTCGGAAAGTCTTCCTCTCCGGAGGAAAGAGATGTAACCTCTCCAACGCACAAACCGACTTACGACAATTCTGTAGCAATTACCCGCGCGGGTCCAAAGAACTTTTTTCGTTATTCCACCGCTTCAGCCCTCAAGATACAGCAAAATGGTTTAATGACAGAGGTGTACCATTAAAGCAGGAAGCTGATGGCAGAATGTTTCCACAATCAAACCGCTCTCAAACCATCGTAGATTGCCTACTATATAACGCACAAAAAGCAGGTGTCAAAATTATCCAGAAATCCGGTCTGCTTGGAGCAGTTAAGCTTAATGACACCACTGAATTTGAAATCACTTCAATTAACATGAGCAAAACAAGATGCAATTGTCTGATAATCGCTACAGGTGGAACCCCCGGCTCATATGGCATAATTACGTCACGGTCCCTGGGCCATTCAATAGTCAAACAAATACCATCTCTTTTTACTTTCGTTGTAAATAGCCCCATAATCAAAAATCTACCAGGTGTTTCGCTTCCGGATGTAACAGTATCAATTCCGGAAACCAGATACTGCCAGCGCGGCGGAATCCTTGTCACCCATAATGGATTGAGTGGCCCTGCAATATTACGACTATCCGCATTCGCTGCAAGGGAACTGTATAACCGCTCATACAACTTTACCTGCAGTATAAACTGGTTACCTGCTTATAAAACCGATCAAATTCTAAATAAAATAAATTCGATGAGAAAAAGTGCTGCCCCGCGAAGAATCTGCGAAAATTCCCCTTTTACATTACCCTCACGGCTATGGCAATCCTTGGCTCAATCCGCAGGCTGTGAAAAGCTTCTGCTCTGGGCAAACCTGTCCAGAACACAAGCTGAACATTTAGCACAATTACTTTGCAATTGCAAATTTGAAGTCACCGGAAAGGATGCAAACCGAAATGAGTTTGTAACCTGTGGAGGTGTTAAACTTTCTGAAATAAATTTCCAGACAATGGAAAGCAAGATCTGCCCGGGTTTATTTTTCGCAGGTGAAGTACTTGATATCGATGGGATTACCGGTGGATTCAATCTTCAGGCTGCCTGGAGCACAGGATACGTGGCCGGTAACTCTGTCGGGTGATCGTTTATAAACCGGTTAAGTTCACCCCCGGAACGCTTTCTCTCCTGAAAAAATTTTATTCTCTATTCCAATTTTTCATGCTATAGCAGCAGAATCATTGATCTTTTCAGATTCGTTTTCTTTAATTACTTCATTTTTCAGGTTAACCTTGTTTTTATTATACTATTTTTCAGATTAACCTTGTTTTTATTATACTATTTTTCAGATTAATCTTATTTTTATTATATTATTTTCCAGATTAACCTTGTTTTTATTATATTATTTTTCAGGTTAAACCGATTTTTACACTCCAATTCTAATGAAATCAAAATGATTAACCGGAAAATTATAGCTGCCATAGAAAAGGTTTTGTTTAAAAAAAAAGCAGTGATCATTTATGGTCCCAGACAAGCCGGAAAAACCACACTCTGTAAGCTGCTGGTGGAGAAATCTGGACGCCGTGCTATGTGGTTATCTGGTGATGAAGCAGATGTTCGGGAATTTTTCACCAGACCATCTATAAGCTCACTAAAAAAAATCACCCATGAGAAAATCCTGGTGATAGATGAAGCACAGAGAATTGAAAATATTGGATTGTGCATCAAAATTCTGGTAGATAATTATCCGGATCTTCAGGTGATTGTTACCGGTTCATCTTCATTGGTTCTGGCAGACAGTATTAATGAACCATTGACTGGAAGAAAATGGGAATTTTTACTTTTGCCACTATCTTTTACTGAATTGGTGGAACATACTAATATTTTAGAAGAGAACAGACAGTTAGAGCAGCGTTTAGTATATGGTTCATACCCTGAGGTTGTACTTTCATCAGGAACGGAAGCTTCTTTACTTAAGGAGATATCGGGTAGTTATTTGTATAAAGATATCCTTTCATGGGAATCATTGCGTCATCCAGAAAAACTGGACCGGCTTGTCAAAGCGCTTGCACTGCAGATTGGTTCTGAAGTATCATACAATGAATTAGGTCAAATTACAGGTATGTCTGCTGAAACGGTGGAGCGATATATCACTTTGCTTGAGCATGCCTTTATTGTTTTTAGACTCCCGGCATATTGCTGTAATGTTCGTAACGAACTAAAAAAATCAAGAAAAGTTTATTTTTATGATGTTGGAATCCGCAATGCATTAATCGGACAGTTTGCGCCACTATCAAGCAGAACAGATACCGGAGCACTCTGGGAGAATTACCTGATTGTTGAGCGTATGAAAAGTCTGCAAAACAGTGCAGAGATATTCTCCAGCTATTTCTGGCGCACATTACAACAACAGGAAATCGACTATATCGAGGAAATAAATGGTCACATCAGTGCTTATGAATTCAAATGGAATGAACATAAGAGAGCATATATTCCCTTAACCTTTAAAAAGGCTTACAAAGACGCAGCTTCACATGTCATTTCCAGAGCCAATTATTCCGAATTTCTTTTTTGTGAAATATAATCTCAGATTTACTTTCGCCTTGTAGCAATTTGATTCTTATCTTATTCCACACAGATTTCAATTGGCATATCACGGATTTTTTCATATATCTTTTTTTTTCGATACAACGCCCACCATTCGTACAGAAATATCTGAACCGGCCTCCACATGGCCACCCATCCGATAATGTTTAGTCCTTCAAGAATAATTGCCCGGAAAGGGTCATGAATAACAAATGATAATACGGCACTAGCTCCTATACATATGAATAGAAACAGGAAACCCAGTACCAGCGAAATGTTCCCTTCATGCAGCAGAGACTTTAACTCCCTGACAGCCATTGTAGTCTGATACTGAAAGTAATTCTCTATGGCAGGGATTAACACAGTTGAAGCTTCGGTGTTATGTTCCTGAGGAAGAAAGAACACTAATTTCAGTTTACTTTTCAAAGGAAATGCCTCCACCGAATTGACTATGTACCGTTCGGCATCATCATCTATATCCTTTTTATGGAACGGTGAGGGATCAAAAGTATTAAAGAACTGATCAAGATTGCTTAATCGCAGCTCTAGTAAATAGTAGCCCTCTTCTTTGCGAAAACTTGACTCGAAATCAGAAATTTCTTTAATTTTCATATTTTATCCCTGGCAAACAAATTGTTTTCGTAATAAAAAAATTGGAGTTCTGATGTAATATTATACTGCTTTATTTTGGATTTTTCATTCACTTACCTGCTGTAGAAAATTTTTGTTCAGTTTATCGCTAACAGTAACTCACAATTTATTTTAACCAGAATGGGTTAGCACAAGCAGATCTGTTTTCAGGAAAAATTAATTTCAAAAGGAGACTCTTTTCATGCAAAATGTAAATCATTCCCAGACTCTGGTTTTAATTAAACCTGATGCCCTGAAAAATTCCGCTACTGGTTACATATTCACCACCTTATCAGAATTTAATGCTGGTCTATATTTCGCTGGCATGAAGGTTGTGAAAGTCACAGAAATGCTTGCAGCAGAGCATTATGCAGAGCACAAGGGAAAGGCGTTTTATCCATCTCTACTTGAATACATTGCTGGTAAAACTCATTTTCCACTTCAGCCACAGAAGCAGAAGGTTATTGCGATCGTCTATCAGGGGCCAAATGCAGTCCAGAAAGTCCGGGATCTGGCCGGACCTACCAACCCGAATAATGCCCGGGAGCAGAAACCTGGATGTATCCGTTCACTGGGAGCAGTGGTGCCGGTGAAGGATTCTGAAGGAACGGTTATCGATCAGAGAATTGATAATCTGATTCATGCATCAGCAACAGATTGTGAAGCCGAGCGGGAGATAAAGTTGTGGTTCAAGCCAAATGAGATCCCAGCAGCACTTCTATCTTATAAAACCAGTGTTGCAGAAAAGTCATTTTTCATTAAAGAGGGAAAACTATTTACAGAGCATCAACCCGGATGCATTTCAATAGTAGCAGCCGGTGATATTGTCTGGAAATCAGACCTGGATATTCTTGAACAGATCTCTAAAGGGCAAACTCCTTCCGGGACACTGGAGTTGGTTGTAGCCAAATATTTATTAAACCGGGAATAATCGTCTCCCTGGATATTTTCAAAATTGCAGGTCTTGTTGCAGGTAACAACATCACCATGTTGCATCTGCAATAAGCCTGCTTTCTATCACCCCAATTTTCATCAAATTAAATGTGATGCTATAGATAAAAAGTGACTCCTTTTCTGGTATGATATTGGCATACTCCTCTGGGCAGAAAGTATACTGCAAATTAAAGGAGTATCAAATGAAAAAAAATATCCATATTACAAAGCTATCCATCGTTCTCATTATTGTTTATCTGCTCATTCCAGTAGTGTCCTGTAGTAAAAAGAAAAATTCCGATATAGTTGATCATAGCTCATCTGTAAAAACCATTTCTTCTATGAGCGAACTGAGCCGGATTATAAATGGAGATGACACGAAAATGCTGGTATTTGATCTGTATGCAGACTGGTGTGTACCCTGTAAGATGCTCACTCCTATTTTCAGCTCACTTTCAAAAGCACATACAGATCGGGCAATTTTTTATAGAATAAATATAGACAATAATCCTGACATAGCAGCAGCCTTTGGAGTTCAAGGCATTCCCCATGTAGTTTTTATCAGAGATAAAAAATCAATATACGCCCTTACTGGAGTTCATCCAAAAGAAAGTTATGAAAGAGTGCTTAACAGCTGCGGTGAAGCTGAATCAGCCAATGATTGTGCCCAACTTCTAAAATCAACTCAGACAGATGGTTAAATGCGGGAATGGGAACAGCACCAAAATTGTCAAATAAGCGAAACTTCATTGAACAATTTGCATTTTTCCCCGAATCAAACCTGCCTGATCAGCACATTCTTGCATATTATGTTCAGATCAATTATCTTACTGTTAATATAGTAAATTCAGATTTCATTTTTGAATCAGATGACTTGTCAAAGCCTCGATCAGCTCTTTATGTATCTGCATTCACTGCCCCGGAGCATAATACATGTCTATTATTGCCAGAAACAGCTTCACTTCTAATCCGCATATAACTGAGTCGGTAGTTTATAATGAGCACTCCGACTTTCAGAATCAGATTTTTGGCAGTATGGTCAAATCCTCCCATTACCTGTTCTGGCAAACTGATCATGAAGGCAGATTTACCCGCCTTAACCCTGCATGGGAAAAGACTTTGGGACTTCCATTACAGCATATGCTGGGCAGACCGCTGGCTGATTTTCAATCTAAAGAAATAGCAAAACGAGATAAAATTCTATTTTCATCTCTTCTGGGTGGAGAAACTTTTAATGGTTATGAAACAGAATGCATAAGTGCTTCGGGTAACATCATCTATCTGATCATAGATGCTTCACCTATAATCAGTACCGTTGATGGTAAATGTGTTGGTACTCAAGGAATAGCATTTAATCTGACTGAGCGAAAAAGAATTGAGAAATCAGTTCGACATAGTGAAGCTCTTCTTTTGCAGTCTCAGCAGGTAGCCTCTGTGGGCTATTATATTTTTGACATCTGGACCAGCAGCTGGACTAATTCTCCGATGCTTGACGTAGTCTTTGGAATTGACGAGACCTACAATAAAACCATGGAATCGTGGATGGATTTGATTCATCCGGAGGACAGGTCTGTAGTATCTGACCATCTTTATAACCATGTGATCAACAAACACAACTCGTTTAATATCGAATACCGGATAATTAGAAAAAACGACGGATCGCTCCGATGGGTGCATGGTCTGGGAGAGCTGGAGTTCAGTGGGAATGGTTCTCCGATAAAAATGTTTGGTACCATACAGGATATTACAGAACGAAAATTGACAGAGTTAGCGCTCACAGAACGTGAGGCTCGACTTAAGAGTATATTTCGAGCTGCTCCGGTTGGAATCGGTCTGATTATCGATGACAAAATCATGGAAGTCAATGAAAGATTCTGTGAAATGACCGGTTATGAGAAATCCGACATCATAGGACACAACACACAACTTTTCTATACCACTATTGAGGAATATAAAAGAGTAGAACAGAAAAGCAATAAACAAATGCATAAAACAGGTATCGGAACAGTAGAAACTAAATGGATGAAAAAAGATGGGACTGCAATAAATGTGCTACTATCTTCCTCACCCCTGGATGAATTCCATCTCTCCCGGGGAATTTCTTTCACTGCTCTGGACATAACCGATAATAAAAAAGCGGATGATGCATTAGCCCGGGAAAAGGAGCGTCTTTCTGTTACTCTTAGAAGTATAGCTGATGGAGTGATTGCAACTGACACAGAAGGTAATATTGTTCTTATTAATCATGCTGCAGAACAATTGACCGGATGGGCTCAGCATGAATGTGTGGGTCTGCCACTTAGCTCTGTATTTAATATCATTCATGAAACATCCCGCAAGCCCTGCCAGAATCCTATCCAGAAAGTATTGCAAAGCAAAAAAACTGAAGAGTTAACAAACAATACTATCCTGATCTCCAGAGACGGTCAGGAAAGACTTATCGCAGATAGCGGTGCCCCCATCAGGGATAAAGATGGCTCTGTTATCGGAATCGTGCTGGTTTTTCGTGATATCACAGAAAAAGAGAGACTGCTCGATGCAATTCAGAACAATCAAAGACTTGAATCTCTGGGAATTCTCGCAGGTGGTATTGCTCACGATTTCAATAACATAATGAGTGGAATCTTCGGATATATCGAACTGGCACGTGATGAATCTACAAATCCATTGGTAGTTCAATATCTCAAGGAAGCATTAAAAGCAATCGGAAGGGTAAAAGGACTCACTCAGCAATTACTTACCTTTGCCAAGGGTGGAGAACCTGTACGTAAAACCAGCCCACTATTCCCATTCGTTGCAGAAACTGCCAGATTTGCATTAAGCGGATCCAATGTCACAAGTGTGACCGAATTACCCGAACAGATCTGGCCCTGTGATTATGATGCCAACCAAATTGGTCAGGTCATCGATAATATCGTGATTAACGCACAGCAGGCAATGCCTCTGGGAGGAACCATTTTCATTTCAGCTAAAAATGTAACCATTGGAAATAATCACCCGATTTTAAACAGTGGTTGCTATGTGCGAGTATCATTCAAAGACAGTGGCATTGGAATTCCTAAAGAGATTCTGCCTAAAATTTTTGATCCCTTTTTCACTACTAAACAAAAGGGCAGTGGCCTGGGACTGGCGACATCATATTCCATTATAAATCGCCATGGAGGGGCTATTGAAGTGGAATCCGAGCCTGGTAAAGGAAGTATATTTCACATCTTCTTACCAGCATCCGAATATGCACTCTCAATAAAAAACTCCACCAGAACAGTTACTCATCAGGGATATGGCCGGATATTACTGGTGGATGATGAGCTGATTATACTCAACACGGTTAAAGCGATGCTGGAATCCATGAAATACAGTGTGGTATGTGAAAGTGAAGGTAATGCCGCTCTGGATTTATACAAAAAAGAATCTGTGCACAGCCCGTTTGCCGCTATCATAGTGGATTTAACCATACCAGGAGGCATGGGAGGCAAAGAACTTGTAAAGGAGATCAGGAAATCGGATGCGAAAACGCCTGTATTTGTCTCCAGTGGTTATGCAGAAGATCCGATAATGGCAGATCCGGAAAAATACGGTTTCACTGGCAGCCTTAGCAAGCCTTTCAGGAAATCGGATTTGATGGAACTACTTAATAAGCACCTTCCCAAAAGCTAAAAACGACCAGGTAAAACCCCATAGAGAATCAGATGTTTCTTGTATTTCCCCTGGCAGGATTATAAGCTTTTTACCATGATAAGTGTGATAACCTGTTCACGAAAAGAACCATCCTGGGATATTCATCAACGCAATGTCCGAAAGACAGCCGGCAGTGATGTTGAATATATCAGAATTGATAATCGGAACAACCATTATAACCTCTGTAGCGCTTACAACGAAGGTGTGAAAAGGGCTGGGGGTGATATACTGGTATTCATGCATGAGGATGTTTTTTTTGTAGAAGGCGGGTGGGTAAAAAAAATCGAGGAGAAGTTCTGTGAACCTGCCTTGGGACTGGTGGGTGTTGCCGGAACCCAGTACCTCTTTGCAGACAATCCTGCCTGGGTTGCTGCTGGCAGGCCCTTTATTAAGGGCCAGGTTATACATGAACTTAACCAGGGTTCAAGCTATTTTCTTACGGTCTTTGATTGGCAACGTGAAGATTCACAAGTTGTAGCGGTTGATGGTCTTTTCTTTGCAATCAGGAAAAGCCTCTTTGAACAAATCCGTTTTGACGATATCACATTTGATGGCTTTCATCTTTATGATACCGATATATGTATGCAGATAGCAAAAACTCACCGTCTTATCGTGACTACTGACATTCTGGTTAAACATCTCTCTGGAGGCTCATTTAATCAAAGCTGGAAAATGTATGCTGAACGGTTTATTCAAAAATACAGTTCAGTTCTTCCGGTTAGTTGCACATCGGGAAGTCCCGACCCATCAAGAAATATTCCATTTGAGAATTTTGACCTCAAGGGCAAAGCACCCCAGCTTACCATTTATTGACACCTAATTTTCCTACTTTTACATGCAGGCATAACCGACGACTTTACAAGTCCGACGGTTGAAACGCATTTTCGATTAATTTGCGAGCTGTTGGATACCACAAGAGCAACTACACTAAATGTTTCGTACGTATGTTTAAAAACGGAATACCTGTTTCAAAATCAAACGCTACTTTCGAATCAGCTGTATTGCCTGACAGCAAAACAGCTGTTATTAATAATGCCCCAGGCTTAGATTTATTCATATCTGAGGGAACTAATTGAATAATGCCCAAGCCGGTTTTTCAGGCACGCTTTTTGCTTTGAGCTGAAGCCATCATTTTTGATAAATTGAGGTACTTTTTAACCACAAATTAATACGGAGGTTTTTATGAATGTAAAACCACTCGAAGACCGGATAATTCTCAAACCAATGGAAGCCGAAGAGAAGACCGCCGGCGGAATTATCATTCCCGACAATGCAAAGGAAAAACCTCAAAAAGGAGAGGTTATCGCGGTTGGCCCAGGTAAAGTAACCGATAAGGGTCAGAAGATAGAAGTTTCTTTGAAAAAAGGTGATAAAGTCCTCTACGGAAAGTATTCCGGAACAGAAGTTACCATCGACGGACAGGATTATCTTATTGTTCGTGAAAGTGACGTTCTGGCAGTCATATGATCTGCAAACCCAGCAATTAACTTGTAATTATTTTTGAAAGGAGAATCTGCTTTATGGCAGCTAAAATGCTTGCTTTTGATATTTCTGCCCGTGAAAAACTTCTTAAAGGAGTTGATGCACTTGCCAATGCAGTTAAAGTCACTTTAGGACCCCGGGGCCGCAATGTGGTCATTGAAAAGAGCTGGGGTTCTCCGGTAGTGACAAAAGATGGTGTAACTGTAGCCAAAGAAGTAGAACTTGAAGACAAATTTGAAAATATGGGTGCCAAGATGGTCAAGGAAGTTGCATCCAAGACATCTGACGTTGCTGGTGATGGTACAACAACCGCTACGGTTCTGGCACAGGTAATTGCACACCTGGGAATTAAAAATGTCACCTCCGGTGCTGATCCGATGGCAGTGAAAAGAGGTATGGATAAAGCTGTAAAGGCAATCATCGATCAACTTAAAAAAGATTCCCGTCCGGTATCCGGTAAGAAAGAGATTGCTCAGGTCGGTGCAATTTCTGCCAACAATGACACTGCTATCGGTGACTTGCTTGCTGATGCAATGGAGAAGGTTGGTAAAGATGGAGTTATCACAGTTGAAGAGGCAAAAAGCATGGAGACCACTCTCGATGTAGTGGAAGGAATGCAATTTGACCGTGGATATCTCTCCCCCTACTTCGTAACCAACCCTGACAGTATGGAATGCGTTCTTGATGAACCGTTAATCTTGATCCATGACAAAAAAATCAGTGCCATGAAAGATCTTCTGCCTCTGCTTGAGAAAGTCGTGCAGATGGGGAAAAGTTTCCTTATCATTGCAGAGGATGTTGATGGTGAAGCACTCGCAACTCTGGTTGTAAACAAACTTCGTGGTACACTTAAAATTGCAGCGATTAAAGCACCTGGTTTCGGAGATCGCAGAAAAGCCATGCTTGAGGATATCGCTATTCTCACTGGCGGAATTGTCATTTCAGAAGAAGCCGGGTTCAAACTTGAAAACACCACTGTCGATTCTCTTGGTAAGGCAAAACGGGTAGTGATCGACAAAGAAAACAGCACAATCATCGAAGGCGCTGGAAATGCCCAGGATATCAAAGCCCGTATCAATCAGATCCGCAAACAGATTGAAGAAACCACCTCCGATTATGACCGTGAGAAACTTCAGGAACGTCTTGCAAAGCTAGCTGGTGGTGTTGCTGTTCTGAAGATAGGTGCTGCAACCGAAACCGAAATGAAAGAAAAGAAAGCCAGAGTTGAAGATGCCCTCCATGCTACCAGAGCAGCTGTAGAAGAAGGTGTTGTCCCTGGAGGTGGTGTTGCTTTGATTCGTGCATCTTCTGCTCTTGATTCTTTGAAGCTTGAAGGTGATGAGAAAATTGGTTTGGAAATGATACGTCGGGCTTGTGAAGAGCCGCTACGGCTGATCGCTTCAAATGCCGGTAAAGAAGCTTCTGTAATCGCCAATGAAGTTAAGAAGAATAAAGGTGCTTATGGTTACAACGCTTACAGCGATAACTTTGAGGATCTGCTCAATGCCGGAGTTATTGATCCGACAAAGGTAACACGTACTGCACTTGAAAATGCTTCCAGCATTGCAAGCCTCATTCTTACCACTGAATGTATCATCTCAGAAAAACCTGAAAACAAGGAAAAAGCTCCAGGAGCTGGTGCTGGTATGCCAGGTGGGATGGGTGAATATTAATACTGATTTTTCGTATTATTTTTCTTGGCAGCTCCCCAGGGGCTGCTTTTTTTATGTCCTTTTCCGTCATTTGACTACTGTTACAATTCTGTAAAGAATCAATATTGGTATCGCAAATAAACCAGCTTAAATCATATTGGCATCTGATCAGGTTTGTCGCTTCTCTCATGCATCCAAATCGAACTGTCAATTTTAAAATACAGCAACGCTTCATGACACAAACCGTTGTGCGTTTTAATATTACTCTCCCATTTTCCTTTATATCCTCCGTTAATTTCTATCATCAATAAAATTTTCTTTCTTTCCATTACGGCATCACATATCTTAAAAAGAATAGTGTATTATGATACTTTCCAATAAAGTATCTTGTAAGTTTTACTTTAAAAAGAGGTTGTACTGTATGCCTACAGGAGTTGTGAAGTGGTTCAATGAGGCCAAAGGATATGGATTCATCTCACCCGATGATGGATCCCGTGATGTTTTTGTTCATTTTTCCGCAATCCAGACAAATGGATTCCGAAAACTTGAAGAAGGCCAAAAAGTGCAGTTTGAAGTTGTTGATGGTGCAAAGGGTCCAAATGCTCAAAATGTAATTCCATCGTAGTTCTTCGAACATAAATATTGGTGAAGGCCTGTTTCTTACAGGCCTTTTTTTTTCGAAAACCGATCTGTTGTGATGTTTGTTGCACTGTAATTCTCCAACACAACCGTATCAACTCCGTTCTGTTCTGGACCATGCAGCAGATTTAATTCCGCAAAGAAATCTGAAAAAGCCCATGATCAAAGCTATATTCATCATCAAGAAATAATAGATATGTTTAGTTATGTTTAGTGGAATTGCCTTATGAAAAAGACCGGTTACCAGAAATATAGAACCAGCAGAAAAAATCATACGGTATACCGCTTCATGTCCAAAAACTGACAAAATAAAACAAGAGACTGCTGCTGATACAAAAAAGAATGGAGAAAACCACCTGCTAACCTTATGAGAAAGAAAACAGAAAAAAGGCCATCCACGCATAGGGTTGAGAAAATCGAGCAGCCAGGAAAACGCCTGAAAATTGCCGGCCCCGATTCTTACTCTTCTGGAGAACTCGGTAACTAAATTGCCAGTATTATCCTCAACAGAGTGAGCCATAGGTTCATAAATAACCCTGAATTTTTGCCGCACGATACTCATTGGTATCAGCACATCATCGTTGGAATAGGAATTAGGAGGAATGGGCTTAAACAATGACTTGCGTATAGCATAGAAGCCCCCGAAAGCAGATATCGTGCTATGGAGCATTCCTTCCATACATTTCTGCTTTGATTCGAATTTTCGGTAAATATTTTCACCATACTGATCCTCGTGTTCAGAGTCGAGCACGTGTTCTATATGACCGGCTACTGCACCCACAGAGGGATCGGCCAGATTGCAGACTATTGCTCCCAGACAGTCTTTCTGGTGCATAGTGTTGGCATCTGTAAAAAGAATAACTTCGGCGTCAATCTGAGGAGCAAGATTGTTGAGAATCCCTGTTTTACCCCCGCGAACTGGAGAACACCACAAATGAATCCTGGGGTCGTTGTATTCTCTTACATACTCTTCTGTGCGATCTGTACTGAGATCCGATCCAATCCAGATACTAAGCTTGTCTTGCGGATAATTCAGAGCAAGTATATTATCAATTTTCTTCTTAATAACCGATTCCTCATTGTGAACTGGTATCAAGACACCCACTGAGGGGGTAAACGAGCCGTCCTTCTTTACAGGTTTCCCAAACAGACGGGAAAATATAACCAGCAATAGAGGATAAATGCTATATGAATAAATTATAGCAAAAACTGACAGCCAGAACACCCATTTGAGAAAATGAAGCATCTCAACCCTTTCAGGTTTTTCTGTAGTGGGGGTTGAACTGATGAGCAAAAAAGGTTCGCGCTGCCTTTAAAATCCTTTTAGCTTCGGATGGACTGGTGAACATCTGAAACAGTTTGTTTAACATGTAACCCGGACGGAAGAAAAACTCTTTTCGTGCACGGTGACAGAAACATACAAGTTGCTCATAAGTAAGTTCAGGGTTTGACACGACAGAAGAATGCAAACCATCTTTGGTGACCCATTTGCGAAAATCAGTAGTGACTATCCATCCCTTTTCCTGAAAATACTGGAAATCACTTGTTCCAGGATAAACCATAATCGGGAAAAACTGTGCAGTATCGGGGCTTATTTCCTTGGCAAACTTAAGAGTCTTCTCCAATGTTTCAGCAGTTTCCCCTCTGTTGCCTACCATAAAGCAACCATGAATGAGAATACCTGCACGTTTGGCATCTTTAAGAAATTGTCTTATTCGGTCAAGAGTAATCGATTTTTTAATATTATCCAGAATCTGCTGATCTCCACTCTCAAATCCTACACAGAAAAGCCTGCATCCAGCCTTCTTCATCAGCCGCATAGTTTCATAATCAACTTCTGCCCGGGAGTTTGCAGACCATGGTATTTTAGTAGCACCTGCCGCAATAAGCGCCTCAGCCAATTCGCGACATCGCTTCTTATCTGCAGTCAAAGTGTCATCCTCTATCATTATCTCCCGCACTTCAGGAAAATTCCTGGATATATATAAGAATTCTTCAACTATTGATGCAACAGACCGTTTGCGGTATTGATGCCCCTGCAATGTCTGAGGTACTACACAATAAGTACAATGATAAGGACATCCTCTCCCGGTGACTAATACGATCAAAGGATAACGACTGTGGCCGTAAAAATACGGACTTATATCCAGATGTTTTTTATAAACTGAAGAGACAAACGGCAAACTATCAAGATCATTGATATAAGGACGGGCTTTGTTTTTAATGATCTCCCCGGTACTGCTTCGAAATGCTATTCCCTCGATCCCACACAATACCGAATCATCCGGACAACCATTTTCTGCTATTTTTCCAACCAGTTCAACAAGTGTCTGGTCATACTCTCCGAAAGCGATAGCATCTATTCCTGGATTAAGCTCAAGAGTCTGTTCGGGTAGAGCGGAAACGTGAGCCCCTACTAACACGCAATAAAGTGATGGAATCGCTTTCTTTAAAGCAACTCCGACATCGATATCGTTGTAAATACTGGGAGTAGATGTATCCAGAATTGCAACCGAAGGATTAAAAGAGACCGCTTTCTGGATTACCTGTTCTAAAGACAGGTTTACAGCCGGTGCATCAATGAGAAGCACCTCATTACCAGCTTTCTCAAGATTACCGGTTGCATATGCTAACCACATCGGATAATAAAGCGTACCACTTCTGGCAATAGCCGGAGAACGAGCTTCTCTGGAAAATTTCGGCAGAAATGGAGGATTTAAAGTCAATACTTTCATTTTATACCTTACTCAGGAAAATGCCCGGTCAATTTTAGCTTTTAATGGAACTTTGGCCAACAGTCCAGTATGTTGTTCAACAATTTTACCGTGATGAAAAAAAAGCATTGTGGGGATACTGTTTACGCTGTAACTGGAAGCAGTTTTCGGACAGTTGTCTACATTGATTTTTACAAATTTTACTTTCCCCTGGTATTCTGATGCCAACTCGGTAAATATCGGAGTTAACATCTTACAGGGACCACACCACTCAGCCCAGAAATCCACGATTACAGGTGTCTCGCTTGAGAGTACTTCATCAGAAAATTCATCGTCTGAAATTTCCAAAACATTTTCTGCCATATTCACCTCGTTTTATTAAAACCAAAAAATCGCCCTCTGGCGTTTTATTTCACTTTTTTTCAGCTGTCTTATTTTCCAACGCTTCTCTTCCATCTTTTTCAACTCCGGTTAATTCAGCTTTGATAGAAAGATGGATTTGTTTAAATTCTTCCGGACGGTCTCTGAAACTGCTGATTAACTGGATTGCCTCAGAACTGCTGATTCCGGTAATTTTTTGAAGCTGTAGATATGCATGCGCTTTCTGCTCGTTGCTCAGATCCTTATTCTCTTGTATCAGTAGTATTCCAGCCAGAAACGATGCAAAATTTTCCGTTGAAGAAGCTTGTAAAGCATACAATGCTCCCCAGAAAAGAACCAATAGCACACCAATTTTAATTCCCTGATATTTCATTTAATTCCCTGAGAAGACATAAAAATGATGAGTGCAAACAGTAGTGTCAAGCTGAGAAATACAATCTGACGCCCCTTGTTTTCAGTAATCAAACCAGCCCTCATCGGTAAAAAAGGTATTTGTATTCCAAATGAATACAGTTTATTTGATATCACATTTGCCTTGCTTTAAGAAATATCGTAGATTATTATGAAGGTATACTACACCCATGGAAAAGGGGATTTCTATGAATAACACTTTGAAATCGGTTATAATACTTATTTCCATATTTTCGGCAGGTTCACAGGCAAAAGTTATTTGCGTTCCCAAAGATGCACAGAGTATTCAAACCGCGGTCGACAGAGCCGATCCAGGTGATACTATTTTTCTGCTAAACGGGATATACCGTGAATCTGTTACTCTTAAAGATAATATTTCCCTAATCGGTGAGTCCATCTCTGGAACAAAAATTCAGGGAAACAGTAGAGAAGCAGTTATTAGAGCTGGTGATAAGACTCTGATAAAAAAGTGCACTATAGAAAATGGAAAAACCGGAATAAAATGTGAAAACAGCGCCGCTGTAATCGAACAGGTTATTGTCAGAGATAACAAAGAAACCGGAATCCACTGCCTGGTCACTCTTCCTTACATCAGAAACAGTGTAATTTTCCGCAATGCCTGGACCGGTATTTTTTGTGAATCGACCCGCAGCATTAAATCGTCTATAGAACACAACGTTATTTCAGAAAACGGCTATTGTGGGATAAAGCTGGCAGGAAGAAGTGAGGTTCTAGTACTGAACAATGTTTTTTTAAATAATAAAGAATATGGGATATGGACTAGTCTGGAATCAAAAAAATCACGAATAATATACAACGATTTTTTTGGTAACCGTCTCCACTTTAACCTCTACACCCAGGCCGATAAATCTAATTTATTTGAGAACCCTGGATATGGTACTCTTGAAATTGGAGCGGATTTTTATGAACATCAACCTCTTGTGCTAAAAGGTAAAGGCAAAGATGGAGCAACCCTTGGACTAATCGACGAAATTTCCCTCAGAAGAAAGCTGACCGATTCCGATGGGGACGGAATAGAAAATGATGACGATGCTTGTCCATCAATAGCCGAGGATGTTGATGGATTCGAAGATAATGATGGCTGTCCTGACTTTGACAATGATAATGATGGTATCTATGATACTCAGGATAGATGCCCAGATCTGGCTGAAGATTTTGATGGCTTTAGAGATGAAGATGGTTGCGATGACTTTGATAATGATAATGATAATATTCCGGACTCTAAGGATATCTGTCCCAATAACCCCGAGACCTTTAATAACTACAAGGATGACGATGGTTGTCCTGATGAGGTTCCAGTGAAATAATTATTCCACTTTCGAGGTTTATTTTTTTTCCACTGCCTGACTATATCATATATTTCTCCCCTATTGGATTCGGATTGTATTCTCAATTTTTACCAGGAGACTACCTGTCATGCTTTTTACTCATCAGATAATATGTAAACTATTAATGTTAATTTTGCCCCCCTTCCTTCTCTATGGCGAAACAGTCATTAGTTCGGAAAAAGGGAACAAGCCCTGGATGTTTTTTATCACAAATATAATACCTCCCCGAGGTCCTGCAATGGCACCACAATTCTCAGAAGTCTGTTTTCAGAAGCTTTCAGAATTATTTGACTCAACCAGCTACCAGACCATTTTGCTTCGAGCAGACCAGAAGATAGACAAACTCTCCAACCGCAATAAAGATCTGATTCTCTCATCTGATACAGCAGAGTATTGTTCAAAAGGCTTGTCTGCAGACACACTCATTGTATGGCTTCGTTACAAAGTGGGATTCAGGCACAGTAGAATTGCTGTTCCGTATGAGCGAGGAAAAACCGTATCACTTCCAGAACTTCTGGCTTATCATGTTTTTGATACAGCCAAATCCGAATTTCTCAGTACACTAAGTTTACAGGCAGGTCCTCCGGGAGTGACTGTGAATATCACTGAGGACATTTTTGCAAAGCCACCCTGTACATTTTTTATCCCTCCAGGGACATATATTATGAATTCAATCTTTCCTCAGTTTCAGAAAAGGCTTGACACTTTGGAAGTGATCGCCGGAAAGCAGTATGTAAAAAGAATCCTATTACTGCCATCTGAACAGGATTTTTAATATATCAAAACATGAGTTGTTTCTTCTTTTTTTCTGTAGGATTTTTTCTTTTAGGTTGAGGTCCGCTGAAGAGCTTTATCATATTCTCATCACGCTTTTTTTGGGGACCGTGGATGTCACAGGAATCAATAGATGACTCATAAAGGAAAAATTCAATTTCAGTTTTTGGACAACTTGCAACTGCTTTTAGATGAGAATCTTTACAGACCGATTCAGTCTTGATACCCTCAGGCCGTTGAAAATCCTTGACTGGAAGTCCTTTGTGAAGAGTACTCATGGTTTTAACCCAGGTGGGAATCGCAGCTAAAGAGCCGGTAACCCCTCTTCCAAGAGAGCGCCGTTCATCAACTCCTGCCCAAACTCCGCAGGCGATCTGCGGTGTGAATCCTACAAACCAGGCATCAGAATAGTCATTTGTTGTCCCGGTTTTCCCCCCAGCCGGTCGATTAAAACCTAAACCTGGAATTGATGCACCAGTACCACAACAAATTACAGACCGCAAAAGTGAAGACATCAAAAAAGCAGTCTGAGCAGAGAGTACTTCCCTCTCTTCAGGTACATGGGATTCAAGTATTCGACCATTTCTGTCCACAATTTTTTCAATGGAGTATGGCTTTTTCCAGATTCCCCCATTGGCAAAAATAGCGTATGCAGATGTCAACTCAATAGGAGTAACTTCACACGCACCAATAGCCAAAGCAGGTACCGGATTCAAGGTATGTTTCAGCCCCATTCTTCTGGCATATTCAATAACCAGGTTTGCACCTACCTTATTAAGTACCTGAATAGCTACCAGGTTCACTGATTTGGCCAGTGCCGATCTGAGTGCAATCGGACCATAGAAAACCTTGTCATGATTTTCCGGCCTCCACTCACCATCCGGAGTCATAAGTGTTATGGGTTGATCCAGTACAACTGTTGCTGGAGTAAAACCATTCTCTATAGCTGCAGTATAAACAAATGGCTTGAATGCTGAACCGGGTTGCCTACGTGCATACAGTGCCCTGTTAAACTTACTTTCAGAGAAATCTCTACCACCTATCATAACCCGAATCGCTCCAGTATTGACATCCAGAGCCAAGACAGACATTTGCGCTTTTCTTAACTTTACAGAATCCGGATATTTGGAAAATTTTTCTTCATGCAGAGCGTAAATGGAGTCAAAATTCTCAAGAAATTTCTGCCGGTTAACTTTTATGACTTCATCGGCCTTAGTGCTATCCAGAAAAATGCGGTTAAGTCGCTGCTGCAAGCTTCTGACCTGTAACTGTAAAGCACATTCTGCAGAATCCTGGGCAACAGGATCAAGTGTAGTATGAATGGTGAGACCACCATTATATAAAAGATCATCACCATACTTATCAGCCACGTATTTTCTAATCATTTCAGTGAAATAAGAACCCACTGGTGCTGCAGACTTTTTCGGATTAACCGAAAGCGGTTGACTTATAAATTGTTTTGCTTCAGTCGCATCCAGAAATTTCATAACCCTCATAGCTTTAATTACCTCATTGCGCCGTTTTAACATACGATTGAGGTTGGCCTGTCTATCGGGTCTGTACCTTTCAGGAGTTTGGATGAGTCCGGCCAGCATTGTGCACTCATTTAAATTCAGTTCAGAGACGTGTTTGCTGAAATAATGCTCACTTGCCGCCTCCACACCATATACCCCGGCACCAAGATAAACCTGATTGAGGTACAATTCAAGAATTTCCCGTTTTGTGTAACAGGATTCCAGCTGTATTGCAGTTAAGGCTTCTCTAATTTTTCTTATCATGGAAGCATCTGCAGTGAGATAAACATTTCGGGCAAGTTGTTGAGTGAGAGTTGATGCCCCCTGGGCATAACCTCCTCTGAGCACATTTACAAGCACCGCTCCGATTATTCTTTTAATATCTATTCCCCAGTGTTTATAAAAACGTCTGTCCTCAATAGCGATCAGAGCATTTTGAAGTTCCAGGGGGATTTTATCGATAGAAACCCAGAACCTTCGCTCAATGCTGAATTCATGAATTAAAGTTCCATTTTTCCCTAATACTTTAGAAACCAGCTTTTGTTCAATATTCTGCATCTGGCTGAGCGTCGGAAGCGACTGATAAAGCCTGTACAAAAACCAGCTTCCTGAAGACACTGCTAAAAAAGTGCAAAACAAAAAAATATAAAGCAGTATAATCCAGATTTTACCACGTACACTGTTCATTTTATCTTCCCCGGAATCTCCGGAGCTTTCGGCATATAACGATGTAATTTTTTTTTCCATGATGGTAAAAATATAGCCCGTGGAGTTACAAGTCAACCCGCATGAGATGTTTTTCCTTGAGTTCCTTTATTCCTTAATAATCTTATTTAAAATGCCAAACAACAAAAAAACTATTTACCTGACAGAAGTCCCCCTTAGTATATTTTGAAATCTATCTTAATTATAATGGAGAGAAGATGCAAAAAAAAGCTTTAATTACTGGAATTACAGGACAAGATGGGTCGTATCTGGCTGAACTGCTTTTAGAAAAAGACTACCAGGTACATGGAATGATCAGAAGAGCCAGTTATTTTAATCGTCGTCGTATCGACCACATATACAAAGATCCGCATGGAAAGAGTACCAATCTGTTTCTTCATTATGGTGATATGACCGACAGCAGCAATATGAACAGAATGCTTGAGCGCATTCAACCTGATGAAATTTATAATTTGGCGGCGCAATCTCATGTTAAAGTATCCTTTGAGGTGCCTGAATACACCGCAGATGTTGATGCAACCGGAACTTTACGTCTGCTTGATTGTATCAGAGAATCCGGGATAAAAACCCGCTTCTATCAGGCTTCTACATCCGAATTGTACGGAAAAGTTCAGCAGGTACCACAATCTGAAACAACTCCATTTTACCCTAGATCTCCTTATGCAGTAGCAAAATTGTATTCCTACTGGATCGTAGTGAATTATCGAGAAGCTTACAATCTACATGCATCCAATGGCATCCTTTTCAACCACGAATCCCCTCGTCGGGGAGAGAACTTTGTTACCAGAAAAATCACAATCGGTGCTGCAGCAATTAAAGCCGGAAAAAAAGAGTGTCTTTATATGGGCAACATCGACTCAAAACGGGACTGGGGCTACGCTCCTGATTATGTGAAAGCCATGTGGATGATGCTACAACATGAAAAACCATCAGACTATGTAATCGCCACTGGAGAGATGCACACAGTACGTGAATTTATCGAAAAATCTTTCCAGATACTGGGAATGCCAATACAATGGGAAGGCAGCGGTGCTGATGAGGTGGGAATCGACAAAAACAGCAATAAAATCGTTATCAGAATCGATCCTCAATATTATCGCCCAACTGAAGTAGAACAGCTTTTGGGTGATGCCTCCAAAGCGCGGGAAATCTTAGGTTGGAAACCGCAGGTTACTTTTGAAAAGCTGGTGGAAATTATGGTTAAGGCTGATTACGATGCCATCATGCAAAACAAACTTTATTAATTGAATGTAATTTAGGATGTTATCAAATTACGAGCTTCACCTATGATTGTAAGAATAAACAAATTTATGTCATTCACACCTTTTATGCTGGTTTCTATTTTTCTTTTGCTCTTGCCAGATGATTCATTCGGAGCAAGAAAAGAGGAAGAAGATATCCGCTGGCAGGAAACTGCGCTTGAATTAGACAACCTGCCCTTTACTCAAAAATTTATTGATTCCTTGAGAAAAGCTCATGAAATTACTCCTCATACTGAGTCGATGCGTTCGCTTTCCAAAATAATAACCTGCGTTGCAGAAACACTGGTTTATGAAGTCCAATGGGGACCTTTCAGGGCTGGATATCTGGTATTGACTGTGGAACCAGTCCAACATAATCGTACTATAAAACTGGGTGGAAAAGCGTTATCCAGTAATTTTATCAGTGCATTCTATAAAATGAGAGATTATGTTATCTCCACAATTGACAGCGAAGGGCTTTACCCTCTTTTCTTTGAGCAACATATACGTGAAGGAAAAAAATATAAGGCAGATCGCTGGATTCTTTACGACCACCAAGCAAAAAAAGCAGTAATAAAAGAGAAACAACTCAAGACTCTTGACGCTCCCCCATTTCTTCATGATTATTTATCACTTCTTTATCATGTGCGCTCGATGAAAACTGAGCCAGGCGACACATTCAGTTTTGATATTTATATGCATAAAAAAGTTTATCCCCTTTGGTTCCGTTGCAAGGAGAGTAAAGAAATTAAGGTGGATTGTGGCACATTCCAGTGCACCCTGGTGGAACCTAAACTTGTGGGGGAAGATGGCGCATTCAATAGAAAAGATAAAATCGAGGTCTGGATTTCCAATGATGAGAGAAGAATGCCCATTCAGATTAAATCCAAGATAAAATTCGGAGTCATATCCGCAAAACTGATATACTTTTCCAAAATGTAGATATACAGTGTGCCTATCATGTATGAATACCTGTTTTCAATTGACAAATTTTTCTTCCTGCTGGTAAATAGTTATTGCTCTAATGCATTTCTGGATCTTGTTTTCACAACTATCACCGAAGCAAAGTTCTGGATTATTCCCGCCATAGCCGGAGTTGTTTTCTTTGTTAAGCACGAAAGAAGAAAAGCGGTTGTCGTTCTGGGTCTGGCAGTGATTACTGTGGCAGTAACCGATCCACTGTCATCACAGATTCTTAAACCCATTTTTGGACGGCATCGTCCCTGTCATCCGGATTTTTTTATCGCTGGAGGAAACTTTTTAGCAGGAATGAGAACCTCACTTTCATTCCCATCCTCTCATGCCATGAACATGTTTGCACAAGCCGCACTTTTTTCCTGTTTTTACCCTTCAAAAACACTGGTCTTCTATGGTTTCGCTTTGATGATTGGGATTTCCAGGATTTATGTAGGTGTCCACTTCCCCAGCGACATTCTGGGAGGGGCTTTATTTGGAATACTCACAGCCTATCTGATTTATATGATTTTCTCTTTTTTCAATCGTAAAAAGAAGAATATTAAATCTGTAGAAGAACTGCCTTGCAAGACAGATGAGTAGCTAATCAATGCCTATGCTTTTTAAAATGCAATTTAAATCTTTAAATGAAACCGGTTTCTCAAAATAAAAGTCAGCCCCACTGGCCCTGGCGTTTGCCTCGGTGCCACTGACTCCAAAAGCTGTGATAAGCGCAGCCTTAGCATTAGGAGTCTTCTTTTTCAGGTAAGATACAATCTGAAATCCTTCCTGCCCTAAGGACCCGGAAAGACGTAAATCAGCGATTGCAGCATCATATGAAAAATGGTCTATATTGTAGAGTGCTTCCTCCATGCTCTCACAAGTATCTACCTGCACATCCGGCCTTTGGAGAAGCTTCTTGAATGCGAGAAGAATTGATACCTCATCATCCACTACTAATATACGCTTCTTCTCCATATTTCCCTCACCTCTATAATTGGAATAGTATATCATATATTAATACGATTTTGCAGACAAAAAGTAACCCTGCAATGGAAAAAATCCATTCACTTTTTTGTTCAACTATTTCAAAATGCGATGGTGAGGAATGCCAAAATAATTTCTGATATCCATGATTGCAAAAACTCTTTTTTTCAGACCTGATGGTATGTTAATTGCCTTAGTTTAAATCAATCAGGAGAACCTATGAAAAGAATTCTTTTAGCAGATGATGAAGAGAGTTTGCTTCTGGCATACCAGAAGTTACTTCACGCGCCAGGAATAACAATAGATTCCATTCAAAATGTGACCGATGCCCAAAAGATGCTGGAAAAGCATTCCTATGATGCAGCTATTGTCGACCTGAGATTAACAGGAACTCAGGAATTGGATGGACTTGAAATTATTTCCGGTACAAAAAAACGCTACCCGCAGAGTAAAATTATCGCACTCACCGCCTACACCGACAACCTGATAAAGCAAAAAGTTATAAATGCCGGAGCCTCATACCTCTTCGAAAAACCAGTTTCTATGACCCTGATCAGAGAATTGCTGAAAAATATGGGTATTTATTCAGAAAATACTAACCTCTCCACCAATAATTAATTGCTGTTATAAACTCTGCTCTTTCATATGATGTGGACCAGAATGAGAATCAATCGAGCTGAAGGTTTTCTTATGGTGTGTATATGTATTTCCTGCGGCCCTGATAAATTAAGAAGTCCAGAGTCCTTTTTTTAGTTGATCCACAAATAGAACGGTTCGCCTTTACCTGTACGAATCTCCAGATTCAGACAGCCACTATCGGAAATGCTTTTTTTGAAAGTGATCCGTTGCCATTTTTCCTGATGCACTAGCGGATAGCTGGCATTTTTTGATACTCTCATTGTATTTAAATCCAGGTATTCCCACTTGTTCTGATCATAGCAACTTCTTAAACAGATCCGGCCTGAACCCTGAAAGTTAAAAGAAAGTCCTTGCGACGGAATCGCTGCTGCATGAACTTTGAGCTTGGCTACGCAACCGTTACTCTTTCTTGCCGCTCCCTGTATACGCAAGCTGTAGCTGCCATTGCAGGACTTTATAGTATCTGTAAACATTTCTGTTTCTGAATTGCAAATCATCCATCCCCTCCTTAAGCTCTCAGATGAATCAGAAAAAGAGTCCGGGGATGCATTTTGTCCCTTTATTACTCCTTCTGACTGTTCAGAGCGAAAAGGGCCGGTTTCAAATAATGCACGAATCGGCAGGTGGTCTGAGTATCCCTTTCCAGTATGCAGATTAATTCCCTTATTCTGGAAAATCTGCCATCTGAAGGGACGATTATTAATGAGCAGTCTGCCATCCCAGGTAAAAGACTGGAAACTGTTATCGATATAGGAAATTCCTGATGAATCATAGAGTGCTCCTGGAAGAAGTATGTGATCAGGAGTCTGACGGTTTCCTTTGAAAAAATGGCTCATGCGTCCAGACTCAGGCAGCTCAAGCCAGAGATCATAATGAATACCCTTCTGGAAAGTTTTCAAATCGTTCTCATTTACAAACCTAAATCCGGTGTTTGCAGATTTGTAAACTGTATTCAAAAGCAAATGCATGCCGGTAAGTCCCTGGGTATCATCAGTACCAGTGGTGGTGATTTTAAAATGATCATCATAGTCACTGTTGAAATCACCCATCAGTATATAATCGGTACCGGCAGGAATCTCCTTTAATCGTAAAGAAAGTACCTTGGCGCAAGCCATCCGCCATGATTCCGGGTTCCTTTTTGAAGGCCAGTGATTTACAAATACTTTAAGAGTGTCACTTCCGATCAACACATCTGCTTCCAGAATATTTCTGGTAATCCCTCCACTGAGCGGTACCGCAATCCCCCTGTAATTCTTAATGGGATAATGAGAAATCAAAGCCGGACAGGTATTGCTTTTAACAGGCCCGTCCGCTATTGCGCTGTATCTGAATGCATACCCACTGTATTCCAACACCCTTTGCAGTTTTTTCAAAGTAACACTGTTTTCCACTTCACACAAACCTACCACTTCAGCATTCATTGCAACTATAACAGAGGCAATTCTTTCAAGTTTTTTCTGCATCATATCCCGATCCCAGTTAGAGACACCAGGTTTATATTCAGGATATTCAGCACCGGAATAATCCAGATCAAAAAGGTTTTGAACATTATAGAATGCAACACTAATTGTATCGGAAGACCTGCTGTTTTTTTGGGTAACCGAGTGTTCAGTTCGATTGCATTGCAAAATAGGAAAACAGGCAAAGATGACGAGGAAAAATCTCACGTTAATCAGCCTTTCTGCTCAGCTCGGGTTCTGCAAACCTAATGTAAACAATTTTTCACACCGGAAGTTCAGTTTTTCTCTTTCTCCCGGTGTTATGGGGAATAATCAACATTATCAGAAACATCAAACAAAACAGAAGAGCTGACTTTTACATCTGTTTAATCACAAAAAGAAAGCGAAGATCGTATAAATAATAATAGAGAACAATGCAGTCATTATTCCATAAAAGAAAGGGTTTTTGTACCAGTTTTGTAAAAAGGTAACAATCGTTGAATGCTTCTTCTGATGAGCGATAGCCATGATTTTCTCATGCAGATGCATAGGTATCTGCTCATCACCAAGAGCTGCAATTTCATTTTTAATGGTACGTATATCTTCGACAAATTCACTGCACTCTGCGCATTGGTCCAGGTGATGCTCGATCTCCGCATCAGCTTTTTCCAAAGCACAACCGGTAAGGACTTCTTCGGATGGATGGCAGGTAGTTGAGTAACTCATATTTCTTTCCTTGTCAATTTTTCTCTTAGTTTTTTAAGCGCTCTGAAAGCCCGGACCCTGACCAGGTTCTCTGTCATCTCCAGCATATCCCCGATTTCTTTATAAGTATATCCGATTTTCAGATGCAGATACAATATACTTTTTTCTTTTTCAGGCAATTCAGAGAGTTCATTCCAGGTAAAATGGGCATCAGGATCGGGGGGTTGCTGGTAGTATTCATTCTGATAAGTGGTTCTGAAGCGGCTGAACCGGTTTATTTTTCTGAAATGATCCAGGCAGGCATTTCTGGCTACAGTAAAAAGCCAGCGCTGAAGCTCGATTTCAGAAGCAGGAACTGCCTGAGATCTCCAGATATTTACAAAGACAATCTGCAGGATATCATCGGACGCAGCACGATTGTGAGTTAACCAAATTATAAAACTATAAAGGCGTTGCCCATATACATTATAAATTTTATTAAATTCCGACTCTATCACTCGCCACCTCACAGCAAGAAGTTTACCATAATGCTGGATTTATCAGTTTTCTATCTCAACGGATAAACGAATGAAACTGACTAAATATTACAGCAAAAAATCAAAATATACTTCAAGAAAATATTGAGCTGATTGCAGAAATAATAATCTGTTCAGAAATATCGGTTTTTACTACAGAAGTACCAGGAATAGAGGGGAGAACAAATTTAATTTTACCACAGGCTACTTTTTTATCAGAAAACATATTTTCATATAGGCGCTGCGGATCAGGTTTTGCCGGAAGCTCCGGCATTCTCATACGTGAAATCAAGGAATCATATGCCTGTATATCAGAAGCTGAAATCAAGCCAATCTTCTTTGAGGTCTCCACAGCACAACGAATTCCCCAGTGAACCGCCTCACCATGGAGAATTTCCGAGAAATTGTAATATTTCTCCAGACTGTGTGCAAAAGTATGACCTAAATTTAATAATGCACGGTCCCCAGTAGTCTCAAATTGATCTTGTTCGACAACCCTTGCCTTAATCGCAATACTCCTGCGAATGCCCTCCTGTAAAGGTTCCGCCTCCCGCCTCAGTATTGCTTCATGATTGGCAGTAATAAAACTGAACATGTCCCTTCCGCCAATGAAACCATACTTGAACAGTTCCGCATACCCGCTCAGAAACTCTTTATCGGATAAAGTATCAAGAAAGGAAGTATCTGCAAATACCAGCCTGGGGTGATGAAATGCTCCAATAAGATTTTTCCCTGCAGAATGATCTACGGCAGTTTTTCCACCGACACTAGAATCAACCATGGCTAATAAGGTAGTGGGAACCTGAACATATCGCACTCCTCTAAGAAATGTAGCTGCTGCAAAACCGGTGATATCTCCAACCACTCCCCCGCCAAAAGCAATAATGACACTGGATCGTTCAAGTTTTGACTGAAGCAGAAAGTCCAAAATGGAGCTCCATGTCTGAAGAGTTTTGTAGGATTCACCATCTGGAATAGTATAAATCAGCAGATCGAGCTCTGCCTCCCAACTTTTTAACAGATCAGAGTAGAGTGCGGCCAGTGTAGTATTAGTTATTAAAGCAAACCTGCACCCCTTGAACAGTTGCTTAACACGTCCGGAAAACAAGGTAACAGCCTGGTGTTCAAGCTCGATATTATAAGAATTTTCACCCAGATTTACTGAAAGGTTCATATCTTTATGCCTCATTGATGATAGTGATATCGGCACCTATTTCGCGGAAATCTTTGACAAAGCTTGGATAGGTAACATCAGCCGCCTCAGCCGTTTCAATAACGGTTTCACCTTCAGCTATCATGCCAGCAAGAGCTAATGCCATCACAACACGATGATCATAATGTCCATTAACAACTGCACCTTTCAGTCTGCTGTGACGCACGACCAGACCATCGGGCTGCTCTGTGATATCTGCTCCCATTTTCAGGAGCTCCTGATACATCACTGCAATCCTGTCAGTCTCCTTGATTCTCGCCTGAGCAACATTTATAAACCTGGTTTCTCCCTGCGCAGCACAAGCAATAACTGAAAGTGCAGGGAGTGCATCAGGCATGCTGTTTAAATCGATAACCTGACCTTTAAGTTGAAGCCCCGGAGAGACTGTTGCACCATCCTCATTTATCTCGACCTTCACCCCCATGGACTTTAAGATTTCAAACACACCCTTGTCTCCCTGGGTATCGCTAAAATCAAGACCAGCAAGAGTAACTCCCCTGCCTGATATTGCTCCACCTACTGCAGCAAATGTTGCTGATGAGAAATCAGCTGGAACAGCTATATCAAAAGGCTTATAATGTTGATCGCCAGGAATTTCAAATTCGCTGAAATCAGGTTTGCATTTGATAATTATCCCCTGTTTATTGAGCCACCATAAAGTAAGTTTTACATAAGGAAGCTCATGAAGATTATAAACAGAGCAGTGTGTACCACCGTTTCTAATCAGAGGAGAAGATAGAAGAATACTTGAAAGGAACTGGGATGACACTCCATTAATCCGGGTTTTACCACCGATAAGCGGCCCCTGAATGGTAAAAGGCAGATCTCCTGTGGATTTTTCAAGATTGTAAGTTGCTCCCAATTGAGAAAGCGCTTCAAGAATCGGTTTGAAAGGGCGGGAGCGCAGTGAATCATCGCCATCAAAGCGCCTTTTTCGTGAACCCAGTGCTGCAGCCGAAGCAAATAAATTGGTGCCGGTTCCGGAATTACCCAGATTAAACAGTTCATCCCCTTTATTAAAATCTGCACCAATACCAGTAATCTCAACTCCATCTTCTATCAATTGAACTCTGGAGCCTAAACTTTTTGCAGCAGAAAGCGCTGATGCGCCATCACCGGTAAGCATAGGTTTGCGGATAACAGACTTGCCTTCAGCCAGAGTAGCTATCAGCAATGCCCTGATAGTATGAGATTTTGAGGGTGGAATCGAGATAATTCCAGTCAGTAAAGATTGACGAACAATCCATTTCATAATGTTACTCCATCGCCTCTTATATGCTGGAATCTATTCTTTTAGAAATGCAAAAAATAGACATCCTGATAATCAGTAATGCATCAGGAGAGGCGTTTTTGTGGCAGATCAATTAATAGAATACTCATTTAAAAATCAACCGCTGCAGCTCTGAAATGTCAAATATCTCTTCTGGTACATCTCTGCCAGTCCAGAGCTTAAAGGAGGCTAACCCCTGGAAAAGCAACATTCGAAGCCCGTTCTGAACAGTACATCCAGCAGCTTCCGCATCCTGCAAGAGCTTTGTTTTCAAAGGATTATAAATGGCATCAAAGACCACCATGTCCTTATGAAGGTATTTCGCCGGAATCGGTGACATGTCCACATCAGGATGCATCCCCACACAGGTGCAATTTACCAGAAGTGTACACTCTTGCATAATATTTTCCAGTTCAGCTTCATCAAATGAACAAGCCCGGGCATTAAATCCGGTTGTCTCGGTGACTTCAGAAGCCAGAAACTCGATTCTGGATTTATTGCGGCCTACGATGGTCAATGATCCTACTTCTTTTTCCAAAGCAAGCGCCAGCGATAAAGTCCTGGCAGTTCCTCCGTTTCCCAGAATGACTACCTTCTGGTTATCAAGTGTACATCCCATCCAGTTTAATGCGCGTTTAAAGCCCTGGTGATCTGTCGTTGTTCCACACAATCTGCCCTCATCAAAGTAAAGTGTGTTGACTGTCCCGGTTATCTTGGACAGATCAGATAGCGAATCACAATAGTTAACTACCCGGGTTTTATGAGGGATTGTGATATTGGCCCCTGCAAAACCACATGAGCGCATGGTAAAAAGTACTGATGAGAGAGCCTGTGATTTAACCGCTACAGGAATATAGACATAGGGAAGACCTAATGTGCGAAAAGCATGATTGTGTATTTGTGGTGAAATTGAATGTGCTACCGGGTGACCTAAAAGACAGACCACCCGCGAACTGCCGCGAATATGTGAATCCATGTTCATAATGCTCCATCACCCAAAAATGCCTTAACCCGGTTTCGTCCACTATTTTTTGCCCTGTAAAGAGCCACATCCGCTTCTTCTATCATTTCCTGAGGAGATTCTATATCTTCCCGATATGAAGTTACTCCCAAAGATGCTGATAGTCTTCCATGCGGTAGAGTCTGCTCATTGACAAATCGATAATCAAAGATCGCCTGTCGAATGTTTTCAGCAGTTTTTAATGCCAGGTTCAGTGGCTGAGAAGGAAGCAAAATTGAAAACTCCTCTCCCCCATATCTGCAAACCGTATCATCCTGACTGCAAACCGCATGAAGAATCCGTACCGTCTCTATTAAAGCTATATCACCCTGTATGTGACCATTAAGATCATTATAGATCTTAAAATGATCCAGATCGAGCATTATCAATGAAAATATTTTGCCCATTGTGCGGGCTTGCACAAAAAGCCTTCTGAATTCATCTTCGAAAAAATGTCTGTTATAAGCCTTTGTCAAATCATCGGTTATTGCACGGCTGGCCGTGTCCAGGTACTCATGCGCGCTGATTATTTTGGGATTAGTCATTTTCTTTTTAATGTTGGTATAATAATCAAGAACCGCAACATGAATACCTACATTTCTGCCAAGTTTTTCACTTAAGATGTATTTATGCTTAAGTATCTCTTTCCAGTCCCGCTTTGCCTCATCTTCCGGAAGCCGAATCTGGATAAGCGCAAAAATCAGATCCCTGTAATATGAACCTGGTTTTTTTCCAATAGAGTCCAGAAGGTACTCATCATCCTGAATGTGATCAACGATATCCCCACTGACAATCTCAATTACCTTACGATCAGTAAGTTTTTTAAGGTTATCAATGTCTTCTATATTAAGATTACTGTCTTCTAGTTCACTCAGATGCGCTTCTTCGTTTAAGTTAGGATTTTCCATATTTTATTCCCAGTCCAAAAAACAATCCATAATCCTATAGAGTACGTTTATGAGGAGATATTGTTCTTATAAGACCCCAGTCGCATCATTTTAATTGAAAATAGTTTCTGAAAAAAACAAACTCAGCATAAATTTTTTCTTGCATATGGGTAACCCTTATTTTATAATTACTGTAATGAATAAAGTATTACTTAATCAGGTTGTTCCCAGAATCGGCCGGATGCTCAAATTGTATCGGGAAAAAACCGGCCGAAACCAGGGGGATATAGCAGCTCAGGCTGGAATCTCCATCAGTATGCTCAGCCAGATAGAGCGGGGAATGGTTTCACCATCGATAGATACATTAGTGATGGTTTGCCAGGCACTTGGACTCGATCCGGCAGATCTGTTTAAGAAGCTTTCCAACGATCGTCCGGTAAGAATCCACCATCAGTCTGAACGCCTGACAATGATAAACGAAGGGGTCAGATATGAACAGCTGATGACCAGCTCTCAGGGAGTCTACCAGATGGAACTGTTTCTTCTGGAGATGAACCCAGGATCAAAAACTACTCTGAGTGGCAGGGGTCATGAAGGTGTAGAGGTAGGCTATGTGCTTGGCGGTATGGCAGTTTTAAATATCGACGGAATTGATTATCCATTAAAGGAAGGTGACAGCATGTATTTCAATTCACATCTTCCGCATCAGTTAAGCAACTCCGGAAAAGATATGTTCAGAGCAGTATGGAGCATCTCACCACCACATGTTGATTATCTGCACACAGCAGATAATGAGCATGAAAACAACTGAATATAGTAATCAGAATGGATGTTTAATAACGAAAGGACAGTTATGGGGAAGACTATCACGGAGAAAATCTTCGAGGCTCACCTCAAAGACGAACCATTTGAGGGCACCAAAGTGTTATCCCTTGATGTGGTCATGTGCCATGAGATCACCACTCCAATCGCTATTGCCGATCTGGTATGGCGGGGTAAGGATCGGGTATTTGATTCCAAAAAAATCAAAGCTGTAATTGATCATGTGACTCCTTCAAAAGATTCAAAAAGTGCTACTCAGGCTAAAATTCTGAGGGACTGGGCATTTCGAAACGGAATAAAGGATTTTTTTGACATAGGCTATAATGGTGTATGCCATGCGCTTTTTCCGGAGAAAGGATTTATACGGCCTGGTTTTACAGTGATTATGGGCGACAGCCATACCTGTACACATGGAGCATTTGGAGCTTTTGCAGCCGGAGTAGGAACGACTGATCTCGAGGTTGGTATTCTCAAGGGTGTATGTGCATTTCGTCAACCTAAAACTATCCTTGTGAAACTTGAGGGTAAACTTTCCAGAGGAGTTTATGCAAAGGATGTGATCCTTGAGGTGATTCGCCAGTTGACTGTGAATGGAGCTACTGACCATGTTATTGAGTTCAGCGGAGCAGTAGTGGAAAAAATGAGTATGGAAGAGCGTATGACCCTCTGTAATATGGCTATCGAAGCTGGTGGTACCTCCGGGTTATGCATGCCAGATGCTACCACAGTGGATTATCTGTGGCCTTTTATCAAAAATGAATACCAGGACAGAGAAGAAGCCATAAAGGATTTCAGTAAGTGGCATTCCGATCCTGATGCAGAGTATGCCCAGAAATTACGCATAGATGTTTCAACTCTGGAACCGGTAGTTACTTTCGGGTATAAACCCGATCAGGTGAAAAAAGTTGCAGAACTCTCGGAAGTTAAAATAAATCAGGTGTATATCGGCAGCTGCACTAACGGGAGACTCTCCGATCTTCGTTGTGCAGCGGCAATTATCAAAGGTTCAAAGCTGGCTCCCGGAGTGCGAGGAATAGTCAGTCCGGCAACCCCGGAAATCTTTGCCCAGGCAATGCAGGAAGGATTACTCAGAGTGTTTATGGACGCCGGTTACTGTGTTACAAATCCCACATGTGGAGCCTGTCTGGGGATGTCAAATGGGGTTTTAGCAGAAGGTGAAGTATGCGTCTCAACCACTAATCGCAACTTTAATGGTCGAATGGGAAAGGGTGGCATGGTTCACCTTGCCAGTCCGGCAACTGCTGCAGCAAGCGGAATCACCGGAAGTCTTACTGACCCACGAAAATTCATTAAATAAAACAGAAAGGAAACAATATGAAAGCATTTGGGGGACCTGTGCTTTTTCTGGATAGAGCAGATATCAATACAGATGAAATAATTCCAGCCAAATATCTCACAGAGGTAAGTAAAGAGGCACTCAAGCCATACTTACTTGAAGACTTAAAGCTGGATGGCTTCAAGGCAGATGGCAGCTGGCGGGGTACTGCCAGAGTCATAATAAGCAGAGCCAATTTCGGATGCGGCTCCTCCCGGGAACATGCTCCATGGGCACTTGAGGTCAATAATATTACCTGTGTTATTGCACAAAATTTCGCCAGAATCTTTCGTCAGAACATGTTTAATGGCGGAATGCTGGCAATTGAGCTGCCTGAGCAGACGATTAATGAAATTTTCTCATTCTCCAGCAAATCAGATGTTGTGTGCGATATAGATATTGAAACTAAAAAATTGCATTTCAAGTGGACTGGTGGAGAAAAAGACTACTCTTATTCGCTTAGCGAGTTCGATGATGCACTTGTTAGAGCAGGTGGATGGGTTGAATTCGCAGATGCCCGCTACTGAAATCTCCTAAGGGATATCTGGATTCTTTCCAGTATCCCCATCTGATCACCTACTCTTTCCATGAAGCAAAAAAGAACGGACCTGTCTGGTACATGGTTTGATATTTTAATGCAGATATGTCGTTTTTGCTTATTTTCCGATCTTATTTACGAAAAATCAATTTATGCAACTGTTTTTTTCTGCTGTTACTATTACTTGCGCTCTGCTCAGCTCAACCTAATAGAGAAGGCTGGATGATAGGATTTGCGCTATCATTTTTGCCAACCGATCAACCGTCCGATTTTTCCTATTATGAAGTTCAAGGAGTTTATCTGAATAAACTGGCAGGTCAAAAAAACTTTGTAAGTCTTTTTGCCGGTTTCGGCGGCGCTACAGGTCTTCTTATACACAAAGATGAATTTTCTTTCATAATGAATGTAAAATTTGAACTGGGACCGACTTTTTATAAAGATATGTTTATGCTTGTTTTTACCACTGGTCCGGCATTAATCACCAGATCCCGTTTCAGTAATCAGGATTTTGGGGGTCCACTTTCATTTTTAAGTTCAGCAGGTATAAACATCATTCCGTTTTGGCGAATCAGTATCGCATACCGTTTGCAGCACATGTCAAATGCAAATCTGTTCAGGACCAATCATCGGCTTAACCTTCACATTCTGGAATTTAATTATCTTTTTTAAGTTACCAGAAATAGGGTGAACTTGCTTCGGGGGAGAAGTATGGAGTCAAGGGGCAAGTGCAGAGTCGCCAGACAGGTCTCCTATCAAAATTGTACTCTGACCTGCCCTTCCAGGTTGTAATCTTACTGATATTTATTGATATTCACAGCTATTTTGACGCAGTCCGCTTCTGTTTGGAAAACCATTGCGGCTGCCGGCAGGACGTTCCTGGGCAAAATCTACCTTCAGTACTCTCCCTTCAAATTCAGTACCATTGAGCTGTTCTATTATGCCATCAGCATTTTCCATTTCTACAAAACAGAAACCGCGGGATCTGCCAGTCATCTGGTCAGTCGGTATTTTTACGGACAGGACCTCACCGTATTGCGAAAACAGATCCTTGACAGACTCTTCATTGCTTGAAAAAGCCAGGTTTCCTACATAGAATTTTTTGGACATAAGGTCTCCTCATTCAGTTAAGGTGTTAAGAGGTGTGTGTTGTGTATAGGTATTTTTTAACCTTCATTTTTGTAAAATCAGGTATCAGAAAAGTAGCAGATAGCTTTGCAGAGCCTGAAAGTAAGCTGATCATATTTCCTTGGCTGTTAAGCATTCTTCAGCAATCATCATGTTTCTTAATATATACTACAGCGAATATATTTGCAAATACTACTTTTATCATTTTGATAAATTATTCTCACTCTCAGCTGCAACCATAATTCCCTTTTGCCCAGACTGGAGCGTGTGTCTCAACAGCAAACCAGTTACCCATAAACAATCTTCGTTATAAACTAAATTTCGATTCTCTAATGCATTGAATTCACAGTAGATTACATAATTACGCAGTAGAACTTCCTGTGAAGAAATAACAGCTGGAGTTTGAATTGGTAATTTTATCAAGAACACATTTCCCGGATATAAGAAAATATCATTTCAAAGAGGTTATTTCACTTACCTCTTTATTCCACCTTCCCTGGGGAAATTTTTCTTTATAAATGATCTTCATCTTCTCTGCAGTTTCATAATCACGATTTGATAAACTGAGTTGAATTATCCAATATAATGCATCTTCTTCGTATTTCCCATGAGGATAGCTATCTCTATATGCCTTATAGAAATTAAGTGCATCTTTTTCATTTTGCATTTTTTCCCGTATAAGGCTTGCCAGCAGATAACAATAATAATCACTATTGTAATGGTGTGGGTATTTTTTAATGTACTTTTCCATTTTAGTAATAGTCTGGCTATATTTTTTGAGTAATAAACCAAGATGAATTTCTTCGGAGGCTACTTCCTCGCTCATTTTACCGTCAGGAAACAGTTGTTGGTAATTATAAACCATTTCGAGTCTTTTTTGCGGAAGAGAATTCAAGTATTCTTTATGAATTAAGTAACCTTGCATCCATGCTGCTTCCCGTTGATTGACTCCGAATGGTTTACCTTCAATTATAAGATCCAGCACATTGAGAGCAGTATGGTATTTGAAGACAGAAGTATTATATTGAGCAAGATTAATCAATTGTTTATAAACACTGTCTATAATCACTGGATTCTGAAGTCCCTTAATGCAATCTGCAGCGGAGTTGAAATCTTCAGAGGACAGATGCATTTTCAGGTCACAGAGAAGATCTGTCTGGGTTTGCTTTCTTAATGTCAAAGTATCACTGTTGTACTCCTGATATTTTAAATTCCTTTTTCCTGAATCATCTCTGTGTTTCTTTTTGGTTGAAAGGAATACCTCAGGGTCCCAGATCAGGCGGTTTTCTATCTTGTTATCCTTAAAAACCTGATCGATCTCAGATTTCATAAATAGATGCACCGCATCAGTAACGCTTTGCCGCTTGTTACTGTTCCAGGTTTTGCCTCCCTCAATAATTAAATCTGTCCCAAACCGATCCTGTACCCGTACTTTCCCATGATATACCTGCAAAACGGAACCATGGACAGAATCTGTGTATATAGTAAAAAATGTTCCTATTTGAGTGAAAGATGCCTGATTGGTAATCACTGATATCGTGTCTTTCCCATCTCCGGCAATATTAACTGACAATAATCCTCTATCAAGTTTAATAGTGGTCTTCATTGAATCAGCCTGCTCCACCTGAATACATGATTTTTCAAAAAGTAATGCTCGTGTACGCATACCAGCAGCAAGCAACAGCTGAGAGTTGCTATTAGTGACAATCTTTTCTCTGACATTTTCACACGATTTCGGTTGATATGAATCATCCGCAGCAGAGATAATTGTGACCTGGTTTAAATCACTCTTTATATGCCGGGTTAGCAGTTCTGAATTATTCCCTTTAAAAAAATTCCAATAAAAAAATGCTGGAATGCAGCAGAGTACTAACAATGCAGCAATTGCATAAAAAAGGTTTTTGTTCACAGTTGGAAATGTATACCTTTTACTTTGTAACTGCACCTCTTTAGCGCGTATAATGATCTGCTCTGCTTCCATGGAAACAGTTTTTTCATCAAGCACCAGGCGCGAAAAGCCTTTTTCCAGTATTGATTTTATTTGCTGCTCATGCTTTTGCATAATCTTCCAATACAAGCTGGGTGATCAGTTTATGCATTTTTTTTTCGGCTCTTCTGATTTTTCGTCTGACAGTGTACTCAGGTATTTGTTCAATCTCCGCAATTTCATTTGTTTTCAGTTCTGCGATATATGATAAAATAAGAATCATTCGATCATCGGCATCGATTTCTTTCAGGGCTTCATTTACACACTGAATCGATTCCGAATCCTGACCATCTATCAGATGTTCCATATCTCCATACCAGAAATCTACTTTTCCACCGGTCACAGTTCTCAATTCACAGCTTCGTTTCCTGTATAGAGATCTACAGCTGTTAGAAGTAACCCGACAAAGCCAGTGAACAAAAGGTTGCTTCAGGGATTTAATTTTTTCATGTTCCAGATACAATTTCAGGAATACCTCTTGTGCATTATCTCTGGCAAGCTGAATGTCTGAAAAAAAACGGTACCCAATATTTACAACCAGCTCATAGTGACGTCTGACCAGTTCAGAAAAACAGGGATCTTTTTCAGTTTTTAAATTCTGTACCAGCTCCCAATCTTCCAGATTTTTTACCAGATCAACCTTTTCAGCCGTATAATTTTGCATATATTAACAAGACTACTCTCCAGAGCTACCCGAAAAAACCGTACCTGCTCAAAAGTTTACTGCCTGAGAGCTTCGGTGATATTGTTATTTGTTCAAACTCAGGGTATCTTTTTGCAGGTAGAATACCGCATTGAAAAGTTACCAACTATATAACGATTTCAAAATACAGGATGAACACTTTTTTTTTAACACACTCTTTAAAAACCTATTTTTTATATTCATCAGCATCATAAACGCAGCGACATCCCAAATCATCTTTACGCAATGTTGGATCTAAAGAGAATCGATAGGTGACAGTAAGCTCATTAAGATAATTTTTGAAACTTCCTCCCCGATAGCTTCTTCGCAACCCGAATCCAGGCGATTGTGCAGATTGGACAGTATTAACTGAGTACCAATCATTGCACCATTCACTTACATTTCCAGCCATATCAAATAACCCATAATAAGACATCCCCCCCAGATAATTACCCACAGGTGCGATATGTTTAGCACCATCAAATTTGTAACCGAAATCATCAGAGTCAACATATCCTACCACATAATTAGCCCGGTAATAAGTGGGGGGATTTTGGTCCAGATAGGGATCATCTCCCCAGGGGTACAATCTTTTATCAAATCCACGTGCAGCCTTTTCCCACTGTGCCTCTGAAGGTAATCTACCACCAGCCCACCTGCAAAAAGTATCCGCATCACTCCAGCTGATCCAGTTCACCGGGTAATATCTGTAAGCCGAATCCAGAGTCAGTCCATCAGAGTTACGATAAATACCGATATTTTCCATCCCAACATGATACCGGTCCTCATTACCATTATTAAGAAACTGAAAATACCGTCCTGCAGTGACCTCGTATCTATCAATCAGAAAAGATGGAATATCCATTTCCCGCATAGGTTGTTCGTTTAATGGAACTCCCGCCCCCTGTCTCCCCATAAAAAAGCGACCGCCTGGAATATAAACAAGATCCTGCTCGACCGTAACTTTATTTACACCAGACATGATTTTACTTTTTGATTGCATATTCGATTTATCTGTCGTTACGATAAAATAATAGTAATGTACGCCAGCTTCATTTATGGTGGAATCAAGCCAATTGGTATCATTGCGATTATAGATGGAATGAACGGAATCGAATGTAACAGAATCCTTACTTCTGTAAATTGAGTAACAGTAAAAATCGGAGTCATTGTTTTTTTCCCACAGAATTCGTAATTGAATAAAGAAATCTGGCTTGATAGTTATAATCCGGGTGGGAGCCGGAGCAAGATTAGGCAGAGTAATGCGCAATTCATTACCGATACTAACCAGGCTGTCTGTAGAAACCACATCAACAGTGTAGATATAAACGTTGTTTTCTATTACATCAGAATCTATAAAAAAAGTATCTTTTCTTTCCGAAAACAGGGCAAGTATATCGGTTTTTTTAGTATAAATATCGTATCTGTTCAAACGGTAGAAAGAGAATTTTTCAGCATTGCAAGTAAACCAGAACAGATGTACCTGGCCGGAATCGCAAAAAATGCTGGTGGTATCCCATTGAACAGCTTTAGGATTTCGATTCTCAAGAAAGACAGTCGTATCTCTACCTTCTCTATATAGAGAAAGGTATAGCGGTTGTGATAACAGATGCGTCGGAGTATTTACGCTTCTGATCTGAACAGATATTTTATTCTGTGCAATATTATCTTTTATCCTGATCAGAGCATTGCCGCTGCTATCGGTATCAATTGTATCCGTGATCTGTTTATAGCTGAAGATCAGTCTTGCATCGTTGATTTTTTCATTACTGGACAGATCCATGAAATTAACAGTACAGCTAAACTCTGGCATAATAAAATTGGGATTAGCCGGATCATAAGGATTATCCCGGTGCAAACATCCGGAAATAAACTTTATAGCTGCCAACAACAGCACTACACGACACATTCTGGCAAACTTCTGATACATCGGATCTGTTCTATACTCAAATAATGAAAAGGTATACATTCCTGCTTACAGCACTACTTTTAAAATCATACCGCTCATTGCCACACCAGCAGCAGTCAACAAAGTGTTTCTTCCGATATTCCAGATAACCGCTTTACGGTATAACCGGTTGAAATCAGATGGCGGAAGAGCAGTTCTATATTCTCTCATCGAACGTTGCTGAAAATAGTGAGCACCTGCACCGGCTCCCGCACACAGCAACGAAATAGTTATCAATCTTTTTACAGACCGTTTTTCCTTATAATTGCCGGAATCATTTTTCCCCAGAGTAAAATCATACTGATAAGTGTTTCCGCTTATAAAACTGACAGGCATCTTTATTGGAGAAAATGACCGTTTAGTCAACTCTAAGCTGAATGTACCAGGTTGAACCATTCCCTCAAAGGGAGTAGTTCCGATTTCTTTGTTGTCCAGGAGGACTGTTGCAGATCCGGGGGTGGTAGAAATTATCAATTGTACCATTGTTGTTCGTCGTAACCACATGAGAAGCTTCGATTGCAGTATCTGAGCGATTTCATCTTTTTTTTCATTCCCCTGCAACATCATACCTATATGAGCAGTTGAAGCCTGATACATGTCAAATATTTTCAAAATCACACTGAAACCATATTCAGAAGTATCAACTTCCCCCCAGAGCATAAATGAGGCATCTGCATCACGACCACGAAGTATTGCAGATTCATCAGGAACAGAATCTATCGAAAGCATGGTATCCAGGATGGTTTGTGGAAAAAGAGGATGGTCATTAAGAGTTCTGCTGAGTGCTATGTTAAGTTTGTCATACTCACTTTTCAGAGTTTTGTTATTGATTGGACCCAGAACCAATACAACTTCCTTTTTGGTTTGACCACAGGCAGGTAACATAGTAAGTGGAAAAGCTATCGATAAAAGAATAAGTGTATTTAAAAACCGAAAAAAATCATTCATTATCCGTTCCAGAGCTGAAATGCATTTACGTGATTTCTATCTGAAAACTCCAGAAAGCCAATTGCAATAAGGTACTCATTTTCAGGTTAAATATAGTGTACATCTTATCTGCAAGCAATTAAAAGGTTTTCATGTAGAAAAAAAACACAGTGTCTGAAAAACAGCTTCATACAACTTTTCCTCTTTTATTTCTCAGGTCATATATTTCAATTTATAAGGGAATAAACATAACAATACAAAAAGAAGATGCCTGCCCTTTGCACAGCAGTGCAAGGGCAGACATCCTTATATAGACAGGGGTATTTTCGTAAACAGAATAGTCATCAATACAATTTTATCTGGCGATTTGCAGCTCCGGTGCTGAGATCATAACGGATGATCACATTAGGAGAGATTTTATTAACCATTAAATTACCGGAACTTTGGATTTTTCTTCCCCGTATATCAACCAGCATTGGTTTACCTACTCTGGATTTTTCCGGAGGAATCCGTTTGTTGTTTATAATTCCAGTTATATATTCAAGAGGTGCAGGCGGGAATTTGAGTGTATACTCAGAAGAGCATCTCACCTTGGAAAAGCTACCGGAGGAGTCTGCTACCATGTCACTACCCAGAGTAGTATCCCACTTTGTCCAATAGATTTTCGATTCAAAGCCATCAGAGAATGCTGCTGCTATTGTTTCCCTATCCACTCTGCTGATTTGAACAATTCCCACAAGATTCAACCAATCAAATTCTTTATTTACACAGGAATCAGCATTAAAGGAGTCGTTTTTTACACCAGCAGTATCAACAATAAAATTTATACCTCCGGCAGCTACTTCGACTAATACATAGTCATTATAATGGCTCCTGTAGGAATAGACGTCATTAAAGCCGCTCATTGTGATATCTTTGTCGCTGGCACTGTCATTTAGATAGTTAACACCGGCTTCACCAATGACATCAAACAAGGAAAGATCGACTTGGTAACTGGAATCGAATTTAAACATTACACAGAATACATTGTCCGGATTTTTACATGCATAGATACTTGAAAAACTAAAAAAAATCAGCAAGAGAACCAGTTCTTTTTTAAGCATAAAACCTCCTTTGGTGAACGATTATTTCTTATCTCCATCCTTATAACGCACACACCAGGAAAAATGAACACATTTTGTTATTTTTTTTCCAGAGGTAACGATAAAACATTTCAAAACAGTATCTCAATAGTGGAGCATTACTAAGTAGCTTCAAGACAGAGATCCAAGGAGTTGATTAAGAACCCTAAAAAACGGGCAATATGGGATTCTAAATGCTCAAAAAAAGTGATTTTAGCAGCACTCCCATATTGCCAGATAATCAATTTACCTGATAAGCAGAAACAGTGTTTATGGAGTTGTTCCCCATACCAGAGAGCCATCTACAAAACCTGCAAATTTCTGCCAATCCTGATAACTGGTAACAGCCCCAAATGAGAAATCGTTGGACTGGTTATAATTAGACCAGCTTGTTTTGTGAATGGCGGTCTGACATTCCACAAATTCTCCGGGTTTTATTATCCCTGCATCGGAATCGAATGAGATGTTATAGATTCGATTGACATCAGCAGATTCGATTGTTGTATTAACTTTAGATGTGATATCTCTGCCGGAAGGGAGAATTCCTGACCAGTAAACCTGAGCGATTTCATTCTGAGCAGATCCCTCAAAGGTATAATAATACTTAGCGCTTACACTGGCCAGATCAATATCAACAGTGTCGGTATTATATATCCGGAGGTTGACCGAAATAGTGTTTGTTATTACAGAACTATTAAAAGTCATAAACTGAATTTTAATGTTTCGCTTTGGAGGTGGTGGAATAGTATCGTCTGGCATTACATTGATTGAGGGGTCGCCAAAGATGTGCCATGTAAGAAACATAGTCTCCCCGTTTGATCCGTAATTATCGATCATAGAGATAGAACCATTGTAACACAAAGCACCAAATGTGGCATACTGTTCAGTAGTCAACAAACGGTTAAATTCATCCTGTGCTTCCATGGGTGGATCCCAGGATTGATTTATGGAAGATCCGTAGATTCCGATTGCTCCTGTAGGATTACCGTTAATCGGATTTTGAGCTCTCAGCCAGGATTCAGAAAAGCAGGTCATGTTGGTGAAATTCCCCACTACACATGCTACAGAGAAAATAAAGGGTAATTTATTATCATTAGCCAGATTATTTACGTCAGATATTGAAAATCCGGAAGTAACCCAGTAGGTTTCACTTCCATGTCCAGTATAATTAATCAGAGAAATACCATTATTAATACTGGATGAGATCATGGCAGGGGTCGGATTATTAGCAGCATCATCTCCACCCTGGGAACCATCGTAGAGTTCTTCGACATTTGTGTAGTGCCAGTTCAGCAGATCAGTTCGGATATTTCTCATATGCTCCCAGTCATATTCACCATCGTCACCGGTACCCTGACTTGAAGCGATTCCGATTGCGTTATGAAATGATGTATCTTTTTTATTGTAATTAATGGATCTTTGCACCATGGTGTTTACCTGTTCACTGGTTTCAGCTGAAAACCTTCCGATGATTATATCCGGATAGTTGTCAGATCCAGAGACCAGGGAATAAGAAGGATCGGATCCTCCACCAGAAACCACAAAGGTCGGAATCTGAGCGTTATCCCCAACCAGAAGAACAAAAACCAGGGAGCTATCATTGTCATAATAATTCTGAATATAATTGTCCACATCAGTTGCCGTTGTCCCAACTTCATTCATACTGATAAGTACAGTGGGCAAACCGTTTGAATTCTTATGCTGCACAAGAGGCTGGACCTCATCCATAAAGTCATCATATGCAATCACCAGCATTTTCCCTTCCTCTTGGACAAGTCTCTGGTTACTTTTCTGATGTGTATAATTCAGAAAATGATTCCTGAGAATAGGCTCAAAGTATTTATTTGACCGGGAACCTACATTATCAATCGAGTTGGTCCGGTTCTGACCGGCGAATTTAAATTCGATTACGAGTCTGGTGTAAACTCTCAGCGATCCAGAAATTGGATTATATTTGAAGGGGAAAAAATTAATCCTGACGCCACGAAAATCTCTTATAAGATAAGGGTCACCGATTTCAAGCAGGCTTTCAGGATAATACTTATTATCCTGATACACAGGATCAAAAACAAACTCTACACTTTCCGGATCAACATTTCTCATCAGAGTCCCTTTTGAAGGAGCAATTTTCAAGGAATATGATTCGAATTGCTGTTCCACTATTTTATAGGAGACTCCCTTTCCTTGAGGTATGATTATACTCCGGGAGATTTTGGGTAGTTCCGGATACCCCTTTTCCTGAATCAATGAACCTATCGACAGATCCAACTTATTATAAACCTCTCTACCAATGCTTATTTCCTTACTCTGGAAACTGCCGAGCTGGATTTCTATTATACATCCGCTGTCACTGGCAGACAGTACACTTATCTGATTTTTATTTTCACTGACATTTACTGTTCTGTAGTCAGCATTTACAGATCCACTAAAAAGTGTGGCTGAGAGCAAGACTGCCATTGTGTGAAGCTTTTTAAAACTTTTGTTTTTAATCTGATGGGTTTTCATATACTGTTCCTTTTCTGATTTTGACCATTTGAAGAGTAACATTAACTTTTTCGATTTTGGTTTTTTATTCTGATCCCATATAACCATCCTTTCTAAAAAAATTTCAATTACCGACTGTATACTTCATTTTTCGAAGTGTAAAATAATTCATGTCTATTTTGCCTACTAACATTTGACTATTTTTGGCAACAGAAAATTATCTTACCTCTACATCCTTTCCAAATTAATTTTTACGCAAGGTAATATCTTGTTACATTTCAGTTACATTCACCACAGACCTCCATGTCCATAGGTATGTAACGACCACAAACACACTCAGTTTACTTATTGTATGCAAGACACTTAAGTCCGATCATACTGTTATAAAGTCATCTGTAATACAATACATTCCACACACTCCTGTCTGGATTTACACAATATCAATACATACTTTTTAAGATTCTGGCATAATTTGGAACTGGTATGGATATTGCCTTTATATCCATTTTGCATTTACTATTGCATTCTTCTAAGCCCGCAGGGGCATTTGCATCTTTTCAGGAGGAGCTTATGATCAAGGTTGGAATTATTGTGGGAAGCACCAGACCAGGACGGGTAGGTGAAGCTGTAGCCAGATGGGTAGATGAACAGGGTAAGAAATTTCATGATGCACAATTCGAAATTGTAGATATAAAAGACTACAACCTGCCGCTATTGGATGAGCCTGTACCTGCAGCATTCGGTCAATACACAAAAGATCACACTAAAGCCTGGTCTGAAAAAATTGCATCGCTAGATGGTTTTATCTTTGTTACAGGTGAGTATAACCATTCCACCACCGGAGCGTTAAAAAATGCGATCGATTATCTGTACTCAGAATGGAATAATAAATCTGCAGGATTTGTAAGCTATGGCGCTAATGGAGGCTCCAGAGCTGTTGAGCATCTTCGCCAGATAGCAGCAAACCTTCAGATAGCAGATGTAAGAGCTCAGGTTCAGCTCTCGTTGTTTACTGATTTTGAAAATTTAACCGAATTCAAACCTGCTGAAATGCATGAAAAAGACCTTCACAGCTTATTCGAGCAGGTTGTATCATGGGGAAATGCACTGAAGCCATTACACAAATAATTTGCCGGGGTGCATTTCAGAACTGCAGGGGGGTTCTCCCCCTTTTAATGAAACCTTTTTTCTTCCATCACTCCTAAATTAGCCCTGCGTTATTTCTTGTTCTTGTTTATATTATTGTCACTCCGGTTAATAACAACCTGTTTTTTTGTGGAAAAATCTTTTCGGTATTCTGTTTAAAAAAGATCCTGGAGGAAAAATGAAACCCCCAATTGCAAAATTCCGTTTCACTGAGATTATTACTTTTTTAATCATAGTGGTCAATTTCTGTTTTCTACCTTCAGCGACTCTCGCAATTACCATCACAGTCGACCCGGAGACCAAACATCAGACATTTGAGGGATGGGGAACCAGTTTGTGCTGGTGGGCGGTTTTAGCTGGAAAGTGGAATGAAGCGAACAGAAATAAACTGATTGATGCAATTGTTAATCCGGATACCGGATTGGGATATAATTGTTTCAGGTATAATATTGGTGGTGGCGACAACCCTTCGCACACTCATTTGGCCGAAGCCAGAGCAGTTCCTGGTTTTAAAAAAAGCGAAACCGCAGAATACGACTGGACGGCAGACCAATACCAGCGTAACATCCTACTGGGAATTGCAGCCCGTGGTGAGAACCTTATTTTTGAAGCTTTCTCCAATTCCCCACCCTGGTGGATGACCATCAGCGGTTGTGTTTCGGGAAATACCGATGGTGCAGATAATCTTAAACCAGCATATTTTACTGCATTTGCCGATTATTTAGCTACAGTTGTAAAATATTATAAAGAAAACTGGGGAATAACTTTCAGGACCATTGCACCTTTTAATGAACCCTCTTCGGGGTATTGGAAAATCAATGGAGGTCAGGAAGGATGTGGCTTTAAAAATCAACAATCCAGAATGATTAAAGAGCTGGGTAAACAATTGATTTCCAAGGGGCTTTTCGATGACACCAGAATAAGCTCTGCGGATGAAACATCTCTGGCCCACACCGTAAGTACCTTTAAGAACTATGATGACAGCACATTTATCTATCTCTCTCAGATAAATTCGCACTCCTACGGTGGATGGCAATCAAGAAGAGCAGTTGATTCCCTGGCCAGGGCACGCAAAAAGATATTATGGCAATCCGAATCAGGCCCATTGGGTAAAGGTGATGACAAGAGCGATATTACCATGTGGATGTCGCATGTTATAATACAGGATTTACGGCTGATGAAACCTAATGCATGGCTTGATTGGCAGGTTTGTGATCCGGTAGCCAACTGGATGACAATTGAAATGAATCACACAAACCAGAGTTTCAAATACACCAAACGCTTCTATATGCATGCCGCCTTCAGCAGATTCATAAGACCGGGATCTCAGATAATTGCCAGTAGTGATACCAATTCGGTCGCAGCACTGGTACCATCCACCGGAAACCTGGTGATAGTACTCAGAAATAATGCAAACAGCACGACTCCCTATAACATTGATCTCTCAAAATGCAGTGCATTAGGATCAAAGGCGGAGATCTACCGTTTTTCTCTTCCCGGAAGTCTTTCAAGACAGCAGGACGTGCCTGTAAATGATAAAAAGCTCTCTTTCAACGCTCCCGGACAAACAATCACCACCTGTGTAATCCCAGGAGCAATTACTCCTGTTAATAAGAGCAGGTATGTGGAATCCAAAAACAAGCTTGATCAACATCACATCACTAACAACACCATTTATTTCCATTCTATTCCTGGATCAAAAGTGAAATTAAGTATTTACAACAGCGCAGGCAGGAAATTAACAAAAAGTCAGTATAATGCCGGCAATATTTTTGAGAAGATAGAACTGGACCGTTATGCACTGGCCAATGGAGTGTATCTGGTAAGGATAGAGCATGATAATACCATGATTTTACGCAATGTTCTTATTTCCAGATAATAGTTACCATTGTTTGAAAAATTATTTATAAAGAGACTTTGTTGGAAGAAGGATTTTTTTCAGGATTATGTTCTGAATAAAAAGAATTTCCGGCCGGTTTTGTTGAAAAAACCGACCGGAATTCAATAGAACAGGACTAAAAGAGGGGTCTGTTTAAAAGGTACAAGGTTTCTGTAAAATCAATCTTACCTTTGAGAATTATACAAATAGCAATTCCTTCCGGAAAGACAGAAACACTTATAGTAAGTTAATAACTGTTGCATATATTTCATAAAAATATTTCACAACTGCTGTTTACCTACATTAATAAGATATAAAAAAATGAGAGAAAGAGAAATGTGAATTGATTAACAAAATTACAACTATGATATATTAATATATCATTTACCAGAATGTTCTGACAGGGCATAAATCTGGGTTCATAATGCACCTGTCTGAAAGTCTCGCCGGAACAAAAAAAGCACGAAGGGAAACCCTCCGTGCCATATACGAACCTAAAACCAGTATTACCGATTATCTTAAAGTCAAACCTAAACCGGTATAGAGTTGGCTACCGGCATTACCAATCCGATAAACATGACAACCTGAAGGCAGTTTAGCCACAGTGGCGGTGCCATTTACAAAATTAAGTGGTAATCTGGAAATGAGCTTTCCGGATATGGAATAGGTGGAAAGATATAATGATCCGCTTTGATCCGGGGCAACAGAAAGCCTGATCACCTTCCCGCCCAATCTGACAAAGGCAGGGTTTGACTTTGCTCGGGTTGCTGGACGAATTGCTGAAATTCTGCTGTCATGAAGAATTTCTACACTATCACCAGGATGCAGGTAAACCATCAGAGTGTCCCCATCAAAAAGCACCCGGTACTTTCCCTGATATCCGGTGAATTTAAATTTACCATCGCCATCAGCGGTACCTGACGTGTCGGTTTTCCACTCCTGTCGTACCTCTCTCCATTTCTTACCGGTATTAGTTTCATTAACAAGCGAATCCACAAAGAAGTTGGTCAGTTTATCACGCCACATATGACGTTTGATCCATGTCCAGATAACAATACCACCCACCTTCGGATTTGAGAAAGCAGTACGCATGAGCTCTTCCATTTTTGCCGGGGACTGATTTTCAGCAAATTCCCAGTCAACTTCGGTAAACCAAACCTCATTATTTAATCCATCTGCCAACTGATTGATTCTGGCATTAAGATTATTTCTGGAACAGCCGTTTGTGTTTGTTCCAAAATGACCTTCGATCCCGATGATTTCGAATTTATCTTTGAATGGCTGGCACCTGGCGATGTAATCTTTACAATCCTGCTCAGACCCTTCCAAACCATAGTCATTGATAGTGAACAAAGAAGTTTTATCAATTTTCCTGGCTTCCTCCAGAATCCACTGAAATATATTATTATCCCCTGAATATTTAACCAATGTCAATTGATCGAAAGCTGGTTTATATCCCCCTTGATTTGTTCCCGGTTTGTAGCCATGAATGATCTCATTAATAATATCCCAATGCACTACCTTATTTTCTACACCGTAAGTCATGGCATCTTCTATTCGTTGTTTCATTGCTTCTTTAAATTCTGCCTTAGTTGGTAAAGACCATGCCCAGGCAGGTACCCAACAGGTGTCCTCATTCCAGAAAAGATTATGTCCACGTATTTTAATATCGTTTCTATGACAGAAATTTATGATAGTATCAGCCTTCCACCATAAAGGATCTGGTTCCTCATCACCACCCATTACATAATCCCACTTCATTTCATTTTCCGGTGTGCAATAATCGAAATAATCCAGAAATGCATCACCATAGCTCTTCTTACACGCTGATATTTCAGCATTAATTGTGTCATGTAAATACCAGTTCATCGCTCCACCGAACCCGAAATGGTTACGGATAAGTGTGGCTTTAACATTGGTGTTTGGTGACACTTCGATTTCGCATTTACTTTTACGATGACTGTAATCATACTGAGCGGATACACTGCTGGCGGCTACCATAAATGTAACTACCACCAACCCCGATCTGATACCGCATGGTAACATAAAAACCCTCCCCATGTTTAGATAATACATCTCACTAATATAATAAAGATTAATAAAATTCCTCTGGTTTTTTCGGCAAACACAGACTTCAGTTGTCATGTTGACAAGCTGATGCTTTCCCGATATAACTCAGTTACTGTATTTTATTCAATATGAAACTGTTACAGTATGTTTTTAACCTATAGTAATCGTTTGTAATCATCCGAATTTCTGCTTCCATGCCCATAAACCGGTCCCTGGTGAGGAGATGTAGTAGATCTCCTCTCCATCCGGCATAAGGTTAAACCCTTCTGAGAGCGTCAGCGGATCATACTGTCTGATCATCTGCTCCACCGGTGCATGAACAAATCCAACCGCCTCAACTTCACTTCTCTTAAGAGCTTCGGTGCAATAAGTAATTGTGAATCTTCCCTCGGAAGATCCATGAATCAGATGTGCTGCAGCACTGAGATTATCCTGCAAGTGAGCACTGTTTTTAACTGCTTCCAAGGTGGTCGGGGTTCCACGGTATCCAAACTGTCTGATAAGAGCATCGATCTGTGGATCTTCACCAAACATTTTCACTCCAGGAGCAAGCACCACCAGTTCACCACCATCGGCAATAGCCATACGAGTTCTGTAAATGCTCTTATTTCCAAGCCAGGTGCTTTTAAATTCCATTGGGTCAAGATGGACAACCACTTTATTGAGCGGTTTATCTAAAGTATTGATATTGACTTGCTGTGAAAGCCGGGCTGCTTCCAGATAACAATCCTCATCATTGCCAATAAAAATTCCCCGCACCTTGAGCTGTCCACTGCTATCCATCCCGATCACAGTGATTATATGAAAAATCGGTAAAGTACCAAGAAATGTTTTAGCTGCATAGTTGAGGACCTTCCTGACCGGAGAATCGGCTTTACCCATGATTTTTTCCATACCATAAGCAGCACCCAGAAAATGAGTTCTGTGTATGTTTGGAGCCCCACCCAATCCAACCACCAGATTTTTGGTAAATCCGGCCATTCCTGCCACCTCATGGGGAACTACCTGACTTAAGGAGATAATACAGTCATACTGTTTATCAAAAATCATTCGGTTAAAATAAACCGGAAGCTCATAATGAACGATACCACCAGAGATATTTTCTATAAATTCTGCAGGTATGGTACCCGAGAGAACACAATCACTCCGCCAGTGATGCTCTTTAAAGAGATGTTTTGGTAAAGAACCGAACATTGTCTCTATTTCACCATGATCCATAGGCCGGTGAGTACCCAGAGCAGGCAGAATTGCCTTTACCGCATCAGGGTTGTAATCATAAATGCATCGGGTCAGTTCACCTGCATGCGACTGAAAACGTGTAATATCCGGTGGTACAATCAGCAAGTTATGAAAGGGTCCTATGGAATCAAGCGCACTGATCACCCCCTCTTTCAAGTCATAAGGGGACAAATCGGCTTGGGGTGATCCATTCTGATACAAAATCATAAACTTAACTTATCCTTTCAGGTACTATCGCTGAATGCGTGCCGATCCACCTCTGGCAAAGGCGCATACCTGCTCGAGAGACGCCATTGTGGTATCTCCGGGAAAAGTGGTAAGAAGCGCTCCATGAGCCCAGCCCAGCTTAACTGCTTCTTCGGGTTCTTCACCATTGAGTAAACCATAAAAGAGTCCGGAAGCAAACCCATCCCCTCCCCCGACCCGGTCATAAACATTGAGTTCAGCTGTAGGAGAAACATAGGTTTTCCCATCGATCCAGGCGACAGATCCCCAGCTGTGGTGGTTAGTGGAGTGAACTTCACGCAGAGTAGTGGCTACCACTTTTACTCCGGGATATTTTTTCACCACAGAATCGATCATTCCCAGAAATACTCCTGGATCGAGTTTTGATTTTTTCTCCACCTCCGGCCCCTTCATTCCCAGGCCTTTCTGAAGATCTTCTTCATTGCCAACCAGGACATCCACATTACTTACAATCTCATCATAAAGACGTAAAGCACGCTCCTGACCGCCCCAGACATTCCAGAGTTTTTCGCGATAATTAAGATCAAAAGAAACTACAGCACCGGCTTCCTTTGCCGCTTTCATAGCCTCCATTATCAATTTACCAGTGGTATCTGATAATGCTGCAAAGATACCTCCACTGTGAAACCAGCGCACACCATTGGCAAATATCTTTTTCCAGTCGAAATCACCGGGTTTAAGCTGAGCAGCAGCTTCATTTGACCTGTTATAAAAAACTACCGGTGCACGAACCCCCCGTCCCCGGTCGCTATATACAGTTGCCATATTGGGGCCGTTCACACCATTGTGCTGAAACCTTTTATAGAAAGGTGTCACACCCATCGCCTTTACCCGCTCAGCAATGAGCTCACCTATTGGATAGTCTACCATTGCAGTAACCACAGCTGTATTAAGCCGAAAGCAGTCGGACAGATTTGCTGCACAGTTAAACTCTCCCCCACTAACATGAATCTGACACTCTGAAGCCTTGCGGAAAGGAATTATTCCAGGATCCAGCCTATGTACAAGTGCACCTAAGGAGATAAAATCGAATTCACCTTTTGGCGCAATATTCAAACCATATTTCATGCTGTTGTCTCCATATATCGATTTCGGAAATCAGGTTTTAATTTTTTTATTTACTTTTTTAAAAAGTATTCTGTATTTTCCCTTATCATACACCGGAATAAGCACTGAACCCGCCATCGATCGGGATTACTATACCGGTGATAAACTTTGACTGATCTGAAAGCAGAAAGAGTGCTGCACCCTGCAGCTCATCAGGAGTACCGAAGCGACGCATGGGAGTCGCATCCAGAATTTTCTTTCCCCGTGCACTTAAATTTCCGGTTTCCTTATCGTACAGCAAGAAACGGTTTTGCCCGGTGATGAAAAAACCGGGTGCTATCGCATTGACTCTTATGTTTCTGGGAGCCAAATGCACAGCCAGCCATGAAGTAAAATTGTTTATCGAAGCCTTGGCAGCCGAATATGCTGGTATCCTGGTAAGGGGACGAAACGAATTCATAGAGGAGATATTCAGTATAACTCCCCCGTTTTTACTGGCGATCATATCTTTTGCAAATACCATGGTAGGAAGAAGTGTACCTGTAAAATTAAGATCAAAGACTGACCTGAACCCCTCAAGATCCAGTCCGAAAAAGGTGCGTTCCAGATTTTCAATATCAGTACTTTCAAAAAATTCGGCGGCCGTAGTTGCTTTAGGCGAATTTCCACCAGCTCCGTTTATGATCATGTCGATGGGACCAAAGGCTTCGTTTATGGTTGCTTTAGCATTTTCCAGAGATTCTTTCTGAAGTACATTTGCGGCAACCCCAATTACATTTCCTCCGGTTGACTGTGCAATCTCTTTTGCTTTGGATACAGCCAACTCGCCATTAAGATCGACAATTGCTGTTTTAGCACCATTCTTTGCCAGAGCTTCAACCAGTGAGCCGCAGATAACCCCCGCCCCACCGGTTACAACGCAACATTTGCCCTGTAAATCATCTATAACACGATTGCTCATTTATCACCCCCGTTTTGCCTTTCTTCATAATAATCCTGCCATTAAACACTGTAAACCAAAACAGCCGGATGACAAGCTGTTAAACGGTATAAGTTCCGGATGCAACATCCCCACCGCGACCGGTCCAGTTTGTATGGAACACCTGATCAGAAGGAGCATCTATACGTTTATAGGTGTGGGCCCCGAAATAGTCACGCATAGCCTGTAAGAGATTTGCGGGAAGCTTTTCGCATCTATACCCATCAAAAAATGCCAGAGCAGAGCTGAAAGAAGGCAATGGAATCCCCAGCTCAACAGCAGTCATGACCACTTTTCTCCAGGAAGCCTGACAATCATCGACAACTTTTCTGAAATAATCATCCAGAAGAAGATTTGAGAGCTCCGGATTTTTGTCAAATGCATTCTTTATCTTTTCCAGAAACACACTGCGGATAATGCAACCGCTTCTCCACAGAAGAGCGATATTGCCATAGTCAAGGTTCCAGCCGTATTCTTTGGCGGCTTCACGCAGGCACATAAATCCCTGGGTGTAGGAGACAATCTTGGAAGCGAGCAGAGCTTTGCGGATATCCTCCACAAATGATTCAGTATCGCCTTTAAATCGGGTGTCAGGACCGTGTAATACTTTCGATGCTTTGACGCGTTCCTCCTTCAGAGCAGAAAGACACCGGGCATAAACCGACTCGGAGATCAGTGTCACCGGAATACCAAGATCCAGAGAGTTGACACTGAACCATTTGCCGGTTCCCTTTTGTCCAGCTTTATCAAGAATTTTCTCTACCAGCGGTTCACCGTCTTTATCTTTAAAAGCCAGAATGTCTCTGGTAATCTCGACAAGGTAACTGTCCAGTTCCGTAGTATTCCATCTGGCAAAAATCTGATGCATCTGATCGGCAGAGAGTCCCAGGCCCTGTTTCAGTAGATGATAAGCTTCACATATAATTTGGATATCACCATACTCAATGGCATTATGGGCCATTTTCACGTAATGCCCGGCACCATCAGAGCCTACCCAGTCACAGCATGGAACTCCATCAGGAGTTTTTGCAGAGATATCTTTAAAGATATCCTTAACTAATGGCCAAGCCTTTTCGCTTCCTCCGGGCATGATTGAGGGTCCTCTTCTGGCCCCTTCCTCACCGCCGGAAACACCGGTACCAATATATAAAAATCCTTTTTCTTCCAGATATTTTGTTCGTCTGATGGTATCGGTAAAGTGAGAGTTCCCGCCGTCAATTATACAGTCGCCAGGGGAGAGATGAGGCAGCAGTTTTTCGATTTCCGCATCGACCGGCTCACCCGCCTTTACCATCAGCATAACTTTGCGGGGGGTTTTAAGAAGCTCCACCATCTCCTGTACAGAATGAGCACCGATGACATTGGTTCCTTTAGCGGCATTGTTAAGGAAATCATCGACTTTGGAGACAGTGCGGTTATAGGCAACAACCGTATAACCATGATCGTTCATGTTTAAAATGAGATTCTGGCCCATTACAGCGAGGCCTATTACTGCTATATCAGCTTTTTTATCCATAAGGATTCACCTCTTATCTTGACTTTCGTTTTTTTGAAAAACAGAAATGCCACCTTAGTAAAACAGGTGGCATGGGTTTGAATATCTATGATGATTTTTTACACATACGACTACTTGCAAACTTAAAAATTAGAAGTCAATCTCAACGAAGTTTTCATGTCACCATAAGCATTCCCTGTGTAAACTCCCCAGGAGATACCTGCACGCTCTTTTATAAACCACTTATCTATAACAATTCCCCATGCAAAGGATCTGGTATCCTTACGGTTTCCTACCGGGTCACGCCTGCTCACGTCGCTGAAAAAGGTATTTGAGACATTTTCTATTTCAACTGCCAGTATATCAAGAATACCTCCGGTAGGAATCGTTATACCTGCTGTAAATGGGCGTACTACACCAGCAATCGATCTGAAACCAAGTTTCTGGAATCCAAACTCAGAATAAAATTTGCAGTCTGGTAAAATAGTGATATCAAATGTCCAGTCACCATTGATAAACCTGCTGTCAGCCGGAAATGATGTCGATGTGGTTTCAGCCAGGCCTTCTTCATCGATAGTCACCACAGGTTCAGTCTTGGTTGCCTTAGTTGTGTAAACGCGGAATCCGGCCCCTAAATGAATCCTTTCTTTCCAAAAATAGAAATCCTGGTATCCGCGGGTAAACCCTGCAGAGAGTTTCGAATCCATCTCTTCAGAAATAGGAGGTGTAGGTGCAGAATACCATTGTTTGTTATTAACGTTACCACCTAGCATCAAGGAGGTAGTTCCGGAAAAAAAGTCTCCAAATTTAAAATTAAGGCCGATTTCCAGTTGATTAGCAAACACTTTACGGTTTTTGAATGGACCAACAACCGTTACATTACGACTTTCACCATATCCGGCAGTAGGCAATTCCAGATAATTACCAAAGAGCTGACTGCCAGTACTTAGAAGTCCATCGCGACCGACTTTGAAATGTAATCCAAAATTTCTATCTTCGTTCCCAAAATTCTTGAATGTTTTTAAATATGCCTGGTTAATTTCAAGGACGTCCAGATACCTGTTAAGGTCGTTACCGGTTTGGAAATCACCTTTACGACGCATTGTCCAGTAAGGATAAAAACGTAACGAGAATGCACTTTCAAAATATTTGTGGCTATACTTTGCTCTTAGCGCAACACGTAGCCAAAAATCATCTGCGACCTTACGATACCAATGGGTAAGACTTGCATATTGAAGCCGGTTTTTCATGTCCTCACCGAACTCATCCCACATCTCCTTATCGACCTGCATATCGACAGTGGCTCCCCACTGAACATGTGAAAGGACGGATCTTTTGCCTTCTTCGGTTGCCTCCGGAATGTTCTGCTCACTTTCTGAATTTTCAGAATTTACTGTAGTAATTTCATTTAATACTTTTTCGGTATTTTCTGAAAACCTGGATCCTTCATCGGTGGCAGTTTCTTCATAGGACTGGGATGTAGTTGAAGGATAACTCAGACCAGTGTCTGCAAAGCTATCCTGCGCATTCAGGTACAAAGCAGCTGTTATTAAAAAAATCAATGATATAATAAAATTTTTCATTTTTCCCGTCCCCTTCAGAAGGTCATCCCAAAATTAAGTGACAACCATACGGACACATCGTTTTTTGTAAATACCATGTTCATAATCGGCATCAGTTCTACTACAAACAAATCAATACCCACTCCGAAATTAATACCAGTCCAATACTGGGTGGTTTTGATTACAGGAGTAAATGAAGATTCGTTCCAATCAAGTGTATCAGGGTCTGAGAACCCACTTTCTCCAAAAAACAAACCACCACCTACCTGGCCGAAAATGTCAAGATGACGTATATTAAAAGGTAAATAGTATCGCGCAATTCCCTGTAATCCAAGAAAAGTCACAGGATGAAGAGTCGAATCTCTTTCCCACATACTGTAACTTAGTTTTCCTCCAAAACCTAAACCTGAGAGTGTATTGTCAGCTTTATAAAAAGGGTTCCCTATAAAGGTCCAGCTGCCATCCCAACCAAGCTTTAATTCCTTATAGTTGGTATCAGGAATGGTGCTTACGGAAGTATTACTCAAAGGACGCGCTGGCCCCACAGTGAAGGAATGACGGATTTTTTTTGTACCGCCATCCATACCAGCGAAAATACAAAAGGACAACAGGACAACACACATACCTGTATTTGTGAAGGCTTTCATAATAAACCTTTTCTGTTATTAATGCTTTAATTTCGGTACATCTATGCTCATGAAAAACATAAACAAGGATTAAAAAAATAAGTCGACATTCAATTGGAAATCAAGAATGTTACATAGTTGCATTGACATTATGGTTTGAGGGAAATAGTACAGATTATCAAATGAGTTGCTGATATTTTTTGCGATAAGCTGATGCTGCTAGCCTGCTGAGCATCCCCGTATTGCAGAATATCTGAGGCTGCTGTACTATTTTACTTCTCATAATTCTGAAACACTACCCTCCAGCCTGATTTTATTGATCTGGTATAGAGGGTTTGTTACGAAAATCTATCGTACAAGCAACTTACTCTTCAATTCCTGTTGCATTCCCTTTAACCGGACAAGATAAAGTCCGCTTCCAATTGCATTGGTATTCAGTTCAACTTTTCCGCTACTGGGAACAGCAACAGATTTCATGACACGACCGTTCAAACCTATAATGTCAAGATTACCCTCTATTGGAGTTGAAATGATGATTGAGTGAGGAGTGTTGGAAATTCTCAGCGCTACTTTAGCCAGCGAATTTGATACGGTCTTTTTAACCCCAACCGGTGGGTCCCACCATTCTCCTACAAAAATTTGGATTTTGTCCTTGAGATCGGGAAGCGAAGCAATGGATGCAGTTACCTCATATACCCCATTTTCAGCTGCAGAAAATTTGACTTTTGTTCCGGTTGTGGCATCAATTGTGCCACCATCACTTACACTCCAGTTAATGGTTTCCGTCACATTTGCGCCATTCTGATCAGTAAATTTTGAAGAAAGATCGACACTTTCACCTTTGGCAATGGTTATTGCTTTGTCTGCATCAGGTTCAACTATCTGCAGGTCACATCCCACAGCTTTATTGTACCGTTTCCCGAATTGCTTTCTAAAAGTGTTTGCCCACCTTGTTGCATCTTTTAATTGAGTATTAAGCTTGTCTAAAACATGGGTATAAATTTCACTGTCAACTTTGCCATTAAGCAGCTTCCAATTGTTAATAAACCTTTTTACCTGCCGGACTCCTTTGAAATGATTATGATGTAGACTTTGAATCAGGGTCATCCCCGATTTCATCTTGTACTCCCATTTGCAGTGATGGAAAAACAACAGGTAGTCCTCTGGACATTTAGTGATATCGCAAAGTGAATCAGTCAATTGCTTTGGAAGATACTGAGAAAATTTGCTCGCCTTTGGTGTTCTGTCAACTCCGATGCCATCATTGGTAAGATTCATGAAAAACGGAGTCAGGAAACCCGCACCATCCATGTTATCAAAATCGATTTCATAATGATCATTATTACCTACAGCCGGCATCAGTGCACTGTAAGATATGGTATAATCCTCATAAGTTTTCCAGGATTTTTTCAGAATGTCATTAATAATAAACTGAACGGCCGAATGATTTCCATTTGCGAAACTGCAACGAATCCACTCATCAGCGATCTGATCTGCACTGAGGAGTGGATTCCAGGTAAGACGGCCAAATCCGTAAGCATTCGCCTGATGCAGATAATGACCAGTCCAGTTTTTAGCATTACTGAGATTACTGATTCCCCAGATACCTCCACCATTTTCCCAGGTATTATCACCGGTGAGAATCTGATGCATCTTGGTTCCTTCTACTCCCTCACGAATTTGAGCACCAACCATATTACAGTCAAAAACCTGTTTCCATTTTGGTACCAACCAGCAGACATGTTTATCCTGTCCAGTATACTCCTGAGTAACCTGAAGCTCCATACCAAGACGAGCACCACCAATTGTGGCTATAAAATTTGGTGGTTCAACCACCTGAAAATCACGGGGGCCATCTTTCATGCGTAGAATTACATTCTTATGCCACGTCTTACCGTGAAACGTTTCCATCTGAGTAACAGCAAAATCATCGTTTTTACTTTTAGTATAAATAAAAGTGCGCCATATCAGGACACCATATTCTCCAAGAGCCTCAGCTAGTGGAGCAGCACCTGTTGCCTGGTCAGAATTAAAAACAGATAGAGGTCCCTGTTCATCCTCGGAATCAGCCTTCATAAGGAAACCGCCAAAATTAGGGCAATATTTGACTACCATTTTCACTCTGTCCTGCCACCATCTCACGGTCTCCGGTTTGCGGGGATCAGAAGATATATTTGAGATTAAATTAGGGCTGTTGTACGATACTGACAGGTAATATTTAAGCCCCCATGTGCCGATAATATCAGCAAATACTTTTTGAGTTTTAAGCTTGTCTTCCTGAAGCACCTGCCAGTTTACTGATCCCATAGTCACAGTATTTACACAGTCTGGAGTAACACCATTAAGCCCCAGCGAAGCTGCCATACGGCAGTAATTTATTACCAATGTTCTTTCAGGGCTCTCCTTGTTCAGATTCCCAAAGTTCTCCATTTTGAAGACACGGTCTCCCCCATACAATCGTTCTGCACTTTGCCCTTTAAATTGGTAATGGTGATACCAGTGGTCTAACACACGGTAAGCAAAATAAGGACTCTCTTTAATGTCTAAATTCGATATCGATTTACCTAACTGCATCTGTCGTAAAAAGGTAAACACTCCTCGTAATACACCAACTTCTGTCTTACCTGTAATGTAGGTGGCATTACCTGCACTTTTAATGATAAATCCCTCTTTATTAATAGAACCATAATCAATTCCGGCTGATGCGACAAGTGGAGAACCTTCCGGTGCCAGAACGATCGCACCTGCTGCTACGGAGGTACTAACCGACAGAGTCTTTCCAAGCAACTCCTTCATGGCTAGATCCATTTCCGATTTAGCATTTTTGAGCGTATCAGATTCAGGATTGGAAATTACAAGACTCTGGCAAACAGCATCATATCCGGCTTTCAGTTCGGTTGGAACAGCTGTATAGTGCAACCAGGTCTCAGAACCGTCATAAGCAAAAAGGCTTATCGGCATCAGAGCGGAAAACAACAGAAAACAAAGTAATGATACAAAGAATGCATCTCGCTGCGACATAAATTTTCCCCCGTCCGTAATCTAATTTTCCCTATAAATATAGGAACTCAGTTATTTTAACGATTAATTAAAACATTCTTCAGATTACAATATATCACCATAAGATAAAAAAATCGGATAACAATAGCTATAACAAAATCCTAAAATTGAATTAGCTAGCGATATATTTATATATCACAAACTTTCAATTGAAAAATTAATTATAAAGATTACACAAAAATATTTTCACTGCGAAAGACGCAGCTATCAGAACAACATCATCCAAGGATAATGCTGGATAATATAAAAATATTATAATCACCTGAAAAAGTATGATGTAGAACCATACTTTTCATATTTAAGTTCCAGGTTTATCTCTGGGCTGTTTTAAGGAACAGATGTATACTCTCAGTGGTAACCCCCGGTGGCATCCCGCCCCCGCAAGAGAGGATTATCCTTTTTTTATCGGAAAGAGAATCCGTCAGTTCTCTGGTTTTTTCTTCGATTTGCGACAGATTTCCGGCAGCAAGTACATCCCGTGGTGGGAGATTACCAAGAAGTGTCACCTCGTTGCAGGTAAGTTCCTTGAGCTCGTTAAGAGTTACATCAAAACCCATGTTAAACAGATTGACATTCATCTGCGAAAGAAAAGGGGCACAAACCCTGCATGGAGCATCATTATGAAGGAAACGTACCGACACATCTTTGGTGTAAAGTTGCCTGAAATAAGGCAATCCGAAAGTGCAGAACTCCTCCTCACCCAGAAACCCGATTATATCATCCAGTAAAAATATGCCATCAATGGTGAGGAATGTCTCTCTTTGTAAATTCAGCCAATCCTTTAAAAAGGAGGTTATGGTAGTCAAGAGCGAATGAACCTTATCCGGCTGCATCATCATAGTAGTCAAAAGCTCTGTAGTCCCCATGAGATAGCTGGCGATATTCAGCGGGCCACGTGCAACTGCAAACCGGATAGAATGACCTTCTGCTTCCATTTTAGGTTTAGCCAGTTTAAGGCGATTCAGCATGAAAGGAAGCAATCCATCGGTTCTGGGATCAGGAACCGTAATACTATCTATATCATCAGCAGAATTAATCACTTTATAAGCAAACGGAAACTCATTGGCAGGAAAACTGCAACGTGCCCCAAATGCGGATGGCTCGGTGCACATCCCAAATTCTGACCAGAACCCTGGAAGAAACATTATATCCGGAAACTCTTTGACTGCTTTAAGGTTTGCAGAAAGCCACAACTCATCATTAGAAAAATAGTCCAGTATCGAAACACCATACCAGTTTGGCAACCATGGAGAATCAATAATGAACCCAACCGGCAGAGGTTGAACAATTTCTCCACTGATTACTTTTTTAAGGAGTTCCCATTGTTTATCAGTCATAAAGCAGGTCCTTCCATAAGACAATTATATTCAGGATTCTATTCAGATCCCAAAGAGATCTGTTTCTCTCTTTTCAATTGACGGTACAAGTGGTATGTGCAATCCCTATTGGCACAACGATCGCACAAATAGGGTTTACGTTTTACAGATGAGCCAATACCTATAATTCCGCTGGTCGATTTTCTTGGTATCATCAATGCAGACTCGGTCAGTTCTATTCCGCAGGTAGCTGGTGGAAAGAATGAAAAAAGAAGATGCTGTTCAGAAACAGGCCAGCCACAGTACCCTGGACTGAAACGGTTGGTTACTGGCCACCCCTGTCCCAGCATCTGCTGTTCGATGAAGTCGTGCAGAATTCCGGTTGCATTTTCCACTGCAACCGAAGCGATCGTATCTACAAAATGAGCTCTGAGTGCATCTTCCTCACTAAAGAGGCGGGTAGACCAGTTTTCCAGCTGATCCCCGATAGTGCAGATGAATATTGCCAGCCGTTCTGCATTTTTCATTTGAAATGCCACTGTCTTATTAAGACTCAGCAGAGTGTTATCGATAAGAATACTCTTTTCATCATGAGAAGACACCGTGATAACTCTGTAAGCAGCTCTGATATCACAAAGCCGGGGATACTCTGAGAGTAACTGATCGATCTGTTCACTGAAAAACTGAGGTATTTCGTTATTGACATATCCCAGTTCGGAGATAACATATTCTCTGTCAATACCGAGTGCGGAAGGATCGATGGAGAGCTCACAGCAGTTCTTATCTGAAGTAATCAAAGAAACAGCAGCACTCATTTCAGCATTTTTCGATAGCCTGTGCCAGCGCCTGAATGTGTTTAGGAGTAGTACCACAGCAACCGCCGATGATATTTGCTCCGGCTTTGATTAGTAAATCAACCTTTTGGGCCATCATTTCAGGGGTTTCTGGAAACACTGTTTTTCCAGCATCAAGAATCGGTCTTCCGGCGTTTGCATGTACCAAAACTGGTGTCAGAGAATCCACATCCCTGATTTCGCGCACGATCTCGATCATTCCATCAAAACCATTACCACAATTAGCTCCAATAATCGAAGCACCTGCAAGAGTGAGGGCTCTGGCCATATCAGCAGGAGTCACCCCCATCATGGTACGGTATTCACCATTGGCTGTTTTTTCAAATGTAAAGGTGCAGGCAATTTCACAATCTGAACTATCTCTGGCAGCACGCACAGCCAGACAAGCCTCATCCAGAGCAGACATGGTCTCTATACAGAGGACATCCACCCCACCCCGTGCCAGAGCTTTTGCCTGAATGCAGAAACCTTCATAAAGAGTTTCTTCCGGAACTTCACCCATCATAAGGATAACACCGGTTGGTCCCATAGAACCAAGCACAAAATGATCGGTCCCGGCAGCTTCTCTGGAAATTACAGCTGCAGCTTCGTTTAATTCAGCACATTGGTCCTGTAAACCGAAATGCCCCAGCTTCGACGGACTCCCTCCGAAACTGTTGGTAAGAATCATGTCTGCACCTGCGTCTATATAACTTTTTGCTATGGCCAAAACATCTTCACGATGAGTAGAGTTCCAGCTTTCCGGACATTCGCCAATCTGCAGGCCGCGCTCCTGGAGTAATGTTCCCCAGGCCCCGTCTGATACGAGGACTTTTCCCTTTTTCAGTTCTTGAAGTAATGATTTCATTAAGTATTTCCTATTGAATTGAGCCAGCTTACTGCATTCTGAGGATCGCGGGCATATCCATCTGCCCCCATCTCCAGAGCTACCTTTTCCGACAGCGGAGCACCCCCCACGATTATACGAACCTCTGGAAAACTGGCTTTAATTTGCTTGATAGTACTGGCCATATTAGCCATGGTAGTGGTTAACAGAGCACTGAGACCAACAACACATCCGGGATTTTCACCGATTTTCTGCAGAAATTTGGTAGGTTTAACATCCACCCCCAGATCAATCACTTCCCAACCGTTTCCTTCAATAATCATGGAAACCAGATTTTTACCAATATCATGAAGATCCCCGGCAACCGTACCCAGTATGAACTTGCCTTTTGTTTTAACAGATCCGGAACTGAAGTAAGGTTTCAGATGAGCCATTACCGCGTGCATCGCCTTGGCAGCCATGAGAAGTTCAGGTACGAAGACTTCGTTTCTGCCAAACCTCTCCCCGATCCGCTGCATTCCATCATTACAAGCCTGCAGAATCGCATCGGGCAGCGCCCCTGTCTCGATCGCCTGTTTTGTGTACTCATCAGCTCCGTCAAGCCCCTTCATATCAGATGGAAACGGAGAAACTTTATTGACTTTCCCACGCTCTACACAGAGCCCGATCTTTTGGACTAAATCACTCATTTTTTTAATCCTCTTTTGAAGTTCCGCTGAATATTGCAGAGAATATAAGGAGTACGGTTTTTAAAAGCAAGTAAAAATTCATTGATTTTCAAATGGATAAAGTTTTCTCTATGCATCTGCTGTGTGGTAATTTCCATTTTACCCCAATTCCGATGCCCGATATAAAGCATCTTTTTTCTGAAATTTATAAAATTCCGATTACAAAGCTCTTAGCGAACCTGCTGCATATATCGATATATTATTATATCAGTTTAGCAATCCTTTTAAGTATTAATTATTGGTCACTTTTTTCAGGTTTTCTTATCTTAGGTACAATACCGCTTGCAGCTTTATTAAGTAATTTCCACTTGTCTATCTTCTATGATTTTTGGTCCAGATATTTCCTGGATTATCTGAAAAATGAAAATTTATCTGAAACCGGGTAAAAAATATGAATGGTAAAGAATTAATAATAGCAGCACTTAAGAATGAGGAAACACCCCGCCCGGCATGGCTGCCGTTTGTTGGTGTACATGGTGCTTATCTACAAAATGTGACTGCAGAACAGTATTTGAAATCACCGGAACTTATAGTGCAAGGACTCAGAAAAGCATATGAACTTTACAATCCAGATGCATTGCCAGTGGTGTTCGATCTTCAGATAGAGGCAGAAATTTTAGGTTGTTCACTTCTCTGGTCTGCTGAAGTACCGCCGGCAGTAATAAGTCATCCATTAGTTAATAAAAGGATTGAAGAGCTTCCTGCTCTCACTGAGAGAAGCGGCCGGATTCCTCTTATCATTAAAGCAATGGATGAGCTGGTGGAGCAAATGGGTGAAAATATAGCGTTTTACGGACTGATATGCGGACCATTCACTCTGGCGCTTCATCTCTTGGGGAATGATCTCTTCTTCAAAATGTTTGAAGATCCTGAATATATAAAAAAAGTAGTCGATTATTGCGCAGAAACAGCCAGTAAAATGGCAGACATATACATTAGACACGGTGCCACTGCAGTTGCGGTTGTTGACCCTATGACCAGCCAGATTTCACCGGATCATTTCAATGAATTTGTTACTGATCCGGTTAACAAAGTATTTAATTTTATCCGTAATCAGGGTGCATTTTCCTCAATTTTTGTATGTGGTGATGTAACCAGAAACCTGGAGGCGATGTGCAGATTGCATGCAGATAACGTATCAGTGGATGAGCAGATTCCCATGGATATGCTATGTGAACTAGCACAAAATAACCATAAATCTTTCGGCGGCAATATCAAATTAACTTCAGTACTGCTTCTGGGAGATGAGGACAGCACAAAAATTGAAATTCTAGATATATTGGATAAAAGCGGTAGAAGAGGTTTTATCCTCTCCCCAGGCTGCGATCTGCCTTATGGAGTTCCGCAGAAAAATCTGCAGGCTGTAAGCCTTATGGTACATGATGAATATCAGAGAAATATTGCGCGCATCTCGCTCAAAGGCAAGAAAACAGGCTTTAATTTCGATATAACTCTCCCGGATTACAGTAGTAAAGATGAAGTCACCATTGATGTAATTACTCTGGATTCCGCATCCTGTGCTCCATGCCAATACATGATGGAGGCTGTAAAAAGAGCAGCTGAAGTCTATCAGGGAAAACTGGTTATTAATGAGCATAAGATAAAGGGGCGGGATGGACTGGCAATGATGATGAAGCTGGGGGTTAAAAATCTGCCTACTATCGTAATCGATGGAGAGATCAGCTTTGCGTCAATAATACCCGATAAGAATACTCTGGTTAAAGCAATTGAAAAAAAGGCTGCACAGAAAAGCAGACAATCTGTTAAACCTGTAAACTAATTTCAGCTTACAACAGGATCATCATGATACCCATCTGTTTAGTAAGTGGATTTCTTGGATGCGGGAAGACCACATTTCTAAAGAACGTAGCAAAGCGAAAGCTTAACCATCGAATCGTCTACCTGGTTAACGAATTTGCCAGTGTCGATATAGACGGCGAACTTATTAGGAAAAATTCCCGGGAAGTAGTTACTGTGCCCGGAGGCTCTATTTTCTGTAAATGTCTGGTAGGAGAATTCATAAAACAGATGCGCATAATTATATCTGAATTTCACAGCGATAAAACTCCTCTCAATGGAGTACTTATCGAAGCGAGTGGTATGGCAAACCCTAAAGTCATACTTGACATGCTCGATGAAACCGGGTTAGGCAAGGAATACAGACTAAGCAGGGTGATAAGTGTAACAGACCCGAGAAGCCTGCTTATACTTCTTAACACTCTGCCTAATATTAAAGCACAAATAGAGACAAGCGACATCATTTTATTGAACAAGACCGACCTATACCCGGAAGAGCAGATCCGTCTGGCAGAAGAGAAATTATACGCCTTGAACAGGGCGGCCCAGGTGATACGTACTGTCTATTGTGATACAGAAGTGGAACTGTTTAATCAGGCACCAGTAAAAGAGGTGCATGGAGAATACGCCAAATGTAAAGATCCGCTCTTTGATTCTCACACCTGTAAAATCGCCTGTCCAGTCGATCTTCAACAATTGAGGATGCAACTGGAGCGATTCAGAGATGAGATTTACAGGGCAAAGGGATTTGTACCAACCGGTAGAGGTTTCTTTTATGTAGACTTTTCTCAGGCAGGTTTTTCGGTTTGTCCTACGGAAAAAGAAGATGAAGAGAAGTCAGTGCTGGCTTTTATAATAAAAGGACAGGCTAGCGCCGATCTCTTATCTTTTATAAATGGGATAAGGAGTACTTACGACAAATAAAGACTGGCATGTTGTGTAAAGCCGATCAGAGCCGGTAGGCTTTTTTCACCAGATTATAAGTCAAATCCCTGGCTATCACCAGTGCCTCATCAATGCTTATGATATGTCTGGCAACCAGCCCGCCCAGATAATTGGCATCCACTCTTCTGGCTACATCGTGCCTGGCCGGAATCGAGACAAAAGCCCGGGTATCATCATTAAAACCTACTGTATTGTAAAAACCGGCTGAATCTGTCATTGCCTGACGGAAACGGGTCATACCCTGAATGCTGTCATTAAACCACCATGCCGGCCCCAGTTTCATAGCCGGATAGTGACCGGCAAGGGGTGCCAGTTCCCGTGAATAGGTTGACTCATCGAGAGTAAAAACGATTATGGTAAGTTCAGGATTATTCCCATAGAGGTTCAGCAGTTCCTTGAGATTATTTGTAAATTCGGTAGGAACCGGAATATCGTGACCTTTGTCAGAGCCGAATTTTGAAAATAAGGTATCATTATGACTTCTGGCGCATCCCGGATGAATCTGCATCACCAGTCCATCCTCTGTACTCATTCCTGCCATCTCAATAAGCATATGGGCGGTAAAAAGTCTGGCATCTTCGGAGGTACTTTTTCCTTGCAAGGCACGATCGAATATCGATTCTGCTTCGTTTCTGGAAAGCTGGTGAGTATAGGGGGTAAACACGCCGTGATCTGTAGCAGTTGCCCCGGTCTGTTTAAAATAGAGTCGTCGACTCTTCAGAGCCGCTATATAATCGGAGTAGGAAGTGATAGATATACCGGTGAGTTCTCCAAGTCGGGAAATGTTACCGGACCAGTTGGCAGTGGATAGATCTGTCAGCGAATCGGGACGTAAACAGGGGATGATTTTTCCATCCCAGCCGGACGAGCGTATTACTTTATGATAATCAAGTGAATCCAGTGCAGAATCTGTAGTTGATAATACTTCTATGTTGAATTTTTTGTAAAGTGTTCTGGGTAGAAATTCAAAGGATGCGATTTTTTCATTCAATTCATCATAGATTTTTAAGGCGTTTTCACGATCCGGTTTTTCTTTTATCCCAAAAACGACATTAAATTCATAATCCAGCCAGACACCGGTAGGAGTTCCATTAAACAAATAATAATTTTCCGCGAAAGTCTGCCAGATTTTGCGTGGATCATTCTCCACCTTTCCGCCATCGACTCTGGGAATTCCCAGAGATTCCAGTGGGATTCCCTGAGAGTAGAGCATACGGAACAGATAATGATCGGGAATTATGAAAAGTTCGGTTGGATTGTGAAAAGGTTTGTTCTCTGCGAATATCCGGGGATCAACATGTCCGTGAGGACTGATAATCGGAAGTTTTTCTATAGATTCATAAATCTCATGTGCAAATTTTCTGACTGCCGGATCGGGATCGAAAAAACGGTCCGGGTGCAGTTTATAAAGGGACATCTGGGAGCCTCCGAAAATAAAACGACTCTAGTAAACCTGGTTTTTATTTAATCGTACTATTTTAAAAGCCCCAATTTTTCCGGCAGCCACAGGCTGATTGCAGGAAAATACATGGTAATAATCAATACCACTGCCATGGCCATAAAAAACGGTACGATATGACGTAATATTTTAGTTACTGTAGTTCCACCAATACTGCAACCCAGAAAAAGGCAGGTCCCCACCGGGGGTGTGCATAAACCGACACAGAGGTTCATTATCATAATGATACCGAAATGAAGCGGATGAACCCCAAGCTGCTCAACGATGGGCAGAAAGATGGGAGTAAATATCAGCACCGCAGGAGTCATATCCATAAAGCAACCTACAAAGAGAAGAATAGCATTGATTAGCAACAGCAGCACAATTTTGTTACTGGAAGTCTGTAGCAGAGCAGCGCCAATGTCCTGAGGTACTCTTTCTGATGCAAGAACCCATGACATTGCCATGCTGGTTCCTATAAGCAGAAAAACCACTGCAGTAGTAATACCGCATTGAAGAAGTATTTGTGGAAGATCGTTGAGTTTAACTTCCCGATATACCACCACAGCCAGTATAAAGGCGTAAAGTACGGCAATCGCAGATGCTTCTGTAGGGGTAAACCATCCTGCAAGGATTCCGCCGATTATGATGAAGATCAGAAAAAGCGAGGGCAAGGCACGTAGAAAACTAAAAACTGCCTGCTTAAATGTAAAGACCCGTCCCCGGCCGTAATTATTACGGACAGATATCCAGGCACTTACTACCATCAGTCCCAAACCCATCAGAATTCCCGGAAGATAACCAGCTACAAACAGTGCTGCAATGGAAACTATCCCGCCTGTAGCCAATGAATAAACGATCATCACATTGCTGGGAGGAATAAGTAAACCAGTTGTGGAAGCGGTAATAGTTACTGAGGTGCTGAATTCCCGGTTATAACCCAGCCGGTTCATAAGTGGAACCATAAATCCTCCAACCCCGGACAAAGCCGCAGTGGATGAACCAGCGATAGCACCGAAAATCATGCAGGCCATAACATTCACAAATGCCAGTCCGCCCTTAAATGGCCCGACAATAACATTTGCCAGATCTATGAGCCTTCTGGCAATACCCCCCTGGGCCATAAGTAAACCTGACAATACAAAAAACGGAATTGCCAGTAATGCAAAGCTGTCTATTCCCGTAGCTATACCATGAGCTACTGCCACAAAAGCAGGAAGATTTCCCATAGCCATAATAGCCAGAACCGCAGCTATTCCCATGCAGAAAGCAACCGGAACATTAATCAAAATCAATATCGCAAAACTAACCACCAGCACCAAAACAGGTAAAGCCATTTCAGGTTCCTTTCTTTTCAATAACAGGGGTTTTTTCTGCTGTTTTTACCGGTTCACTTCTCACAATAGCTTCAGGTTTGAATATTCCTCCGACTCGTTCAACCAGGGCAACCCCTGAATAAAGAAGGATAAAAAAGCCACTGATAGGTACTGCCAGATAAACATATCCCACCTTTACACCAAGAGCCGGTGAGAGCTGCTTGAGCTGCAAAGTACTTGAAACCAGATCGACTCCACCGACAACCATTACCAGAAGAGAGAAAAGGGAGATACACAAAAAAACAATAATTTCGCTACAGAGTCTTACTCGTGAAGGCAATTTACTGACAAAATAATCGATTCCCAGATGTGCGCCATGGCCCAAAGCAACTGCAGAGCCAAGTAAAGCCACCCAGATTAACATAAATACAGCCAGCTCTTCAGTCCATTTACTGGGGTTTTTAAGAATCAGTCGGGCAAAAACCTGCCATAATACATCAACAACAAGTACTGCCATTACTACAATGAGCAGCCACTCAAGCAAACGGTCCAGATTTTTCTTTATAGATGCAAACATGCTTACTTCACCTCCTGGATCTGTCGTATCAGTTGTCCTATTTCAGTTTGCTCAAATTCTTTCCACACACTTTTTACCGATTCCTGAAAGAGCTGCTTATCAGGAATATAAACCTGAACCCCGGCCTGCTTTATTGTTTCCAGATCTTTTTTTTCTGCTTCATCCCAGATTTTACGCTGATAGTCAACTGACTCATCCACAGATTCCTGCAAAATCTGCTGAAATTCATTACTTAAACTGTTCCAGATACGGGTACTGATAACCAGGATATCAGGAAGTCTGGTGTGTTCATCTAAAGAATAGTATCTGCATACTTCATAATGCCTGGAGGTACGAAAAGAGGGGGTGTTGTTCTCGGCAGCATCAACCACGCCCTGTTCAAGTGAGGTATAGAGTTCACCCCAGGGCATCGGTGTTGGAGAACCTCCCATAGCAGAGATCATTTTCATGGACATGGCACTATTCATGACCCGGATTTTCATTCCTTTCAGGTCAGCCGGACCTCCAATCTGTTTTTTTGCATAGAAGCTTCTGGACCCGGCATCATAGTAGCAAAGCCCACGCAGTCTTTTTGCTTCACCGGCAAGAAGCAGTTCTTTTCCTACTGGACCGTTAAGTACTTTCCAATAATGCTCACTATTTCTAAACAGATAAGGAATACCGAAGATTTTCATTTTCGGTACAAAACCTTCCATAGGAGCAACAGAAACTTTGGTCATAGCCAGAAATCCCAATTGAAGCGCTTCAATACATTCTTTCTCGTTGCCCAACTGTTCACTTGGAAATATCTCCACTCTCATTCGTCCTGCCGATTTCTGGAAAACTCTTTGAGCCATAAATTCCATAGCCATGTGAACCGGATGATTAATATCCAGGCTGTGAGCAAGTTTCAATACTACCTGGGGTCTGGTTTTGTCCTGCTTGGAACAGCCCACAAATCCTGCCAGAAACAGGCTTGAACAGAGTAAAAATCTTTTAAACATTACCACCAAATTTGCCTCTTGTTTCAATATGAGAAAAATGACCGGCTAATCCGAATTTTTGAAAATAAATACTGCTACTTGCAGAGATTTCCTCTTTTTTGCCGAAAACGACTGTGAATAGAAAGACACTGGTATACAAACCGAAGTAAAAACAAGGCATTATAGCTGGTATTTCAATGGTTCAAAGACTTCAGCATATTGTTTATCAATTCTAAATCCTGAACTCCGGTTATAATCCAAAAAGGAATCAATCCACGCCCGGCCACGATTTGTGATCTCAGAGACATAACATTCAAGTGCTTCCTTTTTAAGATTGATAGTATCAGAAATATCCACAGAAAACAGTGGATTGAAGGGTAGCGATGGCTGATACCAGTTGCTTCTATACATAAGCACATTTGGAACATGTCTGGCTGCAGTGATGGATAATTTCGCTGCAGCTTCATGATCGGTATTAAGATCTGATCTCCAGTGCGAAAAAACCATAGTAATATTGTAATCCACAATAACCTGTTCAATTTTACGCATCAGATTTACATCATAGGTTAATTTACCATTATCTATATGCTGGGTTTGAAGGTAGATCAGTTTTAATCCGATAACCTCAGCAGCTTTTTCTGCCTCATCTTTTGCCTGAGTGCTGGTGCGATGAATTGAACGAATCGGATAATGAGTTTCGGAATTCGTCAATATTATACCAAATGTACTATGCCCTTCCCTGTTTAAACGGGCAATAGTTCCTCCGCATCCAAGCTCAATGTCGTCATGATGTGCGCCAATAGCCAGAACATTCATAAGTAGTCCCCAATGAAAGCAACAGGATCAGCATTTTCCCTGCTTAGATACACTTGTCTCATCCAGTCAATAGTTCTGGTGAGCCCGTCTTTAAGTGAAACAACAGGGCTGTAATTGAGATCACGTTTAGCTTTCTCTATGCTGATTTTTTTATCACGGGTTGTGAAAGGTTCAGTTTCCAGGTAGGTTACAAGGGAATCATTTTTCCCCAGATAAGAGAGAATGAAATCCGAGATTTCTTTCATTGTATGGTTTTCTCCCCCACCGATATTGTACACTTCACCAGGGATAAAATTACCGATAATTGCTGTTAAGGTGTTTACAGTATCACTAATAAATACAGAAGACCTGGAGTGGTTAAGATAAACAGTATAAGGTTTATCGGTGAGTGCAGAATAGATGAATCTGCAGATGGCACTTCGGTAATCAGTGTAATATTCACCTGGGCCGTATGTATTAAAGAGTCTGACGCGTACAGCTTTAATTCCATGCATTGAAGCTGAATTCAGGATCTGCAGTTCATTAACCCATTTACTGATTGCATAGTCGTTAAGCTGTCTGATTTCAACTTTTTCCATCAGGTCCTCAGACATCACATCATCAATATCACCATAAACCTCTGAGGTGCTTGTAAAAACAAGCCTGAACCCGAATTGTTCCTGCAGGCGCAGGATATTTTTTGTTCCGATTACATTAGATCTCCACAATTGCTCATAGTAATCCTCGCCATTCCACCTTCCGTATTCTGCAGCGAGGTGAAAAACGAAGTCAAAAGATTTACTTTCAAACAGGTTTAATAAATTACGATATCCGGCCACATCACATCTTATATGCCTGGCATCATAATGATGGGCAAGATCACAAGTCCATACATCATACCCCTTTTTGCGGAGTTGATAAGTAAGTACATTTCCAATCGTACCTCTTCCCCCAGTGATCAGTATACGCATAATCCATTCCTTTTCGAGTATAATCAGTTATACAATCAGATTCTACCAAACTCACTTATCATTCTTGAGCTATCGATTGTTTGAACACTGATAAAAGATCCGGTACTAGTCCAGTAATGCCTGAATGTTGCGCCCTCAGAAAAAACACCCGAAGCCTGATAGGTTTTCTTATTAAAGAATGACAATGGGTATTCCGTAAGTTTATAACTAAACAAAAGAGGATACATATTCTGGCCAGTAAACCAGTCCGGGTTTGAATCCGCCAAAGCATTTTCAACTACATCAAAATTAAAAACAGATTTATACAAGCAAGTTAAACAGATGGTTACATGTGGTGGAAATGTGCATGCGTGTTCAGCCAAAAACTCCTTCTGGTTTTTTGGTTGTTCTTCATAGACACTCATCAGTTCACCGGTTCCGTTACAGATCCAGTTTATCAGTTCATGAGGTTCTGAAAGAAAGAGCACATCCGAATTCATTGTTATTATTTTATCAGACCCGGATAAGAGTATATTATCGAAAAGCTCCATGGAATTGATTATGTTACGTCGGTATTTTCTGGAACTGGGGAAGCCATTTAACATTTTTTCCATTTTAATATCAGCTTCTTTTCTGTTTTCAATCCTTATGCCTGCTATATGCTTTTTTAATAGAAGCGAATCCTGATAAGTTAAACTCCCATCATCGTGAACTACTAATGCAATGTTGTCATAATATCTCAGCAGCGACTTAATTGCAGTTATGTACATAAACAGATGATGATGTGCAGTCAATGAATGAATCTCTGTTTTTGCATCAGAATTACATTTGCAAGACGGGGTATTTAATACTTCACAAAAAATTTTTCCCAGAATTTCCTTTTTTTTATACCGTTTATCCCGAATAGTAAGTCTTTCATTAATATTTTCAAAATATTTCTTTAAAAGAGAAAATGTATTGTATCGAAATTCCATAAGATATTTCCTGATGTTTTTATCAGTGAATTCCGGATTTTATATTTTCAAAACCTGAGCCTTTGGGTGGAATATAAATATTAACTTCAGCACATGTTAAAATCAGATCTGATTTTTACTAATTTTCTGTTTCCCGGTTTTCATACATTCCGATATTTTACTTAGTCCAACATAGGCAGATCCAACAGGTGAAATCTGCTGATTTTTATTGTTTTTCTGACTCCATTACTTGTATTTTCGATATCAGTGAATAATCAGCGCTTAAGAGATGATGAATAACCACAAAAGCCTTTATTGAAAAAACCATGGAAAAAGCAAAAGAAAAAAACCGCACTGCAGTACTTCTGATTCACTGTCCGGATAAAAGGGGAATCGTTGCATCTGTAACCGATTTCCTTCATAAAAATAATGGTAATATAATTCACCTTGATCAGCATGTAGATATAGAAAAAAAGGTATTTTTCATGCGGGTTGAATGGGAACTGGAAGGTTTCAGCATACCGGATCTGGAAATTTTAAAATATTTCCAGTATTCCATCGGGAATGCATTCCAAATGCATTCCGAACTTCATTTTTCAGATAAAGTTCAGCGTGCCGCGATTTTCGTCTCTAAAATTTCCCATTGTTTCTATGATGTTTTATCCCGCTATGTTTCCGGCGAATGGCAAATAGAAATTCCGCTTATTATCAGTAATCACAAAGTTCTGGAGCCGGTTGCCAGACTTTATGGAATTGACTTTCACCATATCCAGGTAAATGAGAACAACAAAGCAGAGCAGGAGCAGATACAGCTCCAGTTACTTCAGCAGCACAATATCGATTTTATTGTGCTGGCAAGATATATGCAGATACTCTCCGGAAATTTCATAAGCAGCTTTGGTAAACCGATCATTAACATTCACCACTCATTTCTTCCGGCATTTCCCGGGGCAAAACCTTATCATTCAGCATTTGAACGGGGAGTTAAACTGATTGGTGCAACCGGGCATTATGTAACTACAGAGCTGGATGCCGGCCCCATCATCGAACAGGATGTGGTCAGAGTCACCCATAAGCATTCTATAGAGGATCTGATCAGAAAAGGACAGGATGTGGAAAAAACGGTGCTGGCCAGAGCTATCTGGCAGCATATCAATCACATGACTTTAGTTTATGAAAACCGGACAATAGTGTTTAATTGAAAGCCGGCAATCTCCGGAACCAGCCTTCATTGTCCCGCTCAATGAGAGTTTTTTCAGTTACTCTTTTATTCCAAAACGGTATACGGTAAGCTGATTATAATGCTCTCCGGGATATAACCTGGTTGAAGGGAAATGGTTCTGGTTAGGAGAGTCAGGAAAGTGCTGAGTTTCCCAGCAGAAACCATAATGCTTTTTATATTGCACACCACTTTTTCCTTTAATAGATCCATCAAGGAAATTAGCTGAATAAAATTGCATGCCAGGCTCGGTGGTGAATGCTTCCAATGTTCTGCCACTATCTGGATCGTAAACCACACCTGCATAAGACAATTCATTCTCATTAGACTTATTCAATACGAAGTTATGATCATATCCACCAGCTTTTTCGATATCATCACTAACCCTTTTCGCTTTCCTGAAATCAAATGCAGTCCCATTGACATCAGGCAGCTTCCCTGTAGGAATAGCTTCAGAATCTACTTCAGTGTACTTATCCGCATTGATAGTCATTATATGATCCAGAACCGTTTCCCTGCACCCGTTTAGATTGAAGTATGTATGGTTAGTAAGATTTACCACCGTGGGTGCATCGGTCTCTGCAGTGTAGGAGATTTTCAACTCATTAAGATCATTTATAGAATAGACTAGCTTGACCAGTAGATTTCCCGGATATCCCTCTTCTCCGTCCTTGCTTAAATAGGTGAGTTTCACGCCTACTTCTTCGCTGCTTTTAAAAGGAACCGCATGCCACACCACCGTGTGAAACCCCTTGAAGCCGCCATGAAGTGAATTAGCTCCATTGTTTACCGGAAGCACATACTTTCTACCTTCAAGTGCAAATACTCCTTTCGCGATACGATTTGCATAACGGCCGCAGGTAACCCCGAAATACGGATGTTCCGAGAGATATTGCTGCAGATTATCAAACCCTAATGCCACATCAGCTATCGTACCATGTTTATCAGGGCATAGAATTGAAGTCACAGTTGCTCCATAATTGGAGATTTTTACCGATAAGTTACGGTTATTTTCCAGTGTGAAAAGTGTAACCGATTCGCCCTGGGCGGTTTTTCCAAAATGGCTGCTGGTTATTTTCATCTTCTAAGTCCCTGATTTTTAAGAAATTATGTTTATAAAGTGACATTTACAAGTCAAGTTTTTCATCAACTTTCATTAAAATAAATATTGCCGGAATTATAGAAAACCATATTTATTTTCTGGCTATCAGAGCATAACAACTTGAGTCCCCATAACCACACCGATATTCAATCCGATCTGGTCGGCATATTTGCATAGGGTTTCCTTCTGAGCTGGAGTGAGAAAGGAAACACATAACAATAGCAGCGAAATCAGGCAGAAATAATGCAGTTTTCCTGCTATAATCCAGCAGTATCGCATCGAAGCAACATGAAATGTGCAGAAGTCGTATTTGGAAGATTTTGACAGGTCAAAAAAAAAGATACAGGCGTTTGCCTGCATCTTTTTTGGATATTTTTCATTCAACAGAGATACTACTTAACTATCATTACAGCTCTGGTTACAGATTTACCATCATTTGAGAGACGAAGAAGTGCCATAGTTGAAGCCACACCTTTACCTTCAAGAGTTTTACCATTCCATACAAAGCTATGGTTTCCAGTGGATAAATTTTTCTGCATAATGGTGCCAATTTTGGCTCCATTAAGGCTTAACAGCTCCATAGCTACAGATCCGGGATGATTAACAGTGAATCGGACATTGTTTCCTGCCCGCAGGTAAGCAGTCTGTAACCCAAGCGAATAAACCGGATACACAGCATGAATATTTTTGGCACCCACCGATCCGGCAAAGACTTCGATTTTTACTCCTTCTGGTCCGATTTCGATTTGGTCAGCAAGGGTAACCCGGATATTTTTTTCATAACCGGAGCCTTCCGCTTTAACTTTCTGTATGGTAACTTTTGAGCCACTATTGAGGATAGCCACTCCAGGTTCATCGATTCCGGTGTTGTTTTTCAGTACGAATTCTTTAATGGAAACTGGTTTATCAAAAGAGATACTCATAGACTGAGTTCGGGTTTCCACTTTGTTCTCATCATAATTGAGAGTTCCAAAACATTTTGGATTAAGCAGGAGTGCATTTTCGATCTTACCGTTCATGTCTGATGGAATTCTGGGTCTTATCCAGAGCCGTTTATTGGCATTATCAATCATATAACCAATCATCTGGAAATAAGAACGCCAAACGGTGGGACCGGTCATATAGGATGCATATTGGGATTTATTATGCCCTGATTCTTTTCTGAGGGTTTGCCAATAGATCATTGCCGGAGAATTTTGATAATAATACTCCCAATCCCATTTGTGAATCACCAATGCTCTGTCCGGATTACCGGTGGCGATCTCTGTACCACCCCAGTGATCGCAAGTGTAAAAACCCCATTTACCTAGTTTTGCGCGTAAAGCATCGACATTACTCTCGGTGCGGTTGCTATAATAGCTCCAAAGCTTAGCATTGGCTGCTGCAATAAAGCCACTATCCATCACAGGTTTAAGACACAGATAATTCGCCCAGCTGTAACCAGCAACATCACCTTCAGAACAGTCTCTACCTTTAGCATAGTTGTTTGAACTTATATCTTTTGCATACAGGTTATAGTACTGGGTTTTTCCCTCTTCAAAATATTCCATATATTCATCAGCAATATCATCTTCACCGATGAATTTAGCCATTTCAGCAACCGCCTGATAACAGGCCAGTGAGATTCCGCCGTTATATTCAGGCGATAGATTAAAAGTTTTTCCGCCATCATTACTCTCATCATATGTACTATGGTTTTTCAGAGGCAGTCTGGAATTTTCGCCCGATTCGGCAGCCTGTTTTAAAACCCGTTCCGCGGTTGTCTTGACTGCAGGGAAATAAGCGATAACAGAATCCTTGTTTCCAGTTGCCATCATCAATTCATATGCTTTAAAAATGAACATTACATTAAGATCTGCCCATGATTCGGTATTTGGAAACCACCAGTAATCTTTGTTATCATGATCGTTATACGGGCACATGAAACGTGCTGCAGCCCTTTGGGAGTTGCTGTGAAAATTATCTATACCGATATTAAAATCATGGTGAATCTGTCCAACGTTTGTTCCCTGACGAGTAGTGCTTCGCCAGTAATTGAGCTCCTTCCACTGCACTTCAGGCCAGTTGAAAGTGTAAAAGAGAGCTGCATGCTGCCCCTGATCGATGGTTCCAATGATTCCGTATAACCCCTCCCAAAAAGCGAGACGACCATCTTTACTGACCTGCGAGTTATGAATAAGAGGGTAGGTGTTATTTAACAAACGGTCTTTGTACCATTCCGGAAAATTTGAGGCCATGGTACGGTTTACTAATAAGGTAATTCCGTTCTTTACTGCATCAAATTTCTCTATACCGAATTTGGCGACCTTTTCGGAATTTTCATAATTGTTATGGTACCAGTAATTTTCTTTGCCATCCCAGTTTGAGTAACGGGAAGTATTGGAAGACTCATATTTTCTCCACCAGGCAAGAACAAACTTGAATCGCACACTTTGCCCTGCTGCTACATTGCATTTTGCGGCAACCAGGTTTCCACTGCCATTTGCCAGTGTACCTTCAGTCTTAAAAGAACCGATTGCGCCAGCACTGAATTTGGGAGAAGATCCATCACAATCGACTGCCAGATAGGCATTTTCCGGACTTCCCGAAAAGCTGACTGCCTTGTTATCGTTTGTAGCTTCTCCGGTAGCTGCCCCACCCAGCAGGTTGCCATTTGCAAATTCCATCGCTGCAGCAACATCAACTGCCTCGCTATTTTCATTAACCGCCAGAATCTCAAAAAAGGCCATAGGAGAAGTAGCCAATTTAAAATTTTCCGGATCATCACCGGGCAGATAAGGGCCAAATGCAGTTAATTTAAATTTTACTCCACCAGTTTTGCCAAAATCTGCAAAATAAGCAGGACACTTTGCATCCTCGTCTGTGGTTTTGGCTTTGGTAACCGACTCGCCATTGGCAAAGAAATGAAAGCCGCTGGAGGAGGGTTTACGTGTATAATCAGCCCCATTCCACCCATCTGCAGCAGCAGGAGGAGTTTTTCCACTGGCGGTAAAATCACCTGTGGTAGCATCAAACCGAACATATCCGGTTCCCATACCGCCCAGGGGTGTACCTCTGGTACCTGAGAGTGCCCAAATGCTGGGAGTGAGACTCAGAGATACAGCAGCAATTAGAGAAAGTGAACGGAACATGGCTCCCCCCAAAAAAACAGGGTAAATATGTCACAATAAAAAAACAGCCGTTTTTAACGGCTGTTTTTTTGAATCAATCTTAGAACCGGTATTGAATTTTAAATTGGTAATACCAGTTTTTCGGGCTTACCAGGTTGTCGCGAAAGACCTGGTCAACAGCTCTTATAGACCAAAGCTGCAGGTGGTCACTTGCGAACTGAACAATTATAGAGAAATCGGAAATATCTCTTTTGGCATAAACAGACCATTTCCAATCATCATCTTCCCACTCACTGGGATCATAATTGGCTTCCTGAACTTCCGGATATGGTTTATTGGAGTTAATGGGACGTTCGATACTGTTTGGATATCTTGAACCAAAATACTCAGCCTCAACTGCCAGTACATTGAGCAATTTAAAAGTAGGAACCTTGAGTCCGAATGCAATCGTTACACGCTGCTTGAGAGTGTCATAATATTTATCATAATCTTCCAGACCCAGAACATTGCCTTCCAACCACAACTTAAGGTCTTCTCCACCAAAGATAGTAGGATAGTCTTCACCAAAAATGATCTTTTTCAAATCCAGGTTGACTAAACCCATAGCTTTAATACCAGCATAGGTGAACTTTGTCTTTTCACCGGTTATAGGATCTTCGTATACGGCATCGCCTGGAGAGGTGATTTCCTTATTGACGGACATAAAACGGTCGAATTGAATACCTGCTTTAACAGTCACACCTCTAAAGGGTTCTGTACCCAGGATTGTGGTTAGAGAGAAGTCACCCAGGGGATACATATGCAGACTGGTGGTATACAAGACATCTGCAAAAATTTTTCTGTTAAAAGCTGATACATAGAGATCAAGACCTGCAAGTCGGCTCAGAGGAAAATCAAACTCGGAAGGCATGATTGCAGAAGGATAGCAATAGCTCTTAAAGAGAGTATTCCCCAGATTGGTAACATCCTGGTTGTATTTGAAATGGAAATAACCTGCAGTGAGAAACAGATTCAGTTTATCATTATTGATAATTTTAAAATCACCTCTGGCCTGGTCGATATAGGCATGAGGAACAAAGAACTGAGATTCAAGGAATGTGCTGCCCATTTTAAAGGAGCTGCGATAGACCATTTCCATTGCAGTAGTAAAGCTGAGCCATTCATTGACTTTTTTAAATATTCCAATATTGGCATAGACCTTCTGTAACCAGTAATTATTGATATCGTTTTCATAAGCGTATGTTCCACTAATAACGTGGCCGCCCTGGTATGATGCGTAACCGGTTAGCTTGATTTTGTTATCATCTGACTGATTCGCCCAAGACATACAAACGCAAGCAATCAGTATAATAGAAATCTTTTTCATTGATAAAATCCTTTATGTTAAAGTTGGCAGGCATGACATATTACTGAGTGCCACACCGGATATACTGTTTTGTTATTTTGTGACGACCATGGTTCTTGCTGAAATACATTTTCCATCCTGCATCAGACGCAGATAATAGAATCCTGTACTCAAGTTGTCAATTGTCTGTGAGAATTTTCCAGCCGTTCTGATTCCCAGATCAAAATCTCTCACTAAAGCCCCATTGGCCAGATAAACTGCTAGTTTAACTTTGCCTTTCTTTTCGACAGAGTAGTCTATAATTTGTTTATTATCCAAGGCACGGATTGACAGACTAGTGTTAAAACGGCCATTTCCATACCTGTGATATATGCCGACTTCCTGATCAATTCCAATTTGAAGACTGTCAGTGGAATTTATCACAATAGGGTTGTCAAGCTCAATTTTGATTATTGCATCGAGTCCGCTCCCCACATAAGTGGTTTTATGTGACACAGATCTCCCAGCAAATACCACTTTTACAAGATTATGTGCTTGTCCGGTGGGATTTTTAAGTCTGATTTCCTTTACTGTCATGTCTTTTTGAAACCGGATACTCATTTTCTGAGTTTCGCCGTTATTTGTCTCTTCATAAACAAGATTACCCCAGTTTCCCGGTGAAATCAGAGGCGCATCGGTAAGCTTACCTTTATTGGCTGAGGGCAACATTGGTCTTATCCATAAGCGCTGATTGTATTTGTCCATAACAAATCCGGAAATGAGCAAGTATGAGCGCCATACAACCGGAGCAGTCATATAAGAGTGCATCCCAGGGGAAGCATCCAGATCCTGCCAGAAATAAAAGTTGGAATTCCTGCTGCAATGCCATTCCCAGTCATAATAATGAACGTCCATGCCTTCATCCACCTTGCCGATAGCAATACCGAAGTCACCGAAATGGTTGATGGTGTAGAAGTGCCAGGGAAGCAGGTCTCTTCCTTTATTGGACCGATCCCAGTAACGCATGAAAGCTACATTAGCTTCCTTTTCACTCATCATCACAGGGAGACCTAAATGGCGGGAAAAATTGTAAACTCCAAGTTCTCCTTCAACATTTGCCGCATAATCGGATTTTGACGAATAAAGTTTGGAATACTGGGCTTTACCTCTTTCGAAAATTTCATCCCATTTTTTTCCACCTATCGAATCGCCTCTGGCACGACACATCTCAGCCATGGCCGAGTAGGCCACCAAAGCGAGCGAACCGTTGTATTCATTCGTCGCGCCCTCCCTGTCATAGGAGCCAAGACATTGATACGGAAGAACAAAGTTACTGGAATCGTATGGAGCAGGAGGTGCTAAATACACTTTATCAATGCATCGTTTAGCCTGCCGCAGAATCTGTTCGGCGGTTCTTCTCATGTACGGTTCCCACAAACTGTCCAGCCATTCCATATCACCTGTAGCCAGGAACAATTCGTAAATGTTTATCAGAAACAAGGAGTTGAGATCAGACCAGTTTTCAGTCTTGCTCCACCAGTAATCTCTATGGTCGTGCTCATCCCAACCGCATAAAGCATTGATTTTATCAGATCCGCTTTTAGGACCATTAAAATCGTGGTGAATCTGTCCTGAATCCAGGGGATCATTCTGGCGTTGGGTTCTTCCCCAATACAGCATTTGTCTCCATTGTCCTTCAGGCCAGTTATAGGAGGTGGCAATCTGGGCATGTCCCTGCTGATCGATAGTACCCAATATGTAATATTTGCCTTCACGCCAGGCAAAGCGTCCATCTCTGGTATATTGGCTATTATGGGTAAGAGGATAAAGATTATTTAACAAACGATCTTTATACCAGGTTGGCAGTTCTTTTATTCCCATGATGCTATTGGCAAAATGGGATGCCCCATCACGTATCCTTTCAAATTCGGTTAATCCATATTGAACGGCTTCTATTGAATTTTTTATATAATTCATGTAATAGAAACCCTCATCAACCGTTGCACCTTTCCAATCTTTATCTATGAATTCCTGATACCAGCCCACAACAAAACGGACCTTTCCGGATTGTGAAGGAGCCAGAGTCAATTTAACTGCGGCAATTCCCCCATTTACACTGGTCAGTTTTCCGGATGCAAAGAATTCGTTCAGAGAGCTGCCGGTGGTAATCACTGCGTCTGTCATATCGCTTGAAGCGGCCAGCGCGCTGTTATCAGGATTTCTGTCGGATCTGCCCCAGTAAACGCCATTAAGATTCTGGATCTTTTGGGGATTTATTCCAGCCAGACCACTGATAGAGAAAGCGATTGCAGCCTCCGCTGATTCAGTATTGTTGTTTTTGACATTGAATTCAAAAAAGGCAAGCGGCATGACAGAACTTTTTTCATCTCCGCTCACATAAGGTCCGAAAGCAAGAAGATCTACCTTGACCTTATTGACTTCATCATAATCGACATTATAAATGGGAATAATTGCATCTTCCCTTTCCGACTTCAGGCCGGAGGCTGTCTTTACATTGGCACCCACTTTTGTATACAGGTTGAAAGAAGCGGCAAATTTGGTTTCCTGATACCAGTGCTGACCGGTAAGGCGGTACCCTTTAACAAAAATGTTTTTGGCACCGTTATAGACGATGTAAGAAGCGCCTAAGCCGCCAAGGGGAGTACCTGTAGTCTTGCTAGCCGCAAACAGGTCAGGCGGGGCCAAATTCATAATTATGGCTGTAGCCATTATGAGTTTTAGAATAGGTTTCATTTATTCTCCTCAAACGTTTAAATACCTCTGCAGCTGCCTTTATCAAAAAGGCAGCCACTACCTGCTACTAATTAAGCATACATTCGGTCGAAAGCCCTCTGGGCATCCACCAATGCTGCACGCATCAAATCCTCTGCTTTTGCAGTTTCCCGGTTCTCCAGATAGCTCATCAATGCTTTCTCATCCAGTTTCTGAGCCGCCTGATCACAAGCTTCCCAGGAAAGAATGCTGCGGATAACCCGGTCGATCCCCTGAGCTTCGTTATCGTATGCGCGTGGCTGCATATCATGACCTTTCCAGCGACCAAAACCAGCAGCACGAATAAGACCGGCAACTGCGATGTTCATTCCATTGATACGGGTTCCATGATCGATATCATATTTGCCGGGGCCACCAAGAATGATCCCGTCATTATAGCCCTGGCTGTTAAGATGCATATGCACCAGCATATTATTATCGATCTCTTCCACAGTATCATATATCAGGTCCAAACCAATCATCTCGGTGTGTCCGAACTCTTTGTTTACTCCTTTTTTAGCACAGGTAACTCCGAATTCCTCTTCAAGCTTTTTCCAGAAAACAATAGCACTGGCTACTGTAGGAAGAAGCATTGCCGGATGACCTTCATTTGGCTTTGGCTCGATGGCCATATAAAGTTTACCACCAGCCTTCTCTTCGTATTTGCAAAGTTCAGCAACACTGTTTTTAAGGTTCTGATACATGGTACGGACACCCACAGAAGCCAGATCATAGCCATAAGAGCCATTCCAGAGAACAAATGTAGGCACAACATCTTTATGCCAGGCTTTTTTCAATGGCCCGTAAGCCAGATCAACCGTTTTGGCCCCAAGTTCTTTAGCCTTACTGACTTCATTTTTATCCGGAGAAGCGATTCCACCATAAGCAAAGTGGGAATGAGCTCCCGGAGTGATCATCGCTAAAGAGATATTGGCATCAACCAGAGCATCTGCGAATTCAGCAGCGAAGCTTTCATTGACTTCACTGTCGTAATGGACTTCATAGCCAAGACCTACATTTTCGGGCAGTCGTGGCATGATTTTTTCTTTAATGAGTTGAACCGTTTGAACTGTGTTCAGATTCTTGCTGTTCCATTTTTCCCGGACATCACCAGGTACAAAACCACCTTTTCCAGGGTTAAAGGTCCATCGACACACACTGTGCAGAGATTTTTGTTGAGACATGGCTATAGCGCTCCTTATCTAAAAGATATGTTCAAAAAAATAAATTGCCCACTTCAGGATATAGTATTTAAAACTTTCTTATCAGAAAACTCAGATGCTTCTTTTATTTTTTCAATCTGGTTCTGACAAATTGACAACCAGTGTGCGTAGGCTTCGCTGTACAAGCTTCTGGTTTTCATATCCGGTTCGATCCGTTTTACAACCGAGAGGTTTGCAAAAGCCACATCGAGCCCTTTATATATGCCTGCACCTACTCCGGCCCCTCTGGCAGCACCCTGTGCGCCATCGGTATTGTAAAGCTCGACCACATTACCTGCGACAGTAGCAAAAACTTGCGCAAAGAGTTTACTTTTAAACATATTTGCGTTTCCGGCCCGGATCACACTGTTTTTGACTCCCATGGAATGCATGATATCAATGCCGTTCATCAGAGCGAAAACAATTCCTTCCTGCGCAGCACGGAGCAGATGGGCGCGGCTATGACGGGTAAGGTCCAGACCGTGCATTGAAGCGTTGATAGAGAGATTACCAAGAGTCCTTTCGGCCCCGTTTCCATATGGCAGGATCCTGAGTCCATCACTGCAGGCTGGTGCAGTCTCTGCCTCTTTGTCCATCTGGCTATAGGATATCGGATCAGTACTCCAGCTTCCCAGCATGGTTCGCAACCAGCGATTGAGAATACCGGTACCATTTACACAAAGTAAAATACCGAGGCGGGGAGCGCTCCCGGTATTATTGACATGAAGGAAAGTATTAACCCTTCCTCCATTATCATACGAAGCTTGATCGGTAACACCATAGACAACACCTGATGTACCGGCGGTTGCTGCAATTTCACCTGGGTTGAGCACATTAAGTGATAATGCGTTGTTGGGTTGATCTCCTGCCCGGTAGGAAACAGGTATACCTTTTTTCAATCCCAGAAGTGACGCAGCCTCTTCAGTTAATAATCCCTGTATACCAAAAGTAGGTACCAGCGGGGGTACCATTCCAGAATCGATCCCGTAGTAATCCATAAGGAAATCGGCTCGTTTGCCCTCTTTGAAATCCCATAGGATGCCTTCGGAAAGTCCAGATGCCGTAGTGGAGGGCGAACCGGTAAGTTTCAGAGCAATGTAGTCTCCAGGGAGCATGAAAAAATGGACATTACGGAAAATTTCCTTCTGATTATCCGCCACCCATTTCAGTTTTGAAGCAGTAAAATTTCCCGGAGGGTTAAGAAGGTGACTCATACAAAGCTCTTCACCCAAATCCTCTAACGCCTGGCGCCCTACCCCGACAGCTCTGCTGTCACACCATATAATAGATGGAGCCAGAGGCTTATAGCTTTTATCCAGCATGACAAGCCCATGCATCTGATAAGAGATACCAATGGCCTGGATGTCATGAAAATTGATTTGGGCATTGGCTTGCAATTGCCTCGTGGCATTCTGTATATGCACCCACCAAGTATCAGGATGCTGTTCTGCCCAACCCGGTTTTTGAGCAATTATTTCCAACTCGCTTGTATCTGGCGATGTTGCAGAAGCAACAACATAACCGGTAGAGATCTCCAGTATAGTGGCTTTAACCGATGAACTACCGATATCATAACCCAACAAATACCCATCATCACTCATGGCAGGCGCTCCAATCGCATGTGTATTTAAAATCTCAATATATGAGGAAATAGACACGATTCCAATGTAATTCAAAATAAAATATTATTTTTTTTCATAAACCTGAAATAATTGATTAAATTAAAAGGAGTGATATAATTTTATATCATTTTAATGAAAATTTCGTTGTCATTATGGAAAAACAAAAGCCTGGCATTAAAAGAGCATGTGAATACATTGCCTCATTAGAGCAGGAAAACGGAAAGCTTTCCCTGCCCCCCATTCGCGTATTGGCAAAATCAGCCGGGGTGTCATTTGTGACAATGTGGAAAGCACTGAAATATCTCCAGGATAATGGTATAATCGTTTCAGATGCTCAAGGGCTGCGCATATTCAGTAAATTTGAGAGTGATGCTGAACAACCGGATCCAGAAAAGCCTTTTCCCAATACTCAGCAACTAAATGAATGCTCCCCCAGCTCCTCCAGACACCATGTAACTGAAAAAATTTACAAAGACATAGTTACCGGCCGTTTTGCCGGAAATGAAAGATTACCATCGTATAAGGAATTACAATTACATTATAACGTTTCGTTTGCAACTCTTAAAAAATCACTTTTATCTTTGGTGGAGCAGAAAATAATTGAGCCGTGCACTAATGGCTATCTGATACCATCTCTGACAAGTAATACAGGACATGCGCGAATTGTGGCTATCGGCTGCGGATTGGAGGATGGTAAGATATGGATGGATTATCAGGATAAATATTATTTCAGGGTTCTTGAATCAGAATGCATAAGAATGAACATTCAACTGGACTTGATTGTATACTATCGCAGTCTGGGGAGGTTACGTTTTGTGCATACGGCATCCGGTAAAGATTATGACCTGAGTGACCGCACGATTCTTGGATACATATTGATTGTAGCAAATCTGGACAACACCCCTGAAGAGGTACTGGAAAAGCTTGCAGGACTAAAAAGAAATGTAGCAGTGCTGGATGTAGTAGGCGGGTGGAAGATTCCGCGTTGTGCCAGAGATAATCTTCTTATTCAGTTTTTTACTGCCACTGCATCGGAGCTTCCTGCAAAAAGAGTTGCACAATATCTTCTTGGGAAAGGGCATCGCAGGATTGCTTTCTTCTCACCGTTTCATCGGGCTCTGTGGTCCCAGCAGCGCCTCAACACCATAAGTGAGATGTTTAACAGAGCAGAAATCGTTGATGGTGTGATTCCTTATGTATATGACAATTATGCCTATCAGTGGGATTATCTTAAAAACCATGTGCATCAGGACGAATTTATTTCTTTTGTCAACCAATACAACCAATGGATGAATCAGACACAGGGAACAACTTATAAAAAAGTAAATAATCTAGGTTACAGCATTTTCAAATATATCACCCAGTGGAACTGTGCCAGCGGTGAAATCTATGAGAGCATGCAGCCACTCTTCGATAAAGCTCTCCAGGACCAGTCAATTACCGCCTGGGTGATGGCAAACGATTTTGCAGCGACTATCGCCATCGATTATCTCAAAGAATGTAAAATCCGAGTACCGGAAGACCTCTCAATAATATCCTTTGACAATACTATCGATGCCATGGAGTATCAGTTGACATCTTATGATTTTAACAATCATGGGATCATCACTCTGATACTCAGATCCATACTGGCACCTCACACGGTTAAACCAAGGCGCAAAGGAGTGTGTATTGAAGTTGATGGGACTCTGGTAATAAGACGATCCTGCTGATTTCAATCTCCGTTTAAAATAACCTCTTTAAGCACTGTTGCCATACCTTTTCACCCCGGATTTCTTCTCAGGTGTATAATACTGATATTAAAAACAGTTGTTATCCAGCCATTAAAAAAGCTAATTTGTATAATCTTGGGAAAAGAGTGGAATCTGGCCAATGCAAAAAGATAATTGACCATCATATCCAAAGCCCCCAGAAAAGCATCTAACTTTCCAGCCTTTTACAGGAGTGTTTTATGAGTGTTAAAATATTTCTCGATGAGAGTGAGATACCTCGTCAATGGTATAACATCGCTGCAGATTTGAAGACCAGACCCCCTCTAGGGCCTGATGGCAAACCGCTCTCCCCAGAGAGTCTCTCTGCGGTTTTCCCCATGAATCTTATCGAGCAGGAAGTGAGCACTCAACGCTGGATAGATATTCCGGAAGAAGTAATCGAGATGTTATACAGATGGCGGCCATCCCCTCTTAAAAGGGCGGTTTATCTGGAAAAAGCTCTGGGAACACCGGCAAAAATATACTATAAAGATGAAAGTGTATCTCCTGCAGGCAGCCATAAACCAAATACTGCGATTCCTCAGGCCTGGTATAATAAACAGTTTGGTACCAAAATGCTCACTACTGAAACCGGTGCTGGACAATGGGGAAGCGCTCTGTCTTTTGCCTGTTCGTTAGTTGGTTTGAAATGCAAAGTTTTTATGGTAAAAATAAGTTTCGATCAGAAACCGTTCCGCAAAACCATGATGGAGACCTGGGGAGGAACCTGTGTAGCCAGCCCCAGCAGTGAAACTGCTTTTGGTCGAAAAATCCTGGAACAGGATCCTAACTGCCCTGGAAGCTTAGGAATTGCAATCAGCGAGGCGGTAGAAGCCGCGGTCAGTGATCCCTCCGGAAGCACAAAATACACCCTGGGTAGTGTTCTTAATCATGTGATGCTCCATCAGACTATTATTGGACTGGAAGCGAAAAAACAGTTGGCCAAAGTCGGTATCAAAAAACCGGATGTGGTTATCGGATGTGCAGGTGGAGGAAGCAACTTTTCAGGAATTTCATTCCCCTTTGCCCAGGACGTAATTAACGGTGAGAAAATTACAATTATCCCGGTTGAACCAGCATCCTGCCCTACCCTCACCCGGGGTATTTTTACTTATGATTTTGGAGACAGCGCCGGAATGACCCCTCTTTTACCAATGCATACTCTGGGTCATAATTTCCTTCCTGAACCGATTCATGCGGGTGGTTTACGTTATCATGGTATGTCACCATTAGTGAGCCAGGCGGTACTTGATGGATTAATGCAGCCAAGAGCAATCGCTCAGCTGGAGTGTTACCGTGCTGCGATTAAGTGGGCGACTACCGAAGGGGGAATAATCGCACCTGAGTCAAGTCATGCAGTTGCTGCAACGATTCAGGAGGCAATCAAGGCAAAAGAGGAAGGGAAAGAGAAAGTAATCCTCATGTGTCTCAGCGGTCATGGTCATATGGACCTTCTGGGTTATGACAAATTCCTCAGTGGTAAGCTTAGCGACCATTCGCTGTCCCAAGAAGAGATTGAGAGAGCGGAAAAAGAGCTTGATGGTTTACCTAAGATAGTCTGATAATTATAAAACGGTCTTTTCCTGTTCACCGGAGAGGACCGTTTTTTTCACCTGCTTTAATAGCTGCATTCCGCTTGTTGCCGGCCTTTTCTTCATTTTTCCGATGATCTATTCTCTAAAATTATTTTTTTGGATAATTGAGCCTCCCCGCTTACAAATGATTTCCGGGCAGACCATCTGCAGCTTGTGCGAAATGTCTCAGAAACCTTTATAAATCAATTTCTTACGAAATCGAATAATCATCTGCTGCAGTTTTTAGGTTTAATTTTTCATACACAACAGCTATATTATTCACTTACTAAAGAAGGAGCAAGTGATGGCTGAACAGAAAAAGATAAAAACTGCAATTTCCCCCACTCGCACAGAGGATTATCCGGAGTGGTATCAGCAGGTCATTAAAGCAGCAGATTTGGCGGAGAATTCACCGGTACGTGGGTGTATGGTCATTAAGCCCTGGGGTTATAGCCTCTGGGAAAATATTCAGCGGGTATTGGATAAAAAGTTCAAGCAAACAGGGCATAAAAATGCATATTTTCCGCTTTTCATTCCAAAAAGTTTCCTGGAGAAAGAAGCTGAGCATGTAGAAGGGTTCGCCAAAGAGTGTGCCGTGGTAACCCATCATCGTCTGGAGACCGGGCCGGAGGGCAAGCTTATACCGGCAGGAGAACTTGAGGAGCCACTTATTGTCCGACCCACATCTGAAACCATAATCGGTGCCATGTTTTCTAAATGGACCCAGTCTTACAGGGATCTTCCATTGCTTATAAACCAGTGGGCTAATGTGGTCAGATGGGAGATGCGTACCAGACTGTTTCTGCGTACTGCTGAATTTTTATGGCAGGAAGGGCATACTGCTCATGCCACAGTCGAGGAAGCACAGATTGAGACTATGAAAATGCTGGATGTTTACGCGGATTTTGCTGAGAATTACATGGCAATGCCGGTAATTAAAGGTGAAAAAACTGAAGGTGAACGCTTCCCAGGTGCAGTTTCCACTTACTGCATCGAATCGATGATGCAGGATCGTAAGGCGCTGCAGGCTGGTACATCCCATTTTCTGGGGCAGAACTTCTCGAAAGCCTCAGATATTCGTTTTCTGGATTCCAGTGGAAAAGAGGAATTTGCCTGGACCACCTCCTGGGGTGTATCCACCCGGCTTATCGGGGGGATGATTATGACCCATGGTGATGATGATGGTCTAGTGGTACCGCCAAGACTGGCACCGGCGCATGTAGTAATCCTGCCGATCATTCATGACGATGCATCTGCTTCATCTGTAATGCAATATTGTGAAAAGCTCACTAAAGAGTTGAATGAGCTCAAGTATTGTGGTTACGATGTTGTGGCTGAATTAGACAGAAAAGAGGGCCGGGGAGGTGAGAAAGTATGGTCCTGGATAAAAAAAGGTATTCCGCTGTATCTGGAGATAGGCCCCCGGGATGTCAGTTCTGATTCTGTTTTTGTGGGCAGAAGAGATAGAAGTCGTAAAGAAAGGTATTCCCAGAGTCGAGCCGAATTTTTGGCTTCCGTACCAGATCTTCTGGATGATATTCAAAATAATATGCTTCAGAGAGCGCGTGCATTTAGAGACAGTAATACCAGAAAAATCGATTCCAGAGATGAATTTTACGACTTTTTCACTCCGGTCAATAAAGACAAACCTGAGATTCATGGTGGGTTTGCCCTTTGTCATTGGAACGGATCTGCTGAAGTGGAACGCAAGATTAAGGAAGATCTTAATGTCACAATCCGCTGTATTCCTCTGGATGGAGCCGAAGAAAAGGGGAAATGTGTCATTACCGGTGAACCATCCAATAAACGGGTGATCTTTGCAAAGGCGTATTAAACTGTTTTTGACTGCAACAAATTACACAGCAGGTAAATATATGAAAAAGTCCTGGCATTTCTTTCTGGTCCTATGTTTCATATCTGTTTCTGCTGAACCGATATGCGCTCAGTCCAATCAGATTTCTGTTGTTTTAAGCAGCAGAAATCTTTTTGCCTTTAATAAACTGACAGGAAATAAAAAGCAGAGAGATTCACTGATTACTGCAGTTGAAAATATGTGGATTGAAGCCAGGCAACTTATCGAAAAAGACAATTATGCCGGAGCGGCACAGTATCTGGAAAAAATCGGTGCCCAAATTGACACTTACAGATCTTACTGCAGAAAAAACCGTAAAACGGAACTGGTATTCACAGATACCGTAAAGCAATTACATTACAATTGCATGTTTCTGGATTCCATGCTGCCGCAGATCAGGCTGGTTACAATCTGGTCAGATTCCATTCCTGAAAACAGTGATGATCTTTTATTGCTGAACCGGCATCAGCTGCTTTCCATAAAAAACCGATGTAAAGAAGTCATTAATGACCAGATCAGGCGTAATCCGGGAAGAAAAGGTGCAATCAGATTTGGCTTCCGCAAATCAATTATCAAACTGAACCTTCTGGACAGTCTTACAAAAGCTGCCTACGATCAGGAAAGAAGTGAATTTTCCCTTAAGAACAAGTTTTTCTATAACCGTGCGATAGAATCAAATGATACTTTGCAGATCCGTAGATTTGCAGATGATTGTGACTATTATCAGGTGGATAAGGAGTGGTGTACCCGAGCCAGAATGATTCTGGCAGGAATGGATACACAAACGGTAAAAGCAGATGAAAATACAGCCGAAAAGAAGCTCAGTGAACCCGATTTAATGAAGGTGCGATATCAGCAGGCAATGCTATCCAGAAGAACCGATCTTCTGGAGGATTACATAAACAGATATAGCCGGAAAAAGATCAGAAAATCGGAATCAAAAATTGACAGTGTGCGAATCATGCTGGAAAAGGTGAAAAAAGAGCTCGCTGCGGAAGCTGCTTATAATAAAGCGCATCCTCTTTTTGCCAATTCAGATCCTGAAAAACTGGACATCAGTATAAAAGGGTTATCCCAAACAGTGCAGGACATTTTCAGAGATGTGATAGCAAAAAATCGCAACCGGTTAAAAAGCATTCCTGGTGTTCGTTTCCCGGCATCTCTGTTACTGGACTACTCAGGCTCTCATCCTACACTTTACATGAACACCTTTATCAATTGCAAAAAAGATGTTCAAAGTACCATTACCGACAGCGCCACACTCTATTCCATTATTGCAATCCCCCATCTTATGCTTTTTCTTGATCAGATCAAAAAGGCTGCCGCAGAATCTGTTCAGGAAAAAGCGACATCTGAAAAAATAACGCTGGCTGCTTATGTGGTCAGGCTGCGTAAGAGTTCTAATGAATATATTACCTTTTATGGTAAAGAGAGTCTTCAATCTGATGATTCCGGACAGGATTTCTCATATTACGACTTTTTTGATATATCAGTAAACGACAAGAAAGATATCCGCTTTCCCAATGAACCATCAAACAGTGTTTTGCTGCTGAAAGCAGAAAACGAAACTGAGAAAAACCTTTTGGGGAATTTATTTTTTGAAAAGTGATATTAATGATCTGAACTCACTTTCCATTTTCGACCCGGTTATTGCCGCATGGTTTGGAGAAAGATACAAGACTCCTACCGATATTCAGGCAAAAGCATGGCCACTTATTGCAAACGGTCAGCACACTCTAATCAGTGCCCCCACAGGTACGGGTAAAACATTAACCGCCTTTTTATGGGCAATAAATCAGCTTATTACCGGATCATGGGAGCCGGGCACGGTCAGGGTATTATATGTCTCCCCTTTGAAAGCATTGAATACTGATATCAGGGATAATCTTCTTATTCCCTTTGAACAACTGCAAAAGCGATTCATGGCTAAAGGAATCCAGATCCCTCCAATAAGAATCCAGACCCGCAGTGGTGATACGTCATCAAACGAACGACGTATTATGGTAAAGCATCCTCCTGAAATTCTTATTACCACCCCTGAGAGCTTGAACCTTATCCTCAGTTCACCAGTTGCCAGAAATGTTTTGACCGGAATTAAAACAGTAATTCTTGACGAAATTCACGCAGTGGCCTCCGACAAGCGGGGAAGTTATCTGATGACAGCTGTCGAAAGACTCGAGCTGCTCAGCAGGGGTTTTCAGCGGATCGCGCTTTCCGCAACGGTCCGTCCTCTGGAGACTGTTGCAGATTTTATTGGTGGTGCAGAACTAATACAGAAAAAAAAAGGACGGGCTGATACCTCATTTTACTGTCTTAAACGACCTGTTCAGATTGTCAGCTCTACAATGATCAAAAAATTCAGAATTACGGTGGAGGGAGTCCATTTTGACTCTTCTGATATCAGTAGCGAAGATGATATTTTCTGGCGATCTCTTGCTTCCAGAATACGTACAATAATCAACCGGAACAGTTCGACCCTTATTTTTGTCAATAACCGGCGGCTTGCGGAGCGATTGACTTTATACATAAATGAAGGTTGCGAGTTTCCTCTGGCTTATTCACATCATGGTTCGCTTTCCAAAGAATTGCGTTTTGAAGTTGAGCACAAACTGAAAGCCGGAGAGCTGAAGGCGATTGTAGCAACCAGTACCCTGGAAATGGGAATCGATGTGGGTGCTATCGATGAAGTTGTTCTGGTGGGAACACCATCGCTTGTTTCATCTGCACTTCAGAGAATCGGCAGGGCAGGACATTCGGTTCACCGCACTTCCAGTGGAATCCTTATGCCACTTCATGGCCTCGATTTTCTTTACGCTGCAATAATGGCTCACCTTTCTGTAAAGGGGGATATTGAAGAAATCAAACCGGTACGTAATCCGCTGGATGTACTGGCACAGGTGCTGGTATCGATAGTTGGAATGGAATCGTGGGATATGGACGAGCTGTTTCATTTTATAAAAACTGCAGCCCCGTTTTCCACCTTACCCCGGAGCCAGTTTGAGGGTGTTATTTCCATGCTTACCGGAAGATATCAGGAAAGCCGGATACGTGATCTGCGGCCCCGCATACTTTTTGATTCGTCAAATAATAGATTATTTGCCCAGGCTGGTGCCCTGCGGCTAATTTACAATAATAACGGTACTATTCCGGACAGAGGATATTATGGATTACGGTTAAAAGGTTCAGAATCGCTCATTGGTGAGCTTGACGAAGAGTTTGTCTGGGAGAGACGTCCTGGCGACACCTTTCTTCTTGGTACCCAGCGATGGCAGATCACCGATATTGGAAGCAAAGATGTAGAAGTGGTTCAATGGCATGGGGCGGTCAGCATGTCTCCATTCTGGAAAGCAGATGCCCCCAACCGTTCATTTCATGTCTCGAATGCGATTCTGGAATTTCTGGAGCAGTGGAATGAAAAAATCCATTCACCCGAATTTATAGATGAATTGAAAAGCAGTTATTTTCTGGACGACAGGGCTGCCAGTTTCCTGTCAGACTTCCTTCAAATGCAAAAAGCATTTACCGGTCCGGTTCTCCCCCACCGGCATCAGTTGATTGTTGAACATGTGCATGACAGCGAAAATGATTCTGAACCATATACTCTTTTACATACTTTCTGGGGAAACCCGGTCAATTATCCTTTTATGCTGGCTTTCCAGACGGCCTATGAAAATCGCTATGGCAGACACATAGACTTAAGCTCATCCAATGATATCATCTACATGGGAATGATTGTTGATCCGGAAGATATCAGAACACTGCTTTATCCTGATGAAGTGGAAAAACTTCTGAGGGAGAATCTGGAAAGAAGTAATTATTTTGGAGCCCGATTCAGAGAAAATGCCGGAAGAGCGCTTCTTCTGCCCAGATTCAACCGGATGAAAAGGATGCCATTGTGGCTGACCAGAGAGCGTTCGAAGCGACTTTTCGATGCAGTAAGAAAATATTATGACTTTCCGATACTGGTTGAAACCTGGCGAAATTGTCTGACTGATGATTTCGATCTTAATGCTCTGAAGATGCTTATTGATGAGCTTCGCTCCGGAAGTATCGATATAACTGCAGTGAATACTACCAGGGTTTCACCTTTTTGCAACTCAATGAAATGGCAGGTTACCAACACAAAACTTTATCAGGACGACACCCCTTTTCAGGCCGGAACCTCATCGGTTAATCCGGATATCATTAAAAGTGTGGTTCTTTCAGAAACTCACCGTCCGGCTGTAAAGAAATCTACATTGGAGACTTTTTTACCGCGTCTTCAGAGAACCTCTCCCGGTTATGCACCATCCAACGCATTGGAACTTGTTGAATGGGTTAAGGACCGGATCTGTATTATCGCTGATGAATGGGATGAGCTATTGTGTGCATTTAAAAGAGATTCCGGAGAGCCGGAAAATCTTTCCGATTTCCTTAAAAGATTATGCCGTATCAAATTCCCGGGTGCCAGATATGAAGTGATTACAGCTATCGAATCACTACCAGGACTCTGCCAAGCAATAGATGTCGCAATTGATCAACTTCATATGGAAAGTATCTGCGAAGACAAAGGGCAGGATATGGAGATGTCGTTAACCCGCTCTCCGCTGAAAAAAAAGGAAAATCTATCCAAAGATACTGATAAACATGAGATAGTTTCGCAGTGGCTTGAATTCTATGGACCGGTAGATCCACTTTTATTAAATTATGTTTTTGGTTTCAAAAATTCTCTTTGCAATAGCATTATTTCTGATCTTGTTTCCAAGGAAGTAGTATCTGACAAGGTGAGACTTGAAGAAGAGCCGGGCGAGTTTATTTGCGATTCGCAAAACCTGGAGCGGCTATTCCGGATGATGCGCAATCAGGCAAAATCATCTTTCAAACCCCTACCCTTGCGCTTTCTTCAATTGTTCCTTGCCCAGAAACAGCATTTGTTAACCAGATCGATCGGTGAGAACGGGCTCAAGGAAATCCTTGAATTGTTTTTCGGTTATAGTGCAAATGCTGTTGCCTGGGAGCAGGAGATATTTCCATCCAGAATAGAAAACTACCGTCCGGCTTTAATCGATTCGCTTTTGTCCCGCTATGATTTACAGTGGATTGGTTCGGGTAAAAAGAAAATCACTTTCTGTCTGACAGATGAATTAAATGTGATGACGAGACCGCCGGCAAATGAATCCGGTATACTGCCCGGAACTGGGTTGCTCACCTCCGGCTCATACTCCGATTTACTGACAAGAAGTGGATTGGATAGTACTTCTTTTGCATACAGATTCTGGAAAGATGTATGGAACGGGCATATTAACTGTGACTGTTTTGATGCAATCCGCAAGGGAGCGGAGGATAATTTCGGTGAAGGAAAATTTGAAAAGAATGCTTTAGTAGCCAATCCTAATAATCCATTTTTGTCCTTTTCAAACCAGAGATGGTTCGATACCATCAGTAGATGGAAGGTAAATAATTCAATACCGGGTTTGTGGCGAAGAACCGGATATGACAAAGATGCTGACAGTCTGTTAACCGAACATGAGATCAATAAGCAACGGATCAGACAACTGCTAAACCGGTATGGAGTTTTGTTCAGAGAACTTTTGTGGAACGAAGCACCGCATTTTCAGTGGCAAAAACTATTCAAAACATTGCGTATCATGGAATTATCAGGAGAAATTATCGCAGGGCATTTCTTCGAAGAGATTGCGGGTATACAGTTTATCAGCGCACCGGCTCTACAGATTTTAAAACGGGGTTTACCAGATGATACTGTTTACAGGATAAATGCTGTTGATCCGGCATCTCTTTGTACAGTGCCAATCCCGGCGCTGGTTAAGAAGTTTCCCAAGCGCCTTATAAGTACGCATCTTTTTTACCATGGAACAGAGCTGGTGATGATATCCAGGAAAAATGGTCTTGAACTGGAATGCTTCTTTTCAACAGATAATCCCCACAGGTTCCGGTACCTGGATCAGTTTAAAGAGCTGGCTTTAAGGCCGTTCAAACCTGTATTCCCCTTAACGGTTCAATTTATCAATAAAAAGCCGGTACAAACCAGTGAATATCTTTCCTGTTTTCTGGATGCGGGTTTTTTCAATGGTTACAAATACCTCTATTTTCATCAAAGTGGGCTGAAATAACCTGATGGCCAGGTTAGCGGTTCCGTTTATAATTCTAAAATCCCCATAACAGTTAAACGTAGTCTTTATAAAGAAGAGCTATGGCAGTCATTCACAGGAGCGCGTTATGGAGAACAATGATAAAACTATTCTGGTAACAGGAATAACCGGACATCAGGGTGGAGCTGTTGCACGTCATCTTCTCAAGGATGGCTGGAAAGTAAGAGGTCTGACCAGACATCCACAGAGCCCGGAAGCGATAGCGCTTAAAAATGCAGGCGTGGAGATTTTTGAAGGTGACTTTGAGGATATTGCTTCACTGGACAGAGCCTGTAAAGATGCCTATGGAATCTTCAGCATTCAACAACCGCTTGAATATGGAGTTGAAGCAGAAGTGAAACAAGGTAAAGCCGTGGTAGATGCTGCTTTGCGGGCTAATGTCAGACATTTTGTCTATTCCAGCTATGCAAGTGCTGAAGACCAGACTGGCGTTCCGTTTATTGATAGTAAATGGGAAATCGAGCAGTACATCAGAAAATCGGGATTAAACTGGACCATTTTCCGTCCGGTTTTCTTCATGGAATATTTTCTGATGCCGGAAATGCAGCAACAGCTAAAAAATGGTTATTTACGTATGGCACTGGACTCTGAGATGTCCTTACAACTAATATCTGTGGAGGATATCGGTGCATTAGTGAATCTGGCTTTCAGAAACCCAGATTTGTACATTGGTAAGGCATTGGAAATAGCAGGTGATGAGATCACCGGCAATCAGATAGCGGACATTTTCAGCAAAGTTACAGGCCGGCCAGTCTCTTTTGAACAGATGGAGGTAGACGAGCTTCGTACTAAAGGCTCGGATTTTGCTATGCTTTTTGACTGGCTGAACAGAAAAGGATTTTCAGCAGATATACCGGCTGTTAAAAATTTGTATCCGCAGATGTGTTCTTTTAAAACATGGGTTCAAAAATACAGCTGGCCACAAGCTGCATCCTAAAAACAGCAGGGGCTATCCCTGCTGCTTTTCATCTCTTCTTTTCTGCTCTGAGATCTTTTTCACCGACAAATTTCCAGTTTTTACCCAATTCAAGTAAATGAGGTTTGATGATGAGATCAATTGGCATTTGTTTGGGTGCATCGAATATTAAAATTGCAATTCTGGAAAAAACTGCTCACGATCTTCAGGTTATCCAAACCAGAGTTGTTCCCCATGAGAGTAATCCAAAACTAACCTTTTCCCGGCTTCTGGAAGAATTTGATTTAAAGTCTATCGAATTTGGAATGATCACTGGTCGTAAGTTCAGGGAAATGATTGATCATCCATCCATAACCGAGCTGGAGGCAGTTGAATATGCTCTATCAATGGGTGGTCTTAAGTTTAACAGTGAATGCGGAGCAGTTGTCAGTCTTGGAGCAGAGAATTTCATTCTTTACGTACTTAACAGTGATGGAAAAATCAGGTCGGTTGAATCGGGCAACAAATGCGCCTCCGGAACAGGAGAATTTTTTCTTCAACAGATAAGAAGAATGAACATAGATCTTTCTGAAGCGGTTCACCTGGCACGGGAATCAGATATTTACAGAGTATCGGGACGCTGCTCTGTGTTCTGCAAAAGCGACTGTACCCATGCCCTTAATAAAGGTATACCGGTTGGCAGGGTGAGCGCAGGGTTATGCTCAATGATGGCTGACAAGGTAATAGAACTTCTGGAAAAAATCGATAATAAACACATTTTGCTTACTGGAGGGGTAACCCAAAATACAGCTGTGATGAAATATCTCAAGGATCGACTGAAGATGGTGGAGATTGCAGAATATGCAAGTACGTTTGAAGCAGTTGGGGCCGCCATTTATGCGCTTCAGAAGAGAATCGATCACTCTCTGAACAGTAAAAAAAAATTCACTACCGTAAAATCATCTTTTCAGATACACCCTCCGCTAAAGAATGCTGCATCACTGGTATTATTCAAAAAGCCACAAACTGCAGATCAGCACTCCCCCTGCCAATGTGTAATCGGTCTGGATGTTGGCTCAACCACCACCAAAGCAGTACTGCTGAGTTGCAGCGATTCTACAATCCTGGGATCGGTTTATCTGAGAACAAATGGCAACCCAATAAAGGCGTCACAGGAGTGTTATCTGGCTCTCTCAGAGCAGATCTCTGAACACGATGTGGTTGTAGGAATCGGCACGACCGGTTCAGGGCGGCAGATAGCCGGTCTTCATGCACAAACCACTGGCATAATTAACGAGATTATAGCACATGCAACCGCAGCGACTTTCTATGATAAAGATGTGGACACGATCTTTGAAATAGGTGGCCAGGATGCCAAATACACTCATCTGGTGGCGGGAGTACCGGCTGACTATGCTATGAATGAGGCTTGCTCTGCCGGGACTGGCTCGTTTCTGGAAGAGGCAGCATTTGAGAGCCTGGGTATTGATTACCTGCAGATTCAGGATTTAGCATTAAATGCACAGACTCCACCCAACTTTAATGATCAGTGTGCTGCATTTATCAATTCAGACATTAAAACTGCAACTCAGGAAAGTATAAAAAGTGAAGACATTCTTGCAGGACTGGTTTATTCAGTCTGCATGAACTATGTGAACAGAGTCAAGGGTCAAAGGGCATGCGGGAAAAAAATTTTCATGCAGGGTGGAGTATGTTACAATAAAGCTGTACCACTGGCTATGGCTTCTATTACAGGAAAAGAAATAATTGTTCCGCCCGAGCCGGGGCTGATGGGAGCATTTGGTGTGGCACTGGAGATTAACAAGCGAATTGCCGCAGGAACCTACCCCTTAAAAAAATATGATTTAAAAGCACTGGCCAGAAGAAACATCTCTTTAGACAAAACATTCAGATGCCATGGATCAAAGGAGAATTGTGATCGTGGATGTGAAATAAATGTACTTACAATCGAGGGGAAAAAATATCCCTTCGGCGGTGCATGTAACAAATACTACAACCTTATAGAGCATGTAAATTATGACCAGAAGCATTACGACCATGTACGGGTGCGTAATGATCTTCTTTTTAAGACATTTCTTGCCCCAAATCCCCAAAATGGGAAGCTGGAAATCGGGATAAGCCGTTCTTTTTTAACCAATCTGCTTCTTCCTTTATACTCCCATTTTTTCACTTCTCTTAATTGTAATATTCGACTTTCCGGAATAGATCCGGATGGATACAAATATAAACGCACTGCGTACTGTTTTCCAGGGGAGATTGCCCATGGTGCTTATTATGATTTGATCCGTAAAAAACCTGACTATATATTTCTGCCCAAAATAAGCGAGCTATTTGTGGAAAAAGCGACATGCCGTAAACCTGAACATCAAAGTACCTGTCTTCTTCTTCAAAGTGAACCATATTTTCTTAAAAGTGCCTTCGATACTGTAACGGAACATCCCGCTGTAATCTCACCCCTGCTGGATTTCTCCCAGGGCTATGATTCACAGGCAGAAAAGTTTGTAAAGATAGGGAAACTTTTTGACCGGTCAGCTGAAGAGTCAATGGAGGCTTACCGGGTTGGTTTCACAAAACAGAACGCCTTTTTCAATGCGTTAAAAGAGTATGGAAAGCGTTTACTTTCGACTCTCAGGGAAAACACAAACCAGATTGGAATCGTAATTTTTGGCCGTCCATACAATGCTTTTGCCAGTGAAGCTAATCTCAACATTCCGGCCAAATTTGCCTCACGTGGTATGCATATAATTCCCTGGGACATTCTGGACTATGAAGGTGAACCACTATCGATAGACATGTGCTGGGCAATGGGCCAGAACCTGATGAGAGCATCCACTTATGTATCTAAAAACCCACAGCTTTTCGGGGTTTACATAACTAATTTTTCCTGCGGCCCCGATTCTTTTCTGGTAAGTTACTTCCGGGAGATAATGGGATCTAAACCGTCTTTAACATTAGAACTGGACAGCCACACCGCTGATGCCGGTATCAATACACGTATCGAAGCCTTTCTGGATATCATCACCAGATACAGGGCTCTTGAAAAACCACAGATGCAGAAAAAAACATTTAATTCTGCGCTGGTCGCTTTAAAAAAAGGAAAAACATTTTTTATCAGCTCGAAAGGTGATTTTCTCCCCCTGAATCATCCGGAAATTCATCTTCTGCTTCCTTCCATGGGAGAGCTCAGCAGTGAAATTCTTGCTGCAGTTTTCAACAGTTCAGGTATCCGTACTTCATCTTTGCCCTTATACTCCACAGACACTTTAAAGCTTGGAAGAAGTGTAGCCACCTGTAAAGAGTGTCTTCCGTTACTGCTTACTGCAGGTGGATTGTTGGAATATTTAGAGAAAAGAGAAAACACCGATGAAAAACTGGTGTATTTTATGCCTACTTCACCTGGAAATTGCAGATTCACCCAATATTCAGTCTTCATGAAAAAACTGATAGAGCACCGTCAAATTGAAAATGTGGCACTCCTCAGTTTGACCAATGAAAATGGTTATGCAGGGCTTTCCACCACTTGTCTTCTCAATGCTCTAAAGGCAATCATTGTTTCTGATGTAATGGAGGATATTAAAAATGCTCTCTATGTTCTGGCCGTAAACCGCAAGGAGGCAATGGAGTTATTTTATTGTCAGTGGCAAAAAATTCTGAACAATTTCCGCAAAAATAACGCTGCAGGTCTTTTCCAGATACTACAGAAAGTAAGTAGTGAGCTTTCCTTAATAAAACTGCAGATGCCCCTTGCCAAAGCTAAAAAAGTGGCATTATTAGGAGAAATATTTGTTCGTCGCGATCAGTTTTCCAGTCAGGACCTTATCAGCAGACTTTCCAGAAACAATATTGTGGTAAAAAAGGCCCACATTCTGGAATGGCTCAATTACTGTGACTGGCTTGTCCAAAATGGAATCTATCAGGCTGGCTTCTCATTTTCAGAATGGATAAAATTTAAACTGAAAGGTATCTTAGGCAGACGTTTCGAAAACAGGATAAAAAGTATACTGGCCCGGTCAGGACTTTACGAATTTGAACTGGTCGATATTGATCGCATAATTCAATATGGCAGTCAGTTTTTCGATGTGCAATTAACCGGAGAAGCGATACTGGTGGTAGGGGATTTTTTCAAAGACATAATCCATTCAGCCCACGGAGTCATCTCCATCGGTCCCTTTGCCTGCATGCCCACCAGAATAATTGAATCGGTTCTATCAGGGGGAGCCGATTTGAAGACTAAAATGAGAGCTGACAGGGCTGCAGGAAGCACCACTATGCACTATCCTGATGTATTTTCACTCCCATTTTTATCACTGGAATCCGATGGTAATCCATTTCCTCAGATTATAGAAGCCAGGATTGAAGCCTTTTCATTACAGGTGGAGCGATTGTGGGAATTGTGTTTGCAAAAAAATAAAACTATCAGTACATCCGGTTGTAAATACCAAAAAAAGAAGATGTATTTTCATCCGGAGAGATAAATGACACAAAAAGGCAAAGAAAGTGGCCTTTATGGATCAGAATTCTCCGAATGTAAATTTTCCATTTAAAGCTCTGAGCTGCTCTGCCAGATCCAGGATGTTACTTTTCAACTCCTGAGTCGGATTTTCTTTGTAGATTGCATATTTCTTTAAAAACTCATCAAGTTTCAGTTTATAAATCCTTTTATTATCTTCCAGGTTCATCTCCTTTTCCAGATGATACATGCTTCCTTCAGATATCCGCATAACCAGATCGAAATAGGAGGATGCGGCATGGCGCAGAATGCGTATGATATCCGGGAGATACTCTGCCAATTCCTGAAACACTGTCACCAGAGACAAGTTTTTTCCCTGAAGATGAGTGAGGGCGCTGGCAGCCTGTTCGTAATAAAGAGCGATTCTACCCTTTTCGTCAACCTCTGAGAGCACAATATTCTGATAGGACCCTTTATGCTCATATCCCAGAAAAAAACCCAGAATTATCAAACCAAAGTCTGCATTATCTCTATACACAGTATATTCGTTTCGTAACCCGGGGTGATTCTCCAGATATTGGCGAACCTGCAGATCAAAAGGGGAAATGTAAGGTTTGAGAAATGTTTCTGAATCAATTAATGAGTTAAGTAATCCTGCCAGATACACATTTATTTCCTGGTCATACTCATGGTGACCTGATTCCATATGCAAATCAGCTCTGGCCCGAAGAACATGCTCAAGAAAGAAGAAGGATAACTCTTTATTGCGTTTTTCCTGTGCTTCAGAGAAAAGCTGAATGATTTTTAAGGAATTCATGAGCACACCTCCTTATCTGCTTTAAAAACCGACATCCTCTATATACCCTATCGGCATTTCATTACCGATTAATAAGATAGAGAGTGGCTTTTTAATCATCCCTGATGGCTCTAAATAACAATACGTTCAAATAACATGCCTTTTTGGACCGTAGGAAATTTCACTACTATCATTAGACTACTATTTAATAGTATACGACAATTTGCAACAATTCTGTAAAAAAAGGAACTGTTTTTGCTGAGAAAAAATTGTTCACCTGGTTTTTATTTTTTCGCTAAAGTTCTATAAAAAAATACCGATAACCTATAAGGGGAAGCTGTAATTTAAGATTGCCGGGAGGTGTGTTATGCAAGTCCAGAACACGGGTTCCAATATTTGGTCTGGCTCAAAAAAAACTGAGCAGGTCCTCAGACGTACCAGCCAGGAATTAAACAAGATTTTGGAGAAACTTTCCACTTCCATCAGAATCAATCATGCCAGTGATGATGCTGCGGGGCTGGCGATCTCCGAAGAATTCAATACCCGGATCAGGGGCTACAAAATGGCCTCCCAAAATGTGGAAAACTCCATTTTTGCACTTAAGATAGCAGATTCAACAGGAAGCGGAATCATCAGCCTCCTTCAAAGACAGAGGGAACTTGCTGTTCAGGCCAGCAACTCCACTCTTAAAGATACCGATAGAGTTGTTCTGGATAAAGAACTCCAGTCACTAAGCCGGGAAATCGATAGAATCTCTCAATCTGCAAACTTTAACAGACAGGGAACATCTGCTGGTGAAGAGCTGGCCAGCGGCAGTGCTATAGTTCAAAGTGGTCCAGAAAGCAGTGATCAGTTCACTATGCCTCAAATTGATCTGAGAGCAGAAACAATCGGTATTTCCGGTATTTCTCTTTTAACCCAGGAAGAAGCAGTAAATACACTTCGCGCTCTGGATAATGCTATTTCTTCAGTTAACAGCCAGCGAAGCTCCCTGGGTTCAGTGGCAAACAGGCTCGAGTCGGCAGTAAACAACCTTTCTGTTTCTATTGTCAATACGGAAGCTGCGGAATCGGTTATCCGTGATCAGGATATGGCTGCAGGACTGACTCAACTCATAAAACAGCAATTGCTGCACGAAGGGAGCCAGAAAGCATTTTCCAGATTCAACACTATTAACACTAATCACATTCTGGGGCTTATAGGATAATTCCCGGCGGATAGTGTCATGACCAGCAACTATCAAATGTCAAAAGCATATTCCAGCATGCAGGTCCACACTGCATCCAATCCGGCAAACATCTGCATGCTTCATACCAGATGCATTTTCTTTGTAAAGCAGGCATTAATAGATAATCAACCTAATTACCGTTCATTTCTGGATAAAGCTCAAAATATAATTGCTGAACTGGAACATGCGCTGATTATTGACGATAATCTCTCCAGAAGCCTTTTTTACATCTACGATTACTGTTATATTCTTTTAGAACAAAACGATCCTGAAAAAATCCGTAATGCACTCATCCTTCTCACATTGCTTCGAGACACATTCACCGAGCTTGTCAAAGAAAATCAGTGAACAGGTCATAAATACTCCTGCAATTAGTATCAGTTTCCATGTAATGTAACACTTTATAGAATACTGAATTCTATATACAATTAAACCATCTATAAGAATTTCTGAAAATTAATACATGAAAGTATATTATTCAGAAATCTGCCAGAGAAAAACTGCTTATTTCAAAATAATGGAGGACTGACATGAGGTTTTTTTCAGCACTTATTGTGCTTTTCTGCTCATTTAACGGCTTAACTCAAAATGTGCTGAGTAATTCTGATTTTGAACTGAAAAACCGAGATTGGATCTCCTGGGGAAGTAAGGTTTGCAGTACCGCCCATCAGGGCACCTATGGAATAGAGATCACCAATAAGGTAGCCAAATGGAGCGGAATGCATCAGATTATTGCTCTTCCAGACAGCGTGACCAGAGTGGAAGTGAGCGGCTGGATGAAAACCGAAAACATCATCGGAGGCAAAGAGTCCTGGGAAAAAGCACGTATTTCAGTGGAATTTATCGATAAATTAGAACAAGTCGTGGGTGGTTATCCCTCACCAGTGGCAATAGCTGACGGCAGCACTCCCTGGACACAATACAACTCAATATTGGATGTGCATAAGGGAGCAAAAGCAGTAAAGGTAGTAATTGCATTAGGAAATTGCACAGGAACAGCCTGGTTTGATGATCTGTCCTGTGAATTTATTTCCGATAAAAAAACAAATGATAATCAGGGTAGTCTTGATAATCAGCTGCTCAATGCAGGATTTGAGGAAACTGCCGGGTGGAACTATTTCGGAAGTCAAATAGCTCGCACTGCCCATTCCGGCAGATACGGACTCAAGATCATTAATCGTAAACAAGAATGGAATGGAGCAGATCAGGAAATCGTTTTACCCGAGAATGCCAGAAAAATCACTGTTTCAGGTTATATCAAAGCAGACAGTGTGGTGCAGGGAAAGCAAAGCTGGGAGAAAGCACGCATTTCGATAGAGTTTCTGGATATTTCAGGCAATCTGGTCAATGGTTACCCACCAGTAACAGGAGAAACAGTAGGCACACATGATTGGAAAGAATTTTCCAATTCCTATTCTATACCACCTAATGCCAGAAAAGTAAAAGTCCAGTGTGCGCTTGGAAATGCCACCGGAACTGCTTTTTTCGACGATATTAAACTGACTATTTATAACGAGAAAAATGAAATGGTAAAAAAGGGAACTATCTCCGGAATTATGGATAAAGGAGAGTGGTTTCCATTAAGTGAAGCCAAACCCTCATCGGGTGGTCACTATGTGGACTGGTCTTCACTTCTTGATCCGCCTGCAGGCAAACACGGTTTTGCCAAAGCTAAGGACGGACACATTGTTTTTGAAGATGGTACACCGGTCCGTTTCTGGGGTACAAATCTGGTTGAGAAAGATTGCTTTGCAGAGGATTCTGAGATCGATTCATTGGTAAACCGGCTTGCCAGAATGGGTTGCAATCTGTTGCGGCTTCACCATATGGATGCTCCCTGGGCAGAGAAAAACATTTTCGGTAAAACAAGTAGCACCCGTAAATTATCTGAAACATCGCTCAGACAGCTGGATTACCTTATTTTTAAATGCAAACAGAAAGGCATCTATATTTTTCTGGACATGCTGGTTCACCGGGAATTCACCGCTGCTGACAGTGTGGAGCACATCCCGGCTGATCTTGGTGGCAAGCAGGTCGGCTTTTTCTCCAGAAAAATAATAGACCTGCAGAAAGAATTTGCCACTCAGTTATTGACTCATGTAAACCAGTTCACCAAAAAAGCATACAAGGATGAGCCTGCAATTATCGCATCAGAGTTCATTAACGAATCAACTATCTACACCCATTTTACCGGCGACCTCCTTACAAAGCCCTATAGAGATGAACTGGAAGCACTCTGGAAAAAATCGACCTATAAAGATAAGCAGCTGGCCACCTTTGGGTTGGACTGGGACGATGAAAAAGCATCATTAAAGCTGGCAAGTCAAAGTGGAGACATAAAAGAGAGCCTGCTGTTCATGTCTTCACTTGAGAAAAATTATTTCAAAGAAATGAATGAGCACTTCAGAAAGCTGGGTGTAAGATATTTGTTGTCCGGGAGCAATTTTCCTCAACCTTTACTGGTTTCACTGCACAGTAATTCCGATCTGGATCTTATTATAAGTAACCAATACTGGGATCATCCACAGGTGTGGAAAATCTCCAATGACTGGAATCGCATTCTTTTCGCACCATTTAATAACCGTTCGCAATTGAAATTTAATCTGGACCGCAATGTGATTCAGTCCAAATCATACTACAAAGTGGAAGGAAAACCCTACATAATCACCGAATGGAATCACTGCTATCCCAACGAACATGTTCTCGAAGGTGTTCCTTTGATGGTTGCCTATGCTGCTTTACAGGGCTGGGATGGAGCTTTGCAGTTTGATTTTAATCTGCAGAACCCTTCAGCCCATAGGATTAAGAATTATACTCTGTCGGTAGCTCCGGAGCATCTGGCTAACTGGGTGATGGCCGCGCCTTTATTTCTCAGAGGTGATCTAAAGAGTGCACCAGGACTGTTTTTGGAAGCCATAAGTGATTCACAGGTCTATTCCACTCCCAGCTATTCATCCGTTCTGGACAAAAACTACTTTTTGCCCTTTGTCACCAAGACAGCAAAATCCTTTTCTGGAAAAACCTCCGGCAATATCGAAGAATTCAGAAAATTTTTCGACGAAAAAAACAATATTATCCGCAGTGAAACCGGAGAACTGACTATCGATGGGAACAATGGAATTCTTCAGATAAATTCCCCCAGGGTTCAGGGAGTCACCGGTTTTATAGGCAACCGCAAATTTGACTTTCCATTTTTTGCCTGTTCACTTTCCAATGCTCATGCATCGATATATCTGGTCAGTGCAGATGGTAAGGATCTCATGAAATCGAAGCGGATGTATCTGGTAGCTACAGGCCCGGTTAAGATGAGTTCTCAAAAGTATAATCCAGCACGTACGGCGCTTGAGGATGCAGGTAAACTGCCGGCATTGGCCCAGGTTTTAAAGGGCAGTATCACCTTTAAAACAAAATCTGCCTCGGGAATAACAGTGACACCCTTATCGATGAGTGGGAAAAAGGGAGAGGTGTTGGCGGTATCTGAGGTGGGAGGGAATAGAGTGCTGGATCTGAGTAAAGGGAAGACACAGGTTTATGAGGTGAAATTGAGATAGGGACGGATTTTTTTCCGGTCCGCCCCTTCAGGGACGGACTATCTTTTTCTGCTCAGCAGGGCTTTAGGGACGAACTTCCTTTTTCTGCTCAGTCCTTCCTTTGTGAGGGACTCTTTTTTTGAAGCACATAGATTTTACTTCAAATTCGCATGATGTTATTTAAGTCTCGAAATTTTTCCAACTTATCCTTTAAAAGCAATTTAATAATTTGTTATATCTCGACTAAGCTTTTTCCAAATCATACACAGCAGATTCCTTTTGTAAGTGTAAAGGCCAAATTGTTTTTCACGTGAAATTCCCAATAAAAAAAGCCCGCTTGAGCAGAAATGTAATTAATTCGAACTCCTCATTTCTGACAATGATTAAAAAAATAGTTCGCTCCTTCTGAATCCATCCCTGAGTTATCCTTATACTTGTCTGCTAAGATGATAAAAACAGTCCGTCCCTGTTCCGTTCCGTGGATGAACACAATATGTGTACGAAAATTCTGTTTGTACCATTTTGGTAACGTCATTTTTAGATATAATGTTTATATTAATATCAAACGTTTTCTATCTTATACTTGGTAGATACTTATTTAAACGCCTAAAATATTTTTATATTTTTATATCTTAATTGGGGGTAATGTGAAAATACTGAATCTGGCAGTACTTTTTCTTACGGCCAGTCATGCCATGGCATCAGATGCCATAGGATACAACCTTTCCGGTACCGTAACCAAAAAAGGTGGGGGGCCACTCGAAGGCGTCACCGTTCTGCTTAAAGGCATAGATGTCACTGATGTAACAAAAGCAGATGGAACTTTTGAAATCATTTCACCTGTTTCAATCAGAATGAATGCACCGGAGAAACAAGCTTTGTCATTCGCACTAAGGGGAAATGCGGTTGCATTTTCAAATGTTTCGGAAAAATTGAATGGCAATGTAACAGTTTTATCCAGTAATGGAAGGCTTATTGCTTCAACCGATTTTCATGACCTTAATCCGGTAACAGAACAGATTGCACTTCCGAAGCTTGCTACCGGAATCAATATCGTTCGGGCTACAATCAACAATACAGTTTATACCTGTCAGGTAATGCAAATTGGACACGAACTTCACCTCTTAAACAGACACACCTCATCAGGTGGCAAATTCAATCTCTCAAAGAGAGCAGCCACCTCTGACGCTGTTGACACGCTGGTTGCCAGTAAAGAAGGTTTCAAGGATGCGGTACTGCCGATTGAATCTTTCACTATTAGAGGTATCTCAATTGAGATGAATGAAAATAACTCATCCGGTGGCTATCCCGAATTTCCTGGGGCCGGTTGTGATGTGGGCCCAGGGGAATACGGAGCTGTAGACAACCCCAAACTGCCTAATCCATTTAAAATGAATGATGGAACTATCATTAGTTCCATGGAAGAATGGGAGTGCCGACGGGCCGAGATTATCAAAAACCTGTATAAATACGAAGTTGGTCCTGTCCCCCCGCCATCCGAGGTTAAAGTCAGTGCCTCTTTTAGCGGTGGTGTTCTGAAAGTAACAGTAACATCTAAAGACGGCTCATTAACAATGAATAACCGGGTGTCCGGTTCTGGCAAGTGTGTGGTGATTGGTTTTGGTGGTGGTGGCAGTATGGTAAGTGGATGTCAAAAAATTGCTTTTGACCATGCTGCAATTGCCAAGGATGGCATGACCGGAGATGCATTCAAGAGCGACGGCTATTACAAGGTCTTCCCCCATCTATGGCAAGCTGCCGGAGATGGAAATGCAATCGTAGGTAACTATGGTGCATGGTCCTGGGGTGTCAGCCGATTGATCGATGGGTTGGAGCAGGTAAAGGATGAGATGGGCATAGACATATCAAAGATTGCGATACACGGCTGTTCATGGGCCGGTAAAGGAGCTCTGTGGGCCGGCGCACTTGACGCCCGTATCGCACTTACCGTCGCTCAGGAAACTGGCGGTGGTGGAGCAGCGTCCTGGAGAATATCCGATGACTATGAGGATGCAACGGGCAAAGAGGTGGAAGACCTCGATAACACTGGCTGGTCCTGGTTCATTGACTGGCTACTTGATCCTTACATTGCTTCTGGTGGCGGTGGCAAGAATCCCCATCTGCTTCCACACGATCATCACGAACTTGTGGCGTTGATTGCGCCTCGAGCACTCATTCTACTGCCTGGTGACCCTGGCAATTCTCATTTGGCCGCTCATTCTGCCTATAGTTCTTTTATGGCCGCCAGGGAAGTCTGGAAAGCAATGGGTATCGAAGACAGAGCAGGTATTGTGGTGCATAACAACGGTGGAGCACACTGCAGTGCGTCATCATCTCAGAGTTCAGCCACCAATAAGTTCGTAAATAGATTCCTCAAAGATGGAAACGATAACACGAATATTGTCGAGCCGGGAGGCGCGACTTATGATTGGAAAAAATATGTGGACTGGGATACCCCAACAATCCCCTATCCCTGAAGAGTACCTCTACAGCCTCTACCAGTCTATGTGACTGGCAGGGACTGTATAACACCATATTAAATGCCAGGTCGATAAATTTATTGAAGGCAATAGTTCTGCAAATACTGTAAGTTTTGAATCTGTGATGCACCACTAAAGACAAAATTTAAAAGTATAATGCGAGTGCTTGCCCAAGTAACGATCAACTGGCCTGTGTGGCTCTATTGACACCCCGACCTTCGGTACATCCCCATCACTGACGTTCCTGGCATGACAAATTGTTAAAAAGATGAAGCGAGAGAAATGCAAAACAGGCACACACAGGCATCATTTTCGGAAACACTTAAAAAAATCAGGAAATTCCGAAAAATTGTTGAAAATAATTATTCCAACCTTCTGGTTTTTTATTTATGTCCCGGTTTGCCTGCAAAGATAATAAAAGCAGTCCGTCCCTATCTTAACTCCCAGCTGTAGTAGGTTTTTCCACTGCGATCTGATTCAAAATCTCTTTCAACAATTTCTCTTTTTTCCGAAATCACCACCAGATCCTTTCTCTTTTCAAAAGGTTGACGATTAAAGATGAATCGGCATATATATTTTCCGGTTGTTGAAAAAACTATCATCTCAGCCCAGTTATCCAGATCAACCCTAATGAAGACTTCATCGGTTTTAGTAACTTCCACTACGCGGGCACACATTATGACATCACCAAACCCGTAATACATTCTGGAAATCTCTCCCTTTCCATCCAGATTAAGTGCGATTGTATAGGGACACCAGGAGGTGTTTTGTTTAGCAATCGAATCCTGCATCGCTTTTATATTATCCGGCAAGGAATTGGGTACCCGCTTTAACCTGGTATGCAAATTTTCATCAGTATATCTGTGCACCGTTACAAAAAAGCCCTGACGGGCAGTCTGCTCATTATCCAGGAAATTAACATCTTTTCCATTTAATAAAATAACCTCAGGACGAACCCCTCTGTTGGCTAATGCACCGCATTCCAGTTTGATAGGAGAAAGTGCTATATTTCCTTCATGTTTAAATTTTTCCTCAAGATTGATTTTTGTCAAAACCGGTACATAATGCCTGTGCATCCTTTTGTATACCTCGATCATCCTCGATTCGAAATTCATAATTCCGTAATATAAAAAACCACCTCTATCAACGGTTGGGACAAACACATGTTTTCCGGCCCGTCTTACCGTATAATTGGTGTTTTGCTCTTTGTTGTAGGTAAGGACAGCATCGGTTATCTCCTGCTTCAATACACGGTTACTTGAAAGAATGTTTCCCGCCTGATCGCAAAGAATTAGCGCCTGGTAATACTCATTTTCTTTGTTTCCCCGTGACGAGTATAATCCATAATAAAACCAGCGGCCATCTGTTTGAAAAACTCCCAGCGGCTCAATCAGGTGCCGTTTTACATCGCATGGCTGATCGTTTTTAAGTCCAGGGAAAAACGAGTGGTATTTACCATTCTGCTCTACTATAATCGGAGAGGAAAATGAGTACATGACATCTGTTGTCCACCACTTGATCCCCCCTTCAAGTGAAGTGTACCCTAACAGGTGTGGCAAAAGAAAAGATTTAGTACTCATCTCATCGGTGATACTGTTACTGGCAATGTTAAATAGTACACCTTTATTTATTTCTGAAAAGATTTTGTAGGTTTCATCACTGATCTTTTTAAGATCTTTTTTAAACAGTTTTTTCTGAAATACTTCCACTGGCCCATCTTTAACTTCACGATAATAAAGCAAAGTGGTACTATCCAATGGATAAGCCAGTCTGTAAGGTTGAGGTGATTCCCTGTTCATTTTAAAAAGCGTATGAGAATCGATCAGTTTACCATCCTGACGATATAAAACATACCCCTTCTGAGAGAAAAACAGTAATGAGCCATTTTCCATAAGGACTGGCCCTGCAAGGCTGGATATTACCCGATCATTCCATTGGCAACCATAGATGCTTGTGGAATCGTTGTTTAAGGCAATAGAAAAAAGTAACGAATCATCATTGGACTGGGCTAAAGAAAATGATGCCAGCAAAATATTAAATGCTATAGATTTCACTATAAATCTTTTGATTTTTTGACATTCCTGCATATAAATTCCTTATCTGAAGTCCTGATTTCATTTCGTGATTCAAATGACTGAAAAAGTTTATTATTTTATGTAGTACGCATTAATTTCAGAGCAACCGATTACCAGTTACAGATCAAGGCTGTACCAGAAAACATAGACTGTGAGTTTCTGGATTGCAAGCAGTTTTTGTCTGCAGACATTCCCAAGGTTGCATTTCTTCTCCCATTTTTCGATTCTTTCATTTCAAATTCAGATTCTTTTTCCTTTTTTTATTACATGCAAAGATAGTGTTTTTTCATCAATTCTATTGAGACAGGGGCTGTTAATGAGCAGAAAAAAAATTGCATTCTTCGGAGCTGGAAACGTTGGTGGTACTGCATCTTTTCTCTGCGCTATTAAAGAATTGGGGGATATTATACTCCTGGATACAGCAGATCGGCAAGGAATTGCCATAGGTAAGGCAATAGACATTAAACAATCACTTTCTGTTTTTAATGCAGATGTATCTGTCAAAGGGTCTTCTGATCCGGAGGAAATAATAGATGCAGATGTGTGTGTAATACTTGCCGGCTTTCCCCGTAAGCCAGGTATGAGTCGTGATGATCTTTTCATTACTAATTACCCGGTCATCGAGTCCATTGCCAAAGCAATCAAAACTTATGCTCCAGACTCTATCATAATCATGGTAACCAATCCACTTGATGCTATGACCTATTCCATGGTGAAACTGAGCAGTTTTTCGAAAAACCGTGTTATAGGTATGGCTGGGATTCTTGACAGTATCCGTTTTCAGAGCATCCTGGCCGAAAGTATTAATTGCAGCACTAAAGATGTCCGAACTTTAGTCCTGGGAAGTCATGGAGATGAAATGTTGCCACTATACAATTGTTCTTCAGTAAATGGTGTTCCAGTAACTAATTTCCTTGACGATTTTTTTCTTTCAGAATCAGCTCAAAAAACCAGAGACTGTGGAGGTGAAATTGTAAAACTAATGGGTACCAGTGCGTACTTTGCTGCCGCATCCAGTGTAGTAGTAATTATTGAAAGTATTCTTAAGGATCAGAAGCGCATTCTCCCATGCTCAGTGCTTCTGGAGGGCGAATACGGAATTAACGATACCTGTATAGGGGTTCCAGTAATGATCGGTAAAAATGGAGTGGAAAAAATTGTAGAGGTACCGCTTTCCGAAAGCGATCTTCACAATCTCCAAAGAAGTGCAGAAATTGTCAAAAGAGTAACTTCTTCCAAAAAATATTATTGATCATCGGTGCAAAATAAAAAAGGACCGGTTATAAGGTGGAGGCGTCTTTTGGGACGTCTTTACCAAATAACCGGTCCTGTATTTTGATATGCAGGATTCTTTCGAAAGCCTGGATGTGTGAGTTTGAGAGATTCACTGGTCAATCATTGCCTGTCCTCATAGTTAGTGAGGAGAGACTCCATA